>JACRLW010000018.1:17677-55086 GCA_016235155.1 Planctomycetota bacterium
TGCTCGCCGATCGCAGGGACGAGGACTACGACCAGGCGGATTCCCACGAGGAAGCGCGGCTTCGCCTCGCGGAACTCCGCCCCGCGGACGGCGCCCGACTCGCGTTGATCGTCGAACGGCGGATCCACGGCAAACGGCGCACGGTCCTCGTCGCGCAAGAAGCCCTGACCGACGGCGATCGCGTGCGCGCCGTGGCCGAGGCCTGGTACGGCGAGGCCGCGGCGTGGCGCGAGTTCGAACGGCATCACGCCAGGGTCCGATCGATCGTCGCCCGCGCCCACGACGTGCGCGAACACGAGATGGGGGCGGTCAACGCCCGGCTCGAGCGCGAACGACTGCGACTGCGCGAGGCGATGCTCGAGCATCCGCCGGGTCCGGCGTGGGAGGCCGCCTACGACGAACTGCGGTCGGCGCGCGCTCACCACGACGCCGAAACCCTCGCGATCGCGGAACGTCGTCTGGCCGCGGTCGAGCGCGACCTCGGCGCTCCGGACCGGACCTTGGCGGACGTCGTCGTACGGGTCGAGGCGGCGGAGGCCGACGCCGGACGGGAGATCGCGGCGATCGCCGCGCGCATGGCGGAGCTCGAGCGCGAGGCCGCGCAGTGGCTCCTGTGGCTCGACACCTCGCGGCCCGGTCTCGAGCGCGGCGTGCCGCTCGGCGAGATCGTGCGCGCGTATCCCGCGAACCGCCTGGGCTTCGTCTCGCGCGTCGCGGTCTTCCTCGATCGCTGGTGGGAGTTCGTCGCCGGCGAACCGCGCGAGGCCAACGCGGAGGGCGGGATCTTCCCGGCGATCTTCGGCACCGTCCTGATGACGTTGATCATGTGCCTCGCCGTCGTGCCGTTCGGCGTGCTCGCGTCGCTCTACTTGCGCGAGTACGCGAAGGCCGGGCCGGTGATCTCGATGATCAAGATCGCGGTGAACAACCTCGCCGGAGTGCCGAGCATCGTCTTCGGCGTCTTCGGGCTCGGGTTCTTCTGCTACATCGTCGGCGCGTCGATCGACGAGTTGTTCTTCGCAGCGAAGCTGCCGGCGCCGACCTTCGGCAAGGGCGGACTCCTGTGGGCGTCGCTGACGCTCGCCTTGATGACCGCGCCGGTCGTCATCGTCGCGACCGAGGAGGCCCTCGCCGCGGTGCCGAACTCGATGCGGGAAGGCAGTTATGCCTGCGGCGCGAGCAAGTGGCAGACGATCCGGCGCATCGTCCTGCCGCGCGCGTTGCCGGGGATCATGACCGGAGCGATCCTCGCGATGGCGCGCGGCGCCGGCGAAGTCGCGCCGCTGATGCTGGTCGGCGCGGTCAAGCTCGCGCCGGAACTGCCGTTCGCGACCACGCCGCCGTTCGGCGCGGACCAGAGCTTCATGCACCTCGGCTTCCACGTGTACGACCTCGGGTTCCAGAGCCAGAACTCCGAGGCCGCGAAGTCGCTGGTCTACACGACGACCCTGCTGCTGATCGCGACGATCGGGCTGCTGAACCTCGCCGCGATCCGGCTCCGATCCCGTCTCCGCCGTCGCTTCGTGTCCGCGGCGTTCTGATCCCCACAGCCGGTCCAAGATGCCCATGCTCGAACCAAACGCACCGACCGCGATCGGGAAGGCGGGCAGCGACGCGAAACCGCGGAGCCGCCTCCAACGCATCCAGGCCGGTGAACCGGTGGAGACGATCACGCACGAGGCGATCCTCGCCGAGGACCCTTGCCTGCAGATCGAGCGCTTCAACCTCTGGTATGGACCGAAGCAAGCGCTTCACGACAACGCCTTCGTCGTGCCGCGCGGGAAGATCACGGCGCTGATCGGGCCCTCGGGTTGCGGCAAGAGCACGCTCCTGCGCTCGATGAATCGCCTGAACGACCTCATCGACAGCGTGCGCGTGACCGGCGAGATGCGGCTCAACGGTGATCCGATCTACGCGCCGGGCGTCGACGTGATCGAACTGCGGAAGCGGATGGGGATGGTGTTCCAGAAGCCCAATCCCTTCCCGATGTCGATCGTCGAGAACGTCGTCTACGCGCTCCGGATCGACGGCGAACGCGATCGGCGGGTGCTGCGCGAGGCCGCCGAGCGCGCGCTGCGCGGCGCCGCCCTCTGGGACGAGGTCAAGGACCGGCTCGAGGACAGCGCGCTCGGTCTCTCCGGCGGCCAGCAGCAGCGGCTGTGCATCGCGCGGGCGATCGCCGCCGATCCCGAGATCCTGCTGATGGACGAGCCGTGCTCCGCGCCCGACCCGATCGCGACGGGCCGCATCGAGGACCTGATGCAGGACCTGCGCGGCGACTACACGATCGTGATCGTCACGCACAACATGCAACAGGCCTCGCGGACGAGCGACTGCACCGCGTTCATGTACCTCGGCCGGATCGTCGAGTTCGGTCCGACCGCCGACCTGTTCCAGAAGCCCCGCCTGAAGGAGACCGAGGACTACATCACCGGGCGCTTCGGGTGAGATCTTGCGAGGCGGCGGCCTGCCTGTTGATGCCTGCCTGTTGATTCCGGGTGCCGCGATCGGTTGACATAGCGCGCCCATGCCCGAGGCCAGAGACCGCCGCCGCGCGCGGAACGCCGCCTTGCCCCGCGAGCTCGCGCGATGAACCGCCGGCTCGTCGCGGGGATCCTCGGCCGGGTCGTCCTGTTCTTCACCGCGTCGGCGACGCCGGCCTTGGCGATGGCGTGCTTCGAGGTCCCCGCGGGGGGGATCGACGCGCGCGCGGGTTTCCTGTGGATGCTTGCGATCGGCGGCGCGGGCGGGACCTCGCTCCTGTGGGTCGGGCGGGGGGCGCGCGCCGAGATCTACCGGCGCGAGAGTCTCCTCGTCGTCGCCCTGACCTGGCTCGTCGCGGGTGTACTCGGGGCGATCCCGTTCCTCGCATCGGGAGCGCTGCCGAGGATGGCCGACGCGATCTTCGAGTGCGTCAGCGGCTTGACGACCTGCGGAGCGAGCGTATTCGGCGCGCCGGACGGACGCGCGGTGCACGAACTCCCACAGAGCCTCCTGCTCTGGCGCTCCGCGATCCAGTGGGTGGGGGGACTCGGGATCATCCTGATGTTCGTGGTGTTGCTCCCCGCGCTCGGGATCGCGCCGTTCACGCTGCTCGAGAGCGAGCAGGTCGGCGTCTCGGACCCGCGCATGCGCCCGCAGATGCTGCGCCACGGCCGGCACTTGTTCCTCACCTACCTGGTGCTGACGCTCGCCCAGATCGTCCTGTTGTGGCTCGCCGGCGGGATGCCGCTCTTCGAGTCGATGTGCCACGCGATGACGACGATGCCGACCGGCGGGTTCTCGACGCGCGACTACTCGATCGCCGAGTACCAGAGCGTCACCGTCGACGTCATCGTGATCGTGTTCATGGTGCTGGCGGCGAGCAACTTCCTCCTGCTCCGTGACGCGATCGTCGAAGGCGGAGCGGGCTGGACCCGCCTCTGGCGCGATCCCGAGTTGCGCGGCTTCCTCCGCATCCTCGGCTCGGCGATCCTCGTCGCAACCGTGATCCTGTGGACCTGGGGAGGAGTGGTCCCCGGCCCCGAGGTCGTCGGAGGGGCGCGCGATTACTCCCTGCTCGGCACGTGCCTGCGCGACGCTGCGTTCAACCTGACCAGCGTGATGACCTGCACCGGGTTCGCCACGGCGAACTTCAACTGCTGGCCGACACCGATCGTCCTCATGGTCGTGCTGCTGATGTTCATCGGCGGGTGCACGGGCTCCACATCGGGCGGCATCAAGGTCGTCCGGGCGCTCGTCGTGTGGCGGGTCTGCATGAACCGACTGCGTGCGTTCGTCCGACCGCGTGCCGTCGAACTCGTGAAGCTCGAAGAGCAGGTCTTCGACTCCCGCGAGGTGGCGAGCCTGCTGGCGATCGTGGCGGTCTTCGGACTCGCCGTCGGTCTCGGCGGGCTGGCCCTGAGCTTCGATCCGCGGCTCGATCTGCTCTCGGCGATGTCGGCGTGCGTCACTTCGATCAGTTGCGCGGGGCCGGGCGTGACCGCCGTGGTCGCGCACGGCGCCGAGTTCACGATCGCGAATCCCGGCGGGATCGACGTCGGGCCCTTCGGTTCGTTCGGTCTCCTCCACGACGGCAGCAAGCTCCTCCTCGCGCTCTTGATGGTCCTCGGCCGGCTCGAGTTCCTCGCGCTGCTCGTGTTGGTGATGCCGAGCTTCTGGCGGCGGCGCTGAGCCGCGCGCTACGCTGCGGTCGTGAAGACGCTGCTGCGTCCGCGCACGACCGTCGCCGCGACGGAGACCGAGACCGACACCGCGACCCTGACCCGGGTCGGACGGCCGTGGAACGTCGTCGTGCACGACGACCCGGTCACGCTGATGGAGTACGTGACGAAGGTCTTCATGGAGGTCTTCGCCTACCCGCACGCGAAAGCGCAGGAACTCATGCTCGAGGTGCACCAGACCGGCCGTTCGGTCGTCTGGACCGGAGCGCGCGAGCGCGCCGAGGGCCACGTCCAGAAGCTCCAGGGGCGGCACCTGATCGCCACGCTCGAGCCGAGCCCGGAATGAACGATCGCCGCGGCGACGTACCACCATGCGCCTGGTGATGGACGAGAACGGCGACGTGCACGTCACCGGAATGCCGCTGCTCTTCGCCGACACGCTCGGCCGGGTCCCCGCGCTGCTCGAGTCCGAGGATCCGCGCGCGCGTGAGCGGCTCGCGCCGCGGACATTCGAAGACGACGAGGAGGAGGCGCAGTGGCGGCGCCTCTCGACGCCCGATCTTCTCCACCTGATCGCGTCGCGCGCGGAGACCGTGCGGTCCGACCTGGCGGCCCTGCGTTGGGAACCGGACGGACCGGGGGACACCTTCGCGTTGACGATCCCCGCCGCACACCGCCCCGCGTTCGAGGCGGCGCTCAACGGCGCGGTGCAGTCCCTCTACGGCTCGTCCGGGCTGAGCCAGGAGGAGTTGCAGCGCAATCCCGGCGAACTCGGCGACCTCGACCGCGACATCGCGCTGCTGCGGATCCGCTGGCTCACCGCGTTCCTCGGCGACCTGCTGATGGTGCAGGAGCGGGGCATGCTCGACGACACGATCGACGAGATGGAGGGAGACGACACGGACGACGGCGACATCGACGGCGACGGCGACGGCGACGGCGACGACGACGAACCGCGGGCGTAGTCGGCGATCAGAAGTCGCGCCGCTCGGCCGCGCCACCCGCTTCGTCCTCGTCGTCGCCCGTCGAGCCGCCGCCGCCGCCCGGAGCCGGGTGCACGGTGAACGCGCGGTGCAGAGTCTGGTCGCCGGCGACGAGTTCGCAGCGGTACTGCCCTGGCCCGCCGCTGCCGCCGCGACCTCCGCCGCCGCCGCCGAAGATGCCGGGGAACCCGCCGCGACCGCGTCCGCCGCCGCCGCCCCACGCGATCTGGTGGAGACCGGCTCCGCTCTCGCCGCGCGCCGACCACAGTTCGTTGCCGGTCGCGTCGAGCACGCGGAGCGTGACCTCGCCGTCGAAGTCCGGGCCGATCCAGTAGCGGAACTGCGGCTGCGACGGCGCCGTCGGCGCGCGCCAGTCCGCCGCCGCCGGGTAGCGGATCGACGGGAACACGCGCTTCGTGCCGAAGCCGTCGCGGGCAGCGAAGAGGTGGAAGGGTTGCTGCAGGATCTCGGCGTCGAGTTCGGCGAGCACCGTCGCGTCGAGGACCCAACAGCCGCGTCCGTGTGTGCCGATCACGACGTCCTCGTCGCGCGGATGCACGAGCAGGTCGTGCACGGCGACGGACGGCAGTCCGGTACCGAGCGCGAACCAGGTCCCACCGCCGTCGACCGAGACGCGCACGCCCGACTCGGTGCCCACGAGCACGCAATCGGCGTTGCGCGGGTGCTCGCGCACCACGTTGATCGATTCACCCGCCGGCAGGTCGTTGACGATGCTCGTGAACGACGTGCCGCCGTCGGTGGTCAGGTAGAGGTACGGCTTGCGGTCGTCCTCGCGGTAGCCCGTGAACGACACGTACGCGCGCTGCGCGTCGTGCGGCGAACAGGCGACGCGGCTCACCCAGAGGTGCGACGGGCAGTCCGGGAAGCGGTCGGACAGGTCGATCCAGTCGCGCCCGCCGTTCTTCGAGGTCCAGACCTTGCCGTCGTCGGTGCCGACCCAGAGTTGATCGGCCTGCACCGGCGATTCCTCGATCGTCGTGATCGTGCAGTGCGGCACGTTGCCCGCGAGCTTCTCCGGATCGGCGGTCGTGAGGTCCTTGCTGATCGCCTCCCAGTCGTCGCCGCGGTTGCGCGACCGATGGAGCATCTGGCTGCCGGCGTACACCGTGTGCGGGTTGTGCGGCGACAGCAGGATCGGGGTCATCCAGTTGAAGCGCAGCGCCGGCGATCCGCGCGGCGCGTTCGGGCGGATGCCGCGGCGCTCGCCGGTCCGCAGGTTCTGCCGGCTCATGCCGCCGAACTGCGACTCGCTGTAGGTCACGTCGGGGTCGTTCGGATCGACCTGCACGCAGAAGCCGTCGCCGCCGTCGATGCGCATCGCATTCGCGCGGCCGATCGCCTCGTTGGTCATGCTGCGCGAGGGGATGCCCCAGGTGCCGTTGTCCTGCGTGCCGCCGTAGACGGTGTACGGATCGCGGAGGTCGACGCCGATCGAATACACCTGCCCGATGGGCAGCTTCGGGAAGTGCTTCCACGTGCTGCCGCCGTCGTAGGTGATCGCGAGTCCGCCGTCGTTGCCGAGCAGCGTGCGGCCTGGATCCTGCGGATCGATCCACAGCGCGTGATGATCGACGTGCAGACCGCGCGCGAAGTTGGTGCGCCAGGTCTTGCCGCCGTCGTCGGAGGCCGACACGTTCACGCCCAGCACGAACACGCGGTCGGCGTTGCGCGGGTCGGCGCGCACCTGCCCGTAGTAGTAGTGGGGCTCGCCGCCCACGCGGCGCGTGCTGGACTTCTTCCAGGTCAGGCCGCCGTCCTGCGAGCGATAGACCTCGCGGCCGATCGGCCGCGCTGCGGGCGCCGCGGCGTCCGGCGCGGGCTCCGTGTCGCGCCCGCGCTCGGTCCGGTCGGGTTCCTCGCGGCGGGTGTTCGTCGCGGGGTTGAGGTTCTCGACGATCGCGTACGCGACCTGGCTGTCGGACGGCGCGAACGCGATGCCGATCCGACCGACCGAGCCGTCGGGCAGCCCCTTCACCTCGTTCCAGGTGTCGCCGCCGTCCTCGCTCAGCCAGGCGCGGCTGCCCTCGCCGCCTTCCTTGAAGTGCCAGGCGCGGCGACGCCGTTCGTAGCTCGCGGCGATCACGCGCTCGGGCTTGGCGGGGTCGATGCAGACGTCGACGAAGCCGACGTCCGCGCTGACGTGCTTGACGCGCTCCCAGGTCTTGCCGCCGTCCTTGCTGCGGTAGAGACCGCGGTCGTCGTTGGCGCGGTAGAGCGAGCCGAGCGCGGCGACGAACACGATGTCGGCATTGGTCGGATGCACCGCGATGCGACCGATGTGGTCGGTGCCGGCGAGTCCGACGTTCGCCCAGGTCTTGCCGGCGTCGGTCGACTTGTAGACGCCGTCGCCCCAGTACGAACTGCGCTGGTTGTTCGCTTCACCGGACCCGATCCACAGCGTGTCGGGGGCCGACGGCGCGATCGCGAGGTCGCCGATCGAGTAGCTGCGCTGGTCGGTGAACGAGGGCCTGAACGTGGCGCCTTCGTTCTCGGTCTTCCACAGCCCGCCGGTGGCACTCGCGACGTACCACACCGAGCGGTCGCGCGGATCGACGTCGAGGTCGACGATGCGGCCGGTGTAGTTCACCGGTCCGATCTCGCGCCACTGCGGTTGCGCGAAGACCTTCTCGGCGAGGAGCGCCTTGTCCTGGGCGAAAGCGAGCGACGCGAGCGACAGGGCGGCGAAGAGGGCGGACGACGTCGCGCGGCGGAGCGACGCGGAGCGAGAGTTGTTCATCGTGGCGGACTCCGGTCGGATCACTGGCGCGTCGTGGGGAAGGCGGCTTCGGCGAAGGGATGGCTCGCGGCGCTGGGGTCGTCGCGGACGGTGATCGGCACGGACCAGGACTTCTCGCCGATCGTGAGGCGTGCGGCGTAGCTGCCGGCCTCGACCTCGCGGCCGCGGCGACGGCCGGCTCCTCGCATCTCCCAGCGCAGCGTCTGAGCGCCGGATTCCTCGGCGAGATCGAGCGTGGCGACCGTCTCGCCGCGGATGTCGAGGATGGCGACCCGCGTGTTTGCCGGCGGCGCCTGCTGCGTCCAGACGCGGATCGTCGCGCCCGACGGCGGATTGGCCGAGAACCACTCACGATTGCCCTGCGTGCCGCGGCTGCGCATCACCCAGCGCGTGACGAGTTCGGGGCGGAACAGGTGTACGCCGTCCTTGCCGGTGTCGGCGTCGATCTGCCGCAGCGCGGAGATGTCGATGACGGCAGCGCCGTGGCCGTGGGTCGCGGCAACGAGATCGGCGTCGCGGTCCTGGATCACGAGGTCGCGCACCTGGACCGTCGGCAGTTCCTTGGCGAAGCGATGCCAGGACGTGCCGCGGTCGCGCGACGCCCAGCACGTCGTCTCGGTGCCGAGGAACAGCAAGTCCTCGACGCGCGGATCCTCGACGACGCAGAAACACGGCTGCTCTTTGGGCAATGACTCCGTCAGCGAACGCCAACTGTCGCCGTGGTCCTCGGACACGAAGACGTAGGTCGAGTTGTCGTCGCTGCGATGGCCGTCGAAGGTCACGTAGACCCGGCCCGCCTCGTGACGCGACGGGTGGATCGACGACACGTAGCGCGGTCCGCGCAGGCCGGTGACCTTGTCGTGGATCTCCTCCCAGTTGGCGCCGCCGTCACGGCTGCGCCAGAACGCACCGTCGTCGGTGCCGGCGTAGAGCAGGCCCGCTTCGAGCGGGGACTCCGCCATCGCCGTCGCGGTGCCGCGCTTCGTCAAACCGAGTTCGGGCGAGATGCTCGTGCTGTTGCGGCCCTGGTCGAGGGAACGCACGGCCCTGCGGCCGGCGAAGTAGAGGATCTTCTGGTTGTGAGGCGAGAGGAAGAACGGGGTGTCCCAGTTGAATGGACCGGCATCGCCGGGCTTGCGCACGCCGCCGTTGCCGCCGTTGCGCAGATCCGCGCGCACGAGACCGCCGTTCTGGCTGGTGCAGATCACGATGCCGGCTTCGGTCTGGTCGGCCGCCGCGCCGAAGCCGTCGCCGCCGGCGAGCGTGACCCAGTCACCGATGGCGATGCCCTCGGTCCATCGGGTCAGCACCGGCCCACCCCAGGTGCCGTTGTCCTGCAGGCCGCCGTAGACGCGGTAAGGGTCGGAGGTGTCGACGTCGACGTGGTACCACTGGCCGAGCGAGAGGTTGTCGACGTGCGCCCAGGTGCGCGCGCCGTCGTGCGTCTCGTGCAGGCCGCCGTCGCCACCGAGCAGGACGTGGTCGCCGTCCTTCGGATCGACCCACAGCGCGTGGAAGTCGACGTGGATCGAACGCTGCACCTGACGGAAACGCTTGCCGCCGTCGGTGCTCTTGAAGACCGGCACGCCGCACGACCAGATGACGTCGACGTTGCCCGGGTCGACCGCGAGCTTGCTGAAGTAGAACGGCCGATCGGTGAGGCTGTTGACCCGCTTCCAGGTGACGCCGCGATCCTCGGAGCGGAACACGCCGCCGGTCTCGTGGCCGTCCTTGCCCTGCCGGAGCTGGACGTTCTCGCGCTGGCCGTAGAGCCGCCCGGAGTAGGGACCGGCGTACGGGTCGGCGTCGGTCTCGCCTTCGCCTTCGCGCGTGCCCCAGGTCACCTCGATCTCGAGGTCCTGTCCGTCGCGCTTCACCTTTAGCTTCGCCTTCTCGCCGCCCTTGGCGCGGCGGATCGCGCGCTGGAGATCGGGCCAGGTCTCGATCGACTCCTCGCCGAGCGCCACGACGAGATCGCCCGACTGCAGCCCGGCCGTCGCGGCGGGGCCATCCTTCGTGATCGAGGTCAGCTTCGCGCCGTCGCCCTCGGGCGGGTTCTCCGCCTGCACGCCGAGATACGCGTTGCCCGACTCGTCGTCGCCGCGCATGCGCTGGCTGCCGGTCGCCCAGCCGCTGCGCTCGGACTCGATGATCAGGTAGAGCTTCTGCGGATCGGGCGCGAACACGGTGAGTCCCGAACGACCCCACTTGCAGGTCGGCAGGCCCGCGGTGACGCGGGTCCAGGTGTCGCCGCCGTCCTCGCTGCGGTAGTAGCCGGCGTGTTCGCCGAAGCGCACCGCGGGATCGTTGGAGCAGAACTCGTCGCGGCGCACCTGGTACAGGCACGCGTGCACGATCGACGGTTCGAGCGGGTCGACGCGCACGTCGATCGCGCCGGTCGCGTCGTCGACGTAGAGCACCTTCTGCCAGGTCTTGCCGCCGTCCTTGGTGCGGAAGACGCCGCGATCGGGGTTCGCGCCCCAGAAGCGACCGAGCGCCGCGACGAAGACGATGTCGGCGTCGCGCGGGTGGATCGCGATGTGCCCGGTCTGCAGCGACTCGCGCAGGCCCATGTGTGCGAAGGTCCTGCCGCCGTCGGTCGACTTGTAGACGCCGTCGCCGAAGGTCACCGAGTTGCGCGCGTTCTCCTCGCCGGTGCCGACCCAGACGACGTCGGGGTTGCTCGGCGCGACCGCGACGTCGCCGATCGACGCGCTGCCTTCGCCTTGGAACACGCGCTCCCAGGTCGTCCCTGCGTTGACCGTCTTCCACACTCCCGCGCACGCGGTGCCGAGGTACCAGATGTTGCGTTGGTCGGGATGCGCCTCGACGTCGGTGACGCGCCCGCCCATGTTCGCGGTACCGAGCAGACGCCAGGGCGTGCTCCCGGCGACCGCCGCGAAGACCGCGTCGGGATCAGGCTTCGCCACCGCAGGCTCGGCCGCCGCCGCAGGCGCGTCGGTCGCGGGTGCCGGAGGCGACTCGGGCTCCTGGGCAGCTGCGGGCAGCGCGATCAGGAGCGACGCGGCGAAGGACAAGACGTACGGACGGCGACGGACGAGGAGGGAATCGAGCATGGGCGCGTGCCGTGCGGGGCGGAGCGAGCATACGAAGCGTGCGTCGCCGTCGCGGGGAGGCGCGTTCGTCCCTCGGCGGGCCGCGCGCGGGAAGGCCGCGCTCCGGCTTTCCCAGGATTGTTGCAGCGCGCCTTTGGTCGGACGGCCGGGACCGGATCGCGGTCGGGCATCCGGACCGCGGGAATCGACGCGCCCGAACGCGCCTTAGGATCGCGTCCAGAGGACTCCGCCCATGCGCCTTCCCGATCCGACCGCTCGCTGCGGCCGACGTTCCGCCCTTCTCACCCTGGTCCTCCTGGGGGTTGCCCAGGCCCAGTCTCCCGACCTCGATCTGCGCTCGCTGGCGACGACGACCGTCGCGCCGAACGACCGCAGCGGGGCGCGTCCCGCCTTCGTCGTGAGCACGAAGCTTGCGCCCTGGTCGGGGCGCATCCATGTCGAGGACGCCGGCGGCACGCCTTGCGACCTGATCGTGCGCGCCGGCGGACAGCTGTCGATCGAGCGCTCCCACGTCGAACTGGTCGGCGACCTGATCCTCGAGCAGGGTGGCACGCTACGCATCGTCGACTCGACCTTCCTGCTCCGGCTCGGACAGCCCAGCCAGTTCATCTACCTCTGGCGCGGCGGTTGGCTCGATACCCTGCGGACGACGATCGGCGGCTGGGAGGCGCGCTCGTACACCACGGGGCTCAAGCTGAAGAATGGGCTGTGGACCGCGCGCGACACGACGATCGTGGGCTCGGGCGGCATCCTGATCGGCGAGACCGCCGCGCCGCTGGCCGAGCAGGGCGGCACCCTGATCGCCGACGGTTTGTTCAGCGGACGCATCGGCGACTTCGTCCACATGCAGGGGCGCGGCAACGCGACGCTGCGCAACAGCAACGTCGGCATTTCGCTGCGTCTGCTCGATCCCGGCCCGACGAGCTCGAACATCCCGATCGACGTCGGCGACGTCGTGATCGCGCGGCGCGTCTACGGCGACGCCGCCTTCCATGACGCGGTCACGCACCACATCCCCAACTGCGCATTCCGGCTCGAGCTCGAGAACTGCTCGGTGAACCAGTGGAATCTCCAGTTCCGCGAAGCCGGCGCCGGCCGCAACCCACGGACCTACGAGCTCAGCGGCGAGGCGCGCCTCACGATCCACGTCGCCGGCGACGACATCACGGGGAGCCCGGTCCTGCTGGGGCCGTGGCGGAGCTTCTACCCGGGCCTCGACCCCCTGCCCGGTCTGCCGAGCGCGAACTACCCCGGCTACCACCGCATCCCGCCGGGCTGCGGCGTGCGGATCGGCGCGGTGTCGATCGTGGCGCCGCCGGGGAGTTGGACGAAGGCCCTGTTCTGGACCCTGCACCTCAACGGCAACGCGACGAACTTCACCGTGACCGGACCCTCGCGCCTCAGCGAGATCCTCGTCGGCGGCGGCACGCTGACGCTCGCCGGAGCGCGCGGCTACGACATCAGCGTCTCGGCGACCGGGCTTCTCGCGCACAGCACCGGCACGATCGTCGTGCGCGGAGCGATGGTCGGCACCGACGCGACGCAACAGGGGGACGCCAACGCGACCGGCTACGGCGCGATCGTCATGGAGGACTGCAAGGTGCGGCGTCTCCTGCTGCGCACCAGCGGCCAGACGATCCTGCCGCCGCTCGGCCTCGACCTGGGGACCGCCGTGATGCGGCGCTTCGTGCCGAGCTGCGAACCGACCGAGACCCTGACGACGCGCATGAACCGTCTTGGTTCGGTGACCGTCGAGGTCGCGAGTGCGTCGCAGTCGACCGACCTGCAGAACCTCGATTTCGAGCGCGGCGTGCAGGGCAACGGCTCGCCGTCGTACTGGACCGGCACGGGGATGACGGGCCTGACCTCGACGCAGCTCCGCCCCGGCGCCGCGACCGGCCAGCTCGCGTCGTTCGAGTACCGCAGCGCCGCGGCGGGCGGCGAGATCCGCAAGACGATCACCGCTCCCGAGGACGCGCGCTTCGAATGGCACGGTCACGTCCGCGTGCTCGCGTCCGGGGGCGGCGAGACGCTCGAGTTCGCGATCGAGGGGGGCGGCAATCGCCGCTCGGCGGTCAGCGTTCCGGTCGTGCCCGGCGCGTGGACCTCGTTCCACGTGCCGCAGTACGCGGTGGCGCCGGGCGATGCCGCGATCGCGTTCGTCGTCCGCCACACGGGGGCGTCGGGGGCGTCTCTCCGACTGCTGCTCGACGACTTCACGATCTGCGCGGCGAGCTTCTGGGAGGACGACAACCTCGTGAACCTCGACTTCGAGGAGCTGCTGCTGCGCTCGATGCCGTCGGAGCCCGACGGCAACCTCGCGCCCGACTACTGGTCGGTCGTGAACTGCGCCGCGGCGCTCGAAACCGCCGACCGTCCGCCGGGCAGCCTCGGGCAGCGCGCCGCGCGGCTGTCGGTCTTCGGGCCGACCGGGACCATCAAGAAGCGCCTGCGCTTCGTCGCGCCGGGGCAGATCGTGACCGTCACGGGCAAGGCGAAGGCGATCAGCGGTCCCGGCAATCCCACGTCGTTCTTCTACGTCTACGTCGGCGAGGGCACCCGCTTCTGGGACTCGACCTACGGCACCAACGTCCAACAGCGCTTCAGCAGCGGAACGGGCTGGAACAGCTTCTCGATCGCCTACACGGTGCCGAGCCCGCCCACGAAGCTCGAGTACACGACCTTCGCCGTCGCGGGTGCGCTCACCGGCGACACCATCCTCGTCGACGACTTCACGGTGACCGTCCGATGAAGACCTTCCCCTTCGTTCTCGCTCTCGTCGTCACGGGCATCGTCCCGCTGCTGCCGGACGCCGCGCCGCTGCGCGCGCAGGGTCGCGTCTGGCCCGCGCCGTACGCGACCGCGCCCGGCGAGTCGGCGATGGACACTCCGTTCACGATCACGTCGTTCGACGCCTCGCAGGGTTCGCGCTGCGCGACGCTGATCCGCGCGGCCACGCTGCCGTTCGGCGTCGGCTCCGTGCTCAACGCGATCGCCTTCCGACGCGATGCCGTGCGCCCCGACACCTACGCGACGCGCAGCGGTGCCTACGAGATCTACATCGGCTCGGTGAACGACGCGGCGACCCATGGCCCCGGCATGCGCGGCATCTGGCTCCAGCAACCGGTGCGCGCCGGTGCGGGCAACCTCTCGCTGCCGCTCGCGGTGCCGCCGTCGGGCGGAACGGCGCCGTTCACGATCGTGGCTCCGTTCCAGTTCGCGTGGACCTGGCCCGGCGGCGACATGGCCTACGACATCGTGTTCACCGGCAGCCCCGGCACGCCTTGGCGTCGCGACGCCGCCTACCGCACGCCGCGAGTCGACGCTCAGGGTTGGTCGATCGGCACCGGCTGCACGAGTTCGTCGGGCTTCATCCCTCAGCCCTGGCTGGATCCCGACACCGCGGTGCCCGGCGGCACTCTCGCGCTGCGGGTGCAGGGCGCGCCGCTGCCGGCCGGCGGCGTCGCGATCATGATGCTCGGCCTGCCGCGCGGCTTTGGCGTGCCGCTCGACCCGATCGGCTTCCCCGTCGGGTGCAAGACGCACGTCGGCGCCTTCTACACGCTCGGCGTGCCGACCGGCGCGCCGTCGCGCCTCTACGCGCAGGCGATCGCGAGCGTGCCGATCCCCGCGACGCCGACCCTCGCCGGCGCCGTGCTCGCCACCGAGTGGGTGATCCTCGACCTGGCGCTGGGCACCGCGCTGCCCTTTGCGATCTCCGACGGCTTCGCCTTCCAGATCGGCACGGGCGCCACGCTTCCCAACTACGGTCGCAGCATCTGGGCCTACGGCTCGACGCAGATCGGCGCGAGCTACAGCGGTCGCCTCGCCGAACCCGACTACGTGCCCGTCACGGAGTTCCGCGGCACGTTCCAGTGACGCGGGCGATCACCTGGTCATCTCCGGTTCGAAGTCGACGCCCAGCGCGTCGGCGACGCGGTTGATGTAGTTGAAGTAGGCCGCGGCCTGGACCGTCGCGTGGATCTCGGCGTCGTTCGCGCCAGCGCTGCGCAGGGCGTCGACGTCGTCGCGCGCGCACTGCTCGGGCCGGCGCGTCAACTTCACGGCGTAGGCGAGCAGGGCACGTTGCTTGTCGTCGAGGGCGTCCTCGGGCGAAGGGCCGCAGAGGACGTCGCGGATCGGTTCGGGGGCCTCGGCACGGAGGTCCTCGGCGTGCGCTTGCGTTCAATACGAGCAGTGGTTGGTCGACGAGACGCGCACCGCGATCAGTTCGCGGAACCAGCGCGGCAGCGGCGAACGCGGGCTCGTGATCGTCGCCTGGTAGAGCGTCATCGACGCATCGAGGATCGCCGGGTCGAGCGACATCAATCGGACGATGCCGTAGACGCGGCCGGCACGTGCGCGTGCGGCGTCGTAGAGCTTTGCGAGTCGTCCGCGTGCGTCGTCGTCGGCGACGGTGGAGATGTACGCCATGCGCGGGAGTCTACGTCGCGCCCCCGGCGATCGGCTCGCGTCAGATCTCCGCGAAGCGCGCGGTGAAGTGGCGCAGCACCTGCGGCGCTTCGACGATCCGCATCCCGCGCAGCGACGCTCGGCGCGCGTGCAGCTCCACGATCGCCTCGATCACGTAGTCGACGTGGCTCTGCGTGTAGACGCGTCGCGGCAACGCGAGGCGGACGAGTTCGAGCGCGGGTGCCGGCCGTCCGTCGCCGCCGAACATCACCGAACCGATCTCGCAGGAGCGGATGCCGGCGTGCCGGTAGAGGGCCACGGCGAGGGCCTGGCCCGGGAACTGCGCCGGCGGGATCTGCGGGCAGAAGGCTCTGGCATCGAGGTAGATCGCGTGGCCGCCCGGCGGCTCGAGGATCGGCACGCCCGCGGCGACGAGCTTCTCGCCGAGGTACTCCGTGCTGCGGATGCGGTAGGCGAGGTAGTCCTCGTTCAGCACCTCCTCGAATCCCTGCGCCATCGCCTCGAGGTCGCGGCCGGCGAGTCCACCGTAGGTGACGTAGCCCTCGGTGAGGATCAGGAGGTCGCTCGCGCGGTGGAGCAACGCGGCGTCGCGCATCAGCAGCACGCCGCCGATGTTGACGAGGCCGTCCTTCTTGGCGCTGATCGTCGCGCCGTCGGCGAGGTCGAAGCACTCGCGGACGATCTCGCGCACCGGCCGATGCGACTGACCGGGTTCGCGCGTCTTGATGAACCACGCGTTCTCCGCGAAGCGGCAGGCGTCGAGGAAGAAGGGGATGCGCCACCTGTCGCACACGGCGCGGATCGCGCGCAGGTTGGCGAGGCTGACCGGCTGCCCGCCGCCGGAGTTGTTGGTGATCGTGCACATCACGACCGGCACGTTTGCCGGCCCGACGGACTCGATCAGGCGCTCGAGGGCCGCGACGTCCAGGTCGCCCTTGAAGGGATGCCGGCTGCGCGGGTCCTTCGCCGGCGCGATCGGCAGGTCGACGGCCTTGGCCCCGGTGTGCTCGACGTTCGCGCGCGTCGTGTCGAAGTGCGCGTTGTTCGGCACGGTCTTGCCCGTGCCGCCGAGCAGCTCGAACAGGATGCGCTCGCTCGCGCGGCCCTGGTGCGTGGGCAGGATCCCCAAGAAACCGGTGACCTCGCGCATCCGGTCGCGGAAGCGGAACCAGCTCGGTGAGCCGGCGTACGACTCGTCGCCCCGCATCACGCCGGCCCACTGCTCGCTGCTCATCGCGCCGGTGCCGCTGTCGGTGAGCAGGTCGATCAGGACCAGTTCCGACGGCACGAGGAACAGGTTCATGCCGGCGTCGCGGAGCGCCGCCTCGCGTTCGTCCTGCGTCGTCATCCGCAGCGGCTCGACGGTCTTGATGCGGAACGGCTCGATGATGGTCTTCATGCGCACGCGGGGCGAATCCGGAGGAGGCGCGGGAGTTTCCCGGCATCCCGTCGCGGTTGCATCGCCGTGATTCCCGGGCGATCGGCGCGAAGGCGCCGGCACGGCGCGCGCTCACGGCGCCGTGGTCAGGCGGCGCGCGTTCGAGAATGCGACGCCCTGACTTGCACCCGCGTCGAGCACGAGGAACTGCGTGTAGTACGAGCTCCCTCCTGGAAGACCCGCGGGCCAGGCGAACGACTCGGATCGGCGGCCCTGCGCGTCGGCGACGCCGAAGACCACGATGTCGGTCGCGGGCACCAGCGTGCCGCCGAGCAGCGGCAGTCGTGGATCGGTGAAGCCGAGGACGAGGGCCAGCGGCGCCGACGCAGGCGCTCCGGTCACGGCGAGCACGGTGTTCGCGCCGGCGACGAGGCTCCCGCTCGCGGTGTGGACGGGGATGCCCTGGCTGCCGGCGAGGCCCGAGCCGAGGTCGACCGAGCCGCCCCACGAGTAGGTCGCGAAGGAACCGGCGCTGAGATTCAGCGGCTGGCCGCGGCGGACGCCGCTCCACGGTGGACCGGTCACGCCGTGCGCACCGTCGAAGACGCCGAAGTGGACGGCGATGCCGTGCCCGGTGACGCCGTCGTCGTTGCTGAACTCGCTCGCCATCACGCTGCGGTCGGCGACTAGCCACGCGTGGTCGATCATCTCGAGATAGCCGACCCGTTCGTGGAAGGCGCATGCTGTCTGGAAGGTCTGCACGTAGCGGCTGCTCATCGTGCTCCACCGCGAACTCCAGAGGTTCTGGAACACGTCGGTCCGCGTGTTCGGCGTGCGCGTCGCCGAACCCTGCGTGCCGTTGCGGGTCAGGTCGAGCAGCGGCGCCTGTCCGCGCAGCAGCGCCCAGCGGTCGGCGTGGTCCCAGGCGTAGAGGAACTTGTTGTGCGGCCGGCTCCAGTGCACGGTGTCGACCATGCAGTCGTGGAAGACGAGTTCCCACAGGGGCACCTGCCAACCGTGCGACAGGAGCGGCCCGAGCTTGTTGGTCGCGAGCAGGGTCGGGTCGACGACGTCGACCATGATTCCGGGATAGGCCACGTCGTTCCACGCGCCCGAGTCCGAAGGAGCGAGGTTGCCGCTCTCGCCGAGCCAGAACTTGCCCTCGCCCCAATGCAGGACCGGCACGGCCCAGGAGCGGCCTTGCTCGGTTCCGGTCACGAGTCGCCTGGTCGGATTCGCGTAGGCTGCGGCGAGCAAGGCCAGTCGGTTGTCGCGATCGATCGAGCGCGTCGCGAAGTGACCGTTGGCGGTGTCGTAGTCCTCGCGCAACGGGCCGGCGCAGGTCGTGTCGAAGAAGTACGCGTCGATCCCGAACTGGACCAGATGTGCCGGCAGGCGCGTCCCGATCGCGAACTCCGCCTGCTTCTGCGCGGAGATGCTGTAGAGGCTGATGCCGCCCATCGTGCTGACGTCGGGGTTGCCCGCGGCGTCGTAGTACGCCCATGCCGCGGCCTGAGCCGTCGGCCAGAGGTAACGCGTGCCGTCGTAGGTCGGCGTGCTGCCGCCGACGCGCAGCCCGGCGTAGATGTCGTAGAAGCCCGGCAGGAAGCCCTTGGTGCGCGCCGCATTCATCCAACCGCTGCCGTTGGCGTGCGCGGCGTTGGGGAACGCCGCGCCTTGGTCGAGGTGGTTGACCGAGACCTGCACCACGGCCTTGCGAAGCCCGGCGTTGTAGAGGTCGTCGAGCATCGCGTCGTCGCGGCCGTCGCCCCACAGGTAGATCACCGGTGCGCCGATCAGCCGATCCGTCTTCCGCTGCGGATCCTCGGCGTTCTTCTGCGCCAGCGTCTTGACCCAGCCCTGCGCTGCGGCGAAGGACCGGAACCGCTTGGCGAGCGCCACATAGCCGCCGCTCGGCACGAACTGGAAACTCAGGACGCGGTCGTAGGAGAGCAGGTTCGGCGCGCGCGCCGGGTTGCCGTTCGACGGGATCCACCTCGGCACGCCGCCGATCACCGTCGATCCCTCGTGCGTGCCGGTCGCCGTGCGCAGTTCGAAGTCGGCATTCGTCTCGGCGATGCCGAGCCAGCCGCGCTGATTGCCGGAGTCCACGCCGCCGAACCACTCCATCCGCCGGTTCGCGAGCGGGTTGAACTTCGCCGTGTAGGACACCTGCGTCGCGGGCAGCACGTAGCCGCCGTCGAAGGGCAGCACCGCGAACCCCGCGCTGCCCTGGCCGACCGGATGGAACGCGTACGGATAGGAAACACCGTTCGTCACGACCGCACCCGACCCCGACAGGGTCACGCGCAGTTCACCGGTGGCGGGCACCAGTTCCATCGCCAGCGCCAGCGACGCGCCGGACGTCGCGTGCGTGATCGCCGCGGTGAGGTGACGCGGGTCGGGCTGCGTCACCGTGACGACGCTGATCGCATCACCGCTGTTGACGCTCGGGTTCTTCCATCGGAAACCGTCGGCCTTCCAGGTGACGGTCAGCCGCCCGCCGTTGTGGTCGAACCCGACGGCGATCGGACTCGCGGGATCGTCGAGGGTTGTGGTCTGGGCCGGAACCGCCGCCGCGATCGCGGCGAGGACCAAGGGGAAGGAGAGTCGGGCCATGGCCCGGGGGCGGAAGGGATGGGACCGCATGTCCGGTGATGGGCCGCGGCGGCGATCGCGGGTACGCGATGCGGAGGGTACCGCGATCGGAGCGGCTGCCGTCGATCCACCGGCTCGACGCCGCGGACGAACCCGGAGGCGACGGCGATGCAGTTCGGAACGCGGATTCCGCAGGCGTTGGTCTTCACCGGGTCGATCGGCGCGGATCTCGTGTGCGAGATCGAGTTCCGCGCGCGGGCGACGGTTCACGGTACCTGCTGCTGCGCGGTGCCCATCGCGGCCGAGGCCGCAACCCATCCGGCTTGCAGGCGTCGTCGCTGACGCGACGACCAGGAAGGCCTCGACCGCTCTTCTTGCCCGGGCCCTCCGGCCTCCCGAATCGTTGCGTCCATGTCAGAGGGACGAAGGGGCGTCGAGGCGCGGGCGATGTTGCCCGTCGACATGTGATTCCACGGCGGCGGCGAAGCCCTCACCCCACTCCGACCGACTCGCGGATCCCGCGCATCAGGTCCTGGAAGTACTGCAGGTTGTGGATGCTCAGCAGGATCCCCGCGAGCATCTCGCCGCTGGCGCAGAGGTGTCGCAGGTAGGCTCGCGAGAAGTTCCTGCACGTGTAGCACGCGCACGCGCCGTCGAGCGGGGCGTCGTCTTCCGCGAAGCGGGCGTTGCGCAGCTTGAGTTCGCCCTCGCGCGTGAAGGCCTCGTGGTTGCGGCCGTGGCGGGTCGGCGTGACGCAGTCGAAGAGATCGACGCCGCGGCGCGTCGCGAGCGCGAAGTCCTCCGGCGTGCCGACGCCCATCAGGTAGCGCAGCCTGTCGCGCGGCAGGCGCGTGACGGCGGCGTCGAGCGCGATCGCCATGCGGTCCTTGGTCTCGCCGACGGAGAGGCCACCGATCGCGTAGCCGTCGAAGTCGAGCGCGACCATCGCGTCGGCGCTCGCGGCGCGCAGCTCGGGGTCGGTGCCGCCCTGCACGATCCCGAAGACGGCCTGCCCGCGCGCGGCGTCGCCCCAGCGCGAATGCAGGTCGCGCGCGCGCTTCGCCCACTGCAGCGTGCGCTCGTGCGCACGGACCATGACTTCGCGCGTCGCGTCGCCTGGTGCACACTCGTCGAGGATCATCGCGACGTCGGGGCCGAGATCGCGCTGCACCTCGAGCGCGGATTCGGGCGTGAGGCGCTGCGCGCTGCCGTCGACGATCGACTTGAAGCTCACACCGTCGTCGTCGACCGTGCTCAGGTGCGCGAGCGAGAAGACCTGGTAGCCGCCCGAGTCGGTGAGGATCGGGCCGTCCCAGCCCATGAAGCGGTGCAGTCCGCCGCGGCGCGCGACCATCGCCGCGCCGGGCCGCAGGAACAGGTGGTAGGCATTGGCGAGGATCAGTTCGCTGCCGGTCGCCCTCACCTGTTGCGGCGTGAGCCCCTTCAGCGCGGCGCGCGTGCCGACCGGCGCGAAGCAGGGCGTCTCGAAGCTGCCGTGCGGCGTGTGGTAGCGACCGCGTCGCACACCGTCGCGTTCGCCGAGCAACTCGAAGCGGAACGGCACCGCGCTCAGGCTCCGAACGGGAGCTCGCCCGTCGTGCTTCGCAGGCGACCGCTCGGGTCGAGTCCGAGGTGCTGGCACGCGCGCGCCGTCGCGATGCGTCCTTGGGGCGTGCGCTCGACGAGGCCGATCCGCAGGAGGTGCGGCTCGAAGACGTCCTCGATCGTGTCCTCCGACTCCTCGACCATGGCGGCGAGCGTCTTGAGGCCGGTGGGGGTGCCGCGCTCGATCAGCGCGCGCAGCAGCTTGCGGTCCATTTCCTCGAGGCCGAGATCGTCGACGCCGAGACGCGTCAGTCCGATGCGTGTCGTCGCGAGGTCGATGGTGCTCGCACCCGCGAGTTGCGCCAGGTCGCGCATGCGGCGGAGCAGGCGCAGCGCGATGCGCGGGACGCCGCGGCTGCGGCGCGCGAGTTCGACGCCGGCATCCGCGTCGATCGGCATGCCGAGGCGCTGCGACGCTGCGCGCAGGATCGTCTCGAGGTCCTTCTCCGGGTAGGGCTCGAGCCGCTCGACGAGTCCGAAGCGCGAGCGGAAGGCACCGGTGAGCATCCCTTCGCGCGTCGTCGCGCCGACCAGCGTGAACGCCTCGATCGCGAGCCGCACGCTGCGACCCGCGGGACCGGGGTCGAGGACGACGTCGATCGCCTGGTCCTCCATCGCCGAGTAGAGGTACTCCTCGACGATCCGCGGCATGCGGTGGACCTCGTCGACGAAGAGCACGTCGCCGCGCTGGAGGCGCGACAGCGTGCCGACCAGGTCGCGCGGCGCGACGAGAGCCGGACCCGAGGTGACGACGATGTTGGCGCCCATCGCCGTGGCGATGAGGTGGGAGAGGGTCGTCTTGCCGAGGCCGGGAGGGCCCGAGAACAGCACGTGGTCGAGCGGTTCCCGTCGCTGGCGGGCGGCCTCGATCGCGATCCGCAGGTTCTCGCGGATGCGGTCCTGGCCCACGAAGTCGTCAAAGGACGCCGGCCGGAGCGCGCGGTCGAAGTCCCGGTCGTCGCCCTGGCTGGCCCCGGCGAGTTGCATCGGCGCGGCAGGTTAGCCCGTCCCCTGCGCCCGATCACCAGCCGCGGCGATGTGCGGAACTGCACGCGGCCGACCGTCACGATCGCTCGATCGCGGTCGAACACCCGCATGCCGCGGCGACGCCGGCATCTTTCCCCGCCGCTGCAAGCGCCGGTTCGCGAGCGGCTTGCAGCGCCTGCGGGTCGCGATTCGCGGGGCGAGGAGGCGCCACGGGCGAGTCGGCCCGGTTCTTGTTTGGGTGGGGCCTCACGCTAACCTCCTCGCACTCGCGTTCCGTCTCCGGCCGTCGCACCCGTGCCGGGGCCGCGCTCCGCGCATCGACGAGACCCACCACATGCAGCACGTGAACAGGTTCGTCTCCGGCGTCACGGTCCGTTCGGGCCCCCTCGGTGGATCCCTGCTCGGCCTGACCATCGCCGGCCTGGCCTTCGCCGGCCTGGGGGCCTGCAAGGGCGGCTCCAAGGGCGACCCGGACAACCGCGGCGACTTCAAGGTCACGCTCGTGACCACCGGTCAGGGCCAGATCTACCCCTACCGGATCCGCGCCCTCGACAGCCAGGGCAGCCCGACGAACCAGATCGTCAACATCGAGTCGATCGCCACGCTGACCGCGAACACGAACTCGGTCAACACCGTGCTTCCGGTCGCGACCTTCGCGGACACCCCCGTTCTCCCGGACGGGCGTGCCGGCAACCAGTTCATGTTCGTGCGGTTCGGCCACAAGCTCGACATCGAGTCGATCCTGAGCCGGACGCTGGCGAACGCGTCGACGAACTCCGGTCTGACCACCGCGATCTCGGTGCTGAGCTACGAGCAGACCACCGAACAGTCGGTCACGCTCAAGGGCCGCGGTTTCGTCGGCGGCTACACCTTCGTGAACCGCGGCGGCGTGATGGAACCCGTGCAGGCCGTCCGCGAGAACGCGGGTGCGATCGAGGTCCTCGATCCGATCGGCAACGGCTTCCCGCGCGGCTTCTCGAACGACCTCGACCTCGTGTCGCCCAAGTCGTTCGTGTTCGTGGCCGACACGGACGGCGACCTCGACAGCTTCGAGACCTTCGATCCGTTCAACGAAGACCGCCTGATCCGGCTGAGGGTCACCAACGCGGTCCGCGATACCGAGGGACACTTCCTCGAGCACGAACTCTGCACGGCGACCACCGTCGGCGACGACCCCTCGCCGCCCCAGGTCCTCGGCTTCACGCGTCTGCCGCAGATCGTGCCGGGCAACGGCGCGACCGGCGTCGACCCGACGACGACGATCCGCGTCGCGTTCAACAAGCCGGTCCAACCGGCCGACGTCGGGACCTACTTCAACGCGACGAATCCGACGCCGCAGCCCGGCGGGCTCGCGATCAACGTCTCGATCGGTTCGCGCAACTTCTCCATCCAGCACTACGTCGATCCGGTGGGCTTCGGCAACTTCTGCGAGTTCGACATCCGGCCGGCCTACAACATCCCGGGCAGCACGCAGGTCGAGATCGCGGTCACCGCGAGCAGCATCCATGCGCTCTACGGTCCGGCACTCGGACAGAACGTGGCCACGACGTTCACGACCGGTGAAGGTCCGGGCATCGTCAACGCGCCGGTCGCGCCCGACGCGATCTACGTCGGCATCGGTGGTTCGGAGCCGGGCGTCGCGGTGATCGACCTGAACGGGTTCGGCAAGAGCACCAACGGGCTCGACCCCGACCCGGTCACGGGCATCCCGCGCCGCACGCCCCAGGACACCAACCTGCCGCGCAATCCGAACCTCGGCCAGCCGGGCGTCGTGCCGCCGCTGTCGGTCGGCACGGGCACGCTCGATGCCGGCTCCGACGGCCCGCTCACCCTGGTCACCGACACGCGCGGCAACTTCCGCCTGTTGCGGGCGCCGCTCGTCGGCCAGATCACGGACATCCACATCGGGCCGCCGCTCGACCTGGTGTTCAACAACTCGAACATCAACGTGAACGCGGGCGGCCAGAACCAGGTCAACCCGATCACGCAGGGGCCGACGACCGGCAACACGATCACGGTCTCGCCGCACCCGAATCCTCCGCCCCTGGTCTTCCCGCCGCCGAACCTCTCGCGGCAGATCTTCGCGGAAGAGCCGACGATGACGACGTCGGGCATCCCGCCGCGTCCGGTGGTGATCACCACCGTGCCGCCGTGCACGCAGTCGCCGGTCAACCTGCTCGTGTCGGGGACGATCCGCGACTACTCGCCGCACACCGCGGAAGGCGTGTTCTACGGCCCGCAACCGGCGCCCGCGTCGCCGCCGCCGCCGCCGCGCAACTGTCCGTTCACGTCGCGCCAGCAGGTCGGGCACTTCATGTACGTGCTCGACCGCGAGAACCGGCAGGTGCTGGTCGTCAACAGCAACCGCTTCACGGTGCTGCAGACGATCCGCCTCAGCGACCCGGTCGCGATGACGATGTCGCCGGGCCTCGGCGTGCTCGCGGTCGCGAACTTCTCGTCGTCGTCGGTGTCGTTCATCAACATCGATCCGCGGAGCGCCCGCTTCAACACGGTGGTCGCCGAGGCGCGCGTGCCCGACGGCCCGACGCGGATCGCGTGGCAGCCCGACGGCGAGTCGGTGATCGTCATCAGCCGCACGTCGAACTCGCTGACCGTGATCAGCGGCGCCGACTTCAAGGTGAAGAACACGGTCACCGGCAGTCTGAACTCGCCGATCGACATCGCGATCACCAATCGGCAGGTCATCACGGGCAACGTGTCGGGCGTCTTCTACGCCTATGTCCTCAACGAGACCGGCAGCGTGGCGGTCTACGAGTCCGGTCCGTCGGGCGTCAACGGCATCGGCTTCGACGACATGATCGGCACCGCCGATCCGGTCTTCCGCCGCGCGACGCGCGTCAAGCTCGACTACACGGCGCAGCAGACCGGCGTCTACATCACCCACGTGGACGACGTCGGCGTCGGCCTCGTGTCGCGGATGGAGCTCACCGCCTCGCCGCGCGGCCAGCTCCCGACCCAGCAGAGCAACGGCGGCTTCATCCTGCCGCCGACCTTCCGCCAGAAGGTCTGGTCGGTGACGCAGCGCTTCGGTGGCGCGGATCCCCAGGCTCCCGGCAACCAGCGCCTCTCCGGCAACTCGCCGATCGACATCACGACCGACGAGATCCAGAACAACGGCGCGCTGCCCAACCAGACGACCAACTTCTCGGGCACGCTCGGCCAGTCCTTCCTCGGCCACTCCTCGAAGGGTGCCTTGGTGATCAACCCCACCAACGGCCTTCCCATCCTTGCGCCCGTTCCGCGGTACCTCTTCATCGCGCTCGGCGACGTCGCGGCGGTCGACGTCTTCGACCTCGCCACGCGCTCCCGCGTCCGCACGATCCCCATCCCGGGCGTGAAGTCGTTGTCGAGCTACTGGAAGCAGTGAGTCCTGGCACCGCGGCGCGGCATGATCCGGCCGATGCCCGACGCCGCGATGGTGCAGCAGATGTTCGCGCGCGTGGCCGATCGCTACGACCGCGCGAACAAGGTGCTCTCGCTGGGTACCGACCGCCGCTGGCGCAATGCCGTCGCGGCGGTCGCTGGGCTGTCGGCGGGGGAGCGGGTCTTGGACGTCTGCGCCGGGACCGGTGACCTCACGCTCGCGCTCGCGCGTCGCGGCGCCGCCGCGGTCGGCGCCGACTTCTGCGCGCCGATGCTCGTCCACGCGCGCCGCAAGGGCGCCGCGGTCGACGCCGCGAGCCGCCCGCGCGCCTGGCTCGCCGCGGATGCGCTCGCCCTGCCGTTCGACGATGCGAGCTTCGACCTCGCCACGGTCGCGTTCGGGATCCGCAACGTCGCCGACCCGGTCGCCGGACTGCGCGAGATGGCGCGTGTCGTGCGCCCCGGCGGTCGCGTCGTCGTGCTCGAGTTCTGCAAGCCGCGCGTGCCCTTGCTCCGCACGATCTACTTCTGCTACTTCCGTCACGTCCTGCCTCGGCTCGGCCGCTGGATCACGAGCGACAAAGGCGGCGCCTACTCCTACCTGCCCGCGTCGGTGATGGGCTTCCCCGAGCGGGAGGCCTTCCTCGACCTCATGCGCCAGGCGGGGCTCGTGCAACCGCGCGCCCGCTACCTCTCCCTTGGCATCGCTGCCGTCTACCGCGCCGAACGCACCACCGGCTGAGACGCCCGGCTACTTCGCCGTGTCGCGTGATCCGGCGGTGGCGATCGTCGCAGTCGCGCCGCTGTGGCTCGTGTACGAGGGACTCCGCCTCGAACTCGCGCCGAGCGAGCGCAACGGCGCAGAAGCTTTCGTGACGGACTCCGTCGCGGCTTTCGGCAGCCGGTCCCTGCTCGTCCTCGAGGTGTTGCTCGGCGCGTGCGTCCTGCTCGCCGTGGTCGCCGTCCTGCGGCGCAAGCTGCCCTGGCTGCGCATCGCGGGCGTCGTGGCGATCGAGGGCACCGTGCTCGGGTTCCTGCTCGGGCCCTTGAGCGAACTGTTGACCTTCACGTTGATCGAGACCGGCGCGCTCGGCCCGATGGCGCTGCGCGCGGGGGTCTCGGCGCAGGAACTCGTCGGAGCGCTCGGCGCCGGGCTGTTCGAGGAAGCCGTGTTCCGCCTGTTGCTGCTGTCTCTGCTCGCGCTGGCGTTCACCCGCGCCGCGAACGCGTTCGCCCTGCCCAGGAGTGCCGGGGTCGCCGCCGCGGTGTTCGTCGCGGCGATCGTGTTCTCGTGGTTCCACCACGTCGGCGCGGTCGCCGAGGAGTTCCGCTTCCCGGTCTTCGCGTTCCGTGCGATCGCGGGCGTCGTGCTCGGAGCGATCTTCGTCCTCCGCGGCTTCGCGGTGGTGGTCTACGCGCACGCGGCCTACGACGTGCACTACTACCTCGTCCATGAGTGAACCGCGGAACCGGCCCGCAGCCGATCGCTCCTTCGTCGTCGGCCTGACCGGCGGCTCGGGCGTCGCGTACGGCCTGCGACTGCTCGACGTCCTGTTGCGCGACGGTGCCCACGTGCAACTCGTCGCGAGCGACGCCGCCCGGCGCGTGCTGCGCCACGAAGCGGGCCGGGACCTGCGCGCGGGCGCGGACGGCCTGCGCGAACTCGTCGCGCCCGAGCTGCGCGAGCGCCTCGCCGTCTTTCCCATCGACTCGGTCGAGTCGACGCCCGCGAGCGGAAGTGCCCCGATCGACGGCGTCGTGATCTGCCCGTGCAGCATGGGCACCGCCGCGCGCATCGCGCACGGGTTCAGCACCAACCTGATCGAGCGCGCGGCCGACGTCGCGCTCAAGGAGCGGCGACGGCTGATCGTCGTGCCGCGCGAGACGCCGCTCTCGACGATCCACCTGCGCAACCTCCTGCTGCTCGCCGAAGCGGGTGCCGTGGTCCTGCCGGCGATGCCCGGCTTCTACCATCGGCCGGCGACCGTCGCGCAGCTCGTCGACTTCGTCGTCGCGCGCATCCTCGACCATCTCGGCGTCACGCACGAACTCGTCGCCCGCTGGCGCACGCCCGACCCGGACGCGACGAGTCCGTGGAACGAGGGCGAGGGACCATGACCGCGGACCATGCCTCTCGAGGCACCGGTCTCGCCGACTGGTTCGCGTTGATCCGCTTCTCCCACACGGTCTTCGCGCTGCCGTTCGCGCTGATCGCGTTGTTCGTGGCGACCGACGGCCGGCCGCCGGCGAGCGTGCTCGTGCTCTGCGTGCTGGCGATGGTCGCCGCGCGCACCGCGGCCATGGCCTACAACCGCTTCGCGGACCGCGAACTCGACGCGCTCAACCCGCGCACGCGCGGCCGCGAGATCCCGCGCGGCGCGATCGCGGCGCGTCACGCCTTGGTCCTCGCGCTCGGCGCGGGCGCGGTCTTCGTCGCGATCGCGGCGGTGATCGCGCCGATCTGCGGTGTGTTCGCGTTGCCCGTGCTCGCGCTGTTGTTCGGCTACAGCCACGCCAAGCGCTTCACGTCGCTCTGCCACCTCTGGCTCGGCCTGGCACTCGGTCTTGCACCCGCGGCAGCGTGGCTCGCGGCGCGCGGCGCGCTCGACGCGACGATCACCGCACCGCTCGTGCTCGGACTCGGCGTCGCCTCGTGGGTCGCGGGCTTCGACGTCCTCTACGCCTGTCAGGACCTGGACTTCGACCGCGGTGCCGGGCTGTTCTCGTTGCCGGCGCGCTGCGGTCCACGCCGTGCCCTTCAATTCGCGCGCGGCCTGCACGCGGGCGCCGCGGTCCTGTTCGCCGCCTTTGGCTTCGTTTGTGCGCTCGGCTGGATCTGGTACGCCGGCGTCGCCGTCGCCGTGGTCCTGCTCGGGCTGCAACACCGCCTCGTGCGGGCCGACGACCTCTCCCGGGTCGACCTCGCGTTCTTCACGTTGAACGGCGCGATCGGGGTCTGGATGCTCGCCGTCTGCCTCGCCGCGCTCTGGCTCCGCTGATCCCGACACCCCGCACCGCACGCCATGGCCGCGCCCAACCCGCAGAAAGAGCTCGATCGGCTGCAGCAGACGCTCGCGCGCGGTCGTCCGGCGGTGATCGTCCTGACCGGAGCCGCGCCATTCTTCCGCAACGAGGCCTTCGAGCTCGCGATCGCCGGCGTGCCGCAGGACGTCGACCTGCGCCGCATCGACGGCCAGGAGGAGAGCGACGGCCGCGAGTTGCACGACCTGCTCGGCGCGACGCTCTTCGGCGCGGGCACGGTCGTCGCGGTCCGGCGCGGTGACGCGTGGCTCGCGCGCCACGGCGCGGAGCTCGTCGAGATCCTGCCGCGGATCAAGTCCGGCTGCGGCCTCGTCGTGGAAGCGCAGAAGCTCGACGGACGGACCAAGCTGAGCAAGCAACTCGCCGCCGCGGGGGCGTGCTTCGAGTTCCGCGAACTGTGGGCCGAGCCCTTCGACCGCTCGCGGAGTCCGATCGAGGCCGAACTCGTGCAGTGGGTCGTCGTGCGCGGCAAGCAGCTCGGCGCGCGCCTCAGCCCGGAAGCCGCCTACCTCGTCGTGTCGAGCGTGGGGAAGGAACCGCACGAGATCGTCGCGGAGCTGCGACGCCTCGCGCCCGGACTGCCGCGCGACAAGACCGCGGGACCCGACGCCCTGAGGGGCAAGCTCAGCGTCTCGTTCGAGTCCACGCCCTTCCAGTTCGCCGACGCCGTGCTCGCCAACGACCGCCGTGCCGCGATGCGCTCGCTCGACGCGATGTTCGAACGCGGCGTGAAAGGCCGCGACGGCGCGGCCGTCGACGCCGGCGGCGTGTTCCCGTTCACGACGAGCTGGCTGTGGACCTCCTTGTCGAACGCCCATGCCGGACGGGCCTTGTTCGAGAGCGGCGTGCGGCTCGACGAGGTGCCCGCGCGCGTCGGCGTGCGCACCTTCGTCGATCGCTACCGCGCGCAGGTCGAGCAGAACGACGAGGCGCGCCTGCGGCGTGGCCTGCTGTTCCTGCTCGAGGCCCAGCGCGAACTGCGGACCAGCGGCGAGGATCCGCGCGCGATCCTCGAGCGCTTCCTCGCGCGCCACTTCGAGCCGGTGGCGACGTGAACGCCCGCGACGACTCCCCGAACGCCGCCGGCTCGATCCGCGTCCTCTCCGCCGAGGTCGTCAACCAGATCGCGGCGGGCGAGGTCATCGAACGCCCGTTCTCGGTCGTGAAGGAGCTCGTCGAGAACAGCCTCGACGCCGGCGCCTTGCGCATCGTCGTCGAACTGAAGGACGGCGGGCGCGAGCTGATCCGCGTGATCGACGACGGCGGGGGCTTCGCGCCGCAGGACCTCGAACTCGCGTTCGTCAGCCACGCCACGAGCAAGCTGTCGGTCCTCGCCGATCTCGACCACATCGCGAGCCTCGGCTTCCGCGGCGAGGCGCTGGCGTCGATCGGTTCGGTCTCGCGCGCGAGGATCCGGTCGCGACGCCCGCTCGACCCGAGCGGTCATGAGATCGGCTGCGACGGCGGCGCGATCGACGAACTGCGGCCGAGCGGCGTCGCGCCGGGCACCGTCGTCGAGGTGCGCGACTTGTTCTTCAACACGCCCGCGCGGCGGCGCTTCCTCCGCGGACCGGAGCCCGAGCGCGCGCGCATCGAAGAACTGCTGGCGCGGCTGTCGATCCCGCGGCTCGACGTCGACTTCACCCTGATCGCCGACGGCAAGGAGCGCCTGCGCCTCCCGGCGCACGAGACGCTCGTCGAGCGCGCGGCGCGCGCGTTCGGCCCGCGGCTCGCGGACCACGCGACCGCGGTCGAGGTGCGCTGGGACGAGTACCGCGTTCACGGGCTCGTCGGCTCGCCCGACCTCGCGCGGCGCGACGCCTCGCTGAGCCTGCTCTGGATCAACGGCCGTCTCACCAAGGACCGCGGCGCGGTGCACGCGATCAAGGCGGCCTACAAGCCGTTCACGATGCACGGTGCGCAACCCGTTCATCTGCTGCTCCTCGCGATGCCGCCGTCGTCGGTCGACGTGAACGTCCACCCGAGCAAGGCGGAGGTGCGCTTCCTCGAACCGCGTCGCGCCTGCGGGATCCTCCACGAAGCGGCGACGCAGGGTCTGCGCGGGCACGGCGCGACGGCCGTCGCGGGCGGAGCGGTCGGCGTGGCGGAGGACAAGCCGCGCGCCGTGACCGGCTTCCCCGATCTGCCGCGCGACCTGTTCGGTCGCACCGCGTCGCCCTCGCCGCCCGCATTCGCGAGGTCGGTGAGCGAGGCGCGCGTCGTTCCCGCCGCGGCGCCGAATCCGTTCGCTCGTCTGACCGAGCGGCCGCGCTTCCTCGTCGTCGACGATCTCTACCTCGTGCTCGAAATCGAGGGCGGCCTCTGCGTCGTCGACCAGCACGCCTTGCACGAGCGCGTCCTCTACGAACGCCTCCTGCGACAGCACGACGCGCGCGACGAGGTCCTCGTGCAGCGCCTGCTCCTGCCCGAGATCGTCGAAGTCACGCCGACCGACAAGGCCTGGCTCCTCGAACACCAAGACGAACTCGCGGCCGAGGGCTTCCTCGTCGACGACTTCGGCGGCCGCGCCGTCGCCGTGCACGGCATCCCGGCGGTGTTGCGCAAGGCCTCGCCCAAGCGGCTCGTCGAGTCCCTGCTCGCCGGCGACAGCGAGGGCTCCGCTCGCCCGCGCGCGCGCGAGGCTGTCGTCGAACGCTTCCACAGCATGGCCTGCCGCGCCGCGGTCATGGCCGGCGACCGGCTCGGCGAAGACGAGATCACGGCGCTGCTCGCCGCGGCCGCGACGCTCGATCACCCGCACAACTGCCCGCACGGTCGCCCGACCGTGCTGCGCTTTTCGGCTGTGGAGCTCGAGCGCTTCTTCAAGCGGAGGACGGGGTCGTGCGGAGTTGGGTGACACCGCGCGACGGTGAATGGTCGATGCGCTTTGTTGCGCACGCAGTTTGCTCCTTGCCACCGGCGTGAAGCGGTGCTTGACGCGCAATCACCAGACGCTCCACTTGTGCGCGACCCGCGGGGGCGGTCCCCACGGCTCATGAACCCCAGACAGGAGCAGTGACCATGGTGAAGAGCACTGAGTTCGCAGACAGAAGGAAGGAAGGAAGGAAGGAAGGAAGGCGCGACGCATGAAGCGCAGCGGTTCGTCACCGCCCTTCGCAAGCTCGCGCTCGGGGTGATGCTCGCGTTCTGCGCGATCGCCGGCCTCCGCGCGCAGGTGACGTTCCACGTCTACGTCAACCCCATCAATGGCGACAACGCGCACGCCTGGGCGCAGAACCCGCACTGGACCGGCGGGCCCTCGGTGCCTTTCCAGAGCCACCCGGACATCACCTCCGGCATTCAGGGCATCCTCCAGCATGCGCCCTACTCCTTCCGCACCCTGAGCGGCGCCCAGGGGGCAGTCGCCTACGCCTCGTCCATCCGCAATGGCGGCAGCGGCGCGCAATTCGTCCTCATCCACTGCCAGAACGGTCTCTACGGGCCGCGCAACCCTGCGACTCCCGCGGGTCAGGAGGAGTTCGATCCGGCCTCGGGCCTGCCCTGGAACGACGAGCGTTTCCCGATCGACCTGCCCGCCAACGTATGCGTGCAGGGCACCTCGACCCTGGACACGATCTTCGACGCGCGCGGCTATGTGTCCACGACCTGGTATGGCTCGTCGCAGACGATCTTCCGCTTCTACAACCCGGTGAACTTCGTCGACTACTCGAACACGTTCATCGACTCGGTGGCCCTGCGCGGTTGCCGGACGACGATCGACGACCGGTTGATGGGAGCGGCGATCCTGATCGGTGGCGAGGGCGGCGGTGGCGGCGCGCAGACGCGGTGCTCCCCCCGCATCACGAACTGCTTCATCTACGGCAACTTCGTCGGCATTGCGATGTTCAGCCAGTGGTTCAGTGAGGGACCAGTGGCCCTGCACCAGCCCTGGATCGTGAACAACACGATCGCGTGGAACCAATGCGGCATCTACAGCTCCTCGGGCGCAGGCATCGGCTTCAGTGAGCCGGTCGTGCACAACAACCTGATCGATCGCATGATCCCCGCGGTTTCGGGTCTGCCGCCGTACTTCCAGGGGCTCGGGCCGACCTACCCGGCCGGGCCCTGGGAGCCGGTCGCCTTCGAGGGACTCAACGGGGCCGACCTGACCGCGATCCTCCCGCTCGCGGCCCCGGGCTGCGGTTCCGGCTCCTGCTTCAACGCCTTCGACCTCCTGGGCGCGAACCCTCAGCGATTCGCCTACGGCATCGGGGGCTGGGGAGTGCGGCTGGGCGGCCCCGGCTCGTTCACGCCGGTCGTCGACCTCGGGACCATCATCGGGATCTGGAACGGCGGCGCGCCGATCCGGGGTGACCTGTTCGTTCGCGACGTCTTGCGATCCGCCGGTCTGAGCGTGGCGCCGCACGACTTCCGCCTGGCGCCGACGGTGCGGAGGGCGGATGGCTCGTTCTTCCCCAACCCGCTCGTGAACATGGGGATGGACCTCGGCAACGGCACCATTCGCTTCACCAACGTGGGGATCCACCCACTCCCACCCGTGAACGGGAGCCAGGACATCACGGCTCCCCCCGGAATCCCCAACGATCGCAACGCGACGTTTCACGCCTTCGACTGGGACTGCGAGGGCTTCGGAAACCCTCGCATCGCACGGCGTCGACTGGGTCTGAGCGGCCTCTTCCCGGAGACCCTCTTCTGCCTCTCACGCATCGACCTCGGGGCAGATGAGATGGGGGAGTTGATCATCAGCGGCTACCTCGACAGCACGCGGATCTTCAGTCGGCCGCATGCGAGCGTGGCGCCCAACACCGCGGCGTTGATCAACGCCGAGCGGATGTACTTCCTCGACGTTGCGATCCCGGGCGTCGTCTACATCGCGCCGCAGTTCAACTTGCGCCACGAGGGGTTGCCGTTCACTCCTCCGAACTACGTCGGCTCGGGCCCGAATTGGGCGCGGCCCGAGTGGTTCGCGCAACTCGGCGGGATGCACAATCCGTTCGTGTTCGAAAACGACGCGCCGCCGCCGTCGACGCTGACGAGCGGGCAGTACAAGGAGGTTGTCACCTACATCCTGGGCGATCCGAGCGCAGCGGAGGTCATGAAGCGACACGGCTTGGTGAACTGGGAGTGGACGACGGCGACGACGGCGATTCCGCCCGGGCGAGGGACGCTGACGTTTGCGCCGTATCCGCCGTTCATGCGGCCGCGGGTGCAGGACATCGGCGCGCATCTCCTCGACGACATCCAGGTCCTCAACGCACCCATGTCCGATCGCGCCGTCGACTACGCGGAGTACGGGTTCCAGCACCCCGACTCCCTGTTCGAAACCCTGATGCTGCCGGACATCTTCCAGGACAACTGCTGGCACAGTCAGGGGGACCGGTTTGCGCTCCCCGGGTTCAACGACAACTCCTGGATGTACGTGAAGAACGCCGGCGGCGGTCTGCCGTCCTCGCTGCGCAATGGCACGCTCAATCCGCCGCTGACGATCTTCGCGGACCCCGACCAGTCGGCCTTTCCGAGCTCGTTCCTGTTCCGCAACGGCGCGCACCCGCTCGACGTCTGGGGTGCCCCGGGCTACGTCTACACGGTGAACGCCAACGGGCTCTCGGCCGGCACGCAGGTCCAGACGCTTTATGGCCTGGATTGGTACGGGTACCGCCAGAACTTCGAGATCTTCGATCCGGACAGTGCGCTTTGGCTCGAAATGTTCGGGCAGGCGCCGAACAACAACCTCCAGACGGTCCTCGTGATCCAGTCCGAGTTCGTCGACCCCGTGAACCCAGTGCCGCCCCCGGAAGAGGGCATGATTCAGAGCGAGCGGTTGACCCAACGGCGCTCGCTGTTGCTGGACCGGCTCCGCTTCGAAGGGCGGAGGATCCGGCGATGATGCGCACGACATCGAGCATTCTGCTCGCTGTCGCCGGGTTGTTCGCGAATTCGGTGCTGGCGCAGACCCCTGCGCCGGCACCGGTCGCAACACCCGAGCAGACGGCGCTGATGCGGGAGATTCCGCTGATGGCGCTTCCGTACGAGCCGGTTCCGCAGCGGCAGCCACCTTGTGACGGCAACCGTCACATTCTGGTGATCGATATCGACCGTGACGGGGATTCCGACTTGCTGTTCGAGCCCATCGGCTGGCGCGGCATTCGCCTCATGCTGAACGACGGCGACGGCCACTTCGTCGAGGAGACCGCGGCTCGCATTCCGGTCGACCCTGTCACGCCGAACGCCTGGCGCATCTGCGCCGGGGACATCGACGGCGATGGCGACCTCGACATCGTGGCGGGAACCGACCAGGGCGGCTACGCGCCGCGGTACGTCCAGGGCCTGATCTACATCAACGACGGCACGACGCACTTCACGAGCGAGGGTGCCGCGCGCTTGCCCTCGATCCAGGTGTATCGGTACACCTCGCAGAACTGCACCGCGCTCGCTGACTTCGACGGTGATGGGGACCTGGATCTCGTCCTCGGGGGCAGGTACTCGATCTACTACGATCGATCGATCCGACTCCTACGCAACGATGGGCGGGGGTACTTCACGTACGACCCGAACGCGACCGGTGTCGACGGCGCGGTGAGCAGCAGCTACGAGGGCTACTTGTTCCCCTTCGACGCCGATGGTGATGGCGACATGGATCTCTACGGAAACTCGGTTTCTGGAGGGATTGCATTGTGGCTCAACGATGGAACCGCTCGGCTCACGGATGCACGGCGCAGTCACTTCTTGCCGGGTCCGGCGGGGTCTACGTTTGGCGTGGCGGCCGCCGATGTCGATGGCGATGGTGACCCGGATCTGGTCGCGACGCGTGGCGGTTCACGCGGTGTTCCGATGCTCTATCTGAACGACGGAATCGGTCACTTCCATGACGCATCGGCTACGCACGTCGACCCTCGTGGCGTCGGCGACGTCGCCTTGCGCTGCGCGGACTTCGACGGCGATGGCGACCAGGACTTCGTGACGACGGTGCAGACCCTGCCCTACACGTACCCCGGTGGCGAGCAGTCGTTCCTCAACGACGGCACGGGCCACTTCACCCTCGACGTTGCGCACGAGGTCTTCCCCTTGGTGCTGAACGGGGGCGTGGCCGCCTTCGGCATCGGGGACTTCGACAGCGACGGCGACCTCGACACGCTGATCCCAGACTCCGGCATCATGCCCTACGCCCAATGCCGCACCCGGTACTACCTCAACACCACGCGCCAGGTCTGGGCCGAGAACCGACCGACGATCGGTTCCCCATGGCGCGTCGTCGTTGCCGCCCGTCAAGGCGAACTCGCGCTGGTCGCCTACAGCGTGCTCAGCGCGACCCACCTCTGGCCGCCGATGGGCCGTCTCCGCCTCGATCCGGCGACCATGCTCGTGAGCCCCAGCATCCTCACGATGGGCGCCGACCACCTCGTGGTCACGACGATCCCGATCCCGAACCTGCCGCTTCTCCAAGGCTTGCCGCTCCACGCGCAGGCCCTGGTCATGCACCGCAACGGTTCCGCGCGGCTCACCAACCTCTGGAGCGAGGCCGCGATCCGGTGACGACTTCCGCGCACCGGGTCCGGGTGCCGTCTCGCGCGCTCAGTTCCGATACGTGATCCGCCCGCGCGTGAGGTCGTAGGGCGAGACTTCGATCGTCACCGTGTCGCCGGGCAGGATGCGGATGAAGTGCTTGCGCATCTTGCCGGAGACGTGCGCGAGCACGATGTGGCCGCTCTCGAGTTCGACGCGGAACCGCGCGCCCGAGAGCGCTTCGACAACCTTGCCCGAGAGCGTGATCGCTTCTTCTTTCGCCAAACGGTGGAGCCTCCGGATGCACGAGGGCGGCGGAAGGGGACCGCAGCCTGCGAGCGGCCGGGCATGCTGCCACGTGGGCGCTCGCGGCGCAAGGAAGCGGGCGTTCGAGGGTGAAGACGCGCGGCGCGCTCAGCGCGGGCGGCGGACCGTCGCGGGGGTCACCGCGTCGGGGCGCAGGTCGATCGAGCGGATGCCGATGCGGGCCTCGCGTTGGCGCGCGCGGAGGAAGAACAGTTCGCGGGGGAGCACGATCCCGTCCTGCTGCACCATGTCACGCAGGACGACGGTTTCGGTCGGCCCGCTCGGTGCGCCGTGCTGGTCGAGAGGCTGCGCTTCGACCGCATGCACGAGCCCACGCTCCGCGTCGACGGTCACCTCGAGCCGCACGCGCGCGGTCGTGAGGCCGTCGGCGGTCGGCGCGAGGAGCGGGTACTCGGCGAGTTCGCCGCGCACGACCCACACGTCGGCGGACTCCTTCTCGCTCAGGCGGAAGCGCGACCGCGCCGGCGCCGACGGGGACTCCAGCGCCGCGAGCACGGCCGCCGGATCGAGCAGCCGCAGGAGCTGGCGGGCGATGCCCAGGCGCCGCTTCACCTGTTCGCGGTCGTTCGCGAGGTCCTTGCCGCGCAGCGCGGTGAGCTGCTTGTCGACGAGGCTCCAGCCGCCCTCGTCGTCCCAGCCCTGCTCGAGGGTCCGGCCCGGCTCGTCGACCCTGTAGCGGAGGTGGCCGGGAGCGAGGTAGGTCACGTCGAGGTCGAGTTCGACGCTGTCCTGCTGCACCCGCACCGGCGTGTAGCGCAAGACGGCGTGGAAGCGGTCGAGCGCGTCCTTGGGCGGCTCCGGCGAGTGGGCGGCGCGGACTTGCTGGATCAGCGCGGCGAGTTCGATCAACTCCGCGGCGGGAGGCGCTACTCGATCCTGCGAGATCGGCGCACCCGTGACGAGCAGCGCGAAGAGACCCGCGCGCGCTGCGGAGATCCGGGCGACGTTCATCGCGCGGACGATAGCGCGCCGCCAGAATCAGGGCGACGCACGTGACGCCGCGCCGACCCCGACCATGACCGAACGCTTCGCCGGCTTCTCGCTGCGCAACCTCGGCGTGCCGGTCCTCTGCGCGGAGGACCGCCGCTGGAAGACCTTGCGCGTGATGGTCGTCGCGCGCCGTCCGCTCGGTTCGGCGGACGACGTCGCGGCGCGCGCGTTGCTCCCCTCGCTCTTGGTCCACGGCACCGAGCGCGACGCCGACCGCCC
>JACRLW010000150.1 GCA_016235155.1 Planctomycetota bacterium
GCGACGGTCACTCCCGCGCGGTGCGCGTCCAGTGCGGCGTGCTGACCGCGGGGATGGCGTTGCTCGTCCTCGCGCGCAACGGCGTGTTGTTCCTCGTCGGCTGGGAAGCGATGGCGCTCGCCGCGTTCCTGTTGATCGCGACCGAACACGACAAGGCGCCGGCGCGACGCGCGGCGTGGGTCTACCTCGTCGCGACGCACCTCTGCACGCTCTGCCTCGCCGCCGCGATCGCGCTGATGGCGGGCGGCGGCGGACTCGAGTGGCGCGCGGGCGCGTTCGACGCGCTCGCACCGGAGCGAGTGGTCCTCGTGTTCGCGCTCGCGACGACCGGCTTTCTGATCAAGGCCGGGCTCATGCCGCTGCACGTCTGGTTGCCCGCGGCGCACGCGAGCGCGCCGAGCCATGTCTCCGCGGTGCTCTCCGGCGTGATGCTGAAGATGGGCGCCTACGGCGTGCTGCGGTTCTGCGCGCTGCTGCCGCCGCTGCCGGCGACCTGCGGACTGGTCGTCGCGATCGTCGCGGGGATCTCGGCCTTGCTCGCGGTCGCGGCGACGCTGGGCCAGAGCGACGTCAAGCGCCTGCTCGCCTACAGCAGCATCGAGAACCTCGGCATCGTGTTCTGCGGGATCGGCCTCGCGCTCGTCGGCCGCTCGCTCGGGATCACGGAACTGGTCGTCCTCGGCCTCGGCGGCGGACTGTTCCACGTGCTGAACCACGCGCTGTTCAAGCCGCTGCTGTTTCTCGCCGCCGGGTCGATCGTCCACGCGACGGGGACGCGGGAAATCGACCAGCTCGGCGGTCTCGCGCGACGCATGCCGAGGACCGCCCTCGCGTTCGTCGTCGGCGCGGCCGCGATCTGCGGGCTGCCGCCGTTGTGCGGCTTCGCCGGCGAGTTCGCCCTCTACCTCGGCCTCTTCCGCGCCGCGACGCTCGACGGACCCTGGATCGGCGCGCTGGGCATCGCGCTGCTCGCCTGCCTCGCGATGGTCGGCGGCCTCGCGGTGGTCGCGTTCGTGCGATGCACGGCGACGATCTTCCTCGGCGCTCCGCGCTCGCCGCACGCGGCGCACGCGCACGAATCGCCCCGCACGGTGACCGGGACGCTCTTCGTGCTCGCAGCGCTGTGCGTCGCGGTCGGACTCGCGCCGTGGACCTGCGTGCCGCTGCTCGACCTCGCGATCGCGCCGTTCCTGCCGCCGTCGGGCTCCGTCTCGCTCGGCGCGCTCGTGCCGTTCGGCATCGTGTCGGCGATCGCGTTCGCGACCGCGATCGCGGTCGCCGGCGGACTGCTGTGGTTGCGCAACCGCGCGCGACGCGTCGCACCCGCGACGGCGCGCGTCGGCACCTGGGACTGCGGCTTCGTCGACGCGAGTTCGCCGCGCCTCCAGTACACGGGATCGTCGTTCGCGCAGTTCGCGACGCGCGTCCTCGGCTGGGCGGTGCGCGAGCGACGCGAGTCGCAAGCGCCGCTCGAGTTGTTCCCAGCACCGCACGCGTTCCGCAGACACGCGCGCGAGCCGTTGCTGCACGACGGGTTCGAACCGTTCCTCCACCGCGTCGCCGAACGATGCACGGCCCTGCGCTTCCTCCAGCGCGGGAAGCTGCACGTCTATCTGCTCTACATCCTCGCCGTCCTGCTGCTGCTGCTCGCCTGGTCGACGCTCGTCACGCGCGCCCACACGTGAACACCTGGCTCCTGATCGCCGCCATCGGTCTCGCCGCGACGAGCGGCGTGCCGGCGCTGTGCGCAGGTCCTTCGAAGCGCTGGGGACGCTCGCTCGCCACCGCGATGCAGGTCGTCGCCGCGACCTGCGGTGCCGCCGCCGCGGTGCTCGTGCTCGCCGGCCAGTCGATGCCACCCCTGCGCGTCGCCATCAGCCCGCTCGTGCCCGCGATGACGTTCGCGCTCGACGTGCTCTCGGCGTGGTTCCTGTTGCCGGTGTGCGTGCTGTGCGCGTGCGCTTCGGTCTTCGACCTCGGATGGCGTGCCGGCGGGACGCGCGTGCCCGTCTTCCTCGGCGTGCTCGCCGCGAGCCTGATGGCGCTGCTCGCTGCGCAGGACGGGATCGCGTTCCTCGTCACGTGGGAAGCGATGGCGCTCGCCGCCTTCTTCCTCGTCGCCACCGATCACCACGAACGCGAGGTGCGGGACGCCGCCTGGCTCTACCTCGCGACGACGCATGCCAGCACGCTGTTGCTCGTCGCATGGGTCGGGACCATGGCCTGGAGCACCGGCAGCTTCGCGTTCACGACGCTCGACCCGACGGTCCCGGCCGCCGCGCGCGACGGCTTGTTCCTGTTGGCGCTGGGCGGCTTCGGCATCAAGGCAGGCATCGTGCCGTTTCACTTCTGGCTGCCGGCCGCGCATGCCAGCGCGCCGAGCCACGTCTCCGCGGTGATGTCCGGCGTGCTGATCAAGATGGGCATCTACGGCCTCGCGCGGTTGCTGTGGCTCGTGCCCACGCCGCCGCAGTGGTGGGGCGTGACGCTGCTCGCGCTCGGCTGCGTCTCCGCGTTCACCGGCGTCGCGTTCGCGATCGCGCAGCACGACCTCAAGCGCCTGCTCGCGTACCACAGCATCGAGAACATCGGGATCATCCTGCTCGGACTCGGCCTGGCGGCGCTCGGTCGCGCGACGGATCGCGCCGAACTGTTCGCGTTGGGACTCGCCGGGGCCCTGCTGCACACCTGGAACCACGGGCTCTTCAAGGGCCTCCTGTTCCTCGCCGCCGGTGCGACGATCCACGCTGCGCGCACGCGCGTGATCGACCGCCTGGGCGGACTCGGACGGAAGATGCCGCAGACCGCCGCCTGCTTCCTGATCGGCGCCGTCGCGATCTGCGGGCTGCCGCCGCTCAACGGCTTCGTCAGCGAACTGCTCACCTACCTCGGCCTCTTCTCGGCGCTGAGCGCCGACGGCGCGACCGCACCGCTCGCCGCGATCGCCATCACCGTGCTCGCCGCGGTCGGTGCGATGGCCTTGTTGTGCTTCGTCAAGGTCTTCGGCGTCGTCTATCTCGGAGCCCCGCGCGGTTCCGTCGATCCGGCGGCGGACGACGGTGGGCCCGCGTTGCGCGCGCCGATGTTCGTGCTCGCGGGTGCGTGCGCCGGCCTGGGAATCGCTCCCTTCTGCGTCGTGCCCGCGCTGCAGACCGTGATCGACGACTGGCCGGCACTCAGCGACGCCGCGGGCGGACTCGCCGCGCTCGCACCGGCGACCTGGATCAGCGTCGCGGCGCTGGCACTGCTCCTGGGCCTTGCGGTGATGCTGCGCGCACTGCGCTTGCGCCGCGATCCCGCGCAGGCGGCGCGGCCGACCTGGGACTGCGGCTACGTGCGCAACGCGCCGTCGATCCAGTACACGGCGGCCTCGTTCGCGCAGCAGTTCGTCGACGCGTCGCGCCGCCTCCTGCTGCCGCGCACGCATCGCCCCGACCTCGACGCGCTGTTCCCCGGGCCGCGACGTTTCGAGTCGCACGTGCCCGACGTCGTCCTCGACCGCCTGCTCCTCCCCGCGCTGCGCGGCGTCGCCGCGGGTTGCAACGCGCTGCGACTGCTCCAACGCGGACGCGTGCAGATCTACGTCCTCTACGTCTTCCTCACGCTGCTCGTGCTCTTGCTCCTGAGGTGATTCCCGACCGATGTCCGTGCACTCCGTGCTCCATGTGCTGATCGTCCTCGTGCTGCCGCCGCTCCTGCTCGGCATCGTGAACAAGACGAAGGCAGCCTTCGCCGGTCGCAAGGGCCCGCCGGTGCTCCAGCTCTACTGGGATCTCGCGAAGCTGATGCGGAAGGGCATGGTGATCAGCAGCGCGACCACCGCGATGTTCCTCGCCGGGCCGGTCGTCTCGCTCACCGGCGTCCTGATCGCGGCGCTGCTCGTGCCGCTCGGCCACCACCCCGCGGTGATCGCGTTCCCGGGCGACATGATCCTGTTCGCCTATCTGCTGGCGCTCGGCCGCTTCTTCACGACCTCGGCCGCGCTCGACACCGGTTCGCCGTTCGAGGGCATGGGTGCTTCGCGCGAGGTCACCTTCGCCTGGCTCGCCGAGCCGGCGATGTTCCTCGGCTTCGTCGCGCTCGCGCGGATGACGCACTCGCTGAGCCTGTCGGGAATGCTCGCCGGCGACCTCGCCGCATCGCCGCAGGTCGGACTCGGTTCGATCGTCCTGATCGCCGTCGCGTGGTTCATCGTGCTGCTCGCCGAGAACTGCCGCATCCCGTTCGACGACCCGAACACGCACCTCGAGCTCACGATGATCCACGAGGTGATGGTGCTCGATCACTCCGGCCCCGCGCTCGGCGCGATCCTCTACGGCGCCGCGGTGAAGTTCCTGCTCTTCGCCGCGCTCGTGATCGACCTGGCGCTGCCGTTCACCGCCGGACCCTGGATCGACTGGCTCCTGTTCGTCCTCGCCGCGGTGCTGCTCGCCGTCGTCGTCGGCGTCGTCGAGTCGACGATGGCGCGCCTGCGCCTCGTGCACGTCCCCAAGCTCCTGGTCTCGGCGTCCCTGCTGACCGCCTTCTCCGTCGTGTTCGCGCTCGACCGATGAATCCCTCGCTCGACGCCGTCCTCGTCCTGGTCGTCCTGCTGAACTTCTTCACGCTCGGCAGCAGCCGCGTGAGTGCGGTGATCCGCGCGACCGGCACGCAGGGCGTGCTCCTGGCGGCGCTGCCGTTCCTCGTGCACGAACCCCTGTCGACGCACGTCGTGCTCGCCGGGCTCGGCACGCTGGCGGTGAAGGGCATCGCCCTGCCGTGGCTGCTCATGCGCGCGATGCGCGACGTGACCATCCGTCGCGAGGTCGAACCGCTGATCGGCTTCACGACCTCGCTCCTCCTCGGCGGTGCGGGGACGGGCCTCGCGCTGCTGTTCTCCGGCGGCCTGCCGCTCGCGCCCGAGCACGCCGAGTCGCGCCTCGTGCCCGCCGCGTTCGCGACCGTGTTCACCGGCTTCCTGGTCCTGACGACGCGCCGCAAGGCGATCACGCAGATCGTGGGCTACCTGATCCTCGAGAACGGGATCTTCCTGTTCGGTCTGCTCCTCCTCGACGCCCTGCCGGTCATGGTCGAACTCGGCGTGCTGCTCGACCTGTTGGTCGGCGTGTTCGTGATGGGGATCGTCCTGCATCACATCCAGCGCACCTTCTCGACCATCGACACCGCCCGCTTCTCCACGCTGAAGGAATGAACATCGGTCCACTCGACTGCGTGCTGGTGCCGCTCGCGTTCGCGATCCTCGCGTTCGTGGTGCCGTCGAACCGGCTGCGGCCGCTCGTGCTGCCCGCCGGCGCCCTCGCGAATCTCGCGGTCGCGATCGCCGCGCTCGCCGACGGCACACGCTCCACCGCCGGCGGTTGGCTCGTCCTCGACGCGCTCGGCAAGCTCGTGATCCTCACGGTCGCGCTGCTGTTCTTCTTCTGCGCCCTCTACGCGCCCGGCTACCTCCGCGTCCGCGCCGACCGTTCCAACCGGCAGCTCTGCGGCGGTCTGTTCTTCCAGGTCGCGATGCTCTCGCTGGTGGCGACGTCCCACCACCTCGGGCTGCTCTGGGTCGCGCTGGAGGCGACGACGCTGTCGAGCGCGCCGCTGATCTACTTCAACCGCACGCCCAAGGCTCTCGAAGCGGCGTGGAAGTACCTGCTGATCTGCTCGGTCGGCATCGCTCTGGCTCTGCTCGGCTCGTTCTTCCTCGCCTACGCCTCGCTCCACGGTCCCCACTCGTCGACGCTCCTGTTCGACGACCTCGTCGCGAACGCGGCGTCGTTGTCGAAGCCGTGGCTGCACGCCGCGTTCGTCACCTTGCTGGTCGGCTACGGCACGAAGATGGGTCTCGCGCCGATGCACACCTGGAAGCCCGACGCGTACGGCGAGGCGCCCGGCATCCTCGGCGCGATGCTCGCGGGCGGAGTGACGAGCGGCGCGGTCATCGCGCTGCTTCGCCTGCTCGCGATCATGCACGCCGCGGGCGAGGCCGGCTTCGCGCAGCCGATCCTCGTCGTGATGGGTCTGGTCTCGATGGTCTTCGCCGCCGTGTTCATGGTCCGGCAGAAGGACATCAAGCGCATGCTCGCCTACTCGAGCATCGAACACATGGGAGTGCTGATCCTCGGCTTCGGACTCGGCGGGCTCGCGTTGTTCGGCGCACTCCTGCACCTGATCTGCAATGCGCTGACCAAGGGCATCCTGTTCCTCGCGACGGGCAACCTCCACCGCGCGTACGGCAGCAAGAGCACCGACGTGGTCACCGGCGCCCTCGACCGCGTGCCGATCTCCGCGTCGTTGTTCCTGGTCGGCTTCCTCGCGATCACCGGCTCGCCGCCGTTCGGTCCGTTCGTCAGCGAGTTCACCATCCTGCGCGCGGCGTTCGCGAGCGACCACTTCGTCGCAGGAGGGCTCTTCCTCGTGCTGCTGATGGCCGTCTTCCTCGGCATGGGCAGCACGGTCCTGCTCGCCGTGCACGGCAAGGCGCCGCCGGAGACCGCGACCGACGCGGCGAGTGCCGACACGCCGCAGCTCACGCTGCCGATCGTCGGCCTCGTGCTGGTCGTGACCTGCCTCGGCGTGTGGCTGCCCGCGGCGTTCGTCCAGCTGCTCGAACAGGCGGCGGCGAGCGTGGAGGGACCGCGATGACGACGAGGTCGGATCCCTTCGCCGCGTTGCTCGCGATCCGCAACGGCGACGCCGTGCCGTGGTCGCGCATCCCCGAACTGAGCGTCGCGGCGCTGCACGACGTGTTCGTCGCCGCGACGGACGCCGAGCTGCGCATCGCCGCCTTCTTCGCGCTGCGTCGCGGCGGCGACGCCGGCGCTCTGCGCATGCTCGCGGTCCTCGCCGACGACGCGCACAGCCGCCTCCTGCTCGCCGGCGCCCACTGTCCGTCGCTCGAGGTCGACTCCGTGACACCGCGCTGCCCGCAGGCGCAGCTCTTCGAGCGCGAGATGCACGAGCAGTTCGGGTTGACCCCGGCCGGCCATCCCTGGCTCAAGCCGGTGCGCTTCGCGCGGCCGTTGCACGCCGATCCGAAGACGGCCGCCTCGCCGTCGATCGGCGTCGCCGACTTCTACCGGCTCGGCGGCGAGGGCGTGCACGAGGTCGCGGTCGGTCCCGTGCACGCGGGCGTCATCGAACCGGGCCACTTCCGCTTCCAGTGCCACGGCGAGCACGTCTTCCACCTCGAGATCTCGCTCGGCTACCAGCACCGCGGCGTCGAGGAAGCGCTGCTCGGCGGACCGTCGCGCGGGTCGATCCGGCAGATCGAGACGATCGCGGGCGACACCTCGATCGGCCACGCGACGGCGTACTGCCATGCGCTCGAAGCGCTGGCGGGCCGGCACGTCCCCGCGCACGCGCACGTCGTACGCGCGATCGCGCTCGAGCTCGAACGGCTCGCCAACCACTGCGGCGACCTCGGCGCGCTCGCCGGCGACGTCGGCTTCCTGCCGACCTCGGCGTACTGCGGCCGCATCCGCGGCGACTTCCTCAACCTGTCCGCCTTGCTCTGCGGCAACCGCTTCGGCCGCAGCCTCGTGGTCCCCGGCGGGACTCGCTTTGGCATCGACGCCGCGATGGCCGCCGAGTTGCGGTCGCGCCTGGAGACGGCGCGCGCCGACGTCACCAGCGCCGTCGAACTGCTGTGGACCACGCCGTCGGTCCTCGCGCGCTTCGAGAACACCGGTGCTCTGAGCAGCGAGATCGCGACCGTGCTCGGCCTCGTCGGTCCCGCGGCCCGCGCCTGCGGCGAGGAATTCGACGTCCGCGCGGATCACCCGTCCGGCGCGTTCCGCTTCCTGCAGCTGCCGATCGCGACGGCGCAGGGCGGCGACGTCCACGCGCGCGCGTTCGTGCGCTGGCTCGAGATCCAGCGCTCCATCGCCTACGCGCAGGAACTCCTGTCGGTGCTGCCGGCGCCGGCCCCCGCACCATCGCGCGAGGCACTCGTACTCGCAGCGGATCACGTCGCGGTCGCGCTCGTCGAAGGCTGGCGCGGTGAGATCTGCCACGTCGCGAGCACGGACCATTCCGGTCGCCTCGATCGCTACAAGGTCGTCGACCCGTCCTTCCACAACTGGGCGGGGCTCGCGATGGCGTTGCGCGGCCAGGAGATCAGCGACTTCCCGCTCTGCAACAAGAGCTTCAACCTCTCGTACTGCGGCCACGACCTGTAACCGGGACCCACCCATGCTCCGCACGCTGCTCGCGCGACTCCATCAGCGCCACCGCACGATGAGCTATCCGGACGGTCCGCCGCCCGCGTTGCCCGGACGGTTCCGCGGCCGTCCCCTGATCGACGTCGCGAAATGCCCGGACGACTGCCGCGTGTGCGCGGATGCCTGTCCCACCGAGGCGATCGCGATCGACGGTGGCGTCCGCGTCGACCTCGGCCGCTGTCTGTTCTGCACCGACTGCGCGGACGCCTGCCCGACCGGCGCGATCACCCACTCCCCCGACTGGCGGCTCGCAACGTCGTCTCGCGACGCATTGGTCGTCGCCGCCGGCGAGGAGTTGCGCCTGGCCAACGTGCTCGACGAACGCCTGCGCCGTCTCTTCGGTCGCTCGCTCCGGCTGCGTCAGGTCAGCGCCGGCGGCTGCAACGCGTGCGAAGCCGACCTGAACGTGTTGAGCACCGTCGGCTGGGACATCGCGCGCTTCGGCATCCAGGTCGTCGCGTCGCCGCGCCACGCCGACGGCATCCTCGTCACCGGCTGCATCAGCGAGAACATGACGCTCGCGCTTCGCAAGACCTGGGACGCCGTGCCGCCGCCCAAGCTGGTGATCGCCGTCGGCGCCTGCGCGATCTCCGGCGGCCCGTTCCGCACGAACCCGCAACAACTCGGCGGCGTGCCCGGCGCGGGCCTCCCCGTCGACCTGTTCATCGCCGGCTGCCCGCCGCATCCGCTGACGATCTTGGACGGGATGCTGCGGATGCTGGGGCGATTGCAACGCGACGGGCGCGTGCCTGGACTCACGCCTGACACAGCGCGACCTTGAGCGGCGATCGGCCGTCGGGTGAAGGGAAGTCGGCGTCGGGCGCGAGGACTTGGACATCCCGCAGCGGGCGGCCGGCCTTCTCGGCGCAGCGTTCGAGGGCGCGCAGCCACGAGTCGCGTTCGACGGAGGCGACGTTGTTGGTCGCGATCAGGGTTCCGCCGGCGGCGGTCGAGAGCCATGCGGGTTTGAACAGCGACTGGTAGTCGCCGACGAGGTCGATCTTGCCGAAGGAGCCGTGCGCGAGGCGCGGCGGGTCGAGCACGACGACGTCGAACTGACGGCGCTCGATCCGCGCGTGGTGCGGGACCTTGCCGCGCCGACCGACCGGGATGCCGGCGAGCTGTCGCATCACCGCGAGCGCGGCCTCGGCGAGGAAGCGCTGGCACGCCGCGACGCCGTTCAACTCCGCGTTGCGCGCACCGATCGCGAGCCAGTTCGTGGAGAAGTCGACGTTCCAGACCTCGCGCGCGCCGGCGCAGGCCGCGGCGACCCCCGCCCCGCAGGTGTAGGCGAAGAGGTTGAGCACGCTCCTGCCCGGCGCGATCTCGCGAAGCGCGCGACGCGCGGCGCGCAGGTCGAGGAACAGCCAGGGATCCTGACCAGCGTGACGCGCGCGGACCAGGCAACGCATCCCGCCTTCCCGGGCGATGTACTCGTCGTCGGCGTGGTCGCCGTGCACGACGACGTGCGCCGGTCCGCGACGACGATCGACGACGACGATCGCCTCGCCGACGTCGTGACCCGCGGTCGCTTCGACGAGCGCCGACACGTCGCAGTCGGCGCTCGCGGCGCGGAACAGCTGCACCATGCACAACGCACCGAAGCGATCGATCGCGACGCCGGGCAAGCCCTCGGTCGCGCCGTGGAAGACGCGCCAGCAGTCCGTCCCTTCGGCGCGCAACCGTTCGACCAGACCCGCGCGGCGCGACACCGCGATCGCGAGGAGTTGCGCGAAGTCGCCCGTGCCGCCGTCGCTCATCGCACGACGAAGTTCACGAGCTTGCCCGGCACGACGATCTCCTTCATCACGGTCTTGCCCGCGAGATGCGCAGCGACCGCGGCGCGCGCCGCAGCGAGCACGACGTCGTTCGCCGCGTCCTTGCCGACGACGATCCGCGCGCGCACCTTGCCGAGCACCTGCACCGCGAGTTCGACGGTGGCGTCGACGAGCTGCGCCGGATCGGCGATCGGCCACGTCGAGTACGCGAGCAGGCCGACGCCGCCGAGCCGCTCCCACAGTTCCTCGGCGACGTGCGGCGCGAACGGCGCCAGGACCTGCACGAAGCGCAGGAGCTGTCCGCGCGTCACGCGCTCGCTCGCCTTGGTCGCGTCATTCACCCACATCATCATCGCGGCGATCGCGGTGTTGAAGGCGAGGCGCTCGACGTCCTGCGTGACCTTGTCGATGCAGCGGTGCAGCGCTCTCTCGAGATCGGGGTCGGCGTCGCGCTCGCTGCCGAGGTGGGCATGGATGCGTCCGGCTGCGGCGTCCTCGGGAACCGCGAGCCGCCACGCGCGCGCGAGGAAGCGGTGCACGCCGGGCACGTCCTTCTGATTCCACGGCTTGCTGTCCGCGAGCGGACCCATGTACATCTCGTAGAGCCGCAGCGTGTCCGCGCCGTACTCGCGCACGACGTCGTCGGGGTTGACGACGTTGCCGTAGCGCTTCGACATCTTGGTCACGATCTGCTTCAGCGGCTCGCCGCTGCTCTTGTGCGCCCATGCGCCGTCGCCGCGATCCTCGACGTCCGACAGGGGAACCGTCGCACCGCGCGCGTCCTCGTACGCGAACGACAGGATCATCCCCTGGTTGTAGAGCTTCCTGAACGGCTCGCTCACGCGCACGTGACCGAGGTCGGAGAGCACCTTGGTCCAGAAGCGCGAGTAGAGCAGGTGGCCGACCGCGTGCTCCGTGCCGCCGACGTAGAGGTCGACGGGCAGCCAGTAGTCGCTCGCCGCCCTGCTGCAGAACTCGCGGTCGTTGTGCGGATCGCAGAAGCGCAGGAAGTACCAGCTCGAGCCCGCCGCGCCGGGCATCGTGTTGATCTCGCGCTTCGCGGGGCGTCCCGCGGCGTCGCGCGTGTTCACCCAGTCCTTCGCGCGCGCGAGCGGCGACTCGGGCGTGCCGTGCGGCTTGAAGTCGTCCATCGCCGGCAGTTCGACGGGCAGCTTCGCGGTCGGGACGAGCTCGACGCTGCCGTCCTGACGGAACAGCACCGGAAACGGCTCGCCCCAGTAGCGCTGCCGCGAGAACAGCCAGTCGCGCATCTTCCACTGCACGCGCGCGACGCCGCGGCCGCGCGCGGCGAGCCACTCGATCGTGCGACGGACGGCCTCGACCTTCGAGCAGCCGTGCAGGTCGAGTCCCAGTTCGCTGCGTGAGTTCGCGTACGGAGCTTCGTCGGTGCAGCACTTCCGACCTGCGCGCACCGCGGCGTCGTGCTCCTGGTCGCCGGTGTCCGGCGCGAAGATCGGCGGGATCGGCAGGCCGAACTTCGTCGCGAACTCGAAGTCGCGCTCGTCGCCGGCGGGCACGGCCATGATCGCGCCGGTGCCGTAGGTCGCCATCACGTAGTCCGCGACCCAGACCGGCAGACGCGCGCGTGGATCGGTCGCAGCGAACAGCGGGTTGAGCGCGAACGCGCCCGTCGGCACGCCGGTCTTCTCCTTCGCCAGCTCCGTGCGCTCGAGCTCGCTCTTGCCCGCCGCCTGCTTGACGTAGGCGTCGACGGCGGCGCGCTGTGCTTGCGTCGTGATCTTCGCGACGAGCGGATGCTCGGGGGCCAGCACCATGAACGACGCGCCGAACAAGGTGTCGGGCCGGGTCGTGAACACCTTGATGCGTTCGGACGCGTGGCTGGCGACGTCGAAGTCGATCTCCGCGCCCTCGCTACGGCCGATCCACTCGCGCTGCTGCGTCTTCAGCGACTCGGTCCAGTCGAGGCCCTCGAGATCGTCGAGCAGGCGCTGCGCGTGGGCGGTGATCCTCAGCATCCACTGCTGCAAAGGACGCCGCTCGCAGGGGTGATCGCCGCGCTCGCTGCGCCCGTTGACGACCTCGTCGTTCGACAGCACCGTGCCGAGCGCCTCGCACCACCAGACCGGCGCGTTCGACAGGTAGGCGAGCCCCTGCGCGTGGAGCTGCCCGAAGATCCACTGCGTCCACTTGAAGTAGCCCGGATCGCAGGTCGCGAATTCGCGGCTCCAGTCGTACGAGAAGCCGAGGCTCTTCAACTGCCGCCGGAACGTGTCGACGTTCTCGCGCGTCGTCGCGGCGGGATGGCGTCCGGTCTGGATCGCGTACTGCTCCGCCGGCAGTCCGAACGCGTCCCAGCCCATCGGGTGCAGCACGTTGTGTCCCGTCATCCGCTTGTAGCGGCTGACGATGTCCGTCGCGGTGTAGCCCTCCGGGTGTCCGACGTGCAGCCCCGCCCCCGACGGATAGGGAAACATGTCGAGCGCGTAGAACTTCGGCTTCTTCGGGTCGAAGTCGCGATCGCCGGGATTCGGCGCCTTGAACACCTGCCGCTCCTCCCAGAAGCGCTGCCACTTCGGCTCGATCGCGGCGGGGTCGTAGGTCTGACGTGGCTCGGGCATGGCGGTCGTGCAGTAGTGCTCGGCGGCGACTGCGGGGCGGGGCATTGTTCGGAGCGCGTCGTGGGGAGTCCAGCGGCGGGACGAGAGACGACCGTCCACCCGCAGCTCTCTGCCTGGCTAGCATGCGCGCGTGAAGCCGTTGCTCTACGTCGAGACGACGATCGTGAGCTTCCTGACCGCGCGACCGAGCCAGGATGCCGACATCGCCGCTTTGCAGCGACTCACCGAGCAGTGGTGGACCTCCCGGCGAGCGCGATTCGGACTGTGCGTGTCCGCGCTCGTCGAACTCGAAGCCGGCGCCGGAGACCGCGACGCCGCGCAGCGGAGACTGACGGTACTTCACGGACTCCCGCGCCTCGCGATCGACGCTGAGGTCGACTTGCTCACGGAGAAGCTCGTCCTCGGCGCGGGGTTTCCCGACCGGGCACGGGCCGACGCGGATCACCTGGCGAATCCGAGGATCGTGCTCCAGGTCGAGGCCACGTGCCGATTGCTCGGATACCGTGCACCTTCGGTGTGCACGCCGGAACAACTCATGGAGGATTGAACGTGCCGCGCGAAACCATCATCGACGAGGTCCGCGAGACCCGTGCCCGACTCCTGGAAGAAGCAGGTGGATCGATCCGTGCCCTCTGCGACCGACTGCGCGAACTCGAGGCGAAGTCGAAGGAACCGATCGTCAAGCCACCACCGAAGCCAAGAGACGAAGTCGCCTGAACTCGAAGGTCTCCGCACAATGACTCGAGCAGGGCTACCATCCCGAGCCCGCGCCGCCGAGGCACTTGCAGATGCTCCCGAGAGAACACGTCCTGCTCGAAGGGATCTCGTGGGAGACCTACGCGCGCATGCGTCGAGAGCTCGATCCGCGGCCGATCCGCCTGACCTACGACGACAAGAGGCTCGAGATCGTCTTGCCCGGACGTACGCACCACCGCGATCGGAAGCGGCTCGGTCGCCTGGTCGACACGCTGACGGAGCTGCGCGGCCTTCCTCTCGAGAGCGGCGGCTCCACCACCTGGCAACGGGAGGACCTGCGCAAGGGCCTCGAACCCGACGAGTGCTACTGGCTCCAGCACGCCGCCGACGTGCGCGGCCGTGACGAACTCGACTTGCGCTTCGATCCGCCGCCGAACCTCGCGATCGAAGTCGACGTGAGCACCTCGTCGCTCGATCGCATGGCGATCTACGGAGCGCTCGGTGTCCCCGAGGTCTGGCGCTGGAAGGACGATTGCCTGACCGCGTATCGGCTCGACGGCCCGGGCTCTCGAACGCCGCGCGGCTACGTAGAGGCGTCGACGAGCCTCGCCATCAAGGGCCTCGTCGTCGCTGACCTCGCGGCATGGGTGATCCGCGCACGCAGCGAGGACGAGACGACGTGGATCCGCGCGTTCAGGACCTGGGTGCGCAACAGATGGGGAGCGTGACGATCACTGTCGAAATCGCGCAGGCTCCTGTCCGGCTCCGCGACGCGACGCTCATCGTGCTCGCACTCCTGAGTTCGTGCATCGCCCCGCCGAGTCACGATGCGTCTCGGATTGGGGCGTCTCTGTGGCGCCCGGGCACTCACGACGTCGATGGTCGGACGTGGCTGGTGAGCCGGGTCGTCGACGCGCTCACGGCAGAGCCGATCGCCGGTGCGACGCTGCACCTCGTCGCCGAGGACTCCGAGCCGATCGACACCCGCTTCACGTCGGAACGCCAGGCGACCAGCGACATCGATGGCTACGTGCGGATGCCTCTCGACGACCTGTCGCGAGCGCCGGGCTGGGCCTACTGCTTCGCAGACGGCTACGCGCCGAACGCGCAGTACCATATCGCGCACGATCTCGTCTCGATGCACCGCGGCGTCGACCTCCCGATCGAGCTTCGCGACCAGGACGACCATCCGATCGCCGATGCCGAACTCGCCTGGGTCATGGGCTGCGGCCACACACCAGACGTTCGTAGTGCCCGAACCGATCGACACGGCCGAGCCGTCATTCCGAACGTCTCCCTCGAGGACGATCTGATCGCGGACCTGTACGTGCGGCACGCGCTGCTCGAAGGAACCTACGAGAGCATCGACGGCTGGCAGCCCGTCGACGACGCCGTGCTCCTTCGGTGGCGCCGGGGCGAAACGATCACCGGCCGGCTGTGCGACGCGGACGGCACGGTGGTCGTGGGAGCGACCATCGGCGTCCGCCACACGCACCGCGGAAGCTGGACGAGAACCGATTCAACCGGTGCGTTCGCGTTGAGTGGCCTCCCACTTGGCAGCGCGACGATCGAGGTCCTGCGGGATGGGACGAAGATCGCGGAGTTCATCCGCCCCGCCGGGGAACTCGGCCTCACGCTGCGGATCGGCGAAACCGACGTGGCAGGCTCGCAGCGGGTCGCGGCCGACGAAGCCCCGGACCATCCATCGACTCCCGCCGCGACGACGATCGTCCGCGGTCGTTTCGCCGGGACGGCGGATCGGATCGTCTCGGCCGCACCGCACCTCGACGGAGAACCGGTTCTTGTCGCGGCAGACGGTGCCTTAGCGTCTCCCCGAGCGGATCGCGGATCGGCCGGCAGCCTCGAGTTTGCGAGCAGCCCGACCTTCACGCGGACGATCCGCGTCCCGCGACGGAACTTCGAACTCGGCACGACCGGCATCGTCGACCTGGGAGAGATCGTGCTGGCGGACGCTCCGACTTGTCGATGGGGCAACGCCCCACCCGACCAGAGCTGGTCGATCAGGGTCTTCCGCCATGGCGTCCGCGTCGCGGGGATCGACTCGTGGTACGACGAGACGAGCGGCATACGCGACGAGCTGCAATGGGGATCCGAACCGCGCGCGGGCGACATCGTCGTGCTGGCGGCCCAGCCGGCGGTTGGTCACGACGGCAGGATCGTGTGCTGTCACGTTCTGGTCGTGGCGACGCTCGAAGGCGCGGCGCCCTGGTTGATCCGTCCACCGACCGGCACGCTGCGGATCACGCTCGTCGACGAAGCGGGGAACTCACTCGCGGGTGGGATCCTCCTGCCCGGATGCATCGAGCCGCTGCCGATCGACGGTTCGCTCGAGCTGCGCCACATGGCTACGCGGAAGGGACACGTGGTCGCGTGGACGGCGGACCACCGGGAGGGTCACGCCGACTTCACTCACATCGCAGGGTCGGACTCGAGCGTGACCGTCCTCGTCCGGTAGCCCGTGGGCGGGTACTGACGCGCAGCGTTCGCGACCGCTTCGGGCTTTGACGCCCCGCTCGCCACACACGATCGTGCGACGCGCAGGATGACCGCGCCGAGCTGTTCAGTCGTCCTCTCCGCTTTCGTCGCGCTCGCCGCGGCCGACCTTTGCTCGCAAGGTTGTGCCGTTGTCTGGGCCCCCGGCAGCATCGCCGGCACGAACGGCGTGGTGAACGCGGCGATCTGGTGGGATCGCGACGGAGCCGGTCCGCTGCCGCCCGTGCTCGCCGCCGGCGGCGGCTTCAGCGGCGCGGGGTCGGTGCTCGCGGCGAACGTCGCGTGGTTCGATCCCGCGAGCGGGCAGTGGTCGGCGCTCGGTGCCGGCGCCAATGACTAGATGACCTCGCTCGCGGGAGGGGCGTTCACGGCCGCGGGCGGCGTCATGGCGAACGAAGTCGCGCGGTGGAATGGATCTGCGTGGCTTCCCTTCGGCTCGGGGACCGTCGGCTACGTCCGCGCGCCTACGAGCCCTGGAAGACGACGAGCTTGCACGAGAACGCGACCACCACGTCCTTGCCGCAGGCTATGCAATGCAGCGCCACTGGCACATCAAGAGCCATACCCTTCGCTTCAGGCTTTCGTGTGGGTGAGGAGTTGCGGCCCAGCCGCCGGTCAGGCCAATGATGCGGGAGTACAGGTCACGGTCGGGCATCCGTAGAGCCTGGCTTCTCCTCCGCCTCCGACCCCCTCCTCCATACCGCCTCGGGGCGAGCTGCGGCCCCCCGGGGCCGCAGCGAAGCTGCCCCATGTGGCAGGCCAGGCCGCAGCACCGCCGTCAGGAGCCGCATCGCAAACCGCGTGACCGAGCAACGCGAAGGGCACCCGCTTCGCGCGGCGACGGGCGGGGCCGGGCCATGCCGGGGCAAGCCGGTTCACCCACACGAAAGCCGGAAGACCCAAGTTCTTCCAGGACCCGATGACCACCGCGGCGGCCATCGATCGCGTCGTGCACCACTCCGTCATCCTCGAGATGACCGGGCCGAGCTGGCGCGGTGAGGAAGCCAAGCAGCGCAACGTGTCGGCAGCGGCGACCGCTGCCGAAACGAAGCCTGAGTGATCGCGAAGTTAGCCGAGCGGTCCATCGCGCAAGGCGACGGCGATCCGAACGCGGAGGGTCAGGGGTCGAGGACACCAGCGATCATCGATCCTGGGGCAACGTGGTGAGCCGATGGCCGGGCTGAGTTCCCGACTCGAGCCCCCCGTGGGGGGCGCCCCTGCCCGCAAGGCAGGGGCAGCGCTCAGGCTGCACCCGTCCACTGCTGCGCAGTGGTCGGGTGCCACCGCAGCCTGAGCCCATCGCGGCCGAGGCCGCAACCCATCCGGGTTGCAGGCGTCGTCGCTGACGCGAC
>JACRLW010000151.1 GCA_016235155.1 Planctomycetota bacterium
GATCGTCGCCCTCACCGCGGGTGCGATGGCGGGTGATCGTGAAGCGAGCCTCGCCGCGGGGATGGACGACTATCTCGCCAAGCCGTTCCAACCGAAGGACCTGCTGGGCATCGTCGAAAGCTGGTTGGCGTCGCCGAGTCGGAAGTGATCGCGCGCGCACTCGCGCGCGAATCGCAGTCAGGATTGCGGCGAAGCGATCAGTGATTCGCGGTGCAGCGATGCTGCGAAGCCCCCTCGGCATCGGCATCGCGCTCGCGTGCAACAAGTCGCACGCAGATGTGCCGCGCGCGGTCACCGCATAAGGCTATGTTTCCGCCGCCCGGCGTCCGACCGGACGCGGCAACCCTGCCCCACTCTTCAGTCCCTCCCACTCCAGGAGTTTCGATGCGTTCTCCCATCCTCGCGGCCATGGCCGCGGTTGCCACCAGTTCGCTCCTCGTCGCCCAGGTGGCGAACGACGAGTGCAGCGGTGCCGTCGTCGTCGTCGACGGCGCGAACGGCCCCTTCTCCAACGTCGGCGCGACGAACTCGGCGCCGGCGTTCACCTGCGGCGCCGGCGGCAACGACGTCTGGTTCGTCTACCGCGCGACGTGCACCGGATCGCTCGCCGTCAACACGTGCGGCTCGGGCTTCGACACGGTGCTCCGCGCCTTCGATGCGACCTGCACGCCCTGCGGGTCCTTCACGACGGCCATGGCCTGCAACGACGACTCGTGCGGCCTCCAGTCCGCCATCACGCTATCGGGCGTCACCATGGGCAACACCTACTACTTCAGCGTCGGCGGCTTCGCGGGCGGCACGGGCGCCTTCGGCCTCAACATCACCTGCACCGGCGGCGGCGGCGGCGGTCCCCCGGACGACGAGTGCAGCGGCCCGACCCCGATCTCGCTCGGCGTGAACGGGACCTTCACCAACGTCGGCTACACGACCTCGTCGCCGAGCTGGCCCTGCGGCGCCGGCGGCAACGACCGCTGGTTCGCGTTCCGTCCGACCTGCACGGCGCCGCACACGTTCTACACGTGCAGCCCGAACACGGACTATGACACGACGATCGAGATCTTCAGCGGCAACTGCGGCTGCGGCATCACGAGCCTCGGCTGCAACGACGACAGCTGCGGCCTGCAGTCGTCGATCACGGCGACCCTCACGCTCGGCAACGTGTACCTCGTGCGCGTCGGCGGCTTCGCCAGCAACACCGGCAACTTCGACCTGACGGTCGACGTCGGCACCGGCACCGGCACGATCACCGCGATGGGCGTCGGCGCCTGCGGCGGCATCACGATCGCGACGACCGGCAACCCGAACATCAACGGCAACCTCACGACCAACCTCGGCGGCATCGGCGCCGGCATCCCGGTGATCGCGTACGGCTTCCTGCCGCAGAACCTCGTCTTCTGCGCGACCTGCGCGCTCGGCCACGACTGGAGCATCGTCATCCCGGGCGCTTCGTTCGCGCTGACGATCCCCTGCGACCCGACCCTCATCGGCGCGAACCTGTTCACGCAGGGCGCCGAGATCGGCGGCACGGGCTGCGGGTTGTTCCCGTTGAGCATGACCGACACCGAGCAGATCGTGATCGGCTGAGCCGATCGACGCGACGGCCGCCGCTTCGCGGCCGCCGTATCGCGATCAACGTCGCGCGCGGCGCGGTCGGGATCTCGGTCCCGATCGCGCCGCGCGCATTTCCTCGGTGCACCTGGTTGCAGGTCCGTTCGAAGTCCGGGAGACGGGTCCGCGGCTATCCTTCCTCGACTCCTCGGTCGGAACGATGCGCACATCACTCCTCGCGGCACTCCTCGCCCTCATCATCACCACGGCTTCGTCGACCGCGCAGAACGACGAGTGCGCAAACTCGACGTTGGTCTACGACGGCGGCAACGGTCCATACAACAACGTCGGCGCAACGACATCCCTGCCGGCCTGGCCGTGCGGCAACGGCGGCAACGACGTCTGGTTCGGCTACAGCGCGACGTGCACCGGGACGCTGACCATCGACACCTGCGGTTCCGCGTTCGACACGGTCCTCCAGGTCTTCGACATCTCCTGCGTTCCGTATCCGTGGTGCCCGTACCTCACGACCGGCCCCTGCAACGACGACTCCTGCGGGCTGCAATCGCGGGTCACGTTCCCGGTCGTGGCCGGCGGCGCCTACTTCCTCCGCGTCGGTGGCTACTCGGGCGCAACCGGCGGTTTCTTCCTGAACATCGCCTGCGCGGGCAACGGCAATCCGCCGTTCGACGAGTGCGCCGGCGCGACGACGCTGCCGTGGCTCGGGGTCCACGGCTCGTTCAGCAACGCCGGCCACACGACGTCCTTGCCGGCGTGGCCATGCGGCGGCGGCGGCAACGATCGCTGGTTCGAGTACGTCGCCACCTGCACGGGTCCGCACCGCTTCTACACCTGCGGAACCGGCACGAACTTCGACACGACCCTGGAGGTGCTCCGCGGATCCTGTGGTTGTCCGTCCCAGCTCACGAGCCTCGCCTGCAACGACGACGCGTGCGGCTTGCAGTCCTCGGTGACCGTCAACCTGCTCGCGAACAACGTCTACAAGATCCGCGTCGGCGGTTTCGGCGGCGCGACGGGCAACTTCACGCTCGGCGTCGCGCTCGGCACAGGCACCGGCTCGATCACGCCGTTGGGCGTCGGCGCCTGCGGCGGCACCAACGTGATCCTCACCAGCGGCGATCCGAACCTCGGCGGAACGATCACGACGGTGGTCGGCGGCGGCGGCGCGAGCTTGATCGGCTACGGCTTCACGCCGCTCAATCTCGCGGTGTGCAACGCCTGCGCGATCGGCCACGAGTGGAGCGTCAATGTGATGGGCTTCTCGTCGACCCTGAACATCCCCTGCGACCCGAACCTGGTCGGCGCATCCGTCTACACACAAGGCATCGTCATCGGACCGACGAACCCGGGCTGCCCCGGCAGCTATGCGTTCAGCACGACCGACACCGAGCGGATCGTGATCGGCTGAGTCGCTCGCCAGCCGCGCGCTCACCGCGCGTCGATCACGAGCAGGCGCGCCGGACCACCCGCGCCCTCGCTCGCGACGACCACGCGACCGTCGGGGAGCACCGCGAGTCCTTCGGGCTGCGGCAGCACGCGCTCGTCGAAGCGATGGAACGAACGCAGGCGCCCGTTCCGGTCGCAGCGCAGCAGCATCAAGTCCGCCGCCGAGAGCAGCAGGACTTCGTCGCGCACGGTGTCGACCGCGATCTCGGAGACGAGCAGTCGGAGTTCGGGCCGGCGCTTGCGATCGGACCGGTCGTCCAGCGTCGCGAGTTCGTCGCGCAGCGCGTCGACGTCGAACTCGAGGACGGGCTCGCGCCGCAATGCGCGCGTCGCGAGATCGACGGACCAGATGCGCCGCTGGTTGCGCGCTTGCTTGTCGCCGCGGGGACGATCCTTCGCGGCGACGAGCAATCGCCCGTGTGCGGGGTCCGCCGCGAGTCCCTCGAACTCGTCGTGCGGCAGATCGAGGACCACGCGGGCGGCGCGTTCGAGTCCGACGCGACCCTCTGCATCGCGTCGCTCGCGGTACTCGGTGAGTTCACCGTCGCTGCGCAGGATCCAGTAGCCGTCCGGCACGCGCGCGATGCCCTCCCAGTCGCCGCGTCCCGCGAACGGCAGGGTGTCGCGCACGGCTCCGGTCGCGACGTCGACGACAAAGACGATGCCATCCTCGTCCTGCACGCAGGCGATCGTGTCGGCGTCGAGCGTCGCCAGACCCGAGACCTCCCACAGGACCGCCGGGAGTTCGACGAGTCCCGGCGCCGGCGCAATGCGTTCGCTGCCGCAGCCGGCGAGCACGAGCGCGGCGGTCACAGCGGGGATGCGTCGCCGGAATGCGCGCATCACCCCTTCCGGCGGATCGTGAGGAAGCCGCGGTAGACCTTGCCGGTCTGGAAGCCGTCGATCAGAGCGTTCCCCTTCGGCTCGAACTGCCGCTGCTCGATCGTGAGCGCATACGGCAGCAGGTCCTCGACGTCGTCGAAGCGGAACGCGTCCTTCGGCAGGTGTTCGCGCTCGAGCACGCGACCGAGGTAGAGGTTGAACAAGGCCTCGAACTCCCACGGTGAGATGCCGAGCGCGTTGTGCGAGCGGACTTCGAAGCCCATGTGGCGGGCGAGCTTCACCATGAGCTGGTGGTAGAAGAGCGAGTTGTAGAACAGGACGGCCGTGCCGCCCGGCGTGAGGTGACGGTCGAGACCGCGCAGCAGGGAGAAGCCGAGATCGCCCTTGTCGATCTCCGGCGTGTTCACGGCGGAATCGAGATCGAGGTTGTAGGGCGGGTTGCTGATCAGGATGTCGAAGCGCTCGTCCTTGCCGATGACGGCGTAGGCCGACATGTCGTCGACGGTGACGAGCCGGCCCTCGACGCGATCCACCACACCCAGCCGAGCCGCATTGCGCTTCAACGACTCGATCGCCCACGGATTGATGTCGGTGGCGACGACCTTCTTCGCGCCGAGCTTGCTGCAATACAGGCTGATGATCCCGGACCCCGTGCCGATCTCCATCACGGTCTTGCCGGCGAAGAAGGCCGCGTGGTCCGTCACGAAGGGCAGCACGAAGAGTTCGGCCTCCTGCGGCGGGAAGACCGTCGGCAGGAGCCGCATCGTGATCCCGAGGTGCGAGGAGGCGTAGTCGATCTCCTCGTCCGACGGCGTCGATGCGGCGAGCGCGAGCAGGCGCCGGACCTCGGCCTCGTTCCCGGTCTTGGTCGCCGCCGCCAGGGCGTCGTCGAGCGCGACGCCTCCCGTGTCGGGGGTCGCCTGCGTCGGCGGCTCGGGACTCCGACACGCGGCGAGGGCGACGAAGAGGACGGCGGTGCGTGCGAGACGGAACGGCGTGGTCATCGGTGCGGCGATCCTGCAGGCTGCGGGCCGTCGAGTCCATCGCCGGAATCGACTGGACGACCCTGCGGGTGCTCGACGCGAACTTCGTCGACCCCGAGTTGGCGGATCACCGCGGCGACCTGCTCTTCGGGGTCGAGGCGTTCGGGCGGACGCTCTACCTGTACGTCGTCGTCGAGCACCGCAGCACCGACGAGCGCTTCCTCACGCTCGACATGCTGCGCTACGTCGTCAGGATCTTCGAACGTCATCGCGAGGCGCACTCGGGCGAGTCGGAACTGCGGGGGCGCACTCTCGGCGCCACCGGGTTCCTGATCCGGTTCTGTCTGCAGTTCGTCCGTGGGAAGGAGGAGCCGCGTCACCGGGCTCATCCGCGAAGTGCTGGACGCGCGCGACGGACAGGATGCGGTCCTGCGGCTCCCGTCCTGGCTCCGCATGGTGACGCCGCTCGACCACGAGCGGTTGCGCCCGATTCTCAGACTCGCCGGCCCAGATGCCGAGGAACTCATGATCAGTGGTGCCGAGAAACTGCGTGCCGAGGGACGTGCCGAGGAGCGACGGAACTTCGTCCAGAAGCTCATGACCAGGCGTTTCGGCCCCTTGCCTCCGCTGTTGGAAGCCCGCCTGCTCGAGGCCAAGTCCCTCGACGAGGTCCTCGAGAACTGATCAGTCGTCCGGCGCATCGCCAAGAGCACCGCGCCGGATCACGCGGTCGCCGAATCGCTCGCGCAGCTCGTCCATCGCGCGCGTGAGGCGTCGCACGCGCGCGGGATCCTCGGACGGAGAGTCGAAGAGGCCGAGCTGCCGCGGCGATGCCGAGCGATTCTCGAGTTCCGCGGCCGTGACGCCGAGCAGTCGCAGCGGACGACCCGTGGGCCGGCCCTTCGCGAGCAGGGTCCGCGCGACGCGCAACAAGCCGAGTTCGTCGTCGAGCGCCGCCGGTACTCGTGTCTGGCAGCCGTGGGTCAGGAACGGAGGGAAGCGCAGCTTCACGCGGACGACCCGCGCGCACTTCGCCTCCGCGCGCAAGCGCTGCGCCACCGACTCGCAGAGGTTCCTGAGCACGCGATCGATCGCCTCGTCGTCGACGAGATCGTCCTGGAACGTGGTCTCGCGGCCGATCGAGAGCGGGTCGCGATCCGGCACGACCTCGCGCGGGTCGACGCCGCGCGCGAGTGCGAAGAAGTGGTCGGCGGCGGCGGCGCCGATCGCGGCGGTGAGGCTCTCGAGCGAAGTCGCGGCCAGGTCGCCGATCGTGCGCAGGCCGAGCGCATCGAGCCGTCGCTGCATCACCGGCCCGGCACCCCACAGCCGTGCGACGGGCAGCGGCGCGAGAAACGCTGCCTCGTCGCCCGGCTCGACGACGACCAGGCCACCGGGCTTTCGCAGGTCGGAGGCGACCTTGGCGACGAACTTGCACGGCGCGACTCCCACCGACACGGACAGCGCCGTCGCGTCGCGCACCTCGCGCTGGATCCGCGCGGCGATCGCACGGCCCTCGCCGAACAACGCGCGCGAGGCGGTGACGTCGAGGAAGGCCTCGTCGAGGCTCAGCGGTTCGACCAGCGGCGTGAAGCGTCCGAAGATCGCCTGCACCGTCGCCGAGACCGCGGCATACGCCTCCATCCGCGGCGGCAGGAACACGCCGAGCGGGCAGAGCGCGCGCGCTCGCGCGGTGGGCATCGCGGAATGCACGCCGAAGCGCCGCGCTTCGTAGCTCGCCGTCGACACGACGCCGCGCCGGGAGAGTCCGCCGACGATCACCGGCTTGCCGCGCAGCGTGGGGTCGTCGCGCTGCTCGACGGCCGCGAAGAACGCGTCCATGTCGGCGTGAAGGATCGAGCGCACGCTCACGCGGCGGAGCGTAGCGCGCATCGCATCGCGACGGCTCGGGCTGGCGTCGGATGTCGCCGTGCAGGATCTTCCCCGCGTGATCGTCCCGCTCGGCACCCGCGTCGTGCTCCGCGTCCCGCTCGCCGGCGCTCGGGCTGCGTACCCCGTGGGCGCGGTGGCGACGATCGTGCGCGCGCCGTCCGATGCGACGCACTCCTATCGCGTCCGGCTGCCCGACGGTTGGGAAGCGACGGCATCGCGAGACGAGTTCGTCCTGCTCGCCGAGTGCAAGGAGCCCGTCCGCGCTTCACCTCTCGACGACCACCGCCTGCGCGACGACGTCGTCTACTCCTGCATCGTCGGCTCCCGAGCCTATGGCCTGGCCACGGCCGACTCCGACTGGGACCGCCGCGGCTTCTATCTGCCGAGCGCCGAGCGGCACTGGTCGCTGTTCGGCGTACCCGAGCAACTCGAGGACGACGATCGACAGGAGTGCTTCTGGGAGGCGCAGAAGTTCTGCGTGCTCGCGGCCAAGGCGAACCCGAACGTACTCGAGTGCCTGTGGACCCCGCTCGTCGAACGCGCGGCGCCGATCGCGCAGGAACTGCTCGCGATCCGCGATGCGTTCCTCAGTCGCCTCGTCTACCAGACCTACAACGGCTACGTGGTTTCGCAGTTTCGGAAGCTCCGACAGCGGCTCGTGAATGGCCTCGAGCCGAAGCGCAAGCACGCCATGCACCTCGTCCGCCTCCTGCGCGCGGGGATCGTCATCCTGCGCGAGGCGAGGGTGCCGGTCGACGTCGGCGCTTTGCGCGACGAACTGCTCGCGATCCGCGACGGCGCGATGGACTGGCCGCAGGTCGACGCGCTCCGCTGTTCGCTCCATGCCGAGTTCGACGAGGCATACCGCGCCACCGCCCTGCCCGATCGCCCCGACTACGACGCGATCGACGCCTGGCTCGTCCGCGCGCGAAGGACCATGGTGCGATGAACGTCCCCGCGGCCGTGCAGCGCGCGGTGTCCACGCACCCACATCCGCTCCTCTTCGCGACGATCAGCGGCGCGCACCTCTACGGCTTTCCTTCGCCCGATTCGGATTGGGACCTGCGTGGGTGTCATGTGCTCCCGACGGTGGAGTTCCTCGGACTGCATGGCCCCCGCGACGAGACGATCGCGACCACCGTCCTGGAGGACGGCGTCGAACTCGACCTCGTGACGCACGACCTGCGGAAGTTCGTCCGCATGTTGTCCGGCCCCAACGGTTACGTGCTCGAGCAGGTGCTGTCCCCGATCGTCCTTGCGACGAGCGACTGGCACGCCGAACTCGCCGGACTCGCAAGGCGCAGCATCACGTCCGGTCACGCGCGCCACTACCGCGGCTTCGCGCGCAATCAACGCGCCCTGCTCGCCAAGGACTCGCCGCCGCGGGTGAAACCCTTGCTCTACGTCTACCGGGTCCTGCTGACCGGCATCCGTCTGCTGCGGACCGGAGAGCTGTGCTGCGACCTGAACGAACTGATCGCGGGTCGCGACCTCGGGGACGTCGCGGAGCTCGTGGATCGCAAGCGAAGCGGCTGCGAAGACCTGAGCCTCGACGCTCGCGAGATCGAGCGTCACGCGGAGCGCTTCGACGTCCTCGACTCCGAACTCGAAGCCGCGTGGCTCGACTCGCCGCTGCCGTCGTCCCACGCGCTCGATGCCGCATTCGACGACTTCGTGCGGCGGGCACGAGCGGGCCCGTAGTCCGGAGAGTCCTCGCGCGGCGCGAGGATTCGAAGGACGAAGGGCCCCAGCAAAGAGAGCGGTCGGTCAGGTGCCGACGACCAGCGCCATCGCGTCGCTCGCGATCACGCCGGCGGTGTTCGCACCCGGCTGGAGCACGATGCCCTGGACGAAGAGCGTCGCGCCGGACAGCGCGATGTCGGCCGGCACCGCGAGCGTCAGCGCCGCGCGACCGGCGGCGATCGCGGCCGACGCCGAGTCCTCGATCGACACGAGCAGCGAGCAGCCGGTCATCCCGATCGAGTCGAGCGGGATCGGCAGGCCCGCGCCCGCGGCGGAGTCACGGGAGAGGCCGAGGAGGAGCGACGCGGCGCTCGCTGACGCGCCCAACGACGTGATCTCGACCAAGAAGGCGGCGCCGAGCGTTGGTCCGTCCGCGTCCGCCGCGAGCGCGATGCCGCCGCACGCGCTGCCAAACGCGAGAGCGAGGCCCTCGTCGCGCGCGCGCGCCAGGACGGTGCGCAGGTCTTCGAGGGCGCGCTGCTGAGCGGTCGTGCGCGCGACGTTCGTCAGGTCGCGGCTCTCGAAGGGATCGGCGACGAGGTCGTACAGCTCGAAGTCCTCCGCGCCGCTCGAGCGCCTGCGGATCAGCTTGTGCTGCGCGTCGCGCACGCAGGCGTCCTCGCTGCTGCCGGAGAACTGCTCGCTGAACGCGGTCGTGCGCGGCGCGACGGCCGACGGATCGGAGAGCAGCCCGGCGAAGGAGCGTGCGTCGAGGATCGTGCCGGCGGGGACCGCGCTCGACGCATCGACGCCGCAGAGCGCGGCGAGCGTCGCGAACAGGTCGACCGATTCGACGAGAGCAGGGCTCTCCCGCCCCGGACTCGCGACGATCGGGCCCGACACGATCAGCGGCACGTTGATCCCGCCCTCGTACGGCGAGGCCTTCGCGTGCGTGCGGACGAACGGCGATTGCACGATCGCCGACGGCGTGCCGTTGTCGCCGAGGAAGACGATGTTCGTGCGCGATCGCGCGGCACCGAGTCCCGCGAGCAGGCGCGCGATCTCCGTGTCCATCGCTTCGACCATCGCGCGGTAGAAGGGCCGCGGGTTGGTCGTCGGGTCGAGGCCGACGAGGTTCTGCGTGTGCAGGCTCGCGGGCGGCGCCTGATACGGCGTGTGCGGTGCGTTGAACGTCACCGCGCAGAGCCAGGGTCCGTTCTGCGCCGCGATCCACGCCAGCGCGTCGTCGACGTTCTGGCTCGTCGCGTAGCGGGTGCTCGTCGCGGCGACCCCGTTCACGACGCGCGACCACGCGTAGTACGACGGGATCGCGCCCCCCAACGCGCCGGCGAAGTGCGACCAGCCCGCGACGTTCGGCGCCGAGTTGCCGCCGATGCCCGTCGTGCCGAGGTGCCACTTGCCGATCAGCGCGTTCGCGTAGCCGGCGCCGGCGAGGAGTTCGGGGAGCGTGGTTTCCGAGGTCTGGAGCACCGCATCGCCCGGGCCGCCGATCACGGTCCCGACGCCCGTGCGGAACGGATGCCGGCCGGTGTGGAACGACGCGCGCGTCGGCGAGCAGAGCGGATGCGCCCACGCATTGCGGAACAACACCCCGCCCGCGGCGAGCGAGTCGACGGTCGGCGTCGGCGCGGTCGTCGTCCCCTCGCCGTAGCAGGCGAGCTGGTCGACGCCGAGGTCGTCGGCGACGAGGAACAGGACGTTGTCGCTCCCGATCTGCGCAGCAAGCGGCGCCGTGAGGAGGGCGAGAAGGACGAGCGGGGTCAGGAGTTCGCGGGCCATCGCAGGAAGTTGCGCCGCGAACGCGCCCGGCCCGGCGGGCGTCCACTTCGGCCGCGCGATTCCGGTCACGGGATGACTTCGATCCGCCACGAGCCATCGGGGTCCAGGCGGCGCCGCTCGCAGGGCCGCTTGCCGCGCGAGCTCATCTTGCCCTTCGCATCGAACACCAGCGCGCTGCGGGTCGGGATCACGATGCCGTCCTGGGCGAACTCGGGGCGGCCGCGCACGAGTTCGAGCAGGATGCGCATCTCCGCCCAGTCGTCGTCCTCGCTGTGGACGTCGATCGGTGCGGGCACCCCCATCGAGAAGCACGGCGCGACGAGCGGCCGTTCGGCTTCGTCCCAGCCGATCGTGAACGGCGCCGCGGCGCAGGAACCGGCCGAGACGCCCGCGACCACGACGTCGCGCCGCGCGCAGCGCGTGAACGCCTCGGCAAGACCGCGCGCGTGCGCATGCGCAACGAGGCCGACGGTGTCGCCGCCGTCCAGGAAGATCAGCGCCGCGGTCTCGATCGCATGTCGTGCGGCGTCGACGTCGAGCGAGGGATCCGAGAGCCGCGGCGCGTCGCAGGGCAGGCCGATCTCCGTCTCCAACCTGCGGATGGTGTCGCGAGCCCAGCGGCGATCGTCCTCGTGCGCCGCGCCGACGTAGCAGATGCGAGCGCCGTCGCCGATTCCCGCGGGCAACAGGGCACGGACGGCGAGAAGGTCGAGGGCGCGATGATCGGCTGCGAGGAAGAAGGACGCGGTCACCGCCGCATGCTACGGCTGCAGGTTCCGATCGCGGTCGCGGCCGCAACCTTCGGTTGAGCGTCGTCGCTACCGCACCGACCCCGTCGGGCATCGGCCGCGATGGGCACGCCGAGGGTCTCGGTGTCGCCGCGTGTCGAAGGCCATCGCATGCCAGTCGGCACTGTCCAGCACCGGCTTGGTCCAGGTGGCTTGCGCGGCGACGGTCCCGGCCGCCAGCGCGGCGCAGCAGATGAACTCGACGATTGGGGGCGGGCGGCGACGGTGCGTGTGCGTCATGAGAGGAGTAGCGGCGCCGGAGCGCAGCGACGAGGGAGGCGACGCTGCAGACTACCAACAGCGCTCACCGTGCGC
>JACRLW010000152.1 GCA_016235155.1 Planctomycetota bacterium
ATCGTCGTGCGCCGCGATCCGCTGCCCGGTTTCGACGACGGCTGGGTCGACCACGCGCCGGTCGGCTCGTTCCGGCCCAACCGCTTCGGACTCTTCGACATGCACGGCAACCTCTGGGAACTCTGCGCGGACCGCTGGGGCTCCTATGAGCTCCCCGTGCGCGAGGGCGACGGCCTGCGCCTCGTGCCCGAGGGCGGCTCGCGCGAAGTGATCAATCGCTCGAGCTGCTTCGCCTACGACGAGCGTTTCGCGCGCTGCGCATTGCGCAACGCCAGCGAGCCCTCCTACCGCTACAAGTCGCTAGGCGTCCGTCCGGCACGACCGCTCGCCGACGGTTGACGTCCGCGACCTTCGAGACGCTCGGCGACGCCCTCGAGTTCACGGCGGACCGAGCCGGTCACGCACCGGCCGTCGCAATCCGCTCGATCACGAGCGGTCGCGGCGGCGGGGCCTCGTCGCCGATCCTCGTCGCGGCGAGCACGCGCGGGAGCATGGCCTCGGCCGCGGAACCGCTCTGCGCCATCACCATCGCGAGCGGTTGGCCGCGCGTGACGCGTTCGCCGCGCTGCGCGAGCAGCAGGATGCCGACGTGCGGGTCGATCCGGTCCTGCGGTTGGCGTCGGCCGGCGCCGAGGTCCATCGCGCAGAGACCGAGCGCGAGCGGATCGAGGTCGGCGAGGAAGCCGTCGCGCGGACTCGCGACGCCGAGATGGACGGGTGCGCGACCGAGGGCCTTGGCGTCGTCGACGAAGCGCGGGTCGCCGCCCTGTCGCTCGACGTTGTGCCGCAGCGCAGTGACCGCGCTGCCGTCGTCGATCGCGCGCAGGAGCCGGGCGTGCGCCGCGCCGACATCGCGCTCCCCGGCGAGGCGGAGCATTTCGACCCCGAGCGCAAGGGTGAGTTCACGCAGATCGTCGGGCCCCTGTCCCTTCAACACCTGCACCGCCGCGAGCACCTCGACGTGGTTGCCGATCGCACGGCCGAGCGGGCGGTCCATGTCGGTCACGAGCGCCGTGACGTCGATGCCCGCCGCGACCCCGACGCGCACGAGTCCGGCCGCGAGCGCACGCGCCGCGGCGTGGTCCTTCATGAACGCCGCGCGCCCGCACTTCACGTCCATCACGAGGCCATCGATGCCCTCCGCGAGCTTCTTGCTCAGGATCGACGCCGTGATCAGCGGGACCGACTCGACCGTTCCGCTCACGTCGCGCATCGAATACATGCGCCGGTCCGCGGGCGCGACCGACGCGCTCGCGCCCGCCATCACGAAGCCGCAGTCACGCAGCACCGCGACCATCTCGTCGGGCTCGAGCGCGGTGCGATAGCCCGGGATCGCGGCGAGCTTGTCGATCGTCCCGCCGGTGTGGCCGAGTCCGCGCCCCGAGATCATCGGCACGGACACGCCGCACGCGGCGACCAGCGGCGCGAGGCAGAGGCTCACCTTGTCGCCGACGCCGCCGGTGCTGTGCTTGTCGACCTTGCGTCCGGGCAAGGCGCGCAGATCGAGCACGACGCCTGAATCGCGCATCGCGAGCGTCAGGCGCGCCGTCTCGCGCGGATTCATCCCGCGACAGCACACCGCCATCAGGAACGCTCCCAGTTGGCCGTCGCCGAGCGATCCGTCGACAACGCCCTTGACGAGGTCGTCGATCTCGTCGTCGCTCAGCTCGCCGCCGTCGCGCTTCTTCTGGTTGAGCAGTGCCGGGTGATGGCGCATCGCGACAGCGTCGCGCGCGCGCGACCGGCGTGCCAGGGGTCGTTGGGGCCCGCGCAACAACAACTTGCCACTTTGGGTTGGCCCGCGATGTCCCTGGCTGCGTTGCGCTCCCTCGATCGAATGCCCGGATTCGACTGCGTCCGCGCGCCTTGCCAGGAACGCCGCGGACTCCCCCCAAACTGTGAACTTGTTGTTACGCGAGCCCTTATCCTCCGCCGCGCGCGATGCCCGGCTCCTCTCCTCGCCCGCACTCCGCCGTCGGATCGACGGCGCCGCGTCCCGATGGACCCGACAAGGTGACCGGTCGCACGCGCTACGTCGCCGACCTGCGTTTCGACGGCGCCTGGTACGGCGGCGTCGTGCGTTCGCCCATCGCGAGGGGGACGCTGCTCGGTATCGACGTCGCGCCCGGCTTCGATGCCGCGCAGGTCGCCGTCGTCGGCCCTCGCGACATTCCGGGGTGCAACGTCGTCGCGATGATCGCCGACGACCAGCCGCTGCTCGCGGAGAGGGAGTTGCGGCACGTCGGCGAGCCGCTGTTGCTGGTCGCGGCGCAAGACCCCGTGACGCTCCGCGCCGCGCTCGCCGCCTTCCGCCCCCGCATCGAGCCGGGGACACCGGTCCTCGATCCGCGCGTGAGCACGCAGGTCTTCAAGTCGGTCGCGATCGACAAAGGCGACGCACCGGCCGCGCTCGCGCGCGCGGCGCGCACCTTCGACGGGGAGTATCGGACCGGCACGCAGGAGCAGCTCTACGTCGAGACCCAGGGCGTCATCGCGTTGCCGCCCGACGCGCACGGCGTCGTCACCGTTCACGGCTCGCTGCAATGCCCGTACTACGTGCAGAAGGCGCTGTGCACGGCACTCGCGCTGCCGCCTCGGAAGTGCCGCGTCGTGCAGGCGGCGACCGGCGGCGGCTTCGGCGGGAAGGAGGACTACCCCTCGGTGCTCGGCTGCCATGCCGCGCTGCTCGCGCTGCGCTGCGGCCGACCCGTGCGGATGATCCTCGACCGCCACGAGGATCTGCTCGTCACGCCCAAGCGCCATCCGTCGATCGTCCGCATCCGCTCGGCGTTCCGCGGCGACGGAACGCTGGACGCACTCGATGTCGACGTGCTGTTCGACGGCGGCGCCTTCACGACGCTGTCCCCCGTCGTGCTCTCGCGCGGCTGCATCCACGCCACCGGTCCATACCGCTGTGAACACGTGCGCATCCGTGGGCGCGCCGTCGCGACGAACCACGTCCCGTACGGCGCCTTCCGCGGCTTCGGCGCGCCGCAGACCTGCTTTGCGATCGAACGCCACTTCGACCACGTGGCGCACGAACTCGGCATCCACCCCTTCGAACTGCGGCGGCGCAACCTGCTTCGCCTCGGCGACACGACGGCGACTTCGCAGGTGCTGCGCGAGAGCGTCGGAATGCCGGAAGTGCTCGAGCGCATCACGGCCGCGACCGGGATCGACCGGCATCCGTGGCGCACCGCGCGCGAAGCGACCGGTCGGGTTCGCAGCCGGGTTCGCAGCGGCCGCGGGCTGGCGACGTTCTTCCACGGCGCCGGCTTCACCGGGTCGGGCGAGGCGATGCTGAAAGCGAAGGTCGTCGTCGAGTCCTGCGCCGACGGCAAGGTGCTCGTGCGCTGCGCGGCGACCGAGTTCGGACAGGGCACGATCGCGATGCTGCGCGCGATCGCCGCCGAAGCGCTCGGCCGTCCCGAAGACGACGTACGGATGGCGACGCCCGACACGCAGGAGGTCCCCGACTCCGGTCCGACGGTCGCATCGCGCACCTGCATGATCGTCGGCGGTGTGCTCGTCCGCGCCTGCCGCGAGTTCCTCGCACAGGGTGGCGTGTCGCGCGTCGAAGCGACCCACGAACTCCCGCCGGATCACCACTGGGACGACGCGCAGTACCGCGGCGACGCCTATCCGGCCTATGGCTGGGCGGCGGACGTCGCGGACGTCGAAGTCGACCTCGACACCTTCGAAGTGCGCGTCACCCGCTTCTGGAGCGCCGTCGACGTCGGGCGGGCGATCCGACCGCAACTCGTCGAGGGTCAGATCGAGGGCGGCAGCCTGCAGGCGATCGGCTTCGCGCACCAGGAAGTCGTGACCGCGCAGGACGGCCGCGTCCGCCAGGACCGCCTTTCGACCTGCATCATCCCGACCGCGCTCGACGCGCCGGACTTCGACGTCGCGCTCGTCGAGGCGCCGTTCTCGCTCGGGCCGTTCGGCGCGAAGGGCGTCGGCGAACTGCCGATGGACGGCGGCGCCCCCGCGGTGCTCTCGGCGATCGAGGATGCGCTCGGCATCCACGTGACCGAAGTCCCCGCGACGCCCGAGCGCCTGCTCGCCGCATGGCGCGCGACTTTCGGCGACGACGAGGACCGACCGCGATGAGCGACGACACCCTGCGCATCGCGTTCACCGTCGACGGTGTGCGCCACGAACTCGAAGTACCGCCGCTGCGCCGCCTCCTCGACGTGTTGCGCGAGGACCTCGGCCTGTGCGGCACGAAGGAGGGCTGCGGCGAAGGCGAATGCGGCGCGTGCTCCGTGCTCGACGACGGCGAAGTCGTGAACAGCTGCCTGATCCCCGCCTGCCAGATCGATGGCCATGCGATCACCACGATCGAGGGGCAAGGCTTCGGACCGATCCAGGACGCGTTCCTGCGCGAGGGTGCGGCGCAGTGCGGGATCTGCACGCCCGGGATGATCGTCGCGACGCGCGCCTGGCTCGAGCGCTGCGCGGCGGACGGCGTCGCCCCCACTCCGGAAGCGACGCGCGCGGCCCTCGCGGGCAACCTGTGCCGCTGCACCGGCTACGCCTCGATCGTGCGCGCGGCCCTGCTCGCCGCGCGAGGCGGGACGTGACGCCCCGCGTCGTGCGCGCGCGTTCGCTCGACGACGCGCTGGACGCGCTCGACACGCTCGCACGTGCGGGCGGGCGCACGCAGGTCCTCGCCGGCGGCACCGATCTGATGGTCGAGTTCGCGACCGGTCGCACGCGGCCGGAGTCGGTGCTCGACATCCGCTCGGTCGTGTCGTTGCGCGCGATCGAGCGCGACGACGGCGGACTGCGCATCGGCGCGCTCGCGACCTGCACCGATCTGCTGCGCGATCCGCTCGTGCGGAGCCACGCCGACCTGCTCGGTTTCGCCGCGGCCGAGGTCGGCGCCGTGCAGATCAAGAACCGCGCGACGCTCGGCGGCAACCTCGGCACGGCATCGCCCGCGGCCGACCTCAATCCCGTGCTGGTCGCGCTCGACGCGACGGTCGTGCTCCGCTCGCGCGCCGCGCGGCGCGAAGTCCCCGCCGCCGCGTTCCTGTGCGGCTATCGGCAGACGCTCTTGCGCGACGACGAGTTGATCGAGTGCGTGCGCATCCCGGCGCGGCCGGCTCGCGAACGCCGCGCCTTCCGCAAGGTCGGCACGCGCCGCGCGCAGTCGATCAGCAAGCTCGTCGTCGCGCTCGCCGTGACGATCGAGGACGGCGTCGTCACGCGGCTGCGCGGCGCCGCCGGCGCGCTCGCCCCGCGGACCATCCTTCTGACGGAACTCGCCGGCGCTCTCGTCGGCCGTCGCGCGGGTACCGGAACCCTGCGCGACGCGGTCCGCATCAGCGCGCGTTCCGACATCGCGCCGATCGACGACCTGCGCTCGACGGCGGAGTACCGCCGCGAGGTCTTCCGCCGCGTGACGCTGACCATGCTCGAAGAACTCGCACTGCAAGAGACCCCATGACCCCGATCCACCTTCTCGCCGTCCTGCTCGGCGTCGCGGTCTGCCTGCAAGGCGCCGTCAACGGCCGGCTCGCGCTGCGGATCGGCCTGCCGCTCGCGATCGCGATCAACGCGGCGATCGTGTTCGTCGCGTCCCTCGCCTGGCTGTTCGCCGCGCCCGCGCAGGAACGCGTCGCCGAAGCCGCTGACCGTCCGCCGTGGTTCCTCTATGCCGGCGGCGTCTTCGGCCTCGCGATCGTCGTCAGCGCCGCGATCGCCTACCCGCGCCTGGGCGCGGGCACCACCACCGTGCTCGCGATCGCGAGTCAACTCGCGACAGCCTTGCTGCTCGACCGCTTCGGCGTGGCGGGACAAGCGATCCCGTGGAGCAGCACGCGCGTCCTCGGCGTGCTGCTGGTCGGGATCGGGACCTGGCTCGTGGTACTGCCGCCGCGAAGCGGGGCGTGACCGCTCAGCGGCAGACGAGGTTCACGCCGTTCGTCGACTCCGCGACGCGACCGGTGCGCGTGACGTCGACGACGACGCACTGGAAGTCGACGTTCAGCGGAACGATGTTCGGCAGCCGCATGACGAAGGTCGCGGAACCGGCGCGGTCCGTGCTGCCCTGGAGCACGACGCGCGGGCCGACGAGCAGGAGACACGAGCTCCCCGGCAACGGCATGGGCTGGGAGAGCTGGTGGCCGACCACGAGCAGCGCGACCTCGCCGGGCATGGCGCGGGTCACCGCCATCTGGATCGCAGGACCGCGCACGAGCGAGCCGGCCATGACGCCGCCGCAGGGGCGGCCGAAGTTCGTGAAGGTGCAGGTCTGGCCGAGCACGGTGCCGGCCAGGAGGAGGGACGTCGCGAGGAGGGAGAACAGTTTCATCGGCGTTCGAACTCGGCACGGCGCGACAACCGCGATCCGCACCTGTGGCGATGGCAGGAGGCGGGCACGATAGTCCCGTGCCGATCGCGGTTGCCCGACCGTCTGCACCGAGTTCGTCCCGCGACGGGGCCGCTTCGTCTCCGACCCAGGTCTCCATGTCCGCACGTTTCGCCCGCCGCGCTCTCCATCCCGTCCTCGCCATCGCGGTCTGCGGCTGCACCGCGACTCCCCCCTCGGACGCATGGTTCACTCCCGACCTGGGACGCTACGTGCGCCCGACTTCCGCGCGCTCGGCCGGCGCCCAAGGCTGGTTCGACCAGGGCCTGCTGTGGAGCTACGGCTTCAACCACGCCGAGGCCGTGCGCTGCTTCCGCGCGGCGCAGGCTGCCGATCCCGACTTTGCGCTCGCGTGGTGGGGCGAGGCTTGGGCGCTCGGTCCGAACATCAACGCGCCGATGGACGAAGCCGGCGGTCGCGCGGCGTTCGCCGCGATCACGCAGGCGCGCGCACTCCGCGCGCACGCGAGCCCCGTCGAGCAGGCCCTGATCGACGCGCTGGCGACGCGCTACGCCGATCCGCCGCCCGCCGATCGCGCCGCCCTGGACGCCGGGTTCGTCGCCGCGATGCGAGACACCAGGCGACGCTTCCCCGACGACCCCGACGTCGGCGCGATCTTCGCGGACGCGATCCTGAACACGCGGCCCTGGGACTACTGGAACGCGGACGGCTCACCGAAGGAGGGCACGAGCGATGCCCTCGACGCGCTGCGCGCGGTGCTCATCGCGCGGCCCGATCATCCCGGCGCGCACCACTTCCACATCCACGTCACGGAGTCCTCGCCGCGGCCCGAGGACGGGCTCGTGTCGGCGCAGGTGCTCGAGACGCTCGCGCCGGGCGCGGGCCATCTCGTGCACATGCCGGCGCACACGCTCCATCGCCTGGGCCGCTACTTCGAGGCCGAGGAGCACAACCGTCGCGCGATCGACGTCGACCGGAGGTACTTCCGCCGCGCGGGACCGCAGGGCGGCTACGAGTTCTATCTCGCGCACAACCACCACTTCCGCGCCTGGTCGGCGATGGCCGGCGGTCGCTTCGCGGTCGCGCGCGCCGCGGCGCAGGATCTCGTCGCGGACTTCCCGGCCGGCGCGACGACCGACTTCGCCGCGTTCACCGACGGCTTCTTCCCGACCGGCCTGCACGTGTTGCTCCGCTTCGGGCGCTGGGACGAGGTTCTCGCCACGCCGCCGTTCGCCGACTCACTGCCGATCGCCGGCGCGATGCGTCACTACGCGCGCGGTATCGCGTTCGCCGCGACCGGCCGCACCGGCGAGGCCCGCGCCGAGCAGGCGGAGTTCGAGACTGCGGCGGCCCGCGTCGGGGACGACCACAAGATCGGCCTCAACGCCGCGAAGCCCGTGCTCGCGATCGCGCGCGCGATGCTCGAGGGCGAGACCTGCTACCGCGAGGGCCGCTTCGACGACGCGTTCGCGGCGCTGCGCGACGGCGTCGCGCGCGAGGACGCGCTCCGCTACGACGAGCCGTCGCCGTGGATGATGCCGGTGCGCCACGCGCTCGGTGCGCTCCTGCTCGAGCAGGGCAAGGTCGCCGAAGCGGAACAGGTCTACCGCGACGACCTCGTACGCAACCGCGAGAACGGCTGGGCGCTGCACGGACTCGCCGAGTGCCTGACGAAGCTCGGGCGGACGGACGAGGCGGGCGCGGTCACGCGTCGCTTCGAACTCGCGTGGGCGCACGCCGACACGCCGCTGGAGCACGGCTCGTGCTTCTGCCGCGGCACGACTGGCGAGGCCTGTTGCGACGCGGCGGCGGCGTCAGTCCAAGTCGCAGTCGGCGCGACGCCGCTCGCAGCCGCCGCCCCCGCAGCCGCAGGTCCCGCGCACGCCCGGCTGCCCGGGATCGTGCCGGGCGACGAAACGCTGCACGAAGTACCACGCGGCGCAGGCGACACCGAGCGCGGCGATCGCAATCAGTTCGACGACCATCTCAGGCGGCGCTGAACAGACCGGCGAAGCCCATGAAGGCCATCGACAGGATGCTCGCGATGATGAGGTTGAGGGCGGTGCCGCGCATCACCGCGGGGACGTCGGAGAGCTCGGCCTCTTCGCGCAGCCCGGCCATCAGCACGAGCGCGAGCGTGAGACCGAGTCCGCCGCCGAGCGCGAACGCGAGACCTTCGAAGAGGCCGTAGCCGCGGTTGGTCTGGAACAACGCGAGCCCGAGGATCGCGCAGTTGGTCGTGATCAACGGCAGATAGATGCCGAGCGCGCGGAACAGCGCCGGGCTGGTCTTCTTCACCACCATCTCGACGAACTGCACGGTGCTCGCGATCACGAGGATGAAGGCGATCAGGCGCAGGTACGGCGCGTACGGGAGCACGAAGGTCTCGAGCAGCCACGCGCTCAGGGACGTGATCAGCATCACGAAGGTGCTCGCGAGCCCGAGCCGCAGCGCCGTCTGCAAGCGACCCGACACGCCGAAGAACGGACACAGCCCCAGGAAGTACGAGAGCGTGAAGTTGTTGACGACCAAGGCACTCACGAAGATCCAGACGAGGTCGCCCATCACGCCCCCTCCCGCGACCCGGCGCGGCGCTGCCGCATCGCCTTCACCTGCGCGAAGACCAGCATCAGCATGCCGAGCGTGAGAAAGCCGCCGGGCGGCAGGATCATCACGACCCAGGGCTCGAAGTCCGCGCCGAGCAGTTGCACGCCGAAGCAGGCGCCGCTGCCGAGCAGTTCGCGCGGGATGCCCATGCACAGCAGGGCGACGGTGAAGCCGAGGCCCATGCCGGCGGCGTCGCAGCAGGAGACCCACACGCCGTGCTTGCTGGCGAACGCCTCGGCGCGGCCGAGGATCACGCAGTTGACGACGATCAGCGCGATGAAGGCGCCGAGTTCCTTGTGCACGTCCGGCGCGACGGCTTGCAGCACGAAGTCCGCGACCGTCACGAAGGTCGCCACGATCACGATGTAGGTCGAGATGCGGACCTGCGACGGGATCGCGCGCCGCAGCGCCGCGACCATGGCGCTCGAGGCGATCAGGACGAACAGCGTCGCGAGGCCCATCGCCAGCGCGTTGATCGCGCTGTTGGTCACAGCGAGCGTCGGGCACATGCCGAGCATCTGCACGAAGATCGGGTTCTCCTTCCAGATGCCCTTGTTGAACTCCGCGGCGGTGCTTGGCACTTCGTCGTGCTCCGTCATCGTCCGCCTCCCGCCTTCAGCGGCGGCTCGCTCCCCGGCGCGGGCAGGCGTTGCAGCCACTCCGCCACGCTGGCGTTGAGGATGCGCACGACCGCCTTGCTCGAGATCGTCGCGCCGGTGATCGCGTCGATCTCGTGCGGCTCGCGCTTGCTGCCCTTCTTGCGCGCGACGATCGGCGGCTCCACGGCGAGTGCGCTGAAGTTCGCCGCGAAGTCCTGGTCCTTGTAGATCTTGTCGCCGAGGCCCGGCGTCTCGCGGCTCTCGAGGATGCGCAGCCCGACGATCACGCGACGCTGCGGATCGAAGCCGAACAGCAGCTTGATCACGTCCTGGAAGCCCGAGGCTTCGCCGCCGATCGCCCAGCCGAGGAAACGGCCGCCCTCGGCATAGGCAGCGTGGATCGCCGGCAAGTCGCTCGGCGTGCCCGCATCCGCGACGGCCAAGGCACCGCCCGTCCACACCAGGCGTTGCATCGCCGTCGCGCCGGGCACCACCTCGAGTACCGCGCGCTGCAATGCGTCGGCGCGGTTGCGCTCGATCCTGGGCAGCGTCGTCTCGTACGCGACGACGAGCAGCAGCCCGGCGATCAGTCCCGCGACGCCCAGCGTGCCCGCGAGGCGCAGGGGCGACGGCTCGGCCGCGACGTCGAGCGCCGTCATGCGTGCCGCCCCCGACCGAAGGCGCGCGGCTGCGCGATGCGCTCGATCGCCGGCGTCGCCGCGTTCATCAACAGGATCGCGTACATCACGCCCTCGGGAAGTCCGCCCCACGCACGGATCAGGACGACGAGCGCGCCGATGCCGCCGCCGAAGATCCAGGACCCGCGTGGCGTGGTCGGCGAGCTGACCGGGTCGGTCGCCATGAACACGGTGCCGAACAGCAGCCCGCCCGACGCGATCGCGAGCCACGGCGCGGTGAACTTCGCGGGATCGGCGAGCCACAGCGCGGCACTGCCGGCGAACGCCGCGGCGAGGACGGCGCACGGGATCCGCCACTCGAACGCGCGACGCCACGCGAGCCACGCACCGCAGGCGAGGATCACCACGGCACTGGTCTCGCCGAGCGAGCCCGGCACGTCGCCGGTGAGCAGCGGCCAGAACGCGGTCGGCGTCGCCTCGAACTTCATCCGCGACAGCGCGGTCGCCATCGTGGTGCCGTCGACGTCGCCGCGCATCAAGGGCCACGCAAAGGTCGACGCCGGCACGTGCCAGAAGCCCTGCCCTTGCGGCGCCCAGGTCGTGAGCGCCGTGGGGAACGCGGCCATGAGGAACGCGCGGCCGACCAGCGCCGGGTTGAACAGGTTGTGCCCGAGCCCGCCGAACGCGAGCTTGCCGAAGCCGATCGCGACGACGCCGCCGAGCGCCGCCATCCACAGCGGCAACGAGGGCGGCAGCGTGAGACCGAGCAACACGCCGGTCAGCAGCGCGCTGCCGTCGCGCAGCGTGCGCGTGCCGCGCGCGCGGAAGAACCAGGCCTCGGCGCCGACCGCGCCGCAGGTCGCCGCGGCGACGACGAGCAGGGCCGCGACACCGAACCACCACGCCGCCGCCGCGAGGACGGGCAGCGTCGCAAACAGCACGTCGAACATCAGGCGCGGGGTCGTCAACGCCCCGTGCAGGAACGGCGCCGTGCTGACGACGAGCGGCGGGCGCACCTTGCTCATCCGCGGACCTCCGTCATCCCTTCGCCTTCCGGTCGCGGAGCGACGACTTCGCGGCGCGGATCAGCTGGACGATCGGGATGTGCGACGGACACGCGAACGAGCAGGCTCCGCACTCCATGCAATCCATGACGTAGGCTCGCTCGAGTTCGTCGAGTCGTCCCGCGCGCGCGAGCCGCGCCAGCCGCGACGGATTGAGCAGGTTCGCGCACGCTTCGAGGCAGCGACCGCACTTGAGGCAGGTGTACTCGTTCGGCCGCGCGACCTCGGCGTCGGTGAACGCGAGGATGCCGGAGGTCCCCTTCAGCACCGGCGCATCCAGGCTCGCGAGCGGCTGGCCCATCATCGGGCCGCCGAGAACCACTTCGCGCGTCGCACGCGAGAGCCCGCAGCGGTCGAGCACCTCGCCCACCGGCGTGCCCAACGGCACCACCAGGTTCGCCGGCCGTTCGACTCCCGGTCCCGCGACGGTGATGACGCGCTCGATCAGCGGCATGCGCCGGTCGAACCAATCCGCGAGCGCGACCATCGTGCCGACGTTGTTCACGACGAAGCCGAGATCGAGCGGCAGCTTGCCCGGCGGGACCTCGCGTCCCGACAAGGCCTTCAACAACATCTTCTCGGCGCCCTGCGGGTACTTCACCGCGAGCGGCACGACCGCGATCCCGGCATCGCCGGCGAGCACGTCCCGCAGCACGCCCTGCAATGCGGCGATCGCGTCGGGTTTGTTGGCCTCGACCGCGATCGTCGATCGCTCGACGCCAAGGTGTCGCGCGAGGATGCGCACGCCGCGCACGACGTCGGCCGCGCGCTCGACCATCGTGCGATGGTCGCAGGTGAGGTACGGCTCGCACTCGCAACCGTTGACGACGAGTTCGTGCACCGGCCGGTCGGCGGGCACCGCGTACTTCACGTGCGCGGGGAATGCCGCGCCGCCGAGGCCGACGATGCCCCCGGACTGGACCGCCGCGACGAACGCGTCGGGCCCGAGCGACCCGGGATCCATCGCGGCTCCGCCCGGCGGCGACTGCGGGTCGTACGGATCGGCTTCGATCTCGATCGAGGGGACCTGCGATCCGTTCGGGTGCCGGCGCAAGCCGAGTGCCTGGATCGTGCCGGTCACCGGCGCGTGCAGCGCCGCCGACACGAAGCCGTCGGCGCGCGCGATGCGCGAGCCTCGCGTCACGCGTTGCCCGACCGCCACCTCCGCGACGGCCGGCTTGCCGCCGTGCTGCGCGAGCGGCAGGACGTAGCGCGCGACGAACGGCATGCGTTCGATCGGCAGCCCGGCGCTGTCGTCCTTGTGCTCGGCGGGGTGCACGCCGTGGCGGAACGACGCGAGACTCATCGCCGACCTCGCGCCGCGAGATCGCCAAGGCGCACGGTCAATCGCGCGAGCAGTTCGTCCTTTGCGCCCGCGCGCGCGGCTTCTAGTTCCGTCGCGCGGCTCGCCTCGCTCGCCCGCTGCGCCTCCTCGCGCACGCGCGCCGACCACGGCGTGTCCGCGCCGGCGAGTTCGCGCAGGGCAGTCCATGCCGCGGGGCGCGGAGCGACGCCGTCGTCGCCGGGATTGCCGTCCAGATCGAGGCGCAGGCCGAGCGAGGGCGACGCACCCGGGTCGGACGTGAACAGGGGGAACGCGTGCGATGCGATCGCGGCCTGGGCGCGCGCGACGAGGTCGCGCGGCGCGAAGCCGTCGCGCACGGGACTCGGCGCGTGCACGCACAGAAGGGCCGGCCGCTGGACGTGCAGCGCCCGCGTGACGGCGCGCACGAGGTGATCGGGTGCACCGATCGAGGTCTGGGCGACGAAGCCCTCGCGTGCCGCGAGTGCGAGCAGGCCGAGCTCCGCGGAACTCGATGCGTCGTCCACGACGGCGACGATCAACAGCGGCAGATCGCCGCAGAGCAGCGCGACGAGGTCCGCGAGCCCCTGCGCCGCGAGCGAGCGGGCAGTCGCGAAGCAGACCAGCGGCGGACACGCGGCCCGGTCTTTCGCCTCGAGGTCGGCGAGCCGCAGCGCCGCCAGCTTCTGCGTCGCGTGCTCCGCCTCGGCGGGGCGATCGAGCAGGAGCGACGCACGCCGCGTCAAGCGGAGATCGTCGAGCCACGCGTCGGTTTGCGCCGCGACCAGTCCGCGCGCGAGCGACAGCGAACCGCTCGCGACGGGCATCGCGAACGGGTTGGCCGGGAACGCAAGCGCCCAGTCGAGTTCGGGCGCCGGAACGACGAGCAGTCCGGCGCGCGCGCGGCCGAAGCCCTGCACGCCGCGCTCGAGCCGCCAACGGCGATCGGCGAGTTCCTTCGCCGCGGCGATCAACGAGTCGAGCGCGCGCGCGTCGACCTGCCCGCCGCCGCGCGCCGCTTCGACACGCGCCGCGAGATCGGCGAGCGCGACGTCGCCGCGGCCGAGGGCATGCAGTCCGTCCGCGAGCGCGTCGAGGTCGGCGCTCGGCAAGGCGCGCGCGAGCGTCTCGTGGATCCGCGACGCGAGCCGTTCGCGCAGCACCTCGATCTCGTCGCGGCTCCGCGCAAGCAGTGGTTGCCGGTGCGCTTCGACGGCGCCGAGCACCAGCCGCACCGCGAGTCGCGGTCCTGATCCGGGCTCCGCTCCGTCGCCGCCGCAGAGCGGCAGGAGCGCGTGGCGCGACAGACCCAAGGTCGCGGCATGGCCGGGACGACCCGCCGACAGACAGCGTCGGATCGTCGCGTCGGGAGTGTCGGGGAGGGACTCCCAGGCGGCGAAGCCCGCGCGCGCGGCAGCGACCCGCGCCGTCGTGCGGACCGTCATCTCGACGGCCTTGGGTTCGCACACCGCGACGCAGACACCGCAGGCCTTGCACGCGTCGGGCTCGAGCGCGAGCGTCGTGAGTTCGCCCGAGAACGCATCCGACGACGCGACGATCGGCAGCGCTCCCACCGCACCCGCCATCGCGTCGATCGCCGCGGCATCGGCGGCCGCCGGCGGAACGACCGCGGCGCACGCCGCGCGCAGCGCATCGCCCGCGGATGGATTCGCACCGAGCGGGATCGCCTGCGCGAGCTTGCCGGCGTAGCGGCGCAACCCGTCGGTCGCTGCCCCCGCGCGCTTGCCGAGGTCCAGCGCTGCCTCGAGGAACGCGCGCGGCGGGATCGCCAGCGGAGCGAGTGCGCCGTCGGGGCACGCGGTCCAACACGCGCCGCACGCGGTGCAACGCGACGGATCGAGCGCGGGAATCGTCGCGTGCGCCGCACCCGGCCGCTGCGCGTTCGCCGACAGCGGCGGTACCGCGCGGAGCGCGAGGTACGGCTCCGGCGCGAGTTCGTCGAGCGCGTCGCGCTGCGCGAGGATTCCGACGTGTTCCGTGAAGCGCGGCAGGTTGTCGTACGCGTCGCTCGCACCGACCTGCCGCAGGGCGTGCCGCACCGGTCCGGCGTCGGTCGCGACTTCGGGTTGCCGCGGCGTCGCGTCGCCGGACGCGGCACGGATCGCTTCCCGCAGCGCATGCACGCGCGGTTCGGCGCGGACCATGCGGCGGAACGCTTCCACCGCGGCCTCGAGATCGAAACCCGGTCGTGCGCGCGCGAGCGCGGCGAACGTCGTGCCGAGGCGTTGCTCCGCGGAGAGACCCGCGTCGCGCGGCGCACTCGCGTCCGGCCGAGCGCACGCGTTGCCCGAGTGGACGTCCGCGCCCGCGGTCACGCACGCGCGCGCGCCGTGGACGACACCGCGCACCGCACCGCCGACGCACGCGAAAAGCATCACGGCGGCGAGTTGCTGTTCGTCGCGCGCGACCTCGAGCGTGATCGCGCCGCGGGGTCGCACGTCCTCGGTCGCCGCGGTGCGCAGCCCGCGCGCGACGAGTTCGGGGACGTCGCGGCGCAGGCGATCGAAGAGGGCCTGCTGCTTGGGGAACTGCCTCGTGCGCGGCGCGAAGTCGACGCCGAGCCACACGCGCGAGCGACCGCGGCCGCCGTCGACCTCGCGGCAGAACGCGGCGAGGTCCGCGGCGCGGAGCGACCGCGAGCTCGCGCCGGCGATCGCGACGTGCACGCGCGCCGCCGCGTCGGGGAGCGCCGCGCACAGGGCCGGCGCGAGGCGACTCGCGCCGCGTTCGACGACGATCACCGCGCGTGGCCCGCGCAGGGCGCCGCTCAAGGCGCCGGACGGGAACGGCGCCAGCGCGCGCACGGTGACGGCGCACAGGGCCAGGCGTCGCGCGCTGCGTTCGCACTCCGCCAGGTCCTCGGCGAGGCCCGCGGCGCTGCCGATCGCGACCAACGCGACTCGTGCGCCGGCGAAGTCCTGCACGGCGATCGGCGCGAGCGCGCGATCCAGGGCGCGCGCGACCACGGCGAACGACTCCTCGAGCAGCGCGGGCAAGGGATCGTCGACGTACGCGGCCTGCGACGCCGCACCGACGTCGTCCGGGACGCCGTCCGCGACGGCGCCGATCGCCACCGGTCGGTCGAGGTCGAACCAGCGGGGCACGCGTCGACGACGCTCGCCGAAGACCAGCCGCTGCGCGGGAGTCGAACCGTCGATCTCGTCGGATGCGACGCCGATGCAGCGCCCGATCTGCTCGCGCGTCGGGATCGCGACGTCCTGCACGCACGCGGCGTCGAGATCGTCCAGCACGATCACCGGCTGCAGCGCGGCTTCCGCCGTGCGCCGTGCGACCAGCGCGAGGTCGATCGCGTCCTGCAGGTCGCGCGCCGCGAGCACCGCGCAACCGGCATTCGCGGCGGCCGAACTCGCCAGTCCGCGCGCATCCGCGACGCGGACGACGAGCGGCACGTTCTGCAGCCGCGCCCGCGCGCAGCGGTCGAGCGTGCCGAGCAGGCCTTCGCCGTCGAGCAGGAGCGTCACGCGCCCACCGCCGAGGCCGCGACCGATCGCCTCGTCGAATCCGCGCACCGCGTCGATTCGGCCGTCGACCACGTCGCCGAGCGAGGCGTCGAAGCGGGACCGGGCGGACTCGGCGTCGAGGATCTCGCGCGGGACGGGTGCGGTGCTCATCGCTCGACCTTCTCCAGCGGTTCGCCGTCGAACTGGTTCTGCGGCACCCAACGGATCGCACCGGTCGGGCAGCGGAAGGTGACCTCGGGCCCGGCCGGCGTGACGGACGCGTAGTCCACGACCGGCAGGTTGCCGGCCATGCGCACCAGACCGGGCGGCGCATCGACGGCGCAGCGGCCGCACGCATCGCACGCGACGCGACAGACCGCGCGCGCCTCGTCGCCCGCGAGCGGCACCTTGCACTGCACGAGCAACGGCTGCGCGAGCGGGAGGAGTTCGAAGAGGTTGCGCGGACATGCGCGCACGCAATCGCCGCACGCGGTGCACTTGTCGATCGCGACGACCGGCAGACCGTTGCGACTCATCGCGATCGCGTCGAACTGGCAGACGACCTCGCAGTCGGCGAGTCCGAGGCAACCCCAAGCACAGCCCTTCCCGCCCCCGCCGACGAGCGACGCCGCGCGACAGTTGGAGTAGCCCGCGTACTCGGCGATCTGACGCGCCTGCGACCGACCGCCGGCGCAGTGCAGCCGCGCGACAAGGCGACGTTGTTCGCCCGCCGCCACGCCGAGGAAGCGCGCGATCGCGTCGATCGCCGCGGCACCCGAGACCGTGCAGCGCACCGGCGCGTTGCGTCCCGCGATCAGGCTCTCCGCGAACGCCTTGCAGCCCGGCTCGCCGCAGCCGCCGCAGTTGGTACCGGGCAGCATCGTCTCGAGGCGACCGAGCCGCGGATCCTCGGGCACGGCGAGGAAACGGTTCGCGAGCGCGAGCAAGGCACCGAGACCGGCGCCGAGTCCGCCGAGGATCGCCGCCGAGAGCGCGATGCTCGACATGCTGGCGAGGACGGCCATCGCCATCACCGGTTGAACGGCGCCGCGCGCGCGATCAGCGCGTCGAGGCCGGGTTCCTGCGGGTTGCGCGGCAGGCCGGGGTGGATGCAGCGCGCCGGGCACTTCTCGGCCGCGCGCACCAGTTGCTCGTAGGTGCCGGCACTCGCATCGCCGAGGCGGGCCTGCTTGTTGGCGTCGTAGACGAAGACCAAGGGGTTGATCGCGCGGCAGTCGTTGCAACTCGTGCACAGCGGCGTGTCGATCCAGGCCTCTTCGACGATCGGAGCAGGCGTCGCGGCGGGTGGAGCGACGGGCGCGGGCGCGGTCGCGGGTGCGACGGACGCGAGGGCGTTTGGCGGAGCCGCGGGCGCGGGCGCGCGCGCGAACTCGCTCGCGACGTTCGCCGGCCCGAGTTCGAGCAGGGAACGCGCGAGTCCGTGCATCGCGTCGTCGACAGCGGCGGCGCGCACGCGCGCGAGTTCGTCGGCGTGCTCGGCGGCGAGGCGTTCCGTCTCGCGCTGCACGCGCGCGTCGGCGTCGGCCTGCGCTCGTGCGACCGCCTCCCTCACGTACTCGTTGCGAACCCCCGCGAGTTCTTCGAGCGTGCGCCAGAAGGCGAGCCGATCACGGCAGGCGTCGACGAGCCGCCGCGACACCGCGAGTCGTTGGGTGCGGCCGTCGGCCGTCGTCGCGTCGATCACCGCGACGGCGTGCGCCGCGGCGGCGTCGTCGCGCGCCAACAGTTCGGCGATCGGAACCAGCGCGGCGTCGTCGCGGAGCGAGTCCGGCACGACCGCGAATTCGTTCGCGAACGCCGGATCGAGCAGCGCGAAGTCGGCGAAGGTGAACGGCGGCGTTCCGGACCAGTCCGTCTCCGGTGAGGGATTGCCCGCGAGGTCGAAGCGCCGCGCCCAGGTCGCCCCGGCACAAGGGTCGTAGCGGAACAGCGGATGCGCGCGGCCCTCGATCGAAGCGCCGCCGTACAGCCAGGCGCCCACCGCCGGTGCGCGCACTCCGGTCGTCGCGACGACGTGCAGCGCGGGGCGCGGGACGTCGAGCGCGGCGCGCAGACCCGCGGCGAGGTGCGCGGGGCGCGCCGCCGCGGACTGCTGCACGAAGGCCTCGCGATGGCCGATGCCGAGATAACCGAGTTCGAGTCGGTGGGCGTCGAACGCTGTGCCTTGCCCAGTCGGATCGCCAGCCGGATCGCCGAGTGGATCGACGAGGGCCAACACCTGCACGGTGTGCGCCGAGGCGAGCAAGCGCGACAACGAGGTCATCGCGGCGCCGGAGAGCTCCGTCCCGTGCGCGACCACCGCGACGGCCGGCACGAGCAGGAGTTCGTCGCGCGTGAACGAACGGACGTCGAAGGCGTCGAGCCAGGCGTCGTGGCGTTCCTGCTCGTAGCCGCCGGCGAGTTCGAGCTCCGCGAGGCGCACCGCGCGGCACACGGTCGCGACGCGGCGCGCGTATCCGTGAAAGACGGTGATCGCCCGCGCGCAGGGATCGTCGGCGTGTTCGACCGCGAGCAGGGCGTCGCGGGGCATGGTCTTGTCGCGATGCGCGTGCACGATCGTGAGGAGCGGCGCTTCTTCGTCGCGCGCGTGCGCGTGAAGGACGGTCCACGCCGACTCCATGCGCGCCCGCCGCGCGGGGCCGAGCCGCAACGTGCCGCGGTGTTCGCCGACGACGCGTGCGAGGGCGCGCGGATCGATCCGGACCGCGCCGGTCGCGCCGAGCCCGCCGGCCTGGGCGGTCGCATCGCGCGCCGCGGGCGACTTCTGGTCGTCGGCGAGCAGCAGTGCGCGCAGCGATTCGGCGAGCCGTGCCGCTTCGCACGCAAACGCGCGGCGTCGCGCGGGAACGACGGCTCGCACGACGGCGAACAGGACGCGCAGCGGCAGGTCGTCGTCGAGGTCCAGCCATTCGCCGTGACCCGGCGCGACCGAGCCGGTCGCGGCGCAGAGCGCGGCCCATTGGGTACGGAGTTCCTCGCCCGTCGATGTCGCGAGTCCGAGTTCGTCGATCAAGGCGTCTCCCACGGGGCGGAGCGTCGCCGCGCCGTCGCGCCCGGTCGCTTCACGACGCGCGGGCAGCGTGCCGTTGCGGAGCTGCCGCTCGGCGCGCACGAGGTTGTCCGCCAGCACGCGTGCGCGCGCGCTCCCGCCGGCCGCGTCGAGTGCCCGAGAGAGCAGTTCGCTCACCGGCAGACAGGCGAACGCACCGGTCGATCCGTCGATCGCCGCCCACGCGGGGAAGTCCGAACGCAGGCGCGCCGGATCGCGAAAGTTCGCGAGCAGGGCCGGCAACGCGTCGGACGACGGCGCGGCGAAGGACTGTCGCGCCGCGGGATCGCCGAGGGCGAAGCGCCGCAACGCCGCGCGCACCCGTGAGGGGTCGGGACTCGCATCCGCGGGGGCCGCGGCCGCTCGAGACGCATCGGAAGTCGATGAGCTGGGCACGGTCCTGGTTCCTCACACGGCAAAGCGGTCGAGTTCGCGCTCGAGGGCGGCGAGCTTCTGCTCCGGCGTCATGCCGAGGCCGACGGTCGTGAAGTCCTCGTAGCGCGGTCGGGACTCGTCCTGGAACAGCACGCCGATCGGCACGCGCTCGTGCGCGGACGACGCGATCGAACGCGCCGCGCCGAGATCCAGCGAGTCATGGTCGCGCTGGTTCACGAAGATGCGCGCGACGCCGGCGGCGAGGGCCGGTTGCTTTGCGCCGGTCAGGAGCAGGAGCCGCGACGGATCCTTCTGCAACTCCTCGAACACGCTGTCGGTGTAGGTCGGGCAGCGCTGCAGGATGCGCACGAAGCCGAGCCCCTTGTGCTGCCACGCCGCGTGCAAGGTCGCCTGCAGGTGCGCCGGGTTCCAGTCGACGGTCTGCGCGACGAAGGACGAGTTCGTGAACCCGAGCATCGCGACCAGCGGGTCGAGCGGCGGCAGCCACGCCCCCTGCGGATGCGTGTTGGTCTTGAGACCGAGCGGGCTCGTCGGCGAGGTCTGCTTCTTCGTGAGGCCGTAGACGTTGTTGTCGAACAACATCACGACCATGTCCATGTTGTAGCGGATCGCGTGCAGCCAGTGCCCCGCGCCGATCGAGCAGCAGTCGCCGTCGCCGGTGGCGACCCACACGTCGAGTTCGGGCCGCCGCGACTTGACCCCGCACGCGACCGGCAGCGGACGACCATGCAGCCCGTGGAAGCCGTAGGTCTTCATGTAGTGCGGGAAGCGGCTCGAACAGCCGATGCCCGACACGCAGACCGTGTTCTCCGGCACCTGCTGTGCGTCGCGCAGGATCTTCTGCACAGCGGTCAGCACGGCGAGGTCGCCGCAACCAGGGCACCAGCGCGCGACGCCGCCCTCGTAGTCCTCGAGCGTGAAGTAGCGCTCGGGCATGTCGTACGACCAGTCGTCCTTGAGTCCGAACATCAGTGCTTCCCTCCGCCCAGGCGCCGCGCGATCTCGGCGTGGATGTGTCCCGGCCGCAGCGGTTGGCCGTGCACGTTGGACCAGCAGTCGACGTCGACGAGCGTCTCACCGCGGAGCAGCGTCGCGAGTTGTGCTCGCCGCCGGTACTCCGGGCCGACCCCCGGCGCATCCGGTTCGTCGCTGTAGTTGATCTCGACCGTCATCACCTGCCTGAAGCGGGCGAAGATCGCCGCGAGCCCCGGCTCGAGCGGCGACAGGAAGCGCACGTGGAGCGACGACACGCGCAGTCCCTCGCCGCGCGCGCGGTCGACGGCCTCGCGGATCGCACCGAGCGAACTCCCCCATCCGACGACGAGGAGATCGCCGTCGGGATCGCCCTCGACCGTGGGCGGCACGAGCGTGCCGCGAAACGCCGCGAGCTTCTTGCTGCGCGCCGCGCAGCCGTTCTGGTTCGAGTCGGGGTCGTAGGCGACCTTGCTCTGTTTCGTGTGCGCGAGACCGGTGAGCACGTACTCCCCGCCGCGCTGACCGGGGATCGGACGCGGCGAGATCCCGCTCCGCTCGTCCCAGTCGTACGGCGGAACCGCGGGGTCCCAGGCGGCGAGGTCGAGCGGTGGAGCGAGCCAGTCGGGTTGCGGCTCCGGGCGCGGGACCGGCGCCACGCCGGTCGCGAGATTGGCGTCGGTCAGCACGATCACCGGCGTTCGGAACGCCTCGGCGAGGCGGCGCGCCGCGATCGGCAGGTGGAAGCACTCCTCGATCGTCGCCGCGGCGATCACGATCTTCGGGGCGTCGCCGGGTTGGCCGTAGAGCACGGCGAGCAGGTCGCCCTGTTCGACCTTCGTCGGCAGTCCGGTCGACGGACCGCCGCGCTGCACGACGACGACGACCAGCGGGATCTCGGCCATCACCGCGAGCCCGAGGAACTCGGTCTTGAGCGCGAGGCCGGGACCCGACGTGATCGTGCACGCGGTCTTCCCCGCGTAGCTCGCGCCGATCGCGAAGCCGATCGCCGCGATCTCGTCCTCGGCCTGGTGCACGCAACCGCCGACCTTGCCGAAGACCCCCGCGAGGTAGTGCGACGCGCTGGTGGCGGGCGTGATCGGGTACATCGCCACCATCTCCATGCCGGCAGCCATGATCCCGAGGCCGAGCGCCTGGTTGCCGTTCATCACGCACAGGCGCGACGTGACCGGCGCCGGCGGGATCAGGAAGCGCAGCGGGATCTGCTCCTCCGCGAAGCGCCAGCCGGCGTCGAAGAGGCCGTGGTTCTTCGCGACGACGTCCTTGCTCTTCTTGCCGAAGACGGCGGCGATCTCCTCGCGCGCCTTCTGAGGATCGCGACCGCAGATCCGGCAGAGCATCCCGAGCACGAACATGTTCTTGCCGACGGCGACGTCCTGCGTGACCTTGCGGCACGCCGACTCGAGCGCCAGTTCGTGCACGACCAAGCCCTGCTCGCGGAAGTGACGCAGACCCTCGGCGTACGCGACGCGGATCGCTTCCTGCGGGTCGTCGGCCCAGCGGTTCTCGAGCAGCACGACCGTGCCCTTGCGGTAGGCCTTCTGCGCGATGCGCCCGTAGAGGACCTGCTCGTTGAGCGCGACGACGAGGTCGGCCTCGTCGCCCATGTTCGTCACCGGCTTGCTGCCGACGCGCACCCGGATGCCGCTCGCGCCCGCGCGCGACCGCGCCGGCGGTTTGATCTCCGCGGGGATGATCTCCACGGTCCAGACGCCGTTGCCCATCCTGGCGCTGATCGCGCCATAGGCCTGACCGGCCTTCTGCGCACCTTCCCCCGAGTCGCTCACGATCTCGATCGTGTGCTCCTCGACGCGTGTGATGGTCGGGTCCTTCGGTTCCGCGAGAGCTTGGGCCTTGTCGGACTTGCCCATCAGCCGAGTCCTCCGAGATCCGTGTTCATCACGTCCTGCAGGACTTCGTTCTCGCGCTCCTCGTGGCGTTCGAGGCGCGTGGCGAGTCCTTGCACGCGCTCGAGCACGTCGGCGAAGGCCGGCTCGGCGCACGAGCCCGCGCGCGCGATCAGCCAGTCGACGTCGACGAGCAGCGTCGCGTGTTCGGCGCGCAACTCCGCGAGCACCACCGCGTGACGTGGCGCCGCGGCCGTGACGTTCGCGAAGAAGCCGTCCGAGGCTTCCTCCATCGTGAAGTGATCGCGCGCGGCGTCGCGGAACTCGGCGAGCAGCGCCGTGAGCTCTTTGCGATGTCGGGCGCTCCGGAGGCGGGCGACGATCTCGCGCAGTGCGCGATGTTCCTCGAACATCGCGTCGGGTCGGCTGCGCTCCGATGGTCTGCGGCGTGTCATGGGCAAGTTCTCAGGGTCGCGAGAGCGACGGCGCCAGCCGAACGGGCAGCATGGTTCGTCTATTTCTGTGCGTTGCTGACCGGCGCGCGGCTTCGCGCCGCAATGCGCCCCATCGCGGCGCTCTTGCACGCTTCGTCCCGGCAGCTTGGTGCAACCACGGCTATCGTGCGGCCCTCGCCTGCCGACTCGCCATGCACCAAGTCCCCGTCGCGCACTGCGTCCTTCTCCTGGTCATCGCGGGTTCCGGCGTCCACGCTCCGGCCCAAGCCGTGCGCGCACTGCCGCGCAGCGCGACCGATGCCTACGCGGGCTCGGCCGCGTTCGCGATCCCGACGACGGCCTTCCGCGCGCAGTACTGGTTCGCGCAGGACAACCTGCCGCCCGTGCAGGTCGTGAACGCGATCGGCGTGCGCATCGCGCGCAACGCGGCTTCGACGGCGCAGTCGCGTCGCATCGAGGTCACCGTCGCGGACACGCCGGTCGCGTTTGCGGCGGTGAACGCCACCTTCGCGAGCAACCTCGGACCGAGCCCCGTCACCTTCCTCGCTCCGCGCACCATCGCCTTTCCCGCGGTCACCGCGAGCGCGGATCCCAACGTCGCGGCCGCGTGGTTCCCGGGCGACGCTCCCTTCGTCCACGTCGCGCAGCACTTCGCCGTCGACTTCAGGGCCGGCGCGTCGACGGGTGGCGCGCTCGTGCGCAACGACGGCCTGGTGATGGCGCCTGGCGCGACCGAGACGCTCCACCTCGCCGGTCGCGCGAGTTGCGGCGGGCTGCTGACCGGTGCGTGGAGCCTCGGCACATTCACCCTGAACGCGAGCGGACTCCCGGCGGGTGCCGTGGCATCCTTCAACCTCGGCCTCGAGAACGTCGAGGAGAACGGCCTCCGCCTGCCCTTAGACCTCGGCGTGATCGGGATGCCGGGCTGCCAGCTCGGCGTCATCCCGCTCGTCGCGGCGCACCTGCCGGCGAACGCAAGCGGCGTCGCGACGCTGGTGCTGAACCTCGCGGCTCCAACCGGCACGAGCGTCATGCTGAGCACTCAGGTCGTGCACCCGCGCGTGCCGCTGCCGCTGACGATCGCCGATTGGGGCACGACCAACGCCGTGCACAGCACGTTCGGGTACCAAGGTCTGTGCAACGCGCTGTTCGCTGGCTCGGACGTCGCGATCACGTCGACGCAGGGTCCGCAGCCGGTGAACAACTCGATCGTCCTGCTGCTGCTGTGAAGGTCAGGGCCCGGGGAGGGGGCGCCGGCAGAGCAGGACTCCGCTCAGGATCGCGAGCGCCACCGCCGTCAGGAGCCACTCTCCCCCAGCGAGCGCGAGCACTGGAACCAACCCGCCGACCACGAGCGCCACGACGAAGGTCGGCAAGGGTCTCGGCGCTCTTCGCCGGCGAAGCTCCATCGTCCAGAGCGACGCGACGAAGAAGATCGCCGCGGGAAACACGGCCAACATCAACGCGACCAGCAACAAGAAGGTCACCATGGTCAGCCATCCGCGCACGTCCGTGTCGATCGGACCGCCGCCGACGATGATCCATCCGACGGCGCCGATCGCCGCCCCGCATGTGAAGGCGCAGATGCTCGGAAAGAGCGACTCGTAGCGGTCATCTCGCGGGCGGCGAGCTGCCGTGCCCGGCGTCGGACTCACTGGAATCGCAGCGCAGCGACGTTGCTGAAGCGCCCGAAGTCGTAGCCGCCGTACGGCCCCGGCGGGACCAGGTCGAAGGCCTGCGCGTACAGCGTCACGCCGGCGAGCAAGCCCGGCGGCAGGAAGCTCAGGTCGATCGCGCCGTTCGCGCGGCCGCTCGCGTCGAGGAGACCGGTGAAGCCGACGAAGAACGGCGGGATGTCCGACATGAAGGTCGCGACGAACAGCGAGTCGCCGTCGATCGTGAAGGCGCGGGGGTCGGCGGGGAGCGGGAAGCCCTGCCAGGCGCCGCCGCTGAGCACGATCGAGTACGGGCGCGCCGCGGACGTCGATCCATGGTCGAGCGACAGCACCGCCTGGCCGCCCGGACCGGTGACGAGCGGTGCCAAGGGGCCGCGGAGCTCGGGCAGACGCGCGCAGTCTTCGATGTTGGAGAACGGCGGGCCCTGCGTGAAGGTCGTCGTCGCGCCTGCGGCGTCGATGAGCGCGATGCGGTTGTTGTTCGCCGCCGACTGCGCGACGAAGAAGCCGCCGTCGTCGCTCGGCCAGATGCCCTCGGGATTGCCAGCGAGCGTCGCGTTGCTGACCCAGGTCGTGATCGCGGATGTCGCGCGCGCGACGCGGAACACCGAGTCGGTGACGCCGTCGATCACCGCCCAGTCGCCGTTTTGGAACAGCGACACACCCTGCGGCAGGCGCAGCGGCGCGCCGACGGCGATCGGGGTCACGATGCCCGTGCTCGGATCGAGGCGACGCAACGCAGGAGCGAGGTCCATCGTGAACACGATGCTGCGGTCGGGATCGATGCAGACTCCGAAGGGCCGTTGCGAACTCGACGAGAACGTCGTGAGCGGGATGACGGTGCCGTTCATCAGCACGCGCACGATCCGCGGCGGCGAGATCGCGGTGACGATCGCGCTGCCGTCGCGGTCGACCGCGACGCGGATCGGCCCGCCGAGCGACGATGCGACGATGCTCGACGATCCGTCGGCCGCGAAGCGCACGAGCCGGTTGCCATTGAAGTCGCAGACGAGCGCCGCTCCGTCGGGTGACGCAGCGACCCCCGCGGGCCCCGACAACGCGCCCGCGGCCCCGGGCACCGCGGTCGCCACGCCGCCGCGGTCGACCACGAAGAGGTTCGGCGGCGAGTAGTTCGTCACGACCAGATCGCCGGGGCGCAGCACCTGCGCGGCGGTCGGGGCGACGAGCAGGAAGGACAGCAGAGAGGACGCGCAGCACGCAGTGCGAAGATTCATGTCGAGCGCTTGGAGAAAGGCGCGCGGATCGGACGAGTTCACGGGCCGCTTGCCAAGTCCCGCCCTGCGAGCACGTGCTTTATCGTTCCGCCGCTCTCTCGCCGGGCCGCGACGTCGACCGAGCGAGCGGCTTCGCCGGCCGTCGCCGCCCATCAGTGCCAGCGATAACCGTGCGACCGCTCGAACTCGACGACGCGCCGCGTCCGCGGCTCGAATTCGACTTCCTGCTCCGCGACGTGTTCCCAGATCGACGCGTTGTGGGATCCGCTCAATGCGATCGCCACACGGTGCCGGCCCGGGGCCACCGCGATCGACTCGATGCCGGAACTGATGCCGTCGCCCCAGACGCCGGTGGGCGCATAGACGCGTTCCACCAGCGTGGCGCCGTCCACGACGACCCGTAACCGGACCGGCGCGCGCCGCCGTTCGACGACCCGATCGCGCCGCATGTGCACCGGCTGGCTCGCCTGCTCTCCGGCATCGATCGTGCGGACGATCTCGCCGACCTCGCCCGCCAATCGGAAACCGACCACGAGCTGCGGTTCCGCGCTCATGCCCGTCCGATAGGGCGCAGCACTGCCGGCGACGAGGATGCCCGCCAATGCGAGCCACAGCACGGCGGCGGACATCGTCCGCCGGAGCCTGCCTCGCGTGCGTGGCACCTGCGCGCCGCCCGCCAGGTGGGCACAGGCCTGGGCCAGGCGCTGCCCTTCCCCCGCGCGCAGTTCGATCACGTGCACGCGCGCCGGATCGGCGCGGTCGGTTCGCAATGACGGGCGCCGTTCGCCGGAGCGGCGCGCCTGCAGCCAGGTCGGTCCTTCCCGATAGCGGCAATCCGCGGTTCCGCACGAGGCGATCACCACCTCGCGAGCGCCGCGTTTCTGGCAGCGCTCCACGGTCAGCATGTGCACCCAACCCGCGCAGGGGACCACCAGGACCCGATGCCCCACGAGTTCGGCACAGCGGCCGCTGCCCGGATCGACGTGCAGTTCGCCGGCGACGGAATGCGCGCAGACGAAGGCGATCCCCGTCCCTGGTTCCTCCGCGAGCCAACGGTCCAGCGTCGCGCGCTGGTCGAGCACGTCGAACCAATCGAGGCCGATGCCGGTCGAGTCGCACGACCCCGAGCAGATCCCGCAGCCGATGCAGCGCGCCGGGTCGACCTGGGCCTGGGACGGTCGGTCCTTTCCGTCCGTCCTCGGCACCATCGCGATCGCACCGTACGGACAGTCCTTCACGCATTGCTCGCACGCGTTGCAGCGCCCCACGTCGACGACCGCCGGGCGGATGCGCCGCCGCGCCATCCACCACGGCACGGAGCAGGTGACGACCCCGAGGATCAGCAAGGCGGCCCACAATCCGGCTCCACCGAGCCGTTCCGTGAGCAGCAGCGGGGCGAGATACCAGTAGTCGAGCTGCACACGGCCCGGCACGTTGGCCATGCGCGCCGGCTCGTCGGCGATCGCCGGGAACGCGATCGACACCGCGACGAGCGAGGCCACGACCCAGATGGTCAACGGCCGCGCGGTCATCCACCGCGCCCGGTTGATGCGCGCGAGGTGCAGCCACAGCGCGACGACCACCGCGGCGGGAAGCAGGACGTGCGCGAAGAAGACGACGAAGAACAGCAGCGTGTTGATGCCGCCGTCGGTCAGGAACGAGCGCGACAGCGGCGTCACGAAGATCGGCAGCACGTCGAGCATCCGCGACGTGCCCTGAGCGACGAGTTGCGCCGGCTGATCCCAGACCAGCCAGTAGCCGAGCCAGCCGATCAATCCGATGCCCGCAAGTCCGACCAGTCCCGTCACCCACGCAAGCCAGCGCGCCCCCGTGAACCGCCGCGCGCACACAATCTTCACGGCGTGCACGAGCACGAACAGCATGCAGGCGTCCGAGCTGTAGCGGTGAAGGGTGCGCAGCAGGTTTGCGACGAGCGGCTGCGTCTCGATCGCCCGCATGCTGGCGTGCGCCTGGTGCACGCTCGGCACGTACCAGAACAGCAGCAGGACACCGGTCGCCGACGCGACCAGGAAAGCGAGATTGGCGATGGCGCCGGCCTGAGCCAGCGGATTGAGATCCGGCGGCACGACGCGCGACACCGCGGAGTCGACGCGTTGCACGCCCTGATCGAGGCGGCGCAACCACCGCTCGCCCAGGACCGCCGGCTCGGCGTCGGCCGCGGTGCGGTTCCGCGGCGGGACGGTCGCCGTCATGAACCGACCCGGCCCTCGGCGATCAGCGTGCGCAGCGCCGCGGCGAGCCAGCGCTGCTGGCGGTCGCCGATGGTCAGGCGGTAGGCGATGCGCCCGGCGCGGTCGACGACCAGGAAGAGATTGGCATGGTCGATCACGCCGCTCACCGGATCGCGCTTGCGGGTCACGTCGAGTTCGTCGAGCAGTTTCTCGACCGCCGGCACTTCACCCGTGCACAGCCGATAGAGCGGAGCGGCGATGTCTTGTCCTTCGGCCATGAGCGCCAGACGCGCGACGTCGTCGTTCGCCGGGTCGAGCGTGATCGCGACCACGCTCAGGTCCTTGCGCTCCTCGTCGGTCAAGGCCGCGACCGCGGCCTTCGCCTGTTGCACGAGGGTCGGTCAAGTGAAGCCGCATGACGAATACACTGCGGTGAGGAGCACCACCCGCCCCGCCAGGTCCTCGCTCGAGAGCGGCGCGCCGCTGTGATCGACGAGCGCGAACGGATGAAGTGGGACGGCGATCCGCAGGGCCTCCGCGGGGAAGGGCAGTTCGCCCGCCGGCGTCCCCCCCGCCAGGCCCGTCACGCCGAGCACGAGCCCCATGCCCGCGGCTGCGAAACCCGCCGACCACATGGCGAACCGCCCACGTTCGAAGCGAACCGCGAGGGACAACACGTCGCTCCAGATGCCCAGGGCGACGGTGCCGAGCACGAGCGGCGCGGTCAGCGTGGTGATCACGCTCGCCCATTCGATGGCGCCCGTCGCGGGATCGAAGCCGAAACACCAGGTCCTGAACTCCTCGACGAACGCGACGCCGCCGCCGGCCGGCATGGGCCAGACCAGCATCGCGAGCAGCACGAGCTCCTGGCCCGCCAACAGCGCGAGCACGGCCGCCGGGAAGCGCCAGCCCACGAGCAATCCGCGGACGGGAGCGTCCGCGGGCGTCGCGAGCGAGCACGGATCGGGGGTGCCGGTGATCGTCATCGCGCTCTCGCCGTCAGCGGACGTGCCACACGTCCGCGAGCGCCTTCCAGTTGGCGAAGTAATAGACGACGAAGCACACCATCAGCAGCACGACCAGCATGACCGTGCCCGGCGTCCGGTGCGCCGCCGCGTGGTCCTGGTTCACGACGGCGGCCGGGGCCGGCGTCCAGGGCTCCATCGCGCGGCCGCGGTTCGATCGGCCGAAGAACACCGCGTAGACGGTGAGCAGGATGAAGGCGAGCAGCCCCAGGAAGGCGAGTACGCCGCCGATGCCCATCAGGCCGAGCATCACGTGCGCGCCCGGATCGAAGCCGGCGGGCATCGCGGCGCCGGAGAACTCGACGTCCCAGTGACGACGCGGCACGCCATAGGAGCCCGCGAACGACATGGTCAGCGACATCATCGTGATGCCGCCCGCGAACAGGTACGGCTGGATGCGGCACAGCCCGCGCAACGGGTATTCCTTGCGGAAGATCAGCGGCACGACGTAGTACGCCAGCCCCATGAAGGCCAACGAGGTCCCGCCGACGACCGTCGCGTGGAAGTGACCGGGGATGCGCAGCGTGTTGTGCGCGATGATGTTGATCTGCTGCGTCCCGAGCGTCACGCCGGTGATCCCGCCGATGAAGCCGAAGATCGCGAGCGAGAGGAACATCGCGGAGAAGCCCGGATTGCGCCACGGCGCCGCGAACAACCAGCCGAACAGCCCGCGCGTGAAACCGCGGATCCGTTGCGCCGATTCGATCGACGCCGGCACCGTGAAGCCGTGGATCAGCGAGGCGAGCACCGCGAGGTACATCGCATACGACGTGTTCCAGATCTTCCATGGCGCATTCACACCCGGGTCGACCAACAGGTGGTGCGCCGACGCGAGGTTGATGAACAGGATGTAGAGCAGGAAGGCGACGCGGCAGACCGCCTGGTTGAGCGGCTTGGCGCCGGTGGTCAGCGTGGCGAGCAGGTACCACACCGACACCATCGCGCAGACGTTGATCTGCTGCGACATGTGGCCGAGGCCCCACCAGAACAGGCGATACCACCCGGCGTCCGGCGCGTTCGTCAAGCCGAGCGACCACAGAAGGGTCGGGACCATGACGATCGCGCCGTGGAGCAGCGTGACGACGGCGATGATCGCCGCGGCGGTCGCTCCGAACACGACGAGCGGCACCGAGCCCTCGTAGGTCTGATCGCGCTTCGCGACGTAGAGGGTCGCGAAGAAGTTGCCGACGCCGGTGAGAGCCCCGACCGCGAAGAACACGATGCCGAGGTAGAAGGCCCAGTGCGCCTGCAACGGCACATACGAGGTCATCATCACGTCGGCACGGCCGCTGAGGATGGCCCAGTCGACGATGGCGGCGCCGGCCCCCATCAGGGTGAACGCGATCCATCCGGCCTTCACCGAGGCGAGCCGCGAGCGCAGCAGCGTCGGCCCC
>JACRLW010000143.1 GCA_016235155.1 Planctomycetota bacterium
ATGAACTCGGCGCAGCCCTCGCTCACCTTGAGCAACACGTTGCCGGTGAAGCCGTCGCTCACGATCACGTCGCAGGCGCCGGCGAACACATCGACGCCTTCGACGTTGCCGACGAATCGGAAGTTCGGGGCGTGTTGGAGGAGCAGGTCGCGCGCCTCGCGCACCAGCGGGTTCCCCTTCTTGTCCTCCGAACCGATGTTCATCAACCCGACGCGCGGCTCGGGGATGCCGAGCGCGTCGCGGGCATAGGCCGCCCCCATGATCGCGTAGTGCAGGAGATGCACCGCCTTGGGCTGCGGGTTGGCGCCGACGTCGATGATCGTGAACGGTCCTTTCTCGCCGCGCACCGTGACCGCGATGCCCGGGCGACGAACGCCCTCGAGACAGCGCAGGCCGAGGGTCGCGGTCGCAACGACGAGCCCGGTGTTCCCGGCGCTCACGAAGGCCTGGGAATGACCTTCCTTCACCAGCCCGATGCCCACCGCGATGCTGTTGCGCGGCTTGCGCTTGATCGCCTCGATCGGCGACTCCTGGCCGTCGAGGGTGTCGGGGGCGTCGACGATCGACAAGCGGGCCGGGTCCAGGGCATGCCGACCCGCCTCGGCGACGATCTCTTCCTGCCGTCCGACGAGCACGACCTGATCGCTGCGGATGGACCCACGCTCGATCGCGATCGCGACGCCTTCGAGATTGGCGCGACAGCCGTGGTCGCCGCCGGCGACGTCGAGCGCGATTCGGATCACGATCGGGCCTGCTTGGGATCTGGGGCTTCCAGTGGATCGGGTGAGGGGCGGTCTCCGGGGCGGGCGACCGGGACCCCATGGGACTCTGCGGCCGAGGCCTGTACGGGCCCCGACTGCGGACTCACGTGGCCGGAGCGTTGCCGGGCAGGATCTGCTTGCCGCGGTACTGGCCGCAGCCCGGGCAGACGTGGTGAGGCCGGATCTTCGAACCGCAGTTCTTGCAGGCGACCAGCTCGGTCTTCTCGAGCTTCTCGCGGATGCTGCGGTAGCCGGCGCGCGCGCGGCTGATTCGTCGCTTCGGTAGAGCCATCGTTCGCTCGATCGGACGCCGGGTCGCGCCCGAGAGGGGCCGCGGACCGTCTGCGTCGGGAATGAAGGCGGGGCATGGTAGGAGCGCGGTCCGCCGTGTCAACGCCGCGCGCCGGCGTCCCGCGGGTCTCGACCGCAATCGACCCGCGCGCGCCTCAAGCGAGTCGCCGCAAGAGCTCCTCGGCACGCGATTGCGCGGCGCCGAGCCGGCCGGCGTCCTTCCCCTTGCCCTGCGCCTGGTCGGGACGCCCGCCGCCGCCACCACCGAGCAGTCCGCAGAGTTCCTTCACGACGTCGCCGGCCTTGAGCCGGTCGTGGAATGCCGGGTCGACCGCAACGGCGACCGCGACGCCGTCGTCGGCCTTGGCGAAGATCACCCCGGCGAACGGCGAGAGCTTCTGCCGCGCTCGCGCCAGGAGTTCCTGCAACTCCTTGCCCTCGAGCGGTCCGGTCGTGAGCACTGCCGAGCGCGCGGCACCGATCGGTTTCACGACGCGCTCGAGTTCAGCCAGCAAGGTAGAGAGATCCGCGGCGCGCGCCTTCTCGAGTTCCTTGCGCAATCGCTTCTGCTCTTCGACCAGGGCCTCGACCTTCGCGGAGACCTCGGCGAGCGGCGCCTTCAGACGCTGGGCGAGTTCGACGAGGACCGCGCGATCGCGACGCGCGTGCTCGATCGCCACAGCGCCCGTGACCGCTTCCATGCGTCGCGTCCCGGCGCTGATCGCGCTGTCGGACACGATGCGGAAGGAGCCGATGTTGCCCGAGTTGCGCACGTGGGTCCCGCCGCAGAGTTCACGGCTGTAGTCGCCGATCGAAAGCGTTCGGACGTTCTCGCCGTACTTCTCCCCGAACATCGCGACGAATCCCGCCGCGCGGGCGTCGACCAACCGCAGCTCGGCCGGGATCACCGAGATCGCGCGGAGGATCACGTCGTTCACCTCGTCCTCGATCCGCCGCTGCTGTTCCTCGGTCAGGCGTTCGCCGTGCGTGTAGTCGAAACGCAGGCGCTCCGGCCCGACCTCGGAACCGGCCTGGCTGACGTGCGCGCCGACGACGTGCTTCAGCGCCGCGTGCAGCAGGTGCGTTGCGGTGTGGTGGCGCTCCGTCGCGCGTCGCATCGCCTCGTCCACCGTGAGTTCGACCGAGTCCCCGGGCGCCAGCCGACCCGATTCGATCCGTGCGGCGTGGATCCAGTAGCCGTCGAGCTGCGTCGTGTCGGCGATCACGGCCCTGCCGCCGCTCCAGTGCGCCACGCCGCGATCGCCGAGTTGTCCGCCGCCCTGGGCGTAGAACGGCGTGGTCTCGACGACGAGTCGCACATCGTCTCCCGCTCGCGCCTCGCGCAATCGCTCGGTGCCTGATCCGAGGATTGCGCGGACCATGGTGCGCACCTGCAGCAAGTCGTAGCCGACGAACCGGGTCGGAGTGACGCCGGCTTGGCGCAGCGTCATCGCGGTGCTCTCGGCGAACACGCTGTCGCTCGTCGCCGACGCGGCGCGCGCGCGATCGCGCTGCGCAGTCATCGCGGCCTCGAAGCCGGCTTCGTCGAGCGTGAGTCCACGGTCCAGGAGCACCGCGCGCGTGATGTCGACCGGGAAGCCGTAGGTGTCGTGCAACTGGAACGCGAAGTCGCCGGAACCCGGCAACGCACCCGGGTCCTGACCTCGGCTCGCTGCGCTCGTTCCCGCGCGATCGCCCTGCTCCGCACCGTGTTCGGCGAGGAACGTGCGCAGTCGTTGCATGCCCTGCCGATAGACCTGCGCGAAGCCCTCCTCCTCGGCGCGGGTGACCGAACGGCACTGCGAGGCGTGCTCGCGCACTTCGGGGTACGCCCCACCCATGACCTCGCCGACGACGTCGACGAGTCCGTGCAGGAAGGGCTTCTCGAATCCGAGGTCGTAGCCGTCGCGCGCCGCGCGGCGCAGGATCTTCCGCACGACGTAGCCGCGGCCTTCGTTGCTCGGCAAGGCGCCGTCGGCGATGCAGAACGTCACCGCGCGCGCGTGGTCCGCGATGCGACGCATGCGCACGTCGTCCGCGGGATCGGCGCCGTAGCGCTTGCCGGTGTGGGCCTCCAGGTGGCGGAGGTAAGGCAGGAAGAGGTCGGTCTCGAAGTTGTTGCGCGCGCCTGACAGAACCGCGGTGATGCGCTCGAGTCCGAGCCCGACGTCGATGTTCTTCTGCGGCAGCGGTGCGAGAGACGCATCGTCCCTTCGGTCGAACTGCGTGAAGACGCAGTTGCCGATCTCCGTGAAGCGATCGCTGGGCAGGCCGTCGAGCCCGTCGTTCGGCGGCGGCGGCTGGTCGGGGAGTCGGTCGAAGTAGATCTCGGAACAGGGACCGCAGGGGCCGTTCGGGCCCTTGCTCGGCGCCTCGGCCGGCCAGAAGTTCTCTTTCTCCCCGAAGCGGTAGATCCGCTCGTGAGGAACGCCGACGTCTCGCCGCCAGATCTCGTAGGCCTCGTCGTCGTCGGTGTAGATCGTGACGGCGAGCTGCCGCCCCGGGATCTCCAGCGCGCTCGTGAAGAACTCCCACTCCCAGCGGATGCACTCGGCCTTGAAGTAGTCGCCGAACGAGAAGTTGCCGAGCATCTCGAAGAACGTGTGATGACGCGGCGTGGCGCCCACGTTCTCGAGGTCGGGCACGCGCAGGCACTTCTGCGCAGTCGTCACCCGCTTCCACGGCAACGAACCCTGGCCGAGGAACATGTCCTTGAACTGGTTCATCCCCGCGCCCGTGAAGAGCAGCGTCGGATCGTTCGTGGGGACGAGTGAATCCGACGCCATGCGCTTGTGCCCGCGCTCCTCGAAGAAGCGCAGGTAGCGTTCGCGGATCTCGGCGGCGGACAACGGCTTCATCGACGGAATCGAAGCCGCCGCGCCGTCGGCTGCAAGTGCGGCGCTTCGAGCCGCGCAGCGGGAAGCCGCGCGCGATGCGATCGCGAGGGCGCCGGTCCCAGAGCTCGAGCGAGAATCGCTCGGGCTCTGAGCTTCTTGCTGGTGGGGGAAGCTGACCCTCCCCCACGCCGGCCGCGACACGCGGCCTCCCCCTCCTCGGCGCCTGATGGGCGCCGGACGACAGCGCCGGGTCGATTCCTGCTCACGCTCTCAGTCGCTGCTGGCGGTGCGCGGAGCCGCGGACGTCTTCGGCGGGGTCGCCGATCGCATCCGCGACTCACTCGTCTTCGCGATGGTCGCGTCCTTCGCGACCGGCTCCTTGGCGGCGGGTGTCGCATCGGGGCGCGCGCCCGCCTCGGCAGCGGCGACGACGTGCGGAGCCGCCTTCGCGATCACTTCGGCGCGGGCGCGGTCGCGGATCGTCGGGTTCTCGTCGAGGAAGTCGCGGGCGCGGTCGCGACCCTGGCCGAGGCGGTCCTCGCCGTAGCTGAGCCAGGTGCCGCTCTTGCGGATCACCCCGAGTTCGACTCCCAGGTCGATGATCTCGCCGGTCTGGTCGATGCCCCGGTCGAAGATGATGTCGAACTCGACCTTGCGGAAGGGCGGCGCAATCTTGTTCTTCACGACCGTGGCCTTCGTCCGGGCACCCGAGGCCTCGTCGCCGTCCTTCACGGTGCCGATGCGGCGGATCTCGATCCGGACCGACGAATAGAACTTCAGGGCGCGGCCGCCGGTCGTCGGTTCGGGGTTGCCGCACATCACGCCGATCTTCTCGCGGATCTGGTTAATGAAGACCAGTCAGGTGTTGGTCCTGGCGAGGACACCCGTGAGCTTGCGCATCGCCTGGCTCATGAGGCGCGCGTGCAGGCCGACGAACGAGTCCCCCATCTCGCCCTCGATCTCCGCGCGCGGCACGAGCGCCGCCACCGAGTCGACGACCATCAGGTCGAGCGCTCCCGAGCGCGCGAGAGTCTCGCAGATGTCGAGCGCCTGTTCGCCGTTGTCCGGCTGGGAGATCAACAGTGAATCCAGGTCGACGCCGAGCTTGCGCGCGTACGCCGGATCAAGGGCGTGTTCCGCGTCGATGAAGGCGGCCATCCCGCCGTTGCGTTGCGCCGAGGCGACGACGTGCAGCGCGAGCGTCGTCTTGCCCGACGACTCCGGTCCGAAGATCTCGATCACGCGTCCGCGCGGGAATCCGCGCCCGCCGATCGCGAGATCGAGGCCGAGGGACCCGGTCGAGATGCCCTCGAAGGGGACGATCGTTCCCTGGCCGAGCCGCATGATGCTCCCCTTCCCGTAGCTCTTCTCGATCGACGCCAGCGCGTCCGCCAGCGCCTCGGGATTGCGGCCGGGCTCCGCGCTCCGCGGGCTCTCGTTCCGCGTGACGACGTTCTTGTTGGGTTCGCTCGGCTTCGCGTTCGCGGCGCTGGGGATCATGGCGGTCTGGCTCGGGTTGGACGGGCTCGGGGCTGTCGAGCTGATCGGGTTGGCGGGGCTGGGCTGGTTGGCCGGGCTTGCTTGGGGCTGGCTCATCGGGATCCTCCCCCGGGAACGGCCCCGGGGCGACTGGGCTGGGGACCATAGCGCGGCACCTTACAAACACCAAACATGTTTCCGGCGCCGCCGTCCGCGGCGCTGCCGTGTGTCGCCCGGCGTTTCGGTCACCGACAAGAGCCGATTCAGACCGCCACGAACTGGATCAGTTCGCGGTAGCGCCGCTCCACGTCTTCGAGCTTCGCCTGGGCGAGACGGTCCACGCCGAAGTCCTCGACGGTCAGGCTCGCGGTCACGGTGCCGTAGGCGATCGCCCGCTTCATGTTCCACAGGCTCAGCGTGTCGCAGGTGGAGAGGAAGCCCATGAAACCCCCGGCGAAGCTGTCGCCGGCGCCGGTCGGATCGACGACGCGCTCGGTCGGATACGCCGGCATCGCATAGGCGAAGAAGTTGCTGAACAGGAAGCAGCCGTGCTCGCCCTTCTTGAGGATCACGAGCTTCGGGCCGAGTTCGAGCACGCGACGCCCGGCGCGGATCAAGTTCTTCTCCCCGGTCAGCATCCGCGCCTCCTCGTCGTTGAGGATGAGCCCGTCGACGCGCCGCAGCAGTGCGAGGAGAGCGTCCCGCGCCGTCTCGATCCAGAGGTTCATGGTGTCGGCGACGACGAACTCCGGCGGCGGCACCTGGTCGAGCACCGAGTCCTGCGTCGCGGGCGCGCCGTTGGCGAGGAACACGAAGCGCGAGTCGCGGAACGCCGGCGGGACCTTCGGCCGAAAGTCGCCGAAGGTGTTGAGGTGCACGGCGAGCGTCTCCCGCGAGTTCATGTCGGCCGCGTAGCGACCGCTCCAACGGAAGGTCTTCCCTGGGCGCACCTCGAGCCCGTCCAGACGGATGCCGTGCGCCGCGAGCAGGTCACGACTCGCTCGGGGGAAGTCCTCGCCGACGACGCTCACGAGGCGCACCTGCGTGAACAACGCCGCGGCGAGACTGAAGTACGTCGATGATCCACCGAGGCAGGCCTCGCGGGTGCCGAACGGGGTCTGGATGTCGTCGAACGCGGTCGAACCAACGACGAGCACGGACATGGATGGATCCTGTTCTGACGGCGCGGCGCGCGAAGGGTCGTGGACGAGAGGAGCCTCGTCGAGCACCCGCCGTCGCCGCGCGGCGGACATCGGGTCGTCGACATCGTTCATCTTGCGACCTCCGGCGGACCTTCGTCGCGCGCGGCGTCGAGTTCGGCTCTGGTCAGACGGTGGCGGTCGGCGAGCAGCATCACGCCGCCGACGAGCGACCAGAGCGTCGTGTGCAGGCGGTAGAGAACGGACAGGGCGATGCCGCGGGTGCGCATCACCGCCTCGGGATCCGGCACGCCGGGGCCCACGTGCACGGCGGCGTAGGTCCCGAACAGCTTGCCGAACAACGCCTCGCCGACTCCCCAACCGTTGGGCGCGATCGGCACCGCCGAACCGATCAGGGCAATCGGCACGAGCACGAAGTACTCCAGCGGCGGCACCCCGATGCGCAGCGCCTCCCCCATGCAGAAGAAGCTGGCGACCGTGATCACGTGGTTGAGGGCGCCCAGCACCACCCAGACGAAGATGCCGGCCTTGTGGTCGCGATAGAAGAACACCGCCGCATCGACCTTCATCAGCGCCGCGGCGAACTTCTCGGGCAGCCGCCTCAGCAGCGCGTCGAGTCCGAGCGCACGCCTGAGCCGGCGGCTGAACGCAAACACGCCGATCGCACACACCGCGAGCAGCACCGCCCAGATCCCCAGCGCCAACCAACCGAATCGGTCGACGTCGAACAGCACCACCACCGCACCGAGCAAGGCGAGCGAGCCGAGTCCGAGGACGCGGTCGACGACGACCGACATCGCGGCGGCCACGCGCCGCCCCGGCGACTGCCGCACGATGTAGACCGCCTTGACCAGGTCGCCGCCGGTCTGGCCGGGGACGAAGTTGTTGAAGAACACGCCGATCCACGTCAATCGCAGCGCGCTCCGCATGCGCACGTGGATCCCGTTCCTCGCGAGCAGCCACCACCACCGAGCCGACGCCGCCGCCATCGACGCGACGTAGCCGAGCGCTCCGAGGACGAACCAGGTCAGGTCGAGCTGGCGGAAGTAGGTGAGCAGACCAGGCGCGACGGCGATGTGGCCACCACCTTGGATCGGGCCGATCTTGAACTCTTGGGTCTCTTCGCCGACCGCGAGGTGCACGACCGCACGGTCCCAAGCTCCGACGATCCGTCCTTCGACCCGCTCGACGATGGACTCGTCCGCGGCGGTGCGCTGGATCGAGTCCCGCCACTGGATGTTCGCGATGATCCACGCGAACAGGCCGACGAGCACGAGCAGCTTGAGCGCGGTGACGAGCGGCTTCCTCACGCTTCGCCCTTCCCCCGCACCTTCGCGCGCGCGACGCGGATGGACTCTTCCTCGGCGAGCAGCGCCTCGAGCACTTCGCCGGCGAAGGCGCGCGGATCGACAAGAAGCTCCTCGAGCGCGGCCGTCGGCACCGGCGTGCCGGCGTTGCGCACGTTGAGTGCGAAGTGCATCAGCGTGGAAACGGCGCTCTTGGTCGCGACCGAGATCGACAGCTTGCGGCCGTCGAACCAGAGGTCGTCGCCGCTCCGCGAGACCGGATGGCCGAGCGCGCGCAACCGCTCGCCCGCGATCGCGGCGAGCAGTCGCTGGCGGAGGACCGCGTTCTCGAGCGTGGCGTCGTCGAAGCGTTCCATCAGGAAGTGCAGCATGTCGTCGCCACGGATCCCGGGACCGGCGAGGTCGGCGAGGTCGGCGAGTTCGTCGTCGCGGACGTCACAAGGACCGCGGAACGCGACCACCGCGTCGCCGGCGATGCCGCAGCGCAAGAGGATCCAGTGCGCACGGAGCTGCGAGCCGTCGTACGCGATCCGATCGTCGAGCCATCGCGCGATCACGGCGCTCTCCCCGCGCCGCGCAATGCGCGCTCTTGCCAGTACGCGTCGGCCCAGGCCGGGTCGTGCGAGGTGTCGCGGCCCAAGCAGATCGCGAGCGCCTCGAGCGCAACGGTGCGCAGGCCGGCGAGGTCGTCACGCTTGACGACGTCGTAGAGGAACTCGATCGGCGACGGTCCCTCACCCACGCGCACGTCGACGAGTTCCGCCGGCAGCGCGGCGCAGAGGCGCACGACGAGGCGCCGAACGTGTTCGCTGGAATCGAGCCGCCCCGCACCGGAGCGGACGAGCTGGTGGACGATCCATGGCACGGCGCGGGGGCCGGCGAGGCGCACGATGGCGAGGATCGCGGAACGACGCACGTCGTCGCGGGGGACGCCGAGTTCGTCGCTCGCGGTGAGCTTGATCCGCAGCATCCGAGACGCCTCCTGCCCGACGACGGTGGCGAGGCCGTCGACCCAGGCCTGCCGGAGCATCGGATCGCTCTCGGCGACCGCCGCACGGTGCAGGAAGCGAAGCAGGCGTCGCCCGAGTTCCGCGCTCGGATGGGGTCGGGCGGTCCCGCGTTGCAGCGACGCGAGCGCGCGACGGCGTTCCGTCGCGGAGGGTTCGCGAGCGGTCCGTCGCCACGGCGCCGCCGATTCGAGCACGCGCAGGTCGGCGTCGATCGCGGCGACGGTCGCCTCGCCGCCGGCGTCGGCCATCGGACTGTCGAGCGGATCGACGCCGAGTTCGGCGAGCACCCCTTCGAGACTCTCCACGGCGACGGCCTGGTCGAGGGGCTGCGGATCGCGCGCCGCGACCCACAGCGCGCGCTCGGCGACGTCCGCCAGGTGCCCGAGCGACAGGTCGAGGTAGCCGGCCATTTCCGCGAGCCGTCCCCGTGCGACGCCGGACGGATTGTCCGCGCCGCGCGCCGAGGGCTGCAGGCCGAACACGCGCGCGAGCAGCCAGTCGAAACCGCTGCCGTAGAAGAGGCGCACGGTCCACGGCCACCGGTCCACGTCCGCACGGAAGGCGAAACCGGCGGACTCGCCGCTCTCGGTCGCGTAGCCGGTGACGCTGTCGAACTCGCCGCGCGCGATCGAATAGCTCAACTCGGGTCCCGCGCAGCCTGCCAACACGGCGAGGACGACGGGAATGGCGCGCGGGCGAAGCATGCGGTCGCGGCAGGTTACGCGGCGGCGATCGCCCCGCAACGCATCGCCGGGACGATCAGCCGTGGGCGGTCGTCGGCCGGCGATCGCCGTAACCGTCGGGGCGGCGTTCGTGCCATCGCCACGCCGTCTCGACGATGGTCTTGATGTCGCCGAAGCGCGGCTGCCATCCGAGTTCGGCCTGGATGCGCGCACTGGATCCCACGAGCCGCGGCGGGTCGCCGGGGCGACGCGCCCCCATCACCGACTTCACGCGCCGACCGCTGACCTGCTCCACGGTGCGGATCACCTCGAGCACCGAGGTCCCTGCCGTGTTGCCGAGGTTGTAGGCCCGCACGCCGACGCTGCCCTTCTCCATCGCCAGGAGCGCTCGCACGTGCGCGTCGGCGAGATCGGTGACGTGCACGTAGTCACGGATGCAGGTGCCGTCTTGGGTCGGGTAGTCGTTGCCGAAGACCGTGACGTGCTCGCGCCGCGCTTGCGCAACCTGGATCACGATCGGGATCAGATGCGTCTCCGGCTCGTGGTCTTCGCCGATGCGCGCCTGCGGGTCGGCGCCGGCGGCGTTGAAGTACCGCAATGCAACCGATTCGAGGCCGTGTGCGCGGTGGTAGTCGCGCAGGAGCCACTCGTCGATCAGCTTGGTCGCTCCGTACGGGTTGATCGGGCGCTGCGGCAGGTCCTCGGTGATCGGCATGCGCTCGGGCTCCCCATAGGTGGCGCAGGTCGAACTCAGGACGAATCGCTTCACGCCGGTCTCGACCATCGCGTCGAGCAGATTCATCGTGCCGACGACGTTGTGCCGGTAGTACCGGCCGGGGTCGGTCACGGATTCGCCGACGTAGCAGCGGGCCGCGAAGTGGAAGACCGCGGCGATGCGATGCGCGCGGAACACGTCGCGCACGAACTCGCGGTCGAGCATGCTGCCGTTCGCGAGAGGCGCGCCGAGCAGGGCCGCCGCATGGCCCTCGCTGAGGTCGTCGAGAACGAGCACATCGCGCCCTGACTCGCGCAGCGCGAGCACCGTGTGGGAGCCGATGTAGCCGGCCCCGCCGCTCACCAGGATGGTTCCGGTCACTGTGTCCTCTTGGCTGACTTCTGCCTCCAGGCCGACTTCACGCGTTCCCTCGTCCTCTGGTCCGACTCGCCGTCCTGCGGCAGATCGACCGCCGGGCCGAGCCGCGCGACGAGCGCCTCGTGCGCTCGGCGGAAGGCCGCGGGCTCTTCTTCGGCATCGAGGACCTTCGACAGGAGCCGCGCGGCGGACGCGGCGTCGTCGAGTTCACGGCTCCGGTCGGCGACGGCACGGCGCACCGCGGGGTCGACGTCGTCCGCCACGGCGTCGAGATACGCGCAGAGCCGGGATTCGCCCGGCGGCACCGACCGGATGGCGCGGACACGCAGGTCGGCATCGCCGTGAGTGCACGCCGCGCAGAACGCGGCCTCGCGTGTTTCGCCCGCAGCCATCAGCGCGCCGAGCGCGCTCGTGCGGTCGGCCGCGCTCCCGCCGCGGACTGCCGCGAGGAGAGTTCGCGCCGGCAGCGCACGGGGACGGCCCGCAGCCACGGCGACGAGTGCCGTCTCCAGTTCGACCCGACGCGCCTGCGTACCCGGGTCGAGATCCCGCGCAGGCATCGCCGCGAGTGCTGCGCGGCAGCCCGCGTCGTCGCCCCGTTCGTAGGCGAGTTCCGCGAGCGCCAGCTGAGCCGGAGCAAACTCGGGCCAGCGACCGGTGATCGCGCGCAACGCGCCGTCCGCAGCCTCGCGCTCGAAGCGATCGCGCAGGAGTTCGGCTGCCGCGAACGCGAGTTCGACGTCCCCTGGGAATCGCACGCAAGCGGCATCGAGGATGGCTGCCGCCTCAGCATGGAGTTCGAGCGCGGCGTACGCGCGCGCCAGCGCGCGACCCGCGAGGGCGCCCTGTGTGCCCGTCGCGAGTTCCTCGCGCAGGTCGGGAGCGGCCGCATCGAGCTCACCCAGCTGCAAGCGCGCGAGTCCGCGCCAAGGACGTGCCAGCGCGCGGACCTCCGCGCGGTCGGGCAGGCGTTCCAGAACCTCGAGTGCAGGCGCCGCCTGGCCGGCTTCGACGAGCACGCGCGCGAGCAGGAGCGAGGGCACGGCGTCCTGCGGCGCCATTCGCACCAAAGACCGGAGCCTGGCGATTGCCGCGGGGTGATCACCGCTCACCGCGAGTTGCAGCGCGGACGCAAGGTCGGCGTCGAGTTCGCCGAGGATCGTCGGCGCCGGAGTTCGTCGGCCTCCTGCATCGCGCGCGGCCGTCGCCGTGATCCGCTCGAGGCGTTTCGCCGGCGACGAGTCCGCGCCGGAGTCGTGCGGCGCGAGGATCGTCGGCGGCGGGACGGTCCGCGGCGCCACGCCTCCGCACGCAACGGGTGCAGCGAGCAGGGCGAGGAGCGGGGTGCAGGCGGACGCGAAGCGGAACACGGTTCTGGAGTCGGCGGCGGCGGGCTCCAAGATGCACCGCGCATGGTCCGCGACGCCACCTTTCGATCCGCATTCCTCCGCGAACTGCTCGCCTCCGCCTGGCGGATCGCCGGAGACGCCGCCGAGTTGGTGCGCGCCGCCGCGCGGGACCGGCCTCGGCGAGACGTCCGCCGCAAGGGCGAGGGCGACTTCGTCACGGCGATCGACCTCCGCATCGAACGCCAGGTTCGCGACGCCGTGCGCGCCCGCCATCCGGACCATGGCTTCCTCGGGGAGGAGTCCGAGCCGGTCCGGCCGGACGCGGAGTTCGTGTGGGTCGTCGACCCGATCGACGGCACGAGTAACTTCGCCCAGGGTCTCCCCGAGTACGCGGTGTCGATCGCGTGCCTCTCGGCGGGTCGGCCGCTCGTCGCGGCGGTCCACGCCGAACCGCGCGCCGAACAGTTCACCGCCATCGCCGGCACCGGCGCCTGGCGCAACGGCCGAAGGCTGCGTGTCGAGGCAGCCGCCTTGTCCGACGCCACGGTGATCGGTGCGCAGTGGATGCGGGCCGTCCACGAGCCCGCCCTGCTCGCCGCGCTGAGCCGGAGCGGCGCGAGGGTTCGAGTCTTCGGGAGCACGGTCACCCAGCTCTGCGACGTCGCCGTCGGTCGACTCCATGCAAATGTCCAGACCCAGGGTCGCGTCTGGGACCTCGCGGCCGCCGCCCTGATCGCGAAGGAAGCCGGCGCGATCGTCAGTGACTGGCGCGGTCGCCCGATCCTGCCCTTCGCATCCCTCGACCCCGCGCTCCACCATCCGTCGTTGGTCGCGGCGCCCGGGCTGCATGCCGAACTCGTCGAGCGATTGCCGTCACGACCGGCGCGGTTGCGCTAGTCGTTGCGGAGCCGTAACGCGCCGCGCTTCGCCGAGACAGTTTCCGCTCGCTCTCGCCGCAGCGAACCTTCCCCGCGGATTGCGCTGCGGGCAACTCACGCGCAGAATCCCCGCCCGGTCGCGGCGGCGGCCCCGGACTTGCTTGCCGCGCCGGCCCGAGGAGTGCCGACTCGGGTTCTCAAAGACGCCCGCGAGCCGCCTCGCACGAGCCGCCTCGCCGACCCGAATCAACTCCACCTGGAGCATCCATGAAGAAGCTGATCCTCAGCGGTATCGCGCTGGCTGTCGCGACCTTCTCGGTCGCCGATCTCGCCTGGGCTCACGGCGGTCAGTACCGCGGACCCGGCGACACCGTCCCGCCGAACCCGGGCGGACGCGGCGGTCGGACCCCTGGTCCCAGCGGCCCGTCCACTCCCGGCCCCGGCGGCCCCTCCACTCCCGGCCCTGGCGGCCCGTCGACCCCCGGCCCTGCGGGACCTGGCACCGGCGGTCCCGGCGGCCCCGGCCCGGCAGCAGGTCCGAGCACCGGCGGCATCCAGCTCGACGACGATCTGAACCGCTGGGAGTTCTGGTGGGAGTTCAACAAGGACCCCTTCATCAAGCTCAAGGAATCGATCCATTCCGGAGGCGTGGTCTCCGAGTCCGACGAGTTCTACCTCGGCTCGGGTACGCAGCGCATCGCGAGCGACACGCTCAAGCCGTCGGAGACTCAGATCCTCCAGACCATCCTGCCCAAGCTGCACCAGGCGCTCGAGTCGACGGACAACCGTGACATCGTCTCGTCGTGCATGGTGGCGATGGCGAAGGTCGGCAAGAACACCGACCAGATCAACATCCTCGAGGCCTTCAAGAAGCGCCTGACGGAGAAGGACCAGGAGATCCGCGAGACCGCGGCGGTTGCGCTCGGCATTTCGCAGATGACCGAAGCGATCCCGGCCTTGATCGATCTCGCGAAGGACACGCCGGCCGGTCGCAAGCTCTGCGCTCGGGACGCCGTCGACTACCGCACGCGCGCGTTCTCGATCTACGGCCTCGGCCTCGTCGCCTGGGCGAGCTCCGACAACGCCGTGAAGGCTCAGGTCTTCGGCGCGCTCAAGGAGATCCTCGACTCCGACAAGGCCCCGGAGCGGGACATCCGCGTCGCGACGATCAACGCCGTCGCACTCGTGCGACCCGATCCGAGTTCGGAGGACGGCCGCAAGCTGCTCAAGGAATCGCTCGACTCGCTCGACGCCTACTGGACCAGGGAACTCGGCCCCGGCGAGCAGTTGATCCAAGCGCATGTCCCCCACGCCGTCGCGAAGCTCTACGAGAAGTTCGATCCGCAGTCGGACACGGACCTCGCCAAGCGTCGTGAGGACTACAAGGCGCGCTGGCTCGAGGAAGTCGAGGGCAAGGCCAAGGTCAAGCGCTCGCACATTTCGATCGTCCAGTCGGCGATCGTCGGCCTCGGTCGCCTCTGCGGTCCGGTCGATGCGAAGAACAAGGAGGGCAACAAGCTCGACCTGCAGGTGGCGAAGGCTCTCGACGAGTACGCCGCCAAGGGCTCGGACGAGCAGGGCCGCTACTTCTCGTTGATGGCGCTCGGCCAGATGGGCGGCCCCGACGCGCGCACCATGCTGATCGAAGTGCTCCGCAAGGGCAGCAAGGCCCTCGAGCGGCCATGGGCGGCCGTCTCGCTGGGCGTGCTCGCCTTCCGGGAGATGGAAACGGCCGGCGTCGGCGCGCAGGTCGACACCCTCCTCGGCCAGGAACTCGTCAAGCAGCTGGAGAACAAGAACCCGAGCACGCGCGCCGCGATGGCGATCGGCCTCGGACTCTGCAAGTACAAGGACGGCGGAACGACGATCCAGCAGCTCCTCGAGACCGACAAGAACCGCGACGAGCTCGCCGGCTACATGTGCGTCGCCCTGGCGCTGATGGGTCAGACGGAAGCCGTGCAGCAGATCCAGGACATCGTGTCGACCTCCACACGCCGTCCGATCCGCTTGCGTCAGGCTGCGATCGCGCTTGGCAAGCTCGGCGACAAGAGCGCCGCGCAGATCCTGATCAAGATGCTGACGGACGACGGTGAGCCCGACCTCGCCAAGATGTCGGCCATCGCCTCGGCCCTCGGCTTCATCGGCGATCAGCGGACGATCGACCCGCTCGTGAAGATGCTCTTCGACACCAATCTGCCGCCGCTCAGTCGCGCGTTCAGCGCGGTCGCGCTCGGCGGTGTCGCGGACAAGGAGTTGCTGCCCTGGAACAGCAAGCTCGCGGTCAACATGAACTACCGCGCCGCGGTCGAGACGCTCACCAACCAGGCGGTCGGCATCCTCGACATCCTCTGATCGGCGCACTCCGATCGTGAGACCTGCGGCGCCGCGTCGACTCGAAACGACGCGGCGCCGCTTCGCGTACCCAACCCGTCGCACCCTCGGTTCAGGCGCCGCGGTCGATCCGTCTCGCCGCCGCCGACACGAGCGCCGCGGCGATCGCGGCCGCGAGGGCCGAGTACCAGCCGTTCCGGGTGGCCGTCGCCGACGCCCGGTCCAGCGCGTCGATTGCGACGCCCACCTCGCGACGCCGCCCCTGGAGCAACCGCAGGTCGCCGTCGCTCGGCGAGAGATCGAGTGCCGTCGCGTACTCCGCATCCGCTCCGCGCACGTCGTGCAGTGCCCACCGCGCGTCGCCCGCGACGAGGCGCAGGTACGCGGTCTCGCGGCGGGAACCGGCGACCGCTGCGAGCGCCGCCTCGAAGTCGCCGTGCTGTACGGCGTCGAAGGCCGCAGTCGCTGCCTCCTCTTCCAGCGTGGTTCCGGCGATGGTCGACCGCTCGCCTCCCCCACCACGCGCGGCGAGCGAAGCGTCGTGCAGGGAGTCGAGCAGCGGTCGATCGTCCACCAGGGGTTCGTCCGCGGGTCCGTACCGGCGCCAGCGCCGTGGATCCGACTCGACGGCGCAGGTCTCGACCATCCTTGGGTCGTCACCCGGTCGCGCGGCGATGCGCGTCGGATCGAGCGCGCCGCCCTTGCGTGCCGCCAGCAGCAGGTTCCGCGATCGCGGCACGCGGAACGCGGACGCCTCGCCGAAGACCGCCGCCATGGTTCCGGCGATCGCGGTGACGACCGGATCGTCGAAGCGCACGCCGCCGCAGTTCACTGCGACGATCCCGCCGACTTGCAGTCGTTCCCCGACCGCGGCGAAGAACTCGCGACTCGCGACGTGTGCCGGCACGTAGACCTGCCGCTCGTAGCAGTCGACCAGGATCAGATCCCAGGTCCCGCGATCGAGTTCGACGAACACCCTCGCATCGACGCCCGCGTCGACCCGTCCGTCGTCGAAGGCACCGAAGTGCGTGCGGGCGAGGCTGGTCACCGCCGGATCGATCTCGACCGATCGCGTCACGCAGCCCGGGAACGCGGCGCGGAACAGGCGCTCGAAGGTGCCTGCGGCCGCGCCCAGGGAGAGCACCCGCGGACGCCCGCGCGCCTCGTCGCCATCCAGCAGGAGAGGCAACGGGACGAACCAGTCGTAGTAGCGGCCGCCGGTCCAGGGCGTCCCGTCGAAGCGGATCGAGTGGAAGGAATCGAGCCCCTCGTTGATGCGCAACACGACCGAAGGCGGCTCGCCGTCCACAGCCGGTCTCCGTACGACCTGGAGGAACTGGTAGCTGCTCTCGACCTCCGCGATCAGTTCCTCGTCCGCTCCCGCGGATCGCAAGGCCGCCTGCGGCGCGAAACCGACTCCCGCGAGCAACACGGCCGCGAGCGCCGCGGTCGCCGACGGCCGCGCGAGGAGACCGGCCATGGCCAGCGCCGATGCCGCGAGCCAGATCGTCGTGCGCGAGCCGAGTTCGGGCACGAGCAGATGCGTCGTGAGAAAGGTCCCGGCGAGACTGCCCAGAGTGCCCCAGGCGCCGACGAGCCCGCTCGCACGCCCGGCGTCGACCGCGGAACGGGCGAGCCCGCCGACCAGGAGCGGCGTGACCGCGCCCGCCAGTGCGACGGGTGCAGCGAACGCGACGAGCGTCGCGGCCAGCGAGCCCCAGACGAGAACTCCTCCGGCCTGCTCGAGCGCGAGATCCGCGGGGACCAGCAGCCGACCGAGCCACGGCGCGCAGAACGGCACCAGCCCGACGAGTACCGCCGCCGTGACGAGCACCGCGCGCGCCCGCCGTGCAGCATCGCCGCGGGCGGCCAGTCGGCCGCCGAGCCACGCACCGGCGGCGAGGGCGACCAGCAACACGCCGATGACATTGGTCCAGACGAAAGCGCTGTCCCCGAACGACGGCGCGAACAACCGAACGGCCGCGAGTTCGATCGCAAGCACCGCGAATCCCGCGAGCGCCGCGACGATCGCCGCGCGGCGCGTGCTCACTTCGGCGCCTTCGGCACCTTCACGCTGTACTCCGCCGTGAAGATCCACGACGGATCGTACGCGGTCATCATCTGTTCGGTCATGAACGAGAAGCTGCGCGTGCGCTTCTCCGTGAAGAGCTTGCCGTTCACGTCGACCGTGAACTCCTTGCCCAGGTCGACGATCGAGTCGTTGAGCAGGAGCTGGAACTGCTCGACGCCTTGCGTCTCGACCTTGATGCGGTTCTGAGCCCGGTCCGCCTCGACGAGCAGGCGCGGTCGCTTGTCCATCGGAGTGCCGAGCAGCGGTTCGGCCTGCGTGATGTTCGCCCAGTGAGCCTTCTTGAAGTTGTCGTGGTTGGGCTCGATGAGCACCTTCTGGCGTTCGATCGGCCGCACCTGCGACGCGATCCACTGCTCGATCTCCGGCTGCGACTCCTTCCACGGGTATGCGCCCTTGCCGTCGATCACCGTGCACTTGCCGGCTTCGAGGGCATTGAGCGCCGCGCTCAGTGCGTCGCACGAGGCTTTCGTCTCGGCGCTCGCGACGAGGAGCACCGGCACGCCGAGCAGACTGCCGAGGCGGACGCCGTCGG
>JACRLW010000019.1 GCA_016235155.1 Planctomycetota bacterium
GGTTTCGCGCGCGAACGTGGCGAGCGCGAGCGCCGGGTCGCCACGCTGGGCGATCGCGAGTGCCTTCGGTTCGAGATCGACGGTCAAGTACCGGTCGAAGCGGTCGCACAGCGTCGCGTCGCGCGCGACGCGCAAGGCGTCGAGTTCGACCCTCAACCCCGCGAGCCGTTCGCGCACGGTGCGACCGAGCGCCGCGTCGGGCAGGTTCTCCGGGCGATAGCCCGACGCCGTCTCGAGTTCCGGCACGAGGTGCGCGCGCACGAAGTCGGGCTCGCGCCAGCCTTCCGCCGAGACGAGGTACCGCTCGACCTCCGCACGGCGCGTCGCCGTCACCGCATCGATGGTCGCGAGTTGGCGACGTTCGAGTTCGGCGAGCAGCGCGGCGCGTACCGATCCGGCGAGCAGGACGTCGAGATCGCCGCCTTGCGCCGCGCGTTGCTGCAACCGCGCGAAGCGATCGATGTCGCGCGGCAGTTCGAGCAGCTCGGCGACGACCGTCGCGACGCGATCCCGCACCGGTGCGCCGTCGACGTCGCCGACGACGAGCCGCCCCACGACGATCCCGACGGCGAACGTGACGAGGAGGATCGCCGCGCTCAGGACGTTGCGCGGCACGCGCCGATGGCGATGCGGCACGCTCGCGACGGCGTCGTCCTGCGCCTCGAGTTCCTCGCGACCGATCCGCGGCCGCTCGCGGCGTTCGACGCGGCGCAGGTCCTCGAGCAGTTCGCGGGGCGTCTGGTAGCGGAGCGCCGGGTCCTTCGCGAGCAGCTTGCGGATGACGAGGCTCAGGCCATCCGAGATCTCCGGCACCAGATCGACGACCGACGGCGGCCGCTCGTGCAGCACCTTCGCGATCAACTCGCCGATCGCGTCGGCGCGGAACGGCGGCTGACCCGTCGCCATGTGGAAGAGCGTCGCGCCGAGCGAGTACAGGTCGCTGCGGATGTCGGCGGCCTTCGGGTTGGTCGCCTGTTCCGGCGCGATGTACTGCGGCGTGCCGACGGTGGCGCCGTCGCGCGTGAGCGCGAGGTCGGTCTCGGCCTTCGCAAGCCCCATGTCGGTGAGCTTCGCGCGGCCGTCCTGGTCGATCAGGATGTTCCCGGGCTTGATGTCGCGATGGATGATCCCGCAGTCGAACGCGTGCGCGAGCGCGTCCGCGACCTGGATCGCCACGTCGAGCACCTGGCGTTCGGGAAACGCCCCCCACTCGGCGAGGAGCTGGCGCAGGGAACGTCCCTCGACGAACTCCATCACGAAGTAGTGGTAGCCCGCTTCGTGACCGAGGTCGTAGGCCGTGACGATGTTCTGGTGATTGAGCTTCGCGACGATCCGCGCCTCCCGCTCGAGCCTCTCGACGTAGCGCGCGTCGCGAGCGAGCGCGGGCTTGAGCACCTTCAGGGCGACCGTTCGCTCGAGGTGCTTCTGCCGCGCCTTGAAGACGGTGCCCATCGCGCCCGACCCGACGCGGGCGAGGATCTCGTAGTTGGCGAACGGCTGGGCGAAGCTCATGCGTCGTCGCTGCTCGGTGCCCCAGTGCTGGGAGCGACGGTGCCGGGAGCGGCGCCCGCCGGCGGAGCGCCGGACTCGAGTTCGTACTTCTCGAGCTTGCGTTGCAGGGCGAAGCGCGAGAGCCCGAGCATCTCCGCCGTCCGGCTCTTGTTGCCGCCGGACAGGAGGATCGCCTTCTGGATCTCGCGCACCTCCAGCTCCTTCACCATGTCGGGCAGGGTCGTGCCGCGTTCGGCGGGTACGACGCCCGGTGCATCCTCGATCGGATCGATCACCACGCGCGGCGTCCGCACCTGGTCGCCGAGGTGCTGCGGCTCGATCACGCCGTCGCCGAGGATCGCCGCGCGCCGCACCTCGTTCTGCAGTTCACGCACGTTGCCCGGCCAGCGGTACGCGACCAGCAGGTCCATCGCGGGCTTCGACACGCGGACGCGCTTCGACTGCGACTCGCGCGCCAGTTCGCCGAGGATGCGCTCCACGAGGGCCGGGATGTCCTCGCGATGTTCGCGCAGCGGCGGCAGCCGGATCGGCAGGACCGCCAGCCGGTAGTAGAGGTCCTCGCGGAACTCGCCGTCGCGCACCATCTCCTCGAGGTTCTTGTTCGTCGCAGTGACGAGCCGCACGTCGACCTTGATCGTCTCGCGGCTGCCGATCGGACGGACTTCGCCTTCCTGCAGCACGCGCAGCAGCTTCTTCTGCAGGTCGACGTGCATCTCCCCGACCTCGTCGAGCAGGAGCACGCCGCCCGACGCCGCGACGAGCAGGCCCTTGCGCGCGCTGGTCGCGCCGGTGAACGCGCCCTTCTCGTAGCCGAACAGCTCGCTCTCGAGCAGCGCCTCGGGCAGAGCCGCGCAGTTCTCGGAGACGAACGGCCCGGCGGCGCGAGGTCCGAGCTTGTGGATCGCGCGCGCGACGAGTTCCTTCCCGGTGCCCGACTCGCCGAGGATGAGCACGGGATCCTCGGCGGGGATGTACTTGTCGAGCAGACGGAACACCTCGTGCATCCGCCGGCTGTTGCCGACGATCGCGCGGTAGTCGTGCGCGAACTCGAGACCCTTCTTGGTCTCGTCGAGCTGCTGCCGCATGTCGTCGATGGTCGCCGCCTGCTCCTGCAACCGACCTTCCAGCTGGGCATTGAGCTGGCTGATGCGATGGAGCGCGCGCTCCAGCTCGAGGCGGTTGCCGTCGAGCTCCCGCATCGTCCGCGCGTTGCTGATCGCGACGCTGGCATGGTCGGCCAGCGAGATCAGCAGGCGCTTCTCCCGCTCCTCGAACACGTGGTTCTGCAGCCGGTTGTCGACGTAGAGCACGCCCTCGACCTTGCCGCGGATCCGCAGCGGGATGCACAGCACCGAGCGGAGGCGCAGGTCGGCGACGGACGCGAGGCCGCGGAAGCGCGCGTCCTCCTGGGCGTTGGTCGTCAGCTCCGCCACGCCGGACTCGCGCACGCGCTGCGCGATCGTCCGCGAGATCTTGAACTCCGGCGTGTTGACCTCTTCCTGCGCGAAGTTGCGGGCGACCTCGACGGTTTCCGCTTCGCCGTGGCCGACGATCAGGAAGCCGCGCTCGGCTCCGCTCAGATGGATGGCCGCGTCGACGATGCGCGTGAGCAGGCGCGAGAGGTCACGCTCCTCGTTGAGCGCCTGGGCGACTTCGATGAACTCGGACAGGTCGCGCGCGGTCTGCCGGTCCTCGACGAGTTGCGTGTCGTCGAGCGAGGGTCGCTCCTGGTGGACCACGAGTTCGATCTCGCAGCCGCCGACGGCGAAGCGGTCGCCGGGCCTGAGTTCGGCCTCCTTCACCGGCATCCCGCGGAGCCTCGGCGGGTTCTGGGCGCCTTCGTCGAAGAGCACGAAGCCGGTCGGACGGCGTTCGACGCGGCAGTGACGGCGCGACACCAACCGGTCGCCGAGCACGAGATCGCATTCGCGGGACCGGCCGAGCACGACGACTTCACGGTCGAAGTCGTGGGCCTCCCGCTCCTCGCCCTGGTGCACCACGAGCTGGAACGGACCTGGACCTGGCATGTCGTCGATCATCCTACGGTGCGTCTCTCGCGATCGACGAGCTCGGGGCGGCGCGTGTCATCGGCGACCCGATAGCCCGATGCCGCGGCGAGGTCACCTCCCGGGGCCGGGAATCGGCGGTGGCGCGACGTATCCTGCGCCGCCGTGTCCTCGCCCGGAAGAGACCACGCGGAGTCCGCTCCGGCGCTCCGCGCGTTCGAACTGCGTCCGGCGGAGTTCGAGGGGCGTCGCGGCCTCGTCCTGATCGATCCGCTCGGGTTGATCGACGGGCAGGTCTTCGTCCCCGAGGCGCTCGTGCCGATCCTCGCCCGTCTCGACGGCACGCGCACGCTCGCGTCGATCGAGGCCGAGCTGCGAGCGGCGGGCGCCGTTCTCCGCGACGGCTTCCTCGCCGATCTGGTCGTGCAACTCGACGAGAGCCTCCTGCTGCACGGCGAGTTGTTCGAGTCGACGGCCGAGAGCACCGCGGCGCAGTTCCTCGCCGAGGGGGTGCGCGAAGCGTCGCACGCGGGCAGCCACGGCTACCCCGCCGGCGCCGGCGCGTGCGCGCGAGCCCTGGACGAACTGCTCGGTGAGTTGTCTGCCCCGACCGGTCGGGCACCCCGCGGTCTCGTCGCCCCCCACATCGACTTCGGCCGTGGCGCGTCCGGCTATCGCGCGGCCTACCGCGCGCTCGCCGCGCACGAACTCCCCGAACTCGTCGTCGTGTTCGGCACCGGGCACGGCGGTCCGCTCGCCCCGCTCACCGGCCTGCCGCTCGACTGGCGGACGCCGCTCGGCACGCTGCGGACCGAGCGTGCGTTCGTCGACGCGGTGCACGCGCGACTCGGAGCTCCCGCCCCTGCCGACCTCCTCCTGCACCGCAAGGAACACAGCCTCGAGTTCCAGATGCTCTGCCTCGCGGCGCTCTCGCTCGCACGAACCGGGCGCCCCGACGCGATCCCGGTCGCCGGCTTCCTCTGCGGATCCCTGCCGAGCGGCGACGGCGACCTGGATCGCGAGACCTGGATCGCAGGCCTGCTCGACGCTCTGCGCGGCGCCGCGGCCAAGCGGCGCGTGACCTTCCTCGCCGGCGCGGACCTCGCGCACGTCGGGCCGACCTTCGGCGACGACGCACCGCTCGGCGACGACGCGGTGCACGCGCTGGCCAGGCGCGACGACGCACGCCTCGCGATGCTGCGCGCCGGGGAACCCGGGCACTTCCACGCCGCGGTGATGCGCGGCGCGAACCCGGACCGCGTGTGCAGCGCGACCGCGATCTACCTCGCTGCGCGCCTCGCCGGCGGCGCAGCGGAGATCCTGCACTACGGACAGGCGCTGGCGGAGGACCGGACGCAGTGCGTGACGTTCTGCAGCGCGATCCTCCGCGGCGAGCCGTGACCGGTCGGGTCACCGCACCGGCGGCTCGAGTTCGCGTAGCGCGGCGCCGTGGTCGTCGCTGAGCACGAGCACGCTGAAGCGCTCGACGTTCGCGGCACCCTCGCCGGAGACCGACGCGTAGTCGAAGCGCCCGCGCAGGTCGGTGTAGCCGTCCTTGTGGAAGCGGACGCCGCCGCCCGGGACGCGCGCGAAGACCTTCACGTAGACCTTCGCGAGCGGGCGCTCGTTCGCGACGTCCGCGACCTGGATCTGGCCGTAGCCGTCCATCCATCGCACCGCCAGCGAACTGGCGTAGTGCGCCTGACGCCGCGTGATCCCGCCGCCCTGAACTTCGACCAGCACGTTGCCGGTCGCGAACTCGGCCGGCAGGTCGAAGGCGAACTCCGACTCGCCCTGGGGCAACGCGACGACGTCGCTGCGGTTGGGCTTCACGTAGGCGAAGTCGCCCGAGTCCTGCTGCACGAACGGGTGGGTCGAGAACAGGAACTCGACGTCCATCACGAAGTACCGCACCTCGCACTGCGCGAGGTTCTTGTAGCGGACGATCACGCGCCGGCCCTCGATCGCGAGTTCGAGCGACGGTTGGCTCTCCGCGAGATCGGTCTGACGCCGCGTGCGATCGTCGCCCGCGCCGCCGGCCACGCTCTTGCCCTCGATCTCGTCGAGCTGTGCGGTCAGGTCGCCGAACCAGTTGCGCCAGCGCTCGACCGGGTGGTCGACGTAGCGCGACGCGATCGCGCGCGCGTCCTGTGGGCGCGCCTCGTAGAGCGCGAGGTAGGCCCGCATCGCTTCGTACTGCAGCTTCGTCATCAGACGGTTCGCGTCGACCCGCGCGAAGCTCGCGAGCGCTTCCTCGACCCGGTCCTGCAAGAGCAGGTAGTAGGTGACGTCGAGCCAATCGGCGTCGTCGAGAGCCGGCACGTAGCAGAGGTTCCACAGCAAGGCGTCGTACTGCCGCGCGAGCCCGCCGTTGAGGATCGTGCGCTGCTTGCCGAAGCGATGCGCGCGCGCGTTGAAAAGCGGCTCGAACTCGACGTGCTCGTACCAACGCCGCTCGAAGGGGTCGAGGACGACGAGCGGCGAGACCATCACCCGCCCGCACTGCGCGAGGAAGCCGTCGGCAAAGCGCAGGTACTCGCGCGCCGCGCGCTCGTCGCCGTGCAGGATCGCGTAGGCCCACAGGCGGTCGTCGTGCACGTGCCGGCGACGCAGCCGTTCGGTCGCCGCCGCGAAGAACGCCTTGTCGCGCATGCGCCACGCGATGCGCCCGAGATCGATCCGGCCGAGGTTGCCGGTCTCCAGCCACCGCAGCACCTCCTCGGGCGCGCCGTCCTGCGAGACGTGCTCCCACGACGTCGTGTCGATGCGGGTCGGCGTCGCGACGACGTGCAGCGTCGCCGCAACGGCCTTGGCGAGCAGGGTCCCGTCCTTGCTCACGTGCACGGGGTACTGCGGTGCGTCGCCCGGTGCCGGGAAGTAGAAGGCGAAGTCGAGCGACTGCGTGCCGTAGCCGCCGAGCCGCACCGTCACGCTGCGCGTCGCCTTGCCGCGCGCGACCGGCAGCGCACCCTGCGGGATCTGCAGCAACACATCGAGTTCGAGGTTGGACGAGGTCGGGTTGGTCACGACGACCTGGCAGCCGTACGCGACGTCGACGACGAACTCGTCGGTCACCCAGGCGTCCTGTTGCTCGTTGCCCTCGTAGCGGTAGCGCTCGTCGAGCCGGTAGAAGTTCTGGCTGACGAGGATCGGCGCCGCGCCGCGCGGCGCCGGCTGGGCCGCGGTGAGTTCCTCGCGGACGAGGATGAACGGTGTCTTGCCGGCGATCGCGAGCGATGCGCCGTCGACCTTGGTCTGGAGCGCCGCCGACTCGAAGGGCAAGTCGAGCACCGCGAGCGCGAGCATCATCTCGGCGAAGCTGTTGGCGGCTTCGGCGACGTTGGTCGAGACGAAGGGCCTGCCCGCGCCGTGCCGCGCGAAGTCGCGCCAGAACGCGTTCGGGACGACGAGCGACGCGACCTGCTCGGCGAGCGGACGGTGCCAGTACTGCGACTCCGCGTAGCGCTTCGTCGTCTCCGGAGCGCGGAACAACTCGTGCACCTCCGCGCGCCGCTCGAGCGCCGCGGAGATCTCGTCGACCGCCTTGTCCTTCTTCTCGGCGTCCAGGTCCCCGCGGTCCTTGCCTTCCTTCGCCAGGCGTTCCTCCGCGACCGCGGCATCGGCCGCCGGCTCCTGCGGCTTGTCGGCTGGGCGCGGCGCGGCGGCGGCTGGAGGAGCGGGCGCCTTCCCGCGGCTGCGTTCGGCGCGCCGCGTCGCGACGGGCTCACCCGCCTGGTTGCGCTCGTCCTCGGCGAGCTTGCGATCCGCGGCCTTCAGCACTTCGCCGAGCCCGCCCTCCTGCCCCTCGAGCGCGTCGCCGAGGAGAGCGCTGCGGAACAACCGATCGCGGCGGGCCGGATCGGGAGGCAGCAGGTCGACGGCATCCGCGACGAGGCGCTGCACGGTGTCGTGCTCGTCCGCGAGCCGTCGCGCGAGCAGGATCTTCACGACGACGTTGAGGCGACCGAACGCCCAGGGCTCGAGCCACGGCGCGAGATCGGCTTCGAGCAGCCACTCGTCGACGAAGGTCCGTTGGCCCTTGTTCGCGAGGTACGGCCGCACGACGGAGTCGAAGAACGCGCGGTCCTTGTGGTACAGGAACAGGTGCAGCTCGTGGCAGGCGTGCTTCGAGTACTCGGTGCGCTTCTCCGCCTCGGTGAGCTTCGGCCAGCCGAGCACGAACGCGAACTCCGCGAGCTGCTCGTCGCCGCTGAGGGTGCGGAGGAGCCGGTGCACGTCGGCGAGCGAGGTGTAGCTGCTGAGTTCCGTGGTCCGCAGGTCGGCGACGGTCGCCGTCGCGCCGGCGTCGACGAACTCGATGCGGCGGCGCTGCGCGATCGGCTGCGCCGGATCGAGCGCGCGCGCGAGGTGCTGCGGCCGCGGGACGAGCGGCGTCTCGTCGAGCGCGAGCGAGGCGTAGACGGTGCTCGTGCGATCGAGCCGCCGGCGCCGCCGCCGAGGCCCACACCCGAAGACCAGGCCGAGCTTTCGGTCTCTTGTTCCTCCTGCGCCCACGGGTTCAGCAGCAGGCCGGGCCGCCGCAGCAGGTTCCCCGGGTACTTCGCGGTGAAGCGTCGCTCGAGGATGTAGCGGTACTCGTCCGCGAGGATGCGGCCGACGTGGTAGCTGCTCGGGACGAAGTCGAAGACCGTGATCGATGGCGCTTCGTCGGCCGGCGCGACGAGCGCCGCGAACGAGTCGTAGGTCGGCAGGTAGCGCGTGGCGGTGACGTGCACGCGCGCCGACGCGCCCGCGTGGTCGAGTGCGACGCGGAGTTCGCCGCCGGCGACGTCCAACCCGGTGAGTTGCAACGCGGGCTGGATCGGCGCCTGCAACATGCGGTTCGATCCGATCGCGAGGTCGGCGACGCGACGACCCGCCGTCACGCGGACGGGGATCGCGGACCTGCGCTCGAGCCAGAGCACGTAGTCGCCCGGCGCGAGGCCGCGCAGTTCGAGAACCCCGTTCGCGAAGCCGAGCTTGTCCGAGACGTCGTGCGCGAACACCCCCTCGCCGCCGCGCAGTGCGAACAACGACGCGAGCGAGCGGTCGAGCGTCGTCGCGCGGGTCGCGAGCGGGAGGACGAGCGTCTCCCCGGCCACGCCGTGCAGGACATCCGGCAAGGTCCGCTCCGTTGCGTCGAGCGACCATGCGCCGACGTCCGAAGCGAAGCCGTCGCTGGCGACGGTCGTGATGTCCGCCAGCGCACCCAGCGCAATGCGACCGCGCGAATCGGTCTTCAGGACGACCGGGACCGGGTCCTTGAACTCCTTGTGCCAGAAGCGGAGGTGCAGCGCCTTGTCGGCCTTCGGCTCGCCGTCCTTGCCCAGCACGTCGAGCGCGTAGCCCTCGCGGGTTCGCGAAAGGATCGGCGCTCCGGTCGCGGGCGTCGCGTCGACGCCGTTCAACGCGAAGCTGCGGGGCTCGGACGCGATCTCCACCGGCTGTCCGGTGGTCAGGCTCTTCATGCGCCCGCGCAGGCTCACCGTGATGCTCGCGACGTCCTGCGGCACGGCGAACTCGTGCACCGTCTCTCGGTCGTCGCTCAGCACGAGACCCGAGACGTCGCTGCTCGCCGCCACGCCGTCGTGTCCGACCGCGGTGATCGTCAGCACCGGCGCGTCGAGGAGTGCCACGGGGATCGCGCGGCCGCAGAGCAGGAGGCGCGGTCGCAGCAGCAGCTTGCTCTTCTCTCCCGACAGGAGCGATTCGCGCTCGACGAAGACCCTGGCGCTCAGCTCGTACTCCTCGGCGCGGTGCGTGAAGCGTGCGAGCGACGCGAAGCCGCGGCGGCGCAACACGACGGTCTTCGTGCCGGGCTCGGTCGAGTACGGCACGTGGATCTCGCCGTTCCGGTCCGGCGCGAACTCGCGCCCGGCGAACCAGAGCGTGGCATCCGGAACGAGCGCCCCGGACTCGTCGAGCACGGTGAACACGTGCCCGGCGTCGCCGGAACGTTCGTCGCAGCGGAGGCGGCCCTTCCGGATCAGCGCGCGACTCGCGATCCCGTTGCCGATGAACTCGACGACCCACACGCCCGGCCGGTCGATCGCCGGGAACTCGAAGCTGCGGCGCGTGCGACGCAGCGGCGGCTCCTCGTAGCGCAACGTGCGCTCCTCGCTCGCGACGAGTCCGTCGAGGTCGATCGAGGCATCGGGCTCGCGGCCGTGGGCGCGCAACCAGTTGAAGGTGTCGATCTCGAACACCTTCACGATCATCGTCGCGACGTTCTTCACGTCGGCTTCGAGCACGACCTTGTCGTCGATCGCGAACTCCTGCCGATTGGTCCTGGGGAAGCCGATCTCGACGCGATCGCGCAGCCGTTCGTAGTAGGCCGGGTCGTCGAGCAGGGCGTACCAGCGCTGCATGTCGCCGACCCCGGCGAGGATCTTGGTCTCGGCGAACACGCGTCGCAGCCAGTCGCTCTGCACGTACTCCGCGAAGGCGTCGTACGAACCGGCCGCGACGAAGATCTGCTCGAGGCAGGCGCGGACCAGGGCCGCGCTCGAATCGATCGGCAGCAGCCCCGGCGCATGCGCGCGGCCTTCCTCCACCCACGCCGCCGCGCGGCCGCTCTTGCGCACGAAGTCGGAGTTCACCCAGTTGGTCTGCCGCGGCAGGCGCAGGTAGGCGAGGAGTCGCGCCTCGTCGACCACGCCGCGCGCGAGGTCGGCGGTGAGTCGCGCGTGCAGCACGTTCGCGCGCAAGGACACGTGCGCGGGCCCGAGACGCAAGGAGAACGCGTCGAGTCGCTGGAGCCAGGCGTCGCGTGCGACGAGATCGCGGTCGACATCGGTGTCCGCGTCGGGCGCGAGGCGCACGAGATACGTCGCGACGAACTTGCCGTCGTTGATCAGGCCCGGCATCGCGCTCACGCAGGCCTCGAGCTGCTCGAGCGTGAGGGCGTGGTGGATCGGGAGGGCGGAAAAGCCGCTGCTGTGCTGCCGCTTCAGTTCGCGGACCACCAGCGCGGGGAGGTTCGGCGCGTCGGGCAGGCGCAACCGCGAGAGCAGGGCGACGAGGCGGTTGTCGTCGAGCTCGCGCGACGCCATCCCGTACAGCCCGGCGTCGGTGAAGCCGTCGAGCGAACCCGGGTACTGCCCCAGCGCGCGGCGGGTCAGCGCCTCGCGCGCGATGAGTTCCTGATCGAGCCGCGTCGGGATCAAGGGATCGCTGCCGCGCTGCGTGCGCTGATCGCCGAAGGTCAGGCCGAGCCGATCGCGAAGGTGGCGCAGCGTCGCGGCCGGGTCCTTGCCGTAGCCGAGCAAGGCCTGCCGGTTCTCGATCTCGACGACCCGCGCCGTCCGGCCGTGCTTCTCGATCCAGGCCGCGAGCAGCGGCGGGACGTCTTCCGAGCGACCCTCGTGCTGCGCGAGGAGGCACGAGAAGAAGAAGTGTTCCTCGGTGCCGGGGATGAGCTGCGAGAGCGTGCGCGTGCGATCGGTCGCGAGGGCGAACTCCTCCTGGAAGCCGATCGGCGTGCCCTGCGCGCGAACCTCCACTGAGACGGCCGCGACGGCGACGAGAGCGAAGAGGATCCAGGACCGGAAGGGACGACGGGCGGATCGAGTGCGCATGGCGGACTTCGTGCGAGAGCGACAACGGACGCGCCGGCCGGCCAGTTCGAACGCGGCGCGCCGTCGAGCGGGGCGCACTGTAACGCGACGCACTCGCGCGGTTCCCGCGCGCTCGGGCTCCTCACGCGCCGGCGCGCACGGCGATCGCGATCGCGGCGGCGATCGCACCCGATGCGAGCGCGAGCACCAACGCCGACAGTCCGCACAGCGGCACCACCATCAACGCGAGTCCGCCGACCAGCTGCGGCAGCCGGGTCTGCTTCTTGCCGTAGAGGAAGACGGAGAACCCGATCGTGCTCACGACGAAGGCGGCGACGAGCTCGGCCATGCCCCGCTCATCGACCGGCGTGAGGCAGGGCCTCAACGCGGGAGCCATCGCTCGGCGGCGGCGAACACCTCGTCGACGCCGATGCTCGTCATGCACTGGTGATGGCCCAACGGGCAGACCTTTCGCTGGCAAGGCACACAGGGCAGTTCGCGGCGCTGGATCACCGTCTGGAGTTCGAGCGCGTAGTCGGTGTAGCGCGAGTCGGTCGGCCCCATCAGGCAGACCACCGGCACGCCGAACGCGACCGCCACGTGCCGAGGCCCCGTGTCCGCGGTGACCATCAGACGCGCGCGCGCGCAGAGCGCCTTCAAGCCGCCGAGCGGCAGCACCGGGTCGACCGCGGCGACGACCCCGGCGGCGGGACCGCCGGCGAGCGCCGCGATGCCGCGCGCGATTTCGACCTCGGCCGGCCCGGCGAGCACGACGCAGCGCGTCGACGCCCGCGCGGCGAGCCGGCGCGCGAGTTCCGCGAAGCGTTCCGGAGCCCAGAGCTTGCTCGCCCCGTACGAGGCGCCGGCGGTGAGAAGCACCAGTTGGTCGTCGTCGCCGATGCCGTGTTCGAGCGCCCAGCCCCGGACGAGCGCGGCGTCGGACTCGTCGACGGCGAGGCGGGGCGCGATGCGTCCGGGTGGCACGCCGATCCGGTCGAGCAGCGCGGCGTAGTAACCCGGCATCGGCACCGGGACCCGCCGCGGCCCGGGTTGCCAGAAGAAGCGCTTCCCGCGCGGGGCGCGGGGACCCTCGGTCAGGAGGAACGACCGGCCCTGACGCCAGCCGGCGCGCCGCGGAACGCCGGCGAGGAACGGCACGAGTGCGGTGACGAACGAGTTCGGCAGGACGACGGCGAGGTCGAAGGCTCCGGCGCGGACCGCCCTGACCTGCCGCGCGATCGATGCCGGGTGGACGGAAGACGGCGCGTCGAGGACCTCGTCGAACCAGGCGGTTCCCGAGAGCAGGCCGCGGAGGTACGGACGCAACGCGACGGCGATCCGCGCGCTCGGGTGCGCGGCCCGCAACCGCTCGAAGGCGCCGGTCGCCATGACGAAGTCGCCGACCCAGTTCGGGGCGCGCACGTAGATGCGTTCGACCGGTCGCACCCGCCCCCCTCTACCGAAGCGCCCGGCGCGCGGCAACGACGTGCACTGGCCGTTCGCGAGGACCGCCGGTTAGAGTCGGCGCCGCGACCCGCTCGCTGCCGCGCTCCGCCGTCACGAGCCCACCCGCGATCCTGGTCGAGGTCGCGCGATCCCGCGCACCTCTGAAGACATGGTGGCCGAAAGCACCCTCCGTCGGCTGGAAGCCGAGTTCGACACCCCGCCGCACCTGATCCGCGCCATCGTGGATCTCCTCGAAGCCGGTGCGAGTCCGCAGTTCGTCGCGATGTTCCGTCGCGACGAGTGCGGTGACCCCGGCGAAGATCGCGCCGTCGCGATCCACGAACGACTGCGGTTCCTCAGCGAACTCGATCGGCGGCGCGAGAACCTGCTGTTGCTCGCGGAACAGCGCGCGGCGGAGGGCAACGCCGCGATCGACCTGGAGACGTTGCGAGCGCTGCTCGCCGACACCGTCGACCAGGACCTCATCGACGACGTCGACCACGCGCTGCGTCCTCGCGAGCACCGCGCGGAGGCGCGGCTCACCGAACTCGGCCTCGCGGAACTCTTCGCGCGCATCCACCGCCACGAACTCGGCGCGCAATCGCCGCAGGACGCCGCGGCTCCGTACGTCGATCCGGCCCGGGATCTCACCGAAATCGACCAGGTCCTCGCCCAGGTCGTGCTCGCCCTCGCCGAACGCTACGGCGAGGACCCGGCGCTGCGCGCCGCGGTGCGCTCCGAGTTGTCGCGCGGGATCCTCGAGGCCAGGGCCGTCGCCACGAAGCGCGGCAAGGGTGGGCGTCGAGCCGCTCAGAAGGAGACGCAGTCACCCGAGACCACACCACTCGAGACCGCAGCGCTCGAGACGACCCCGATCGACGTGCCCGCGGATGCGGAGCCCGGGTCGGAAGGTGGCGAAGGCGAGCAAGCGACGGGCGAGCAAGCGACGGACGAGCAAGCGACGGAAGACGGATTCGCGGACGAGGCTCACGCGGAGTCTCCGCTCCCCAGCGAGCCGGAGTCGGAGCAGGTCGAAGCGGGCGAGCCCGTCGCGTCCGAGGTCGCGACTCCAGAAGCCGCGACTTCCGAGGCCGCGACGCCGGAACCCGCGGCGGAGCAGGGCGACGAGCCCGATCGCGACTCCCGCGAACGACCAGTGCACAAGAGCGGCGGCGATCGCTTCGGCAAGCTCGCCGGGCTCGAGGAGCCGGTGCGCAAGGTCCCCGCTCAACGGATGCTCGCGTTGCGCCGCGCCGAGCGCGAAGGCTTCCTGACCCTGCGGTTGAAGCTCGCGCCCGGAGCGGAGCTCGCCTTGTTCCGGAAGCACTTCTCGCCCGACGTCGACCCCGAGTCCGCGTTCGGTCGCTTCCTCGACCTCGTCTACGGGCACGCCTGGGACCACTACACCCACCGGCCCTGCGAGGAGCGCGTCCGCCATCACCTGAAGGAGAAGGCCGACAAGGAGCAGGTCCGCAACTTCGCGCGCTCGCTGCGCGCGCAGTTGATGGCGCCGGGCAGCGGCGAGAAGCCGGTTGCGGCGCTGCGCGTCGCGGGCCGCAGCGTCTGGCTCGCGGTCGTCGGCGAAGACGGCGCGCCGCGCGTCAAGCGCACGCTCGGCATCCCCGACGATCCCGCGGCCCAGGAGCAGTTGCTGGACGAGCTCGTCACCGCGCTGCGCGAACTCCCGCCCGGCTTCCTCGTGATCCCGCACGGCCGCCGTGAAGGACCGGCGCGCGACATCGCCGATCGCCTGCTCGCGAAGCTCCCTCCCGAACTCGCGCGACCGACGATCGTCACGCTCGACGAGACCTCGTCGATCGTGTGGGCGACGAGCGCATCCGCGCGGCGCCGCCACGGCGCGAGCGACACCGGCTTGCGCGCGACGCTCAGCCTCGCCCGCCGCGTGCACGATCCGCTGTTCGAACTCATGCGCGTGGACGTCCGCGGCCTCGGCCTCGGGCAAAACCTCACCGAGGTCCATCAAGGCCTGCTGCGCCGCCACCTCGACGCCGCGATCACGTCCTGTCTCGCGCGCATCGGCATCGACGTGAATCGCGCCGATCCCGCCCTGCTCGCCCGTGCACCGGGGATCGGCCGCGAACTCGCCGCGGCGATCGTGAAGGAGCGGAGCGCGCACGGCCCGTTCAAGTCGCTCGCGGAACTCGAACGCGTCCCCGAACTCGAGCCGGCGCGACGCGACTTCGTCGCGTGCTTCCTGAGGATTCACGGCGGGGCGGACCCGCTCGACGCGACCGGCATCCCGCCGGAGGATCGCGCGCTCGCCGCGCGCATCGCCGACGCCGCGGGCAAGCCGCTCCTCGAACTGCTCGGCCACGGCATGCGCGGCCTCGACATCGAGGCGCTGTGCGACGCGACCAACGGCCCGCTGCGCGTGCGCGACACGATCGACGCGATCGTGCGCGGCAACCGCGATCCGCGCGGCGCCATCGCCGGCTTCACGAACGACGGCGTGCGCAGCTTCGCGGACCTCAAGGTCGACGCCGAGTTGCGCGGACGCATCACCAACCTCACCGACTTCGGCGCGTTCGTCGACCTCGGCATCTCGCAGGACGGGTTGATCCACGTCTCGCAGATCCCGCCGCAACGCCTGCGCGACCCGGATGACGCGCTGCGCGTCGGCGAGGTCGTGACCGTCTACGTTCTCAGCCTCGACGCCGACAAGCACAAGGTCGGCCTCTCGCTCTACAAACCGCGCCACATGCGCGAGGGTCGCCCCGCGACGCTCGGCGAACGACTCGCGGCGGGCGGAGGTCGTCGCGAACGGCGCGCACCCGCGCCCGAGAAGATGTCGCGCGCCGCGCGCGCACCCGACGGCTCGCGCGGTCCGCGACGCGGCGGGCCGGGTGGCGGAGGCTCAGGCCGCGGCGGTCCGGGCGGCGGACGGGATCGCCCGCGCGGTCAACCGGGCGAAGGCGGTGGAGCGCCGCGCGGCGGCGATCGCCGTCGTGAGGGTGGCCCGCCGCGCGAGGATCGCGAGCCGCGCTCGCCGGGCGGCCCGCGCGTGTTCACGATCGAGAGCGAGAAGCCGATCGAGACCTCGCGCGGCAAGAAGGGCGAACTCCGCTCGCTGTCGAGCCTGCGCAGTCTGCTCCGCGAACAGTTCGAGAAGCCGCCCGAACCGCCGGCCGCGCCTCCCGCGCCGTGACGCGGGCGCGCATGGCGCGATCCGTCCGCGCACTCGCGGTCGCCATCGCCTTCGCCGTGGCGGGCAGCGCGCAGGTCGTCGTCGACCCTTGCGGTCCGGGAGTCCTCGGCACGCCGTCGACGTCGCCCGAGCTCGGCAGCGCGGGTCTCGGCGTCGCGGAAGTCGCGCAGCTCGCGCTCGTGCCGAATCCGAGCGGCAGCGGCTGGCTCGGCAGCGCCACCGTCAAGCGCATCGGCAACGTCGACTTCGACGTCCTCGCGTTCAGCTGGTCCGGGCCGGGTACCGCGCCGGTCGCCGACGCGACCCTCGACGCGTTGAACGGTCCGGGTGACGAGGGTTCGTGCAGCCTGAGCCACGACGGCCGCGCGCTCGTGATGGACTGCGGCGCCGGGAATCCGGCATCGGCGATCGGCAACCATCCGATCCTCGCCACGCGCGCGACGAGCTCGGGTCCGTTCACCGTCGTCGGCGACCTCGGCGGGATGTTCCCCGCGTTCCCCGGCTACTACGACCCCCGGCTCGGACGCGCGGATCTCGACGACGACGGCACACTCGACGACGTCGTCTTCTTCACGACGCCGACCGGCGGCATCGACGCGGGCAAGCTCGATCGCGTCAGCGGCGCCGTGACGTCGCGCACGATCGCGATCCCGCCGCTGTCCCATCTGCCCGGCTTCGTGTCCTGCCACTCGCCGGCCCCGGCCTGCGACCGCAACGGCGTGACGCGCGGTCTGTGGTTCGCGGTGCATTCCGCGAGCTCCGGCTCGGACGCGTACTGGTATCCGGGCATCGCGACGGCGCTGCATCCGCAAGCCACCGCGCTCGGCCGCCGCGGTCACGCGGTCTTCGACGACGGCGCGGCGTGGGACGCGAACCCGGCCGTCCTCCGCGGGACCGTGTACTTCGCGCGCGCGGCAGGCGCGGCGTTCGGCGATCCGCTGCGCATCGACGCCTTCACGTTGTCGAGCGCGGCGGTCGTCGCGAGCGCGGGCGGCCCGGCGACCCACGTCGGACTCTTGCCCTCGCCGCGATGGACCGCGCCGTTCGCCGCGGCGATCAACCTCGGCTACGCGCAGTTCGCGACGCCGATCACCCCGGCGAGCTTCGGCTTCCTCGGCGTCGGCCACGTCTGCGTGGTCCCGATGATGGCGATCGGGGTGAGCGCCGCGAACGGCGAGATCACGCTGAGCTACCCGGTCGCCGCCGGACTGCCGCGGGGCGTCGTGCTGCTGCAAGCACTCGCGCTCGAGACCAACCGCAACGAACTCTGGGCGAGCAACGTCGCGTGGCTCGAACTCCGATGACCGGCGCCGAACTCGTGCTCGTCGTCGACCGCATGGCCTTCTTCGGCGGCCGTTGGCCGCAGGGGCTCGTGCCTCTCGCCGGAGCCGCCGCGGCCGACCTGCTCGGCAGCCTCGAGGCGGCGGCCCGCTTCGTCCCGCGCCCGGCGGCGGAGGACGACCCCTCGCTCAAGCAGCTCATCCCCTACTGCGCGCTGGTGACGGGCACGGAGGTGTTCTGCGTCGAGCGCCTGCGAACCCAGGGTGAGGCGCGGCTCCACGGCCGCCTCTCGATCGGCATCGGCGGCCACATCGGGCCCGAGGACTCCCCGCCCGCCGGAGCGGTCCGTCGCGGGTTGTGGCGCGAATTGAACGAGGAGCTGGTGCTCCCGACCGTCCCCCTCGCAGACCCGCGCTTCGTCGGACTGCTCAACGACGACTCGAACCCGGTCGGTGCCGTGCACGTCGGACTCGTGCACCTGCTCGAACTCGGAGCCGGGACCGGGACCGGGCTCGGGGTCCGTGAAATCTCGAAGATGGCCGGCGCTTTCAGGCGCCTTGCCGACCCTGGAAACCCATGGCAAGATGCCGCCCGCCTCGAAACCTGGTCGGCCGCACTGCTGGCAGCACTCCCCCCGCTGCTGGAACCCCGCGCAGGCGGCCATCCGGACGGGTCTGACTCTCGCACAAGGAACTGAGGATGCCACGCATGGCAGAGCGCAAGACGCTGAAGCCGTCCCGCGATCGGATCTACGACTTGCTGATGAACGCAAGGCAGGCCGACTGGGTGACGCTGAACCTGGATGACGGATCGACCTTCTCGGGTGCGATCATCTTCAACGAGTTCAAGGGAACTGGCCGGCTGATCAACGTCGACGACGAGGTCAGCTTCGACTTCAACGTCGACCAGGTCGTCGACGTCAAGATCGCATGAGGCGCTGAACGCGGCCGGCGGCACACGCGGGTCGCGCGGACCTCGTCCAGCGGGCGGGTCTCCTCCAGCGAACACGGGCGGTAGGAGCGGAATTAAGAACACCGCCGGGACCCTCACGGGCCCCGACGGTGCAGGTCTGCTCCGAAGGTTCGGATCGCAGCGGCCTTCGCGTGCCTGGTCCAGCCGTCGCGCCGAGAACAGCGACCCGGTCTGACCACCGGGTCGGCGACGTTCGGTGATCCCGCTGGGAGCGACCGCCCGACGCTGTGGCGCCTTCCTACGGGGACCTCCGTTCGTGGTCCAGATCTTTTTACGCGCCCCCAGGCGTCGGGGTGGTTCGGGACGTTCACGACGAGGGCGTCGACCCCGATGTCGCACCGTCGAGCGCGGGGAGGACGACGCGGAAGCGCGAGCCGACCCCGACTTCGCTCTCGACCTCGATGCGCCCGCGGTGACGCTCGACGATGCCGTGACTCAGCGCGAGGCCGAGTCCGGTGCCGCGGCCGACGCCCTTCGTCGTGAAGAACGGGTCGAAGATCTTGCCGAGGTTCTGCGGCGGGATGCCCTCGCCCTGATCGGCGACTTCGAGCACGACGTCGCGCCCGTCGTCGCCGACCGACGTGCCGAGCGTCACGCGGGTGCCGGGGCGCGATGCGTCGCGCGCGTTGAGCAGCAGGTTCACGAGCACCTGGAGCAGGTGGTTCGCGGACCCGAGCACGCGCGGATCGCCAGGAGCGAGCCGGACGTCCAGCGCGACCTCGGCGGAGCGGTACGGAACGCGCACGAGTTCCGCGGCTTCCGGCACGAGTTCGTTCACCCGCAGCGGCACGAGTTCGAACGGCCGCTCGCGCGAGAAGGTCAGCAGGCCGTCGGTGATCGTGCCGATGCGCTGCGCGTGCTTGTCGATCGCGTCGAGCTCGGCGATCAGCAGGTCCTTCGGATCACGGTCCTCGATGCGGTAGCGGAGCACGCCGACCTTGCTGCGGATCACGCCGACCGGGTTGTTGATCTCGTGGCTCACGCCCGCGGCGAGCGTGCCGATCGAGGCGAGCTTTTCGCTGAGCGCAAGCTGGCGCGTGAGTCCCTTGAGCTCGGCTTCACGACCGGCGAGGCGCCGGAGAACGGCGGCGACGATCAGGATCGCGAGCGAGAGGACGAGGCCGAGCGTGGTCAGCCAACCGGTGAGAACCAGCGTGTCGACCGTGCGCGGGTCGAACAACGCGCCGACGAGAGGGTGATGCGGGAGTTGTCCCCGCCGCACGAGGAGCGCGAGTCCGACCGCGAGCGCGAGGCTCAACGCGGCGACGAACACCGCCGCGCGCACCGACAGGAGCAACGCGGCGATCAGGGTGTGGAACAGGAAGCTGACGACCAGCGGGTTCGAGACGCCGCCGCTCCAGAACAGCAGCAACGTCAGGATCATCAGGTCGAGCCCGATCTGGAGATCGACGTGGCGTCGAACCGCCGCCGCGTCCCGCGTGCCGGTACTCCGCGACCATCTGACGTACGCACAGTTCACGACCAGCGTCGCGCCGGTCAACCACAGGAACGGCCGGGCGTCGTCGACGATCGCGAAGCGCCACGCGACGAACCCGAGCAGCGCCATCCCCAGCACCGCGCCGTACCGCAGGTTGTTGAACCAGTGGATCTGCTCGAGGAGGCGGCCGGCGTCGCTCGCGCGCAGCGCGAGACCGCGGAGGGCGGCCTCGGCGGGCGGCGCGTCACTCGTCGCCATGCGATCGCGGTCGGTACTCACGGCGCGTGAACAGGACGGTGGCGGCGACGAGCACGACGATGAGCAGACGGATCACCGACGTGACCGGCGGCGCCAAGCGGGAAGCATCGTGACCTTCTGCGCTCCCGACCAGGACCTCGGCGAGTCGCGACGACGGATCGGGCGCCAGCGCGCCCAACAGGAAGCGCCGCAACGGATCGGCGACCGTCAGTCCGCGCACGCCGGCTTCGGGCGGGACGTTGGAGATCGCGACCTCCCAGCCGACGACGAACAAGACCAGCGCGACCAGCGGGCGCTTGAACGTCACACCGAGGAACGCGCCGACCGCGGTGTAGGCCGGCACCGCGAGCAGGACGCCCTGCACGAACGCCGCGAGGGCCGCCGGCGTCGGCGCGAACTGGCGCCGCCACGGTCGATCGGGCAGCGCGAGGACGAGCCAGTACGCACCGAGCACGAGCGTCGCGGCCGACGCGACGACGACGGCGACCGCGAGCCAGCGTCCGATCAGGAGCGCGGCGCGCGGAATCGGCGTGACGAGCGCGAACACCGCCGACCCGTCGGCGAGGTCGGCGTGCAGCGCCACCATCCCGAAGTAGGTGGCGAGCACCGGCAGGGCGAACTGGCAGAGCAGCAGGTACGCGGGCAGGCCGAACAGGTCGTCGCCGCGTTCCGACGCCGCGAGCCGCGCGGAGAACGCGAGCCCGACCAACGACACGGCGAGTCCGAGCAGCACGAGTCCGACGAAGAGCCGGTTGCGCAAGGTGCCGAGTCCGGCCTGGAGGACCGCCTCGACGAACTGGCGGAGCAACGTCGTCATCGCGACCTCGCCGGTGCCTGGCCGCGCGAACCCGCGAGGTATCCGAAGACCGCCTCGAGGTCGTCGTCGAGCGGACGGATCTCTTCCAGATGCCCGGTTGCGCCGAGTTCCGTCAGCCGCTCGAAGAGCCCCGCACCGCGGTCGGTCTCGAGTTCGAGGCCGTCGTCCAGGAAGCGCAGCCCGCGCACCATCGGCAGCGTCGTGAGTTCCGCGGCGAGCGCGCGCGGCGAGGCGCAGCGCGAGGCCCTCGAGTTGCTTCATCACGTCGCGCCGCGCGACCGGATCGAGACCGTTCATCGGTTCGTCGAGCAGGAGCACCCGCGGCCGTCGCGCGAGCGCGAGCGCGAGCTTGGTCCGTTGGCGCATGCCCTTGCTGTAGCCGCGCAGCGGCCGGTGCATCGCCTCGGCGAGGCCGAGGCGGGTCATCGACTCGTGCGCGGCGTCGAAGGCGGCGCGACGCGGCTCCCCGGCGAGGCGCAGCATCGACGCGACGAACCCGAGGCCCGTGCGCCACTCCGCGAACGCGTCGACGTCGGGGCAGAGCGCCAGGATCCGCCGCGCCGGCGGTCGCGCCGGCGAGGCGCCGTCGACGCGGACGACCCCGCTGCTCGGTCGCAGGAGCCCGGCGGCGAGGCCGAGCAGGGTCGACTTGCCGGCGCCGTTGCGGCCGACGAGACCGACGATGCCGCCGTCGATCCGCGCGCTGAAGTCGACGACCGCCGAGACCTGTCCGTACCACTTGCTGACGCCGTCGAACTCGATCATCCGACCGTCTCCGCGAGCCGGATGCGGCGCAGGACCGCGAACGCCGCGGCGACGACGAGGGCGACGACCGCGACGATCGCCGCCGCGACGGGGATCTCGAAGCGCGGCGTCGCACCGGCGATCGCCTGCGTCGTGCGCGTGATCGCATCCCAGGGGCTGATCGCGCGCAGCTCGATCCAATCCGTCATGCGGCTCGTGACCCGTGCCAACGCACTGCCGCCGGCGACCAGCACCACCCACAGGATCGACGCGGCGTTCGGGGTCGCGACGCAGGCCGAGACCGCCGTCGCGAGGAAGGCGACGACCAGCGTCTGGACGATCGCGCCGAGGATCACGAGCGGCACGACGGGCAGGGTCGTCGCGAGGAACTCCGGGTCGCCCGAGCTCGTGAACGCGAGCAGCCACAGGAGTAACGGTGCGAGGATCGACCCGATGCCGAGCACGAACACCGCGCCGAGCACCTTGCCGCCGAACCACGCGATCGGCGTGAGGCCGCGGGTCCAGACGATCTCGAGCGCGTGGTTCGCGCGATCGCGCGCCACGACGCGCGACACGGTGAAGGCGACGAGCGTGGTCGTCGCGAGGAACGCCTCGGGAGAGGTCAGGCTCGCGAGGTAGAACTGCGCCGACGCCGGGTCGCCGCGCCCCGCGATGCCGAGCCGCGGCGGACGTCCCGAACCGAGCTGCCAGAATCCCGACCACACGAACAGCAGCACGAGGCTGCCGTAGGTCGGGAGCTGGCAGACCAGGAAGAGGATGGTCGTGAGCCGCGTGCGGAACGGCGCGCGCAGGTCGCTCGACGCAACCGCGAGCACGCGGCGCCAGGTCGACGTCGGTTGGAACGTCAGACGGCGGTAGCCGGTCGCGAACACGGTCATGCGATCCCCTCCGCGTCGCCGATCGCGCCGAGGAAGACTTCGGCGAGGCTCCGCCGCTCTTCGACGAGCGAGTGCACCGAAGCGCCCGCGCGCGCCGCGGCGGCGAACAAAGCGGCGATCGGCACCGAGTCGGGCAGCGTCACCAACAGACGCTGATCGTCTTCGCGGGCGACGTCGAGAGCGCCCGCGCTGCTCAGCGCCGCGCAGACGCCGTCTTGGTGATCGTCGACCTCGACCCGGAAGCGCCGCGCCACGCCACGCGTGAGATCGGCGACGCGACCCTTCGCGACGACGCGGCCCTTCTCGAGGACGACGACGTCGCTGCACACCCGATCGACGTCCGGGAGGATGTGCGTCGAGAGCACGACGGTTTTGCCGAAGTCGCGTGCCAGCGACGCGACCAGCGCGAGCAGGTCGCGGCGGCCGTCGGGATCGAGGCCGTTGGTCGGTTCGTCGAGGAACACGATCGAGGGGTCGTGCACGAGCGCGACCGCGAGCTTCACCTTCTGCCGCATCCCGGCCGAGTAGCCCGCGACCGGTCGATAGCGCTGTTCGCCGAGTTCGACGTACCACAGCACCTCGTGCGCGCGGCGCGCGGCGATCCGCGCGGGGATGCCCGAGAGCTCGGCGGCGAGGCGCACGGTCTCGTAGCCGTTCAGGCCGGGGAGGAGACCGTCTCGCTCCGGCATGTAGCCGACGTGACGGCGCAGTTCGACCGCGCTCGCGCCGCGCGGGACGCCGGCGATCGACAGCTCACCGGCCGCGGGGCGCACGAGTCCGAGCAAGGCCTTCAGGATCGAGGTCTTGCCGGCGCCGTTGCGCCCGAGCAGGCCCACGCAACCGCTCGGCAGATCGGCGTCGACGTCCTGCACCGCGACGTGCGCGCCGTAGCGGATCGTCACGCCGCGCAAGGTGACCGCGATCGCGGACTCGACGGGCGGACCGCCGGCGCTCAGGCGTCACCCCTTGCCGACGGACCGAGCGTGGCAATGCGGATCGCCGAGCGTTCGCCGCGGAGGACGACGTCGCGTCGATCAGCCACCGCACCGCGCTGGAAGAGCCCGACCCACAGGTCGTTCGCCGTCGCCCGGAACGGGTCGGCGGCGATCACCGCACCGCCATGCGCGAGCACTTCGTCGGTGAGCTGCAGCAGGGGTCGCACCGCGCGCCAGTTGTAGCAGAGGTCCGCGAGCAGAAGGAGGCGGCACTCGGCGGGCAACGCGTCGCGGGACCAGTCGAACGTGCGCGTTGCGAAGTGAGGAACGCCGTTCTGCGCCGCGTTCGCGTGCGCGAGCGCGAGCGCTTCGGGCGCGCGATCCGCGAACACGACGGTCGCGCCGCGCTTGCCGGCCGCGACGCCCGCGAGCCCGGCCCCGCAACCCATGTCCACAGCGCAGATGCCGTCCAACGCCGGCCCGCGCGCGACCTGCCGCGCCAAGGCGACGGACGCCGGCCAGAGCACGGCCCAGTGCGGGTGCTCGCGACGCGCGGCGTCGGCGACCAACGCCGAGGAACGCCGGAGCAGGTCGTTGACCTCGCGGGGGATCCTGATCCGCAGCTCGCCGCACGCGCAATGGATGCGCTCCGTGCGCATCGGCACGCCGAACCACCGTGCGTCGCCGGCGGGCGCTTCGCTCATGGCGTGAGTCCACCCACCGGGCGCGCCAAGAGCAAGTGCTACCAATGCGCGACGCGGACCGCGGGCGATCGCTCGCTAGCCTGGACCATTCGTGAACGCCGTCGCGAGAGCGTCGCAGGTCGATGACCGCCAAGGAGCTGCGTCGTGCGACGACCGAAGCGTGGCCGTAGCCACGCTGGCAGGGAGGAGCCGACGTAGCGACGCGGGCGGACGCGAGTTGCGGCGCTCGCAGCAGGTGGTCACGAATGGTTCGGGCTAGCATCCAAGCGATGCCGTGCGCGCCCGCGCTCGCGCTCCTGCTCGCGATGCCGTCGCTCCAGGAGCCCCGTGACCTCGGAGTCTCGCTCCGCGGCGCCGTGCCGGCGCGCGGCGAATTCGCGGTGGCGGGCGACGACCTCGTCCTGCGCACGAGCGACCGGTACGACTGCGTGGCCTGGACCGGGGCGATCGACGCCTTGCGCTACACGCTCGAACTCGAGCTCACGCACGACGACGGCCTCTGCGGCGGCGGGCTCGTCTTCGGCGCGCTCGCCGGGGAGCAGGGTCCGGACTTCGGCCAGATGATCCGCTTCGACGGCCAGGGCGAACTGCTCCACGGCGCCTTCGCGCGCGGCCAGTTCGAATCCGTCGGGCGAATCGTCCTCACCGACGCGATCGCGCTCGGCCGGCGCGCACGCCTCGTGATCGAGGTCGACGCGGAGGCCCGCACGATGGACGTCGCCGTCGACGGCACGCGCGTCGCCGCGGGTCTGCCGCTGCGCAGCACGAGCGGTAGGGTCGGCGTGCAAGGCAGTCTCGGACGCGTCCGCTTCCACGCGTTGCGCGCGCTCGGCGCGATCGGCGAAGCGCGCCTCGCCTGGCCGGTCGCGTTCGCGCCGCGCACCGACGGCTTCGTCGTCGCGACCGCGAGCGGCAAGCGACTCCTGCTCCCGCGCGACGGCGGCCCCGCGCGCGCGGCCGTCGATCTCGACGCGACGCCGCTCGCGAGCGCCCTCACGCTCGACGGAGCTTCGGTCGTGGGCGGAATCGTCGAACTGCCGGGCGGACGTCGTTTCGCGGCGCAGGGGCGCGGCGCGTTCGACGCGATCGCGCTCGCCCGCGACGTCGACGGCGCGCTCGTCGTGCTCGACCGCCTCTCGGCGCGCGTGCTCGGCGTCGATCCGTCCGGCGACGACTCCGGCGCGACGCTGCGCTTCCCCACCAGGACCTCGGTCGGCATCGCCCCGCCGCGCGCCGCGTACGTCGCCGACGAACGCGGGGCCTTCATCGGCGCAAGCGACGAGCGCGGCGTGATCGAGGGACTGGTCCCGTCGACGCGCTACGTGCTGCACGCGGCGCCCGCATCGCGCTCCTGGCCCGCGGATGCGCGCTTCGTCGGAATCGCGTTCACGAGTCCGCCGCCGGCCGGCGTCTTGCGCGTGCGTCGCCTCCATCTCGTCGTCGGCGTGTTCTGCAACGTCGCGAGCGAGCCGGGCGACCTCGCGGCGCTGCCCGCGGCGACGGACTACGACCGTGCTCGCATCGAGAACGAGGTGCGCGCGTGCGTCGCGTGGTACTTCCACCACTCCGGCCATCGCCTCTGGCTCGAGCCGCACTTCGTCCACCGGGCCGAACGCACGACGACGCAGGCGCTGGCCGACGACGGCCGCACGAACGGCACGCCGCCGCGCGCGCTGCTCGAATCGCTCGCGGCCGACGCGAAGCTGCCGCTCGCGGACGTCGCGGGCTTCTGTGTCGTGATCGACGCGAAGGCGCGCGCGGGCGAGGACCGCCCCTGGCGACGCATCGGCGGCGGCGGCGGACTCACGCTCGGCGCGCACGGCACCGGCTACGGCATCTCGTGGTTCTTCGTCCCCGAGACGCCCGGCATGGTCGGCTGGCTCGCGTGCCACGAACTCCACCACCAGATCGACGCGCTGTTCGAGATCTCCGGGATGCCGGAGTACCCCTTCAACCACTTCGCGCCGTCGCTGCGCAACGTCGCGTTCTTCGGCGAGCACTGGGACGGCAACGCGTGGATCCTCCGCACCTGGCCCGCGCATCGCTGGGACGCGTTGCGATTCGGCGACGACGTGCTGGTCGCGGACGAGGACGGTGACGGGCTCCCCGACGGCGACGCGCGGCTGCCGTTCGACGAAGACCGCTTCGGCAGCGATCCGAAGCGCGCCGACACCGACGGCGACGGTCTCGACGACCGCGACGACGCGCGGCTCGGCGCGCGGCTCGTCGACAGCGGTTTCGAGTCCATGCTCGCGCCGCTGCTCGAACCCGACCCGCGGCGCGCGGACGCGGATGGGGACGGCATCCCCGACCCTGACGACCCGTTCCCGCTGCTCCCGTTCACGCCCGTGCTGCGCGAGGGCGAGCGCCTCGCGCTGCGGACCGTCGACGATCCGCGGCTCGCGGCATCGCTCGCCGTGGCACTGAGCGACGGCGCGCTCGAGGTGCGCACCGCGAGCGCCGATGCCGGATCGATCGACGTCCAGGTGATGCTCGACCTCGGGGCCGACGGATGGTTCTCCGGGGCCGACAACCTCCGCATCCGTGCCCGCGGCGACAGCGCGCGCGTCGTCGAGGTCTTCGACGCGGGCAGTCACACCGAGTGGCCGCGCGGCGCACCCGAACGCGCCGCCGCGTTCCCGGTCAGCGCGCGCGTGGCCGGCGGCGTGCATGTGCTCCGCATCGCGTTCGGAACCCCGCTCGGTGCGGGCGCGAAGTTCGGCCTCTCGATCGCCTACCGTGGCGCGCTGGCGGATCCTGCCGATCCGCGTTGGCTCACGGTGTTCCCCCCGCACGCGCTGGTGCCGTTCGCCGTGCACGAGCGGGACGGGCGATGAATCGCACGCTCCGCCATCTTCCCGCGACGCTCCTGGTCCTCGGCCCGCTCGCCGCGCTCGCGTGGCTGGGCAGCGCGGAGCTCGCGCGCCAGACCGAGCGCGCCGCGCGCGTGCTCGCGGAGCAGGCGCAGGTCTTCGTCGACGACGCGGATCTGCGGCTCCGCGAGGCCGTCACGCGGCGCGTCCGTGAACTCGACCAGCACTTCGCCGAGTTGGAGACGCTCGCGGTCGACCCGCCGCTCGAAGTGATCACTCCGGCGCGCGGCGCGCGGGTGCTGCGTCGTCGCGATCCGCTGATCCTCGACCTCGTGCTGCTCGACCAGGACTGCGACCTGCTCTTCCCGCGCGCGGAGCCGTCCCTCGCCGCGACCGTCGCGCCGCGCGGCGGGGCCTTCTCCTCGGCGACCCTGCGGCGCGCGCAGGTCCTCGAGACGCTCGGCGACCTCGAAGGCGCGCGCGACCTCCTGCGCGAGTACCTCGGCCGGACTCCGCCGGCGGGAGCGCTCGGCCTGATCAACGCCCACCTCGCGCTCGGCGGACTCGAACGCCGGCTCGGCGCGCTCGACGCGGCGTCGGGGCACTACCTCAACGTCGAGGCCGCGGCCGGTGCGCTTCCCGCGACCGGTCGCCAGGAACCGTGGCTCGCGATGACGCTGTTGCTCGCGGAGACCGCCGACGCGGAGGTCGGCCTCAAGCTCGGCCGCGGCGGACAACCGGTGCTCGACATCGTCGAGGCGATCGCCGACGGCGTGCACGACGGCTGTGCCGACGCGATGCTCGGCGCCGTGCTCGACCGGCTCGAATCGGCGGTCGCGGAGGATCCCGAACTGCGTCGCCGCGGCCGCGAACTCCGCGCGCTGGACGAGGGGCGCCTCGTCGGCCGCGCCTTCGCCGCGGAGTACCCCTCGATCCTGCGCGAGACGGTGCGACGCCGCCTGCTCCGCGCGGGCGCGGCGCAGGGCGTGCAACAGGTCGTCACCGGTGCGAGCGGGACGTCGTTGTTGTTGCTGCGCCGCGTGACCGACCGCGAGTTCACCGGTGCTTCGATCGCCGAACTCGACGCCGCGAGCTGGATCGGCGTACGCCTCGACCTCGATCGGCTGCTCGCCGAGACCGTCGGCGACGCCGTCGCGGGGATCGGTCCGTTCGCGCTGCTCGTCGCCGACGCCGACGGCACGGCGCTCGTCCCCGGTGCGCCGCGCGGCACGCGCGACGAGCGCTACGCGGTGACGACGACCGACGCCGGCCTCGCGCTCGCCGCGGTGCCGCTCGACCGCGACGCCGCTCTCGCCGAGCGACGCGAAGCGATCCGCAACCGCTCGTTCCTCCTGATCCTCCTGTCGGCGACCGCGGTCGTCGGCGCGGCGTTCCTCCTCCGGTCGCTGCGCCGCGAGGCCGAGCTCGCGCGCCTCAAGGTCGAACTCGTGTCGCGCGTCACGCACGATCTCAAGACGCCGCTCGCCTTGATCCGGATGTACGCGGAGACGATCGAACGCGGGCGCGTGCGCACTCCGGAAGAGGGCGCGCGCTTCGCGGGCATCGTCGCGCGGGAAGCCGACGGTCTCGCGCGCGCCGTCGACCGCATCCTCGACTTCTCGCGCAGCCAGGCCGGGACCCGCGACTTCGCCCCGAAGCGCACCGACCTGAGCGCGCTCGCGGAGGACACGCTCGAGGCGTGGCGCCCGTCGGCCGAACAGCGGGAACTCGAACTGCGCGCCGAACTCGACGAGCCCGTCCACGCCGACGTGGACCCGGCCGCCTGCGAGAGCGCGTTGCGCGACCTGCTCGAGAACGCCGGCAAGTACTCCCGGCAGAAGGGCGACGGCGTCGCGCGCTTCGTCCGCGTCCGCGTCGCGCGCGAGGGGCGTCGCGCCGTGATCGAGGTCGAGGACGACGGCATCGGCATCCCCGAGGACGAGCGTGAACGCGTCTTCGAGAGCTTCTACCGCGCGAGCAACGCCGGCGAAGCCCGCGGCACCGGGCTCGGCCTCGCGCTCGTCAAGCACTTCGTCGAGGCGCACGGCGGGCGCGTGGTCGCCCGCGGCCGCGATGGCGGCGGCACGATCATCCGGATCGACTTGCCGGCGCGAGAACCAGGACCCGACCAACCATGAAGACGGACCCAGCCCCGATGCGGCCCCGCATCCTCGTCGTCGACGACGACCCCGACCTGCTCGCCGGGCTCGAACACAACCTGGCGCTCGACGGATTCCTCGTCGACTCCGCGCGCGACGGCGACGAAGCGCTCCACAAGCTCCGCGCCGGCGGTCACGACCTGATCGTGCTGGACCTGATGATGCCGCGCGTCGGCGGCATCGACGTCCTCCGCGCGATGCGCGCGGAAGGCATGAAGACGCCGGTGATCGTGCTGTCGGCGAAGAACGCCGACCGCGACAAGATCCGCGGGCTCGAACTCGGCGCCGACGACTACGTGACCAAGCCGTTCGGCGTCGAGGAGCTCGAGGCGCGCATCCGCGCGGTGCTGAGGCGATCGCAGAGCGGCGCGGCGACCGGTGGGCGCGACATCTGGCGCTTCCCCGACCTCGTCGTCGACTTCCGCCGCTTCACCGCGACGCGCGACGGCGTCGAACACCAACTCTCGCGCTACGAGGCGGAGATCCTGCGGATGCTGATCGCGCGGCGCGGTCAGGTCGTCACCCGCCGTGAGTTGCTCACGGAGGTGTGGGGCTACACGCACGTGCCGAACACGCGCACCGTCGACAACCACGTCGCGCGCCTGCGCAAGAAGATCGAGCAAGACGTCGACGCGCCGGTGCACGTCGTCACGGTCCACGGCTTGGGCTACCGCTTCGACTCAGAGCCCACCGAGTCCTGAGATGCCGCGCCAGTCAGACCTGATCGTCGCCTTGGCCCTCGCGGCGACCGCCTGGGCGCAGCAGCCCGCGCCGCCGATCGCAGCGTCCCGCCCGGCGAGCTTCTGCGAGGCCTGGCTCCGCGAGCAACTCGATCGCGATGCGGGCGTGGTCCGCGCCGCCTATGCACGCGCCGCCGCGGACGAGCCGGATCGGGAAGCGCGCCTGCTCGCGCTCGCGGGACTCGTCGAGGTCGAGCGGGTGCTCGGCGGCGATGCCGAAGCCGAGCGCGCGATGGCGATCCTGCGCGAGCGCTTCCCCGCCGCCTTCCAACGCACGTCCCTCGCACTCGAGCTGCCGCGCGCCGAGTTGGAACTCACCAAGGCGCTCCCGCCGCACGACCCGGCGCGTGAGCAGGCGATCCAGAAGCTCCGCGACGCGAGCGAAGCCTTCTCCGGTCGACGCACCGACCTCGGGCGCTGGGTCGAGTTCGTCGTCGTGCGACGGCTCGAGACCGAGGCCCAGGGCGCCCGCGCGGATTCCGGCGCGACCGAGAGCAGGCCCGCGCCGGCGGCGCTGTCGACCTGGCGCGAACACGCGGTGCGCATGCTCGCGGCCGGTCGCTTCCAGGACGCGGAACGCCTGGCCTGGCGCATCCGCGGCGACGACGGCGGGTCCTCGCCCGCGGCTGCGCTCGACGACCTGCGCGCGCGTACGGATCTCGGCCGTTCGGAGCGCGAAGCGCTCGACGAACTGGCGCGGAAGCTCGCGGACTGGGAGCGGGCCGGCCGCGGCACGGATGCCGCGCGCGCGCGCGCCGCACTGCCCTATCCGCGGTCACGCTGACGGCGCGAACCGCGGGGCCGGCTCAGCGCTTCGTTTCGCCGCTGTCGGCGTCGAGGCCGTCGTCACCCTTCTTGTTGTCGAACCAGGTGCCGTTGTAGTAGTCGAGCGGCTCGATCTCGGGGCCGTAGGGGTGGATGTCGGCGACGCCGTAGACCGGGAAGAGGCAGAAGTCGACGGCGTGGATGACGCCGTAGATGCCGTGCTTCACCGAGTGATAGAAGTAGGCGGGAATCGTCGCGAGGACCTGCGTCGGAGGCCCGCCGCCGAGCCCCTCGCGGACTCCGTCCGCGGTGGAGACGGCATCCGTGCCGCCGCCATAGATCATGGTCAGGGGCGTTGCGACGGTGATGAACAAGTCCTTGCCGGCTCGGCGGAACGTGCCGCAGCTCGTGAGCATCAGGGCGAGGAGGATCGCGGGAATCGACAGCGTGCGCAGGTTCAAAGGGACGGACCTCGAATCGGGCGCCAGAGGGGCGGAGGGGAGCGGAGAATGAACCGCCGCGGCCTTGGCGCATCAAGAGCGCGCTCGACTTTCCGTCCGGCACCATGGCCGCTGGATCGCCCCGCGGGCCCGGGCTAGTCTCGCTCGCCCCGCGATCCGAGCAGACACGTTCCGAGCAGGCAGGAGTGAACACGAGCGACTTCGGCGCCAACGTCTTCGACGAGAACCAACGGCGGCTGGCAGCCGGCGACGCCGAGCCGGCGCCGTCGGATCGCCGTCCGCGGAAGCGCGGTGCGCGGCGCAAGAAGACCGACGCGGAAGAGCCCGCCGCCTTGGATTCCGGATCGCCCGGCCCGGCGCCGGTCGACGCGCGGATCGACGCGGTGCCGGAACTCGCACCGCCGGCCTTCGCCGACGAAGCTCCCCCGCCGCCGCCGTTCGCGGCGCGGTTCGACGAGCCGCCGATCGCCGAGATCGGACCCGCGCGCGACGACGTCGCCGAGGCCCCCCCGGACGATCGCGGGCCGTCTCGCCGCCGTCGCCGTCGCTTCGAACGCGAGGTCGACGCTCCCCCGGCCGACGCGATCGCAACTCCTCGGCAGGACGAAGCGCCCGTCGAGACCGCCCGCGACCGCGAGGATGCGCCGTCGCCGCCCGCGACGACCGAAGCACGCGAACCAGAGCCGCGCCCGGAATCCCCAGGCGATGCGCACGGCAGCGAGGACCCGGCACGCCGCCGCCGTCGCCGCCGTCGGCGCGGACGCCGCGGCGACCGCGAGTTCGTGGCGCGCGACGACGCTCCGGGCGACCTTGCCCCGCGCGACGACGCCCCACGCGACGACGCCCCGCGCGAGCGGAGCGAGGACGGCGATGACGACGACGCGCGCGATGAGCGGGAACCCGCCGCCCGCGATGGCGAGGACGGCGACGGCACCGACTCCGACTCCGGCGTCGAAGTCGACGCGGAAGCGGACGTCGTCGAATCCGCCGATCGCGACGGACCGGCGCGCGCCCCGGACTTCCGAGCCCGACGCGACTTCGATCGCGAGCGGCATCCCCGCGATCGCCGCGAGTTCCGCGAGCGCGAACCGCATCGCCAGGCGCCTCCGCAACAGCCGCGGATCGCCCGCGCTCCGGTCCACGTCCCGACTCCGGAGGGCGAGACGCGCGGCGCGCGCATCGCGATCCTGATCGACCTCTCGCACATCCAATCGGAGGCGGGCCGCCTCGACCGCGAGATCGCATGGGGCCGGCTCGTGCTCGGCCTCGGTCGCGGTCGCCATCTCGTCCGCAGCATCGCCTATGCGACGGACGACCGCGCCGCTCGCGTGCGGTCGACCCTGTTCGGGAGCGGCATCGACGTCCAAGTCGTCGACCACGAGCGCGTGGTCCCGGTCGCGATGGCGGTCGATGCGATGGCGCTCGCCTCGCGCGTCGACGCCGTGGTCCTCGTCCCGGCCTCCGACGACCTGAGACCGATGGCGCGGGCGCTCGCCGGCCAGGGCGTTCGCGTGGAGTCCGCCGACTTCACCGCGGTCGAACCCGGTGCCGCTGCGGTCGCGCAGGCCCACCACCGGCTCGGCGCCGAATGTCTCTTCGCACCCTGAACCCCGCCCGCGTCGCGCTCGCGTTCGCTCTCGCGACGGGCGCCGAGGTCCCCGCGCAGGAACCCGCCGCGCCGGAGGTGCCGGAGATCCTGACCGAGCTCGTCTACCACGAGGCGCGCAGCCTCGCGTTGTTCGCGGCGTGCGACAAGAGTCTGGACGACCGTCTCGACGTGTTCGAGTTCGGCGCCGCGTTCGTCGACCTCGAAGATCCGCGTGACCCGTCGATCTTCCGGAAGGTCGACAGCGACGCGAGCGGCTTCGTCGAGTGGACCGAGTTCGACGTGCGTCTCGCGCAGTCGATCGAACGCGTCGGTCAGATCCGCGTGCGGCCGGTCCGCCCGGTGAGCGACGTGCGCGATCCGACGATCCCGCCCCCGCCGATCGATCCGACCGAGCAGATCCTCGGCCGCTTCGACGTGGACCACGACGGCCGGCTCGGTGTCGACGAGTTCCGCACCTTCGTGATGCGCGCGGATCTCGATCCGAGCGTCGTCGAACGACTCACGGTCCTCGACACCGACCGGGACGGCACGCTCGACGTGCCCGAACTGGCGCCGGTGATCCAGGCCGCGCCGTCGATCTGGCAACGCCTCGCTCCCCACGAGCGCGAGATCCGCGCGATGCCGAGTGAGTTCCGCGCGATCGACGTCAACCTCGACGGCGCGATCGGCCGCAGCGAGCTCGAGGTCGGCCTCGCGCGGATCCACCCGGCCATCGCGGTCTGGGCCAAGCGCGTGATGGCGGATGCCGATCGCTCGCGCGACAACACGCTCGGTCCGCCCGAATTGACCACGGCGGCGACGACCGCGCGGCGACGACTCGAAGCGAAGTGACGCGGACCGGAGCCGCGTGCCTTGCGCGCCGTCGTGCCCGCGGCACGATCCCTCGGCTCCCCGCAATGAGAACCCTCGCACTCGCCGTCGCCGCGTTCCTGGCGATCGCGCCGATCCGCGCCCAAGCCGCCCTCGAACCCGCCGAGGTCGCGGCCTTCGCGGAAAAGGCGGCGGGCCGCTACTCCGCAGCACTCGATGCGTTCCTCGCCCTCGCCGCGGCGGCACGCCCGAGCGACGAGGCGTCCGCGGCGCGCGCTCACGTCGCGCTGGACCTCGCGGAGTTGCTCGGCGGACGGCTGGGCACGCACGACCTCCGCGCACGGATGCTCGAGATCGCCGCGCGCGACGGAGTCGCGGCGCACCCAAGACTGCGCGACCACGCGCTCGGCATCGCGCTGACCAGAGCGCACGCCGAGGGCGATCTCGCGGGAGCCGTCGCCCTGCAGCGCGAGGTCGGGGCGCTCACGACCTGGTGGGTCTGCGGTCCCTTCGACAACGAACGCGGCGCGGCGTTCGGGCGCCCGCTGCCTGCCGAGCAGGGCTTCGATCCGGAAGCGACCTTCGACGGCAAGAAGCGCCCGATCCGCTGGCGGCCCCTGCCGGTCGCCGAAGCGCCGGGCGGCGTGCTCGACCTCGGCTCGCTCCATCGACCGCAAGAACAAGTCGCCGTCGTTCTCGCGTGCGCACTGGTCGCCGAGCGCGACGTCGACGCGCTGCTCGCGCTCGGCTGCGACGGCTCGTTCCGCGTCGCCCTCGACGGCAGGACCCTCGCCTCACACGACGCGCAGCGCGCGTTCGCGCGCGACCAGGACCACGTCCTCTTGCCGTTGCGCGCCGGTCCGAACCTGCTCGTGGTCACGGCGATGGTCCAGGACGGACCACATCGCGTCGCCGCGCGGCTGCGCGCGCTCGACGGCACCCCGCTGCCCGACGTGCGCGCGAGCGACGCCGTCGCCGATCTCGTCGCTGCGGCGACCACCACGCACCGCGACGCGGAGAGCGCCCTGCCCCGCTCGTCGCTCGATCACCTGCTGGCGCGCGCCGGCGACGGTTCCGCGGGCGACGCGCTGCGCGCGGCGACGATCCTGTTGCTCGAACATCCCGACGAGCCGTCCACGCGCCGCGACCGGGCTCTGGCCGAACAGGCGATGCGCGCGATCGGCGTCGACCAGCGCTGGATCGCGACCAGCGTGCACGCCGCAACGCTCTTCGTCGCCGGCGAGGCCGAGGAGAAGGACGAGAACCCGCGACGCCACGCCTACGAGAGCCTGCTTTCGGACGCGGACGCGTCGCGCGCCGGAACGCAGGTCGAGATCAAGAAGAACCTCGCCGAGCTCGAGCTCGAGGGTGCGCACGCCGCGGGGCGCGCGGAGGAACTCGCGCGGCAGGCGCTCGCGAGCGAGCCGGCATTCGCGCCGGCGCGGATCGTCCTCGCCGATGCGTTGATCGCGCAGCGGCTCCCGCTCGCCGCCGAACGCGAACTGTTGCGCGCCGCCGAGCCCGATGCGCGCGGTGACGTCTCGCCGCTCGCCTTGCGCCGAACCCACGACGCGTTGGTCCGCGCCGGCCGCATGGCCGAGGCGGAAGCCGCAGCGCGCAAGTCGTGCGCGGTCGACGGCGATCCCGCCGCGCACGAGCGGCTGGCCGAGATGCTGCTGCGGCGCGGCGCGACCGACGAAGCCCTCGCCGCGTTGCGCGCCGCCGCGCTGCTGTGGCCGTTCGCGACCAACCTCCACGCCCGCATCGCGCGCGTGCACGAAGCCCTCGGCGATCTCGACGCCGCGGCGGCCGCGCGACGCATGGCGCTCGTCGTGTGTCCGGAGGACGCCGATCAACTCGTCGAGCTCGCGCGCATCGCGGCGCGCCGCGGCGATCGCGACGCGCAGCGCGAACTGCTGCGCGGCGCGCTCGAGCTCGAACCGAACCGGAAGACCGAGGCGCGCCTGCTCGAGTTCCTCGAGGCGGATCAGGTGCCGTTCCACCGCGCGTACGAGATCGACGCCGCGCAGGCCCTCGCCGAACGCGGGACTCCCCCCGCCGACGCGAGCACCGCGCACGACTCGCACTTCTGGGTGCTGCGGCAGGTCGTCGTCCGCGCCTACCGCAACGGCACCGCGAGCCGCTACGAGCACCAGATCGTGCGCGTGCTCGGCGAGCGCGCGGTGCGACAGTTCGCACGCTGGCAGGTGAACCACGACCCGAGCGAGCAGCGCGCGCGCATCCTCTCGCTGCGGGTGCAAAAGACCGACGGCCGCGAACTGCGCCCGAAGCTCGGCGGCGCCTTCGCGCAGCTCCCGCCGCTCGAAGCCGGCGACGTCGTCGACGTCCGCACGCGCGTCGACGATGCCGCGCCGGGCTTCTTCGGCGACTACTTCGGCCTCGTGCACTCCTTCGTCGCCCCGGACGGCCAGCCGGTCGCGCGCAGCGAACTCGTCGCCGTCCTCGATCCGGGCCGTGAGTACCGCACGAGTTCCACGCAGGGCGCACCCGACCCGACGACGACGCACGGCGAGGACGGCATGACGATCATGCGCTGGTCGGCGACCGACTTGCCGCGTCGACTCGACGAGGAGCACGCGCCGGGATGGCTCGAGTCGTCGCCGATCGCGCGGATCACGACCTGGCGCGACTGGGATGCCTTCGCCGCATGGTGGTCGAACCTGATCAAGCGACAGAGCGAGGTGACTCCCGCGATCCGCGCGAAGGTCGCCGAGCTCACCGCGACCTGCCGCACCGACGACGAGAAGATCGCGGCCATCTACCGCTTCGTGACGACCGACGTCCGCTACAAGGCCTGGGAGTTCGGGGTGCACGGCTACCAGCCGTACGACGTCGCCGCGATCTACGAGCGCCGTCACGGGGACTGCAAGGACAAGGCGATCCTGCTCAACGCGATGCTCGGCTTGTGCGGCATCGAGGCCTGGCCGGTGCTGATCCGCGCGGAAGAGGAGCGCGACACCGACGACCTCACCCTGCCGATGGTCGAGCAGTTCAACCACTGCATCAGTTGGTTGCCGGGAACGGCCGACCGTCCGGCGCGCTTTCTCGACGGCACCGCGACGCTGCACTCGATCGAGACGGTCCCCGAGATGGACCAGGGGGCGCACGTGCTCGTCGTCCGCGGTGAGAAGGCGCAGCTCGAGACCGTGCCGTACGTCGCCGCCGAGGCCAACGTCGCGACCGACACGATGTCGGTCGTGCTCGGACCGAACGGCCGCGGCGAGGCGACGATGGTCTGGGAACGCGCGCGCAACTCCGACACGCCGCTGCGCGCCTTCCTCGCGAACGAGCCCGGTCGTCAGGCCGAGAACCTCGAACGCATGCTGCAGCCGGTCCTCGGCCGCGTCGCGGTCGGCGACGTGAAGACGAGTGCCTTGCTCGACCCGTCGGCCCCGCTGCGCGTCGAACTGCGCGTCACGGCGGAGGACTTCGCGAGCGCGCAGAACGGGCGACTCGTGATCGACGGGAAGTCCGCGGGCGAACCGCTCCAACGCTGGACCACGTCCGCCGAGCGCACGCGACCGCTGCTCCTGCCGGTGCCGCGTCGCGAACTGCGCACGCTGGCGATCGAACTGCCGCCGGGTCTCGTGCCGGCGGCGCTCCCCGCCCCGGTCGAACTCGACACGCGGTTCGGACGCTTCGCGATGCGCTGGACCAGGGACGGCCGCATCCTGCGGATGGAGCGCGAACGCACCCTGCGCGCGCCCCGCGTCGAGGCCGCCGAGTACCAAGAGTTCCGCGAGTTCGCGGCGCGCGCGGACGCCGCCGACCGCTCGAGCATCACGATCGAGAAGGAGGACCGCCGATGAGGTCGACCCTCGTCGCGCTCGCGGCGTTCGCGCTGCTCACCGCCCCTCGCGCTCAGGACGATCCCGCGACGAAGGTCGCCGAACTCCTGCTCGAGGCGCAGATCCCCGCGCGCGACGCGCCCGATGCGCTCGTGCAGGCACTGCTCGCCGGCGCACGCGAACACGCCAGGAGCCCGCTCGCCGAGTCGCTCGTCGTCGCGGCCGCTTCGACGTTCGACGATCTCGACGATCCCGCCGTCGCGATCGACGCCCTGCAGGCATTGCTCGCCGCGTCGCCTCACGGCCTCGCGCGCCGCGCCGCCGAACGCGGACTCCGGGCGTTGCTCGTCGAGACCGGTCGCCGCGCGGCGGCGGACGCGATCGATGCCGAGCGTGGCAGCGCGACGTCGCTCCTCGTCGTCGGCCCCTTCGGTGACGACGGCGATCACTTCCTCGACCAGCGCTTCGCGCCCGACCTCGCGTTCCCCTCGCCCGGCGAGGAACTCCCCGGGCGCTTCGGTCCCGTCGCGCCCTACGTCGTGCGACGCGGCGCGCGTCAGGCCGCGCTCGATCTGAAGCGCCCGGGCGACGGACGCAACGGCTGCTTCTACGCGCTGCATCAGGTCTCGGCCGAACGCGACCTCGCCGCGTGGCTCGAGGTGACCTGCGCGAGCGCCTGGCGTGCAACGGTCCGCGGCGAAGTCGTGCGCGAGATCCGCCGCCCCGCGGAGCGCGGTCCGCTGCGCACCTACGTCCCGGTGCGACTCGCCGCCGGCGTCAACCACGTGGTGATCAAGACCGGACTCGCGGACCAGACCGGCCTCGCGCTGCGCTTCGTCGACGCGCGCGGCGAGCCGGTCGCGGGTGTCGTCGAACTCCCGGCCGATCGCCGCCACGAACCAGGCCGCAGCGTGATCGACGCCGCGATCCAGATCCCGCCCGCGTTCGACGACGGCCTGAGTGCTCTGGTGCGCGCCGCGTCGGTCGACGGGAAGCTCGCGACCACGGTCGCGCTCGCCGCGGCGCTCGAGTGCGGCCGCGCATCGGATCCCGACCGCGCGACCGCTCTGCTCTTCGCCGTCGCCGCGGAACCGCCGCAGGACCCGCGCCTCGAACTCGCCCTTGCCGCGGCGTGGCGAGCCTGCCCCGACGTGCCCGCCGACTTCAAGGACGGCAACGCGCGGCGCCATCTCGAACGCGCCGCGGCCGCGCTGCCCGAGCATTCGCACGCGCAGCTCGCGTCCGCCGAACTCCTGCGCGGCGACGACCGCATCGAGGACTCGATCCGGCTGCTGGAGTCCGTCGAACGCGCGGGCCGCGCCGGCCGCCGCACGCAGGCGCGCCTCGCCGCGCTCCGCCAGCAACTCGGCGACGACGGCGCCGCCGAACGCGGGATGACGGCGTGGCTCGCCGCGCATCCGCGCGACGAATCGGTGCGGCGCGAACTCGCGCGACGCCGCGCCGACCGCGGCGATCGCGCGGGTGCTCTCGCCTTGCTCGAAGAGGGCCTGACCCTCGCCCCCGGCCATCCCGCGCTCGCCCGTCACGCGAAGGGCTTCGCGGTGGAACTCGGACGCCGCGACCGTGCGCTCGCCCTGCTCGACCTCGCGGTCGCCGACGATCCGGATTCGATCGACGCGCTCCGCGAACGCGCGGCGGCGTTGCGGCAACTCGCCGATCGCGACGCGGCGCGCGCCGTCGCCGAGCGCATCGCCGCGCACGAGCACGCCGGGCCCGAAGTGCTGCGCGAACTCGGCGGCGTCGCGTTCCGCGACGGCGACGACGCGCGGGCGCGCGAACGGTTCGGCCGCTGCATCGCGCTGCGACCGTCGGCGTCCCTCGATCTCCTGCGCACGCTCGCGCGGCTCGACGGCGCGAGCGAGGACTTCCCGCATCTCGCGCGCTTCCGCACCGATGCGGCGGCGATCGACGCGCTCGTCACGGGCTACACGCCAGGGCCGCGCGACTCCGCCGCGCCGTCGACGCTCGTGCTCGATCGCATGGTCGTCGAGTTCCTCGCCGACGGCGGGCACATCGAAGAGGTGCAGCAGCTCCGCCGCATCAACGACCTGCAAGGCGTCGAGGCGCACGAAGAAGCCGGCGACGCGGCGTCCGCCGCCGAGGTGCTGCGCCTGCGCACGATCGAGAAGGACGGCACGAGCTACGTGCCGCACAGGGTCGGCGGGACCTTCGCGATGCCGCGCCTCGAACCGGGCGCCTTCGTCGAGTCGTCGTGGCGGCGTTTCGTCGAGTCTCCCGACGGCGGGCCGTGGCGCGGACCCGACTTCACGTTCCAGAGCGCGGACGAGCCCTACGTCCACAGCGAGCTGATCGTGATCCTCCCCGAGGGGGCGCGCGGCGGACTCGAGATGCGCAACCTCGACGCCCGCGCCGAGCGGATCGAACTCGACGACGGCCGCGTCGCGCTGCGGCTGGCGGTCGACGATGCGCCGCGCCTCCCGCAGGAACGCCTCACGCCGCCGAGCGAGTCGCTCGTGCCGACGGCGGCGTTCGGCGAGGACGACACGCACGACGGCTACGCGCGTCTCGTGCGCGCGATGGCGCCGCAGCGCACGAGAGTCACGCCGCCCGTCCGCGAGCGCGCCGAGGCACTCGTCGCCGGACTCGACGGCGACGTCGCGAAGATCCGCGCGATCCACGCCTTCGTCCACGAGCACGTCAGCGGCGACGCGAACGCCGACGCCACAGCGACGCTGCTGCGCCGCCAGGGCTCGCGCTTCTTCCTCGAGGTCGCCTTGCTCGACGCCGCGGGGATCTTGCTCAACCACGCCGTCGTCGAGCCGCTCGCGCCCGCCTTCGCGGACGACACGCCGTCGTTGTTCCTCGGCGACGAGATGCCGCAGGTCCCCGCCGTCGAAGTGCTGCCGCGCGACGGCGCTCCGCTCTGGCTGTTCGCCGACACCCCGCGCTACGCACCGCTCGGCTTCGTGCCCGCACAGCGCGGCGGCGCGACCCTGCTGCGCGTCGACAGCGGAACGCTCGAGCGCGTGCCGCCGGCGTCGGGTCGCGCGCCCGGTTGGACCGCACGCGGCACGCTCGCGCTCGCGGCGGACGACTCCGCGGAACTCGACGCGGAGCTCGAGCTCGGCGACGCGCAGGGTCTCGCCTTCGCGCAGCAGGTGCGCGACCTCGACCGCAACCGCCGTGGACTCGTCGCCCGCAATCTCGCCGGTCAGGTCTTCGCCGGCTGGACCGTGCGAAGGGCTGAAATCGTCGATCCCGCTCCGGGCGAGTCCTTCCGCGTCCGCGTGCGGTGTCTGCGCCGCGGCGCGATCGAGACCTCCGGCGAACGCCGGCAGTTCGCGTTTCCGCTGCCACCCTCGAACCTGTTCCGGCGCTTCGGCGATCAGGGCGCGCGCACGCTGCCGCTGCGCGTCGCGGCGCTCGAAGTGCAGGACTGGGAGCTGCGCATCGCGCCACCGGAGGGTTCGCGTTGGCGCTCGCTGCCCGACGACGTCGCGTTCGGCACCGACGCGCTCGACTACGCGCTCCGCTGGCGCGTCGACGGCGACGCCGTCGTGTTGCAGCGCCGCGTCGCCGTGCGACCCGCCGCGATCGAGCCGGGTCGCTTCGAGACCTGGGTCCACGCCCTCACCCGCGCCGATCGCGCCGAGGAGGCGCGGGCCGAACTCGCCGCGCGGTGAGTCGAGCCCGAGCTCAGGGCTGCTTCACGACCGCGATGTCGTGGCGCTCGGACTCCGCGCCCGAGGTGTCGACGAGCGTGAGCTTCGTGTCGGGCGCGGCGTCGGTCATCGGCACGGTGATCACACCGGCGACGACGTCGAGCGGGACACTGCTGCCGTCGGGCTTGATGAGCGTCACCTTCACAGCACCGCTACCGAGCTTGACCAGCACCGGAGCTCCGCCGGCGACGCCGGTGCCCGGTCCATCGAAGCCGGCCGCGCGGTACTCCGCGACGTAGTCGGGGAACCAACGGTGGAGGAAGTTGAAGCGGTAGAGCCCGTAGGTGACGCCCGCGAGCAGGAGCAGCGCGAAGAGCAACCGCGGCCAGAGGCTCTTCTTCGGTGCATAGGGATCGACGAGCGATCGCTCCGCGCCCTTGGGCAGCTTCCCGAGTTCGGTCAATGATCCGCCGAGCGGGATGTTGACCTTCGTCAGCGCGTTCACCGCCCAGCCGTTCGCGTCGAGGATCGGACCGAGGTTCCGCTGACGCAGCTTGAGCCACGCGATCATCATCGACGGGCCGGACACCGCGAGCAGCACGCCGAGGAGACCGACCGGGACCCAGGGCCCCATGCCGGCGAAGACCGCGATCACGGTGCCGACGATGCCGGTGATGCCGCTGATGGCGACGCTGAACAACGCGACGACGCTCGGGTCGAACTTCTTCGGCGGCGCCGCCGCCTTGCCGGTCGCGGCCGCGTCGCCGACGGTTCCCGCCGCCGCGACGAGCTTCTCGTTCGACGCCGAGTCGGCGGCCGCCGCGCGCTTCGCGACCTGCTCCTCGATCCAGCGCATCAGCTTCTTGTAGGGCGACCAGAACGCCTGACCGATGCTGATCGGGTTGTCGATGATCTTCGTGACCGTCGCGTTCCAGTCGCGCCCGTTGCGGTCGTAGAAGATCCCGTTGCGGCCGACGAAGAGGTTGTCACTGTCGCCGGCGGTGAACGCGCAGGCGACGGTCATCTTTGCCCCGCCTGGACGCGTGCAGTCGACGTAGGCGAGGTAGGTCTTCGCCATCGCCGCGAGGGCGCCGTGCTTGCCGGCGTCGGTGACGTGGAAGGTGAGATCGCAGGTGCGGCCGTCGAAGTGCAGCGTGCCCGCCTGGAAGATCGCCCCGCGCCGCGCATAGAAGTCGGTGAAGGCGACGTAGTTGTTCAGCAGCTTGTGCAGATCGCGGTGCAAGCGCGTGAGCTTCTCGACCTGCGCGATGCCGTCGATCTCGCCCGCGACCGCGGCGTCGGCGTCGGTCGCGGCGCACAGCTTTGCCTTCGCCCCGCTGGCGAGGATCGCGCGCACGCGTTCGATGCCGAGCTTCTCGATCGTTCCGCCGGTCTTGGCGGCGGTCCAGGTCCGATACGCGGCGAGCTTCGCGCAGGTCGCGGTCCACTCCGCCTCGGTCAGGGAGAGCTTGCCCTTGCAGCACGCGTCGCGGAACGCGGCGATGCGCGACTCCCACGCCGGATTGAGCCCGTCGGCGAGCGGCAGCGCCTTGTTCGCTTCGATCATCGCGAGGGGGAAGTGGGCGACCTCGCCGGCGGTGATCGAGAGGTCCTTCGCCGAGATCTCGAGGTACGCGGTCTCTTCGCGGTTCAACGCTTGGAGCGCGCGCGGGTCGAAGGCGGCGAGACGACAGCGACCGAAGAAGTCGTCGACCTTCGCGCGCACCGACTCGAGCGCCGCGCCGGCGACTTGGGTGTCGGCGCCGAAGGGCAGCAAGGCGACGCCCCCGCTCTCGCCGGTCTTCCTCCACTCCGCGTAGGCCGCGCAATCGGCGAAGAACGCGTCGATCTTGCTTCGATCGATCCCCGGCCGACCCGATCGGTCGGGAGCACCGCCCAGGCAATCGACGATCTCCGTCGCGACCTGCCGGCTCGCGGCATCCTCGATCGTGTCCGGCGGCACGATGCCGTCGCCGTTGTGCTCCGCGGTCGCGAACATGCTCGCGAACTGCATCGCGTCGTCGACGGTCACGACTGCCGCCTCGGCCTTCTTCAGTCCCCTCAGCAGGCGTTGCGCCGACGCGAGCAAGCCCTTGCCTTCCGGCGTGTCGGTCCGCAGGTTCGCGAGCGCGACGCCGTCGGTCTCGGCGACGAGCGCATCGGCGTCCTTCAGCACCAGCGCGAGCCATCTGGTCGCGGCGATCAGTTCCGGCGGGCGGACGTGGCCGTCGCCGTCGGTGTCGAGCAGGGCGAGGGTCCGCTCGTCGAACTCGAGGCCCTTGGTCGGACAGCTCAGCGCGACCCAGAGTTTCTGGTCGAGCCGTTCGAGATGGAGGATGTCGGAGCCGCGATCGAGGCGGACCTGGTCGACGCCGCCGGCGCGGTAGAAACGCCAGCGGTGCGCGGATGCGGATTGGGTGGCCATGGCGAAAGGGGCGGGGAGCATGCGACCGGGACCGCCGGATTTCGAGGAGGCTCCCCCGCGACGACGAAGCGACGCGGGCGGCCGTTGGGACCGGGATCGCGTTGCCCGCCGGGGCGGTGAGTCGCCGGCCGCGCGCCGCCGTGGAGTTCTCACGGTGAGTCAGGTCGTGCACGAGGCATCGACGTTGGTGTATGCCGTCGCATGCGACGCCGCGGGCCGGCTCGCGATCCAACGCATGCGCCGCTCCCGTCTCGCTCCCATCGTCGTCGCGCTGTTCGCGATCACGCTGAGCCCCGCGTTGCGCGCCCAGGTCCTGGTCGCCGACGCCGCCTTCGAACGCAGTCCCGACGAAGTCATCGCCGCCGCGCTGCCGCGGCTGCGCGCGCTGCTGCTCGACGGCATCGCGCAGAAGGAGCCCTCGGCGAACATCTGGTCACGCGAACCGGGCGCGACGGTCTTCGACGGCAGCTACGACTGGCACTCGTGCATCGCAGCGCACTGGGCGGCCTTGTGCATGGCGCGCGTGACCGGCGACGTGGAGCTCCGCGACGTCGTGCTCGCGCGCCTCACGCCCGAGGCCATGGCGAAGGAACGCGCGCTGTTCGCGCGGGTCGATGCCGCCACACCAGCCGAGGCGAGCGCGACCGCCCGACCGCGCGCCGGCAACGCGCGGAGCTTCTTCATGCCGTACGCCGATGCGTGGCTCCTGATGCTCGTGGCGGAGCTCGCGCACGCAAAAGGCCGCGACGACGACGCGCTGCGCGCGTTGCGCGTCGAAACCGAGCTGCGCCTGCTCGGTTGGGCGGAGGCCCAGGAACTGCCCGATCTCGCCGCGGGGAAGCGCCGCGCGACGGCGGCGTTCCGCGGCGACTACCGCGCGTGGCTGTTCCCGATCCTCGCGCTCCAACTCGCGGGAACGGTGAGCGAGGACGGTGCAGCCCGGTTGACCGCGCTGCTGCGCGTGCGGCTGGCGCCGCATCGCGACCTGCTCGCCGCGCAGACCGCGCACCAGAACGCCGACTTCCTCGACGTCCGTGCGCTGCACGCTCTCGTCGAGCGGCTCGATCCCGGAATCGAAGCCAAGGTCGCCTTCGCCGTGTCCGCGGAGTTCGGCCCCCTGCCGGAGTCGGTCCGCATCTCCGACTGCCACGTGCTCGGCCGCGAGCTCAGCGCGATCTGGCCGCTCGCCGCCGACGGCGTGGCCGACGACCAGGCCCTCGCCGCGTTCTCGACGCGCACCGCGGAGTTGCTCCGCCGCACGGATCTGTGGGCCGACGACTTCAAGGTCGTCTCGCACTGGGTCCCACAGTTCGTCTGGATGGGGATCTGGCTCTCGCGCGGGCGGCCGTGACGTGACGCGGGCGCGCGCCGTCCTGTTCGTCGCGTTGGCGCTCGTCGTCGGCGCGTGCGCGGCTCCTCGCCGTCCCAACCTGATCGTCGTGCTCGCCGACGACCTCGGCTTCGGCGACCTCTCGTGCTACGGACAGCGACGGTTCACGACGCCGCAGCTCGATCGCCTCGCGCGCGAGGGACTGCGCTTCACCACTGCGTATGCCGGCAGCACGGTCTGCGCGCCGTCGCGCGCGACGCTGCTCACCGGGCGCCATACCGGCCACGTCTGGCAGCGCGCGAACGGACCGATCGCCTTCCGCGAGGATCCGGACGACCGCTGCATCGCCGCGACGCTTCGCGACGCCGGCTACCGCACCGCGCTGATCGGCAAGTCGGGACTGTCGTGCGCGAGCACCGACGGCGCGCTCCCCAATCGGAAGGGCTTCGATCACTTCTTCGGCTTCGTCGACCACGTCGCGGCGCATCGCTACTACCCGAGCGCGTTGTGGCGCGACGGCGTCGAGCTGCACTACGACGACAACCACGGCGACCATGGTGCGGAGCACGCGAGCGAACTGTTCCTCGCCGACGCGCTGGACTGGATCGACGCGAACCGCGACGCACCGTTCTTCCTGCTGCTCTCGCTGCAGCAGCCGCACGCGGATCTCGTCGCGCCCGCTCCCTGGCGCGCGCGTTTCGCCGGACGCTTCGACGAAGTCCCCCAGCACGACGAGTTCGCGCGCTTCTACCGCCACGAGCCGCAGCCGCGCGCGACCTTCGCCGCGATGGTCGCGCACCTCGACGACCAGGTCGGCCGGCTCGCGGCGCGCCTGCACGCGCTCGGGATCGACGACGACACGCTGCTCGTCTTCACCAGCGACAACGGCCCCCACGCCGAGGGCGGTCACGATCCCGCGTTCTTCGCCAGCAGCGGCGGACTGCGCGGCAAGAAGCGCGACCTCTACGAAGGCGGCCTGCGGGTGCCGTTGATCGCGCACTGGCCCGGCGTGATCGCGCCCGGCCGCACGAGCGATCACGTGCTCGCCTTCTGGGACCTGGCGCCGACCTTCTGCGAGCTCGCCGGCGCGCCGTCACCCGCGGACACCGACGGCATCTCGTTCGTCCCCGAGCTGCGCGGCGAGGGCGAGCAACGCACGCACGAGTCGTTGTACTGGGAGTTCTGGGAGCAGGGCGGCAAGCAGGCCGTGCGACTCGGCGACTGGAAGGGCGTGCGCCTCGGCGCGATCGCGGATCCGGACGGCCCGATCGCGCTCTTCGATCTGGCGCGCGATCCCGGTGAAACCGAGGACGTCGCCGCGCGGCATCCCGAGCTCGTCGCGCGCATCGCTGCCGTGATGGCGCGAGAGCACGTGCCGACGGAACGCTACGCGTTCTCGCGCTGAGTCTTCGGCCTCGGCGCGACGGCGTCGCGACCGGCGCACCCGCGACCGGCTGCGGCGCTCGCCGGGCCCTGGTGCGAGATCGACAGAGTCGCGAGAACCGCGGTCTTCTTCATCGGAGGCGCAAGGCCGGCGGCTCAGTAGTCGACGCGCAGCACCAGCGCTTCGCTGGTCAGTCGCTGACCGTTGGGCCACACGCGTCCCTCCTGGGCGATCGTCGTGCAGGGGATCGTCGCGCCGGAGCCGATCTTCCAACGCAGGGCGAGCGACGGGAACAGCACCTGCGTGGACAGGAACGGGTCCCACTCCAGAGCGATGTCCTGGGTGTAGAAGCCGGCGCCGACGAGGTTCGGATCGTTGGGGATCGGCAGCCCGAGAAGACGCAGCTCGGAGCCGCGGCCCTGCGCGACGTGCGTCATCGGAATACCCATGTCGAACAGATCGCCGATCGCCCAGTCGCAGTTCGGGCGCGCGGGCAGTCCCAGGTTGTCGAGCGAAAACGGCGTGATGAAGTTGCCGAAGAACGCACCCGCGCCGCGCGCGCCGAAGAGCAGCGCATTGATCGCGAGCGTGCCGTCGGGCGGGTAGTTGAAGAGCCAGAGGTTCAAGCTGCCGCCCGGGACGAGTGCAGACGCTTCGATGCGGTAGTTGACGCTCGGGTTGGCATTGCCGTTGAAGCAGTCGAAGCGCCGGTGCTCCAACCACGCGTTGCCGAACTCCGCGCGCAGCGCCTCGGGGATCCACGGCGAACCGAAGCTGCTCGTCTGCGTGACGTCGAAGTCGACGAGCAGGCTGCCCTGCGCGGGGCGCGTCCAGGGGAACGGCTGCGCAAAGGGGATGGTCGACTCCCACGGCGCGGGCCAGGGCACCATGAAGTTCAGTCCGAGGTTGACCGTGCCGGAGAACACCAGCGCATCGTCCGGTCCCGTGTTCCAGGCGAAGACCGCGCTGCTGGTCACCGGCGTGCGCGGCGAGGTCGACACGCGGAGGTTCGTCGCGAACGAGGTCGGGATCGAACCCCAGTCCATCCCGCCGACGCCGCGGAATGCGATCCCGCGCAGCGAGCCCGAGGCGAGGGGAACATCGGTCGCGTCGTACAGGTACTGCAAGCGCAGCGGCCCACTGAAGAAGCCGCTGGGCCACCAGTGCTCGGCCAGGTCTCCCCACAGAAGCCCCGGCTGACGCAACTGCGCCTTGCTCGGCACGACGAAGCTGTTCGCCTGCGCGGACAGCACAGCTCCCAACACGATGGCGACGACCGACACACCGGTCACGCGACGCACGTTCATGCGCTTGGTCCTCCGCTTCGACTCGAACGACGGGGGCGATTGGCGCGGCATCATGCCACGCGGCGCGGGTCAGCGTGCAAACGCGCTCGCCGGGACGCTCAGCGTGATGGGCAGCAAAGCGCCGCTCGCGGGGATCGTCACGGTCTTCGGCGAGAAGTCCCGCAGTTCGTGCTCCGCGTCGAATCCCCCGGCCACGAAGACTCGCAGGCGGTACTCCCCCGGCCCGTCGTGGGGGACTTCGCGCGGCATGCCGATCTGCACGAGAGACGGCCAGCGCCACGGGTCGGGACCGGGAGCGACGCGCACGGCGGCGTCGGCCGGCGCGTAGCGCTCGCTCGACGCTCGTAGTGGTTCGAGCTGCGCGTACACCACTTCACTCCGGTCCGGCGTCCATCCGTCGACGACGAGTTCGACGGACAAGACCTGTGGGGTCGCGAGCTCGACCGTGAGGTCCCCAGTGACGCGTTCGAAGCGCGCGGGCGCGAAGCCCGTCACGGCGACGAGCACGTCGACGGGTTCGGGTCGCGCCACGAGATCGACGCGCTTGCTCATGAAGTCGCGGCCGTACCAGACGGAGTCCCTGCGGACCCAGATGCTGCCGCGCACGAAGTCGGGGAGCGCGGTGCCTGGTGCGGCGCCGATCTCCACGCGCAGCACGCGCACTCCGCTCAGCGCGATGCCTTGGAGCCGCGGGTCGCGGTTCTCACCCGCGCGCAGCACGACGCCGTCGACGGCGAAGATCGGCGCGGTTTCGCCGAGCAGCGTCGCGGCGAAGCGATAGGTCCCCACGGGAACCCGATCGAAGCGGTAGCTGGTCCCACGCTCGGTCGCTCTCGCGAACATCGAAGCGTCGATCGGCGGCTGGCCTCCGTCCTGGTGCAGGACCACACCGAGCCGCTGCACGCGTCCCGGCTCGTGCACGAACTCCACGCTCAGCGACGCGCGGCGGACGAGGCGTACGACGAGGTCGGTCGCCCCCGCGTTCGCCGTGACCGCTTCGAGCTGCTCCGCGCCGTCGCTCGTGTTCCCGCCGGACAAGCGGACGCTCCGCACGCCCTCGCCGCCGCGCAACTCGAAGCGGCCCTCGTCGAGCATGCGGATCGCCGGCGCTCCCGCGCCTTGCTCGGCGCTCGCGACTTCGAGCCGGATGTCGAGATCGCTCACCAAGACGCTGCCGTCGTCGAGCGCGCGTCCTTCGGCCCAGAGCGGCGCGTCCTCCACACGGAGGTCACCGAGTTCGAGGAAGTCCGCAACGACCCGATCGACGGTGAGCTCGCCGCGACTCCCGGCGAGTGGACCCGCGGGCACGGACACCCGCACGCGGTGCATGGTCTGGCCGCGCGCGGCGGCGTCGAGCGCGAAGCAGCAGCAGCCGTCGTGAGCGGCGATCCGCGCGGTCCGCGTGATCGCTGCGCCGATCTCGACTTCGAACTCGAGCATGACACCTGCGACGGGCCCGCCCTCCGCATCGACGATCCGGATGCCAAGCAGCGGCGAGCCTCGCGCGGGCACGGTGAACGTCACCGTCTCGTCCATGCGTGTCGGACCTTTGAACCGGAATCGACGCGGGCCGGCTCGCGACACGACATCGAGCGCGAACTCCAGACCGAGTCCGACGAAGGGAAAGCGCGCGCGCCCGCCGCGACATGGCGCCCTGGCGCCGGAGCCGTCCTTGGTGAGCGCGTGCATCAGGAGCTCCTGGCCCTCGGTCAGCGCCGCCGGTCCCTCGTCGATGACTTCGATCGCGCCGCGCTGCGGCAACTGGAGGCGGATGGGTTCGAGAGGAGGTGCGAGGCAGTCGAGAGGCATGGGCGCTACAGGCAGTCCCGGCGCCTCGACCCCCACCACGCTCGACTGCTCCTGGGCGATCACGTGGGTCTGCAGATGCGAGACCCGCGCTCGACCATCTTCGTTTGTGAGAACGCTCCAACCTTTGCCCGTCGGCAACGCCGCGCTGGTCTCGACGACGTGATGCACGACGGCGACGCCCGGCGCGGGTCGCCCGAGCGCGTCGACCACGTCGACGTCGACATGCCGATCGCGGTCGATGCGTACGACGAGTTCCGTCGCGCGCGGCTCGTCCAGGGCGCGGCGGCCGAAGCGATCGCCCGCGCGCGCGACGTAGACCTGGCGCCACTCGCGGCGCAGGCCTCGCGGGCGCGGCAGCTTCGCTTCACCGCGTTCGTCGCACGCGGCTTCGAGCCCGAAGCGCACGACGCAGTCCTCGAGCCCGCGCTGGCGTGCGTCGTCGAAGTCCGACGCGAAGAGGATCGCGTCGGGCACGACCGCCAGCGTGTGCACCGTCGCGGCGGGCACCGCGAGCCCCGTCGTCGCGTCGATCACGCGCACGGTGAGCATCGCCTCGACGCGAAGCTCCGCGACCGGCGCGGTCAGCCCGACCGCGTCGTTGCCCTTCGGTGACACGGCGACCCGAGTCGCCTCGTCGTGCACGATGGACTCACCCGTCCTCACCGGTGCGCTCGCCGCGCGCGTCGCGCTGCGCGCGCCCGCGCCACCGTCCGACGGACCGCCGTCCGCCGTGAACCAGAGCGCGAGGAGCGCGAGCCCCGCGAGAACGACCGCGACGGCGATCCCGAGCCGATGCATGACGGGCGCAGGATACCGGGGAGGCACCGGTTCACGGCGTCGGGCTACGATCCCCGCCCTTGCGCCCGCGCCCTTCGTCGATCACCGCGCTGCTCTTCGCGTGCTTCGCCGCGATCCCCCTCGCCGCGCAAGAAGAGCGCGTCACGAACTGGCCCGACGGCAGCGTGCACGAGCGCTTCAGTGTCGACGCGCAGGGGCGCAGGCAGGGCAATGCCGAGAGCTTCCGCGAGGACGGCACGCGCATCGAACGCGCGACGTACCGCGACGACCTGCTCGACGGACGGCGCGAGACCTTCCATCCTGACGGCAAGCGCGCGGAACTCTCGTCGTGGCGAAAGGGCGTGCTCGACGGTCCCTTCGACGAGCACGACGGGAGCGGGCAATGGAAGCGGGCAGGCGCGTACCGCGTGGGGCGGCTGCACGGGGATCTGCGGATCACCCTGGGTCGCAAGACGCTGACGCGCCAGAAGTGGCTCGACGGCGAACTCGTCGAACTCGACGGCATCGCGCCGTTCCCCGTCCGGCAGGACGTCCTGCGCACGACGCTCGCCGCGATCCTCGCTCCGCCCGCCGCGACCGAAGCTCCTGCGGGCGATCCTCTCGCGCCCGAACGCGAGAAGGCGCTGCGTCGCCTCCAGGCGTACCGCCTTCTCTGCCGTGTCCCGCACGAGGGCATGACGCTCGTTCCGGAATGGAACGATCTCTGCGACGCCGCCGCCGAAGTCTGCGCGCGCAACGGCGGACTCAGCCACGAACCGCCCAAGCCCGCGGGCATGGACGAGGCGCGTTATCAGCAGGGCTACCTCGGCGCGAGCCGAAGCAACCTCGGGCACGGCTCGATGGTCCACTCCGTCGACAGCTACATGGACGACTCGGATCCGTCGAACATCGACCGCATCGGGCACCGTCGCTGGTGCCTCAATCCCGGGATGCGGAAGACGGCGTTCGGTTGGCACGAACACATCACCGCGATGTGGTCGATGGACTCCTCGGGCAGCCTGCCGCGCGGCATCGACGCCGTGCTCTACCCGCCCGCCGGCTGGGTGCCCGTCGACTTCTTCCAGTCTCACATCGCGTGGAGCGTCGCTCCGCTGCGCGGCGGTACGCCGAAGAAGGACGAACTGCGCGTCACCGTCCGCCGCCTCGACGAACACTGGCTGCCGATCGGCGATCCGCTCGCGCTCGACTGGCTCGACGTCGCGGCCGACGGCTACGGCACCGGTGCCTGCATCGTGTTCCGCCCGGTCGGACTCGATTGCGTCCCCGGCGCGCGGTGGCTCACGGAGCTCAGCGTCGACGGCGGCAAGACCCTCGCCTGGCGCTACGTCGTCGCGTTCTGCGAGCCGATCGGCGCGGGAAACCGGTGATCGTCGACTGACGTCACCGATCGCCGTCGCGTTCCGACCCCCATTGCGCCCCAGCCCGACCAACGGGGCTCGCGATTCTCGCTACGCTCCCGCGCCATGCCCCGGCCTCTCTCCGGATTGCTCGTCGCCTCGATCGCCGCAGTCCTGGCGCCGCGATCCATGACGCAGACCGCGTGGGCGATCGAGCGTTGGACGGGTCCTGGCGCGGCGCAAGCCTATGACCCCACGCTGTGCCGGTTCGTGTCAGCGCCGTGGTGGACCCGCGACGAGTTCGACGGAACCACGCTCACCCGGGTCAGGAGCGAGATCCCGTTCCTCCGCCTCCCCCCCTACACCCCGTTTCCTCGGCCGCTCTCCGCGTTCTCCGCCTACGCCTACGACACGGTGCTGCGCCGTCACTTCATGTACGGCGGTCGCGAGTGGTCGAGCGGCGACTTCCTGACCGACGTCTGGTTGAGCGACGAAAACTCCTGGTCGCGGATCGTCGCCGATCCGAATCCCGGTCCGCGGCTCGAACCGGGCGTCGCCTTCGATTCGCAGCGACGGGTGTTCGTGCTCTTCGGCGGCGCCGACGAGACCACGGTGTTCGACGAGACCTGGGAATTCGACGGCCGGCGTTGGCGACACGCGCCATCGGTCACGCGCCCACTCGCCCTGACTCGACCGCAAATGGCGTTCGACGAGTTCCGTGGCAGGACGGTGCTCTACGACGGTGCGGACACCTGGGAGTGGGATGGGGTCACCTGGGCCGGGTTCCCCTCCACGGGTTCGCCGTCGCCGCGCAGCGGCGCGGCGCTCGTCTACGACCATCGTCGCCGGGCCGTGCTGCTCGTCGGCGGGGACACGAGCGCACCGTCGGTGGACCTGTGGGCGTGGACCGGGACTCGATGGAGTCCGGCATTCGTCCCCAATGGGCCGCCAGGCCGAGCCTGGATGCTCGTGCTCAGCGATCCCGCGCAGCAGGTGCTGCATGTGTTCGGAGGCACGGACGGGCGCAATGGCTCGGCCGGCGATTCCTGGCGCCTGACCGACCGCTGGCAACTGGTGCTACCCCCGCTGCACAGCGCCCCCGTTCCGTTCTTCGAGACGGCGAGGGAACTGGTCTGGGATCCGGCGAACGAGCGCGTGATGGCGCTGGTCGCGACGGACTCCGGGTTTCCGAGCGCAAGACGTGTCCAGGTCTGGGAAGGGAATCAATGGCGCATCATCCCGACGACGATCGCGCCGCCGAGTTCGACGTGGATCGCCGGTTGGCCTCTCGCCGCCGACCTTCGCCGGCGACGCGTGGTGTGCTTCGTCAATCGCGAGACCTGGGAGTGGGATGGCCGGATCTGGCAACGCTTGCAGCCCGCTCATGAACCGCCGCTCTGGGCGGCACCGGCGCTCGCCTTCGACCCGCTTCGCGGCCGCACGGTTCTCGTCTGCGGCGGCGACTCGACCTGGGAATGGGACGGTCTCGACTGGACCCAGCGCGCCGGGCCGGAGACCCCATCGGTAGGGATCCGCGCGCTCGCCTGGCATGCCACGAGCAGGAAGCTGGTCGCAATCGCGGGCTACTCGCCGCAGACCTGGGAATGGGACGGCACGGCGTGGACCCGACGCGGACCCGCGCACGAGCCGCCCCCCGTCGCGTCGTTGGTCGAGGATCCGGTCCGCGGGCGCGTCGTCTGCCTCTCGCGTTCGGCCGACTCCGGATACACCCGCGCCGTCGACACCTTCGAGTGGGACGGCAACGACTGGCTCGAGGTGACCGATCGCTCGAGGGTGCTCTTCGAGCCTTCCCCCAGCGCCGCGTTCGACCACCGGACGGAGCGCATCCTCACGATCGACCGCGTGTCATCCGCCCCGGAAGTCTGGGGCTACGGTCCGCTCCATCCCGCCAGCGCGGAACCCTTCGGCGCCGCCTGCTCCGGCTCGCTCGGGCCGGTCGCGCTCGACGCCCTCGCGCGCCCCTGGCTCGGCGATCGTTGCACCCTGCGCGCGATGCCGCTGCCGCGCGACGCGGCCATCCTCGTCGCGGGGCTCTCCGACCGCGTCTACCACTCGCTGACGCTGCCCGTCGATCTCGCACTGCTCGGCGCCCCCGGC
>JACRLW010000055.1 GCA_016235155.1 Planctomycetota bacterium
GGGTCAAGCCGGGGACTCTAGTGGGACTGCCGTTGTCAAAACGGAGGAAGGTGGGGATGACGTCAAGTCATCATGGCCCTTACGGCTGGGGCTACACACGTGCTACAATGGTGCGGGACAGAGGGTTGCGAACCTGCAAGGCGAAGCAAATCCCAGAAACCCGTCCCCAGTTCGGATTGTCGGCTGCAACTCGCCGGCATGAAGTTGGAATCGCTAGTAATCGCGGATCAGCTACGCCGCGGTGAATATGTTCCTGAGCCTTGTACACACCGCCCGTCAAGTCATGAAAGCTGAGTGCGCCCGAAGTCGTTTGCCCAACCGTAAGGAGGGCGGCGCCGAAGGCGACCTCGGTGATTGGGACTAAGTCGTAACAAGGTAGCCGTAGGGGAACCTGCGGCTGGATCACCTCCTTTCTAAGGAAAGACTCGTCCGCATGGGCGAGCACAGGGTCACCACGCGTTTCGTGGGGCTGTCCGACTCTTTTAGCGAAGCCGGCAGGCATCGTAGAGGCCTGTAGCTCAGGTGGTTAGAGCGTACGCCTGATAAGCGTAAGGTCGGCGGTTCGAGTCCGCCCAGGCCTACCACACCGAGCGGTGCAGGTTTTTTCTGTGCCGAGGTGTTGGGAGGCGTGCCCGTGCGCGGGGACGTAGCTCAACTGGTAGAGCGCCTGGTTTGCAACCAGGAGGTCGTCGGTTCGAGTCCGATCGTCTCCAGGCGTTGTTCAGCGACGCGAGGCGGGTGCGGGCGAGTTCTGGCGCGACGCGCTGGAGCGACGAGCTGGAGCGATGTGCTGCGGAGGAGCCGAGGTCGAGCAGCGGAAGCTGTGGAGCCAGGCGTTGACCGCGGGCCGGCGGAGCGGAGTTTTTTGTGCCGAGGCGTAGCGCGAGCTGCGCGGCGGTGCGAGCGGTGCGAGCCGCTACGATCTTTGACAAGTGGGTGTGAGCGAGAAACGTCGAGCAAAGACGATCTCGAGTGAAGAATTTGGTCAAGCTACCATGAGTGCATGTGAGGATGCCTAGGCACCGAGAGCCGACGAAGGACGTGGCTAAGCTGCGAAAAACCCCGGGGAGCCGCAAGCGGGCTTTGATCCGGGGGTGTCCCAGATCCGGCAACGGCGCGGAGCAACCCTCTGCGAGCGCCACGTGAATCCATAGCGTGGCGTAGGGAACGCAGGGAACTGACCCATCTCAGTACCTGCAGGAAAGGAAAGAAACCTCGACTCCCCCAGTAGCGGCGAGCGAACAGGGACGAGCCCAAACCATGCGTGTGTCAAGCCTGCCGGCGTTGCACGTGTGGGGTTGTGGGATCCGCGAGCGGAACGGCAGTTCCGTGACGGAGTGATCAAGTGTTGCGGTAGACGAACCGTCTGGAAAGGCGGGCCATAGGAAGTGACAGCCTTGTAGTCGAAACTGCAGCACCTCCGGCGGCGATCCCGAGTAGCGCCCGACCCGTGGAACCGGGCGTGAATCCGCGGGGCCCACCCCGCAAGGCTAAGTACTCCTCGGTGACCGATAGTGAACTAGTAGCGCGAGCGAAAGGTGAAAAGCACCCCGATGAGGGGAGTGAAACAGTACCTGAAACCATGCACTCACGAGCGGTCGGAGCCCTACGTCTTCGGACAGGGTGACGGCGTGCCTTTTGCATAATGACCCGGCGAGTTGTTCTACGTGGCGAGGTTAAGGGTTTATGGCCCGTAGCCGAAGCGAAAGCGAGTGCGAAATGTGCGATACGAGTCACGTGGAGCAGACCCGAAAGCAGGTGATCTAACCATGGGCAGGGTGAAGCGGATGTGACAGTCCGTGGAGGCCCGAACTGGTGAGTGTTGAAAAACTCTCGGATGAACTGTGGTTAGGGGTAAAAGGCCAATCAAACCTGCAGATAGCTGGTTCTCCCCGAAATGACTTTAGGGTCAGCGTTGCGAGATGACATGCGGGGGTAGAGCGACGGATCAGGTAGGGGGCTCTCCCCAGAGTACCCCGCCTAGTCAAACTCCGAATACCGTGTGATCGATCGCGGCAGTGAGACTACGAGGGATAAGCTTCGTGGTCGAGAGGGAAACAGCCCAGACCAGCGGCTAAGGTCCCGAATCGTTTCTAAGTGTCGGAAAGGAAGTGGAGTTGCTAAGACAGCTAGGATGTTGGCTTAGAAGCAGCCACCATTTAAAAAGTGCGTAACAGCTTACTAGTCGAGCGACTCCGCGCCGAAAATGAACGGGACTCAAGGAACGAACCGAAGCCCTGGAATCGTGCTGGTGAACGGCACGATTGGTAGGGGAGCGTAGGACGAACGGATGAAGGGCGATCGTAAGGGCGCCTGGACGATGTCCTAGTGATTATGCCGGGATGAGTAGCGCGAAAGGGAGTGAGAATCTCCCTCGCCGTAAGCCTAAGGTTTCCTGGGGAAGGTCATTCCGCCCAGGGTTAGCCGGTCCCTAAGGCGAGGCCGAAAGGCGTAGTCGATGGGAAGCAGGTCAACATTCCTGCGCCACCGCGTAGCGATTGCACCGAGGGGTGACGGCTCGTAGAACGAGATGCCGGTCAGTAGATTCCGGCCCCTGTCGAGGGGAGGCAGCCAGGTAAATCCAGCTGCAAGATCTCCGAGATGGGGCGATCCGTAAGGAGAAGTCTCAGGAAGCGGGTCCGAGAAAAACCTCGTTCGGGAGTTGCGTGGTGACCGTACCTAAACTGACACAGGTTGGCGGGTTGAAGATACCAAGGCGCTCGAGAGAACCCTCGTGAAGGAACTCGGCAAATTAACCCCGTAAGTTCGCAAGAAGGGGTGCCCGGGCAACCGGGTCACAGGAAAGCGGCAGCAGCGACTGTTTACTAAAAACACAGGTCTCTGCCAAGTCAGAACGACGCAGTATAGAGACTGACGCCTGCCCGCTGCTGGAACGTCAAGGCGACTGGTTAGCGCAAGCGAAGCTGGGAACCGAAGCGCCAGTGAAGGGCGGCCGTAACTATGACGGTCCTAAGGTAGCGAAATTCCTTGTCGGGTAAGTTCCGACCCGCACGAATGGCGTAACGACTGCTGCACTGTCTCCACGAGGGGCTCGGCGAAATTGTAGTTGTGGTGAAGATGCCACATACCCGCAGTAAGACGGAAAGACCCCGTGAACCTTCACTACAGCCTAGTACTGGCATCAGGCATGTCATGTGTAGCATAGGTGGGAGACGTTGAGCCGGGGGCGCCAGCCCTCGGGGAGTCGTCCGTGAAATACCACTCTTGGTTTGTTTGATGTCTAACCTGTGACCGTGATCCGGCATGGGGACAGTGCTAGGTGGGTAGTTTGACTGGGGCGGTCTCCTCCAAAAAGGTAACGGAGGAGCACAAAGGTACCCTCAGCGCGGTTGGCAATCGCGCATCGAGCGTAAAGGTATAAGGGTGCTTGACTGCGAGACCTATAAGTCGAGCAGGTGGGAAACCAGGTCTTAGTGATCCGGTGGTTCCGTGTGGAAGGGCCATCGCTCATCAGATAAAAGGTACTCCGGGGATAACAGGCTGATCACGCCCAAGAGTCCATATCGACGGCGTGGTTTGGCACCTCGATGTCGGCTCATCGCATCCTGGGGCTGAAGGCGGTCCCAAGGGTTGGTCTGTTCGCCCATTAAAGCGGTACGTGAGCTGGGTTTAGACCGTCGCGAGACAGGTCGGTCCCTATCTGCTGCGGGTGCAGGATGGCTGCGGAGAGTCTTTCCTAGTACGAGAGGATTGGAAAGAACGGACCTCCGGTGTTCCTGTTGTCGCGCTAGCGGCATAGCAGGGTAGCCAAGTCCGGACCGGATAACCGCTGAAAGCATCTAAGCGGGAAGCCAACTCCAAGACGAGCCATCCCCGAGACACCTGGAAGTCTACCAGGTTGATAGGCCGGCGGTGCAAGCGCGGTGACGCGCTCAGCTTACCGGTACTAACCAGTCGATCGGCTTGACCATCACTTCACTGGAAATCGTCCCTCGACGTAAACCTCGCTCACACCCCGCGTCTCACCGCGCTCCGGATCAACTCCAGGGCGCGGTGCAAGCGCTTCCCGGTGCCCATGCCCGTCTGGAAATACCTGTTCCCATCCCGAACACAGCAGTCAAGCAGACGGGGCCGATGATAGTCGTAAGGCGAAAGTAGGTCAGTGCCGGGTCCATTCTCCACGCGAGCCCAGTCCGCCCAACCGGCAGACTGGGCTCGCTGCGTTTCCAGAACCCGCGGCCCCGCGGACTCCGCGAGCTGCACGGCATTGAGAGCCGCACCTTTGAGGATCTGATCCGCGCTCAGCCAAAGAGCAACGCGACGGCGGACGGCCTCAGGTCGGTCCAACTCGCTCATGGCCCAGCGGATGCGGCCGATGAGGACGGCATCCTGCCGGGACGCGCGATGCGGGGTCGGCCAGCCTGCGGCGATTCGATCGTCGAGGACGCGGATCCCGGCGCCGGCGGCAAGTCGATCCCGGATCTCGCCCAGGCTCGCAGACCGGCCAAGGGTGGCGGTGACGGCCTGCGAGTGCGCGCGCAACACCGGCACGCGGACGCAGGTCGGGTCGATGGCGGCGTCGGGCTGATGCCAGATGCGGCGAGTCTCCGCGACGACCTTCTGTTCTTCGACGTTGGCGCCGGTGAGCGGGTCGACAGCCGACTCGTGCGGGAAGACGTTGAAGGCACAGGGCGTGGGAAACGCCCGCGGCTCCAGGTCCTTGCCGTCGAGCACCGCGCGAGTCTGGTCGCGAAGTTCGTCCATCGCCGCGCGGCCGGCTCCGGAGACGGCCTGGTAGGTCGCCACGTGGACGTGCTCGATCCCGAACGCTCGGCGCAGGGGTTCGAGCGCGACGAGGAGCATGATCGTCGAGCAATTGGGATTCGCGAGAAGCGCGGGGGCGGGCGGTCCTCGCAGGTCGTCGGGGTTGACCTCGGGGATCACCAGTGGGACCGCCGGATCGAGACGGAATGCCGACGAGTTGTCGACGACGCGCGCACCCGCCGCGACCGCTCGCGGTGCCACTCTGCGCGCGAGTTCGGCGTCGACCCCGAAGAGCGCGATGTCGCCCGGGCGGAACACCGATTCGCCGAGTTCCTCGACCGCGAGTTCGCGGTCGCCGCACCGCACGGTCTTGCCGGCCGATCCGGCCGAGGCGAAAGCATGGATCGGGCGAATCGCGTGACCGCGGCGAGCGAGCACGTCGAGCATCTCCTCACCGACGACGCCCGTGGCGCCGACGACCAGGATGCGGGATCGATCAGAGGACGACGACATCGTTCACCTCGGCCGGACCAGGAACGCCGCACTGGATCGCGTTGCGCGACGCGGCGCGATGGAGATCGAGCAGGTCGCCGACGACGGCCGCGGCAGTCGGGCGACGACCCGCGCCGCGACCCCGCAGCACCTCGCGGCTGCCGTCGTCCCACTCGAGGACGACCGCGTTCCACTCGGACGGGACGGCGTGGAGCGGATGATCGTCGCTCACGGCCTCGATCGCCACGCTGCCGCGGAGCTCGCCGGCGACACGAACGAGCCGGGCAACCTGCCGGAGTCGGAGTCTCCCCGCTCGGCGCACCCGCTCCGCAACCGCTTCGTCGATCGTCTCGCGGCAGATCGAGGTAGCCGGCAGGCCGGCGAACCCTGCGGTCGCGGCGACCACGGCGAGCTTGTCGACAGCGTCCCGACCATCGAGATCGCGCGCCGGGTCGCGCTCGGCCAGGCCGAGTCGCCGCGCGACGTCGATCGCCGCCGCGAGGGTGTCACCCTGCCGGACGCGCTCGAGGACGAAGTTCGCCGTTCCATTCAGCACGCCGGTCACCCGCCGCAACCCTCGACCCTCTGTTCGCCCGCGGGCGACACGCGTCAAGACCGGAGTGCTGCCGCCGACGGCGGCCGAGGCGGAAACCGATCGACCCGCCTCACGCGCCGCGGTCGCGATCTCGTCGCCGTGGGCGGCGAGTACCGCCTTGTTCGACGTCACCACATCGGCGCCGGTCGCGAGTGCTGCCAGAATGCACTCGCGTGCGGTCTCGGTTCCTCCCAGGCACTCGACCACGACGTCGGCGCCGCATCGCGCGGCCTCGTGCGGATGCAGTCGCGAAACTCCGCGGGCCGCGATCGCGACGACCGTGAACTGCTCGCGCAACTGCGCCAGAGCTTCGAGCACGCCGCCACCGACGGTCCCGGTGCCGAGCACCGCGACGCGCAGCGGTGGACGTCGCTCGCCGTCGTCGGCCCATCGGGGCCCGCCGGTGCCGATCAAGGTCGGCGTGTCGCCGCCGAGTCGACCGAGTTCGAACTCGATCGAGTGCCGGAGAGCGAACTCCGCCGCCTTGTGCTGGACGATGCTCCCGTCGGTGGCGAGGGCGTCCACCCAGCGCGCCTGCGCGTAGCGGCGCGCCCGCGGACCAGGGCGCAGCGGGTCGTGCTCGTAGAGACCGTCGACATCCTTCACGAGCCGACAGCGCGCGCCGAGCGCATGCGCCAGGCAGAGCGCGGTGAGATCCGAGCCGCCGCGACCGAGCAGGACGGTGCGGCCGCTCCGATCGCACGCGACGTAGCCGGGCACGACGACGACGCCCTGGCCTTCCAGCACTCCGCGCAACCGCACCGCGTCCACGCCGATCGGGTCGGCGTCGAGCGGATCGCCCTCGGCGAGCAATCCGATCGTTCCGGGCGACAGCACCGCGGCCTCGATTCCGGTGGCGTCGAGTTCCACGCCGAGCCGTGCCGCGCTCTCGGCTTCGCCGCAGGCCACGCGCGCCGCCGTCGCGTACGTGCCCGCGCCGAGACCGGTCGAGCGGCACTCCGCGAACAGCGCATCCGTTCGCCCGGCCAGAGCCGAGACGACCGCGACCACGCGTACGCCGTCGCGACGCCAGCGCAGCACTTCGTGGACGGCGAGCCGCAGTGAGTCCTCGCTGCGGAGGACCGAGCCGCCGAACTTGACGACGATCACTCCGCCGCAGCGCATCGGATCACCTCCTCTTGCGCATCGCATGCGCGGCTTCCCGCGATGGCGACCGCGAGGTCGTCGATCACGTCGCGTGGATCCTCGAGACCGACGGACAACCGGATCAGGGCATCGCTGATTCCCAGCGCGTCGCGCTCTTCGCGAGGCACGGCTGCGTGCGTCATCGATGCCGAGTGCGTGAGCAGCGTCTCCACGGAGCCGACGTGTTCCGCGAGGCGACAGAGACGAACTCCGCGCAGCAGTCGTCGCGCGCGCTCCTGGCCGCCGGCGAGCTCGAAGGAGACGACGGCCCCGTGTCCACCGCGGTGCTGCGCATCGGCGAGCTGTCGCTGGGGGAAACCCGGAAGCGATGGGTGGTGGACGACTGCCACGTCCTCGTGGCCCGCGAGCCAGCGCGCGACCCGCTCCGCGTTCGCGGACTGTCGTTCGATGCGGAGCGGTAGCGTCTTGAGGCCATTCAGCGTCAACCAGGCCTGGAACGGCGACTGGATCGCGCCGGTGCACTTCCGCAGGAAGAACAGCCGTTCGCGCAGCGCCGCGTCGCGGGTCACGAGAGCACCGCCGAGGGCGACGGAGTGTCCCTCGATGAACTTCGTCGTCGAGTACACCGACACGTGCGCACCGAGTTCGAGCGGCTGTTGCAGCACCGGCGTGAGGAACGTGTTGTCGACGGCGAGGATCGCACGCGACGCGCGAACGATCGCCGCGATCTCGCGGAGATCACTGAGCACGAGCGTCGGGTTCGAGGGCGTTTCGACGAACACCAGCTTCGTCTCCGGGCGCAACGCGTTCGCGACCTCACACGGAACCGTCGTGTCGACGAACGTGGCGTCGACTCCGAGATCGGCGAACACCTGCCTCAGCAGCCGTGTGGTGCCGCCGTAGACCGCGCGGGAACACACGACGTGATCGCCCGAGCGCGCCGTCGCGAGGATCAGTGCCGTCTCCGCGGCGAGTCCGGTCGCGAAACAGAGCGCGTCCAACGCGTCCTCGAGTCGGCCCAGCGAGCGCTCGAGTGCGGCGACGGTCGGATTCGACTCGCGCGAGTAGCGGTGGACGGCGCCGCTCTCGAGGCCGTCGCGGACGAAGGTGGTGGATTGGACGATGGAAGCGACGAGCGGGTCGCCGTCGCCGGTGGGACTTGGTGGAGCGACGCAGAGCGAGTCGAATCGCGCGCCGCCGGTGGGGGAGCTCATGCCGTAGGTCCTGGTGCGCACGGCATCGCGGAAGCCAGCGGCCGCATGGGCCGCGGTGAACTCCACCGCGAGGATCCTTCCGCGGCACGAGGTCGCCTCAGGATCGTTTTGACGGATCCCGGCCCGGCTCGCGCCGCACCGGCTCCGTCCGCATCGACACCCACGTTGTGGGCTGGTCTCGGCACCGCGGCTGTCGAACAGCTCGGTTGCCGCCCGGGGCACGAATGCCGCCCCGGGTCTCTTGATGCAGTGAGCGGGGCGGGTCTTTACCGCGAGCGACGGGAGCGCGTCAAGACCCGTGGGCCGCGCTTCCGTCGGGGCGCCGGTCCTCCCTCGCTCGCGAGGCTCGCGACCGCGGCGGCGAACAGCGCGACGCCATAGCCCGTACCCCGCTGATCGCGGAACGCCGGACCAGCGAGGTCGACGTGAAGCCAGCGCACCTTCGCATCGCCGACGTGCTCGTGGATGAACTGCGCCGCGCAACTGGTCTGGGCGTTGTTGCGGTCCTTGACGGAGTTGCGGAGGTCCGCGAGAGGGCTCGCGAATTCCTGCCGATAGAACTCGGGCGCGAACGGCAACGGATGCACGAGGTCGCCGCACTCCCGACCGCAACGGACGAACAACTCCTCGAGTCCGGCGTCGTTGCTCACGACGGCCGCATGGTTCAGTCCCGTCGCGATCATCTGCGCGCCGGTGAGCGTCGCGGCGTCGAGCACGATGTCGGCGCCGAGCACGCGCACCGCGTAGCTGATCCCGTCGGCGAGGACGAGCCGCCCCTCGGCATCGGTGTTGTTGATCTCGACCGTCTTGCCGGAGTGCATCACGAGAACGTCGTCCGGCTTGTAGGCCGACGGACCGATCGCGTTCTCCGCGATGCACAGGACGAGTGTCATCCGGCACGGCGCGCGTCGCGCGAGCACGCGGAACGCACCGAGGACGGCCGCCGCGCCGCCCATGTCGCACTTCATCGTCTCCATCGAGCCGCGCGCCTTCAGGTGCAGGCCGCCGGTGTCGTAGGTCAGGCCCTTGCCGACGAGGGCGACATGCGGTCCGCGTGACCCGCGCGGTGCGATCGTCGCGATCAGCAGGCGCGGCTCCGAGCGCGCACAGCGACCGACGGCGTGGATCCCGCGCAGTCCGTGCCGCAGGAGTTCCGCACCGGCGATCTCGCGGATGCGCACGCCGCGGATCCCGCGGAGTTGCTCGCGGGCGGCGTGAGCCAGCGCTTTGGGATCGAGGTCGGTCGGCGGCACGTCGACCAGCCGGGCGGCGTCGCGATTCGCGGCGACGACCTCTGCGACGCCGACGTCGATCGTCACGGGTCTGCCGCGGTGATCGACGACGAGGAGTCCGGTCCGATCGCGCGCCGTGGGCGACCGGCTGCTCTTCAGCGAGAGCGCCGGCATCGCGCGTCCGACCGCGTTCGCGACCGGCAGGGCATGCGACGGGTCGTCGACCACGACGACGATCACGCCGCGCTCGCCGGGCTTCTTCGCCACGGCGGTCGAGCGACGCACGGCCTCGGCGCGCGACGGCGCGTTGTAGCGGGACACCTGGTCCGGCAGCACCGCGAGTTCGACGTGGCCAGGCACTCCGTCCTCGACCAAGGACGCCGCCACCGCGCCGTTGTCACCAGGCTCGATCGTCGTCGCGAGCCGTCGCAGCAGTGCCGTGGGAACGTGCTTCGGCGCGCTCGCGAGGAAGTCCCGGTGACGCGCTGCGGCACGCGGCGCCAACACCAGCAGGGAATCGGGTGCGGAACGGGCGGCGAACCAGCCGCGCACGAGTTCGAGTCGGCTCACGCGCGCAGCATGCAGCGCGACTCGGGCGCGGGAAAGCGCGCGAGGTCAGCGGATGCGCACGCGACGACCGGGCGGCACGTCGAAGGCCGGAGCGGACATCCCACTCTGCGGGAACACGATCGCGGAGAAGAACAGGTCGAGGCCCCGGAAGGCCGGATCGTTCGGCAGCGGGATCGCGAGTTGCCCCTGCCCCGAGAACGAACCCGGCACGATCGCGATCGCGGTCGGATCGACGTAGAAGCGCGTTCCGTCGGGGCGGAGGATCACCGACTCGCTGGTGATGCCGAAGACCAGCCATGCATCGAGCCCGGGCGGCAGATCGACGCCGAGCGTGAGCGTCGTTCCGATCGGCGGTTCGCGCGGCGAGGCGTCGAACGAGCCGAGTTGGGCCTGGGCCAACGGCCTCAGCACCGAGACGTTCGCCCCGATCGTCGTCCCCGCCGCGTGACCGTCCTGCACGGTGATCGGCGCCGCGACGAGTCCCGTCACGCTGCCGCCGACGAGCCGCGAGTCGCGGACCGTCAGCGGAGAGGAACCGGAGCTCGCGAGGTCGATCGCATCGAGGATCGACGCCGCGATCGTGAGCGGTGCGCCCGTGCTGCCCGCGACCCAGCGCCCGGCGCGGGCGCGGACGTTCTCGACGCGCAGTCGACCATTCGCCGCTCCGCTCCAGTCGAGATCGCCGCTCAGGCGCGAGTCGAGCAGGCTGAAGTCGCCGAGCGAACCGAGCGGGCCGAACCGGAACGCGCTCGGCGCGGCGAAGTCGCAGGCCTGGAACACGGCGAGGAAGCTGCCGCCGGCCGATCCCGCCGCGGTGAACGCCGACGCCGTGCCCGCGAGATCGCAGTGACGCATGTCCATCGCGATGGAGCGGCGCGGCGAGCCGAGCGCGACGATCCGCATCGCGTCGGTGCAGTTCTGCGCGACGAAGCCGAAGACGAACAGCGCGGCGGAACCACCGCTGCCGAAGCGCAGATCGATCCCGGTGCCGCAGTTCTGCGCCGAGGAGTCGCCGAAGATCTCGAGTTGCGTCGTGCGACCGATGCCTGCGTCGTGCAGGAGCAAGCCGATCGGGGCGTTCTGGAAGCGGCACGAGGAGATCTGGAGCCGGCCGAAGCCGCCGGTTTCGAGCGTCGACAGGCGGAGGCCCGCGACCTCCGGGCTCTCGAACACGCAGTTCGAGATCAGCGAACCGTAGAGCGTGCTCGCCTGGACGATGTGGATCCCGTGCTCGCCGCCGCGCAGCGTGAGGTTCGCGAAGTCGACGAACTCGCTGCGCGCAACGATGCCGCGCGTGTCGCCGAGGTCGATCACCGGTCGTCCCCCCGAGCCGGTGAGCACGAAGCCGTGCGGCATGTCGATGATCTCGGGCAGATCCCGCTCGAGGACCAGCGTCGGAATCAAGCGCGCGTCGATGTTGGCCCACGCGATGTCGGAGCCGAAGCCGAAGAGCTGCGCGCGCTCCTCGACGGACAACGCGTTCTCGTCGAGCTGGCGGTTCGTCAAGAGGATCGCCTCGCGCAACGAGAGCCAACGATCGCCTACCGTCCCGTGCGAGCGCAGGTCGTTGATCGCCGCCTGCGAGTGGAAGGGTGCCGGCAGCGCCTCGTGGACCGCGAAGACCTGGGCCGCCAGCGACGCCGGGAACAGCATCGCGGCGGCGATCGGGGCAAGGATTCGTCGGTGACGTCTCATCGCGGACACGCGACAGGATGCCGCGTCCGCGCAGCATTGCCCAGCTTCGGTCCTTCCGCCTCGGCGCATCCGCACCGCGCTCAGTGCCAGCGCTCGACGATCCGGACGCTGCGATCGAGGTCGTCGAGCGACTGCTTCACCTTCGCGACGATGTCCGGATCGAGATCGGGACGACCGGCGAGGAAGGCGAGCACCGCGGCGCGCGCCGCCGGCGTCGAGTGCCCGTTGACGAACCCGTCGATCCACGCGGGCATGAAGAAGATCTTGCGCGTGCGCTTCACCTCCTCGACGCGCTCCAACGCGCGCGCGAGGAACGGCAGCGTGAGCGCGTCTTGACCAGGCCAGTGGAACGCGCCGAGGCTGTCCTGGACCCACTGCTCCGGCGGACCGTCGGGGCGAAGGTAGTCCGCGAAGTACTTCGCCTTGACCGCCGGGTCCGGACTCGCGGCGCCGGCGACGTACGCCCATTTCGCGACGTCCGTCCCGCTCGGTGCGCGCGCCGTCTCGCGTTCGACGGCTCGTTCATCACCTGCGGCGAGCAGGGCTGCGGCGAGATGGAAACGGTCCCGCGGCGCGAGTTGGAGTCCTTGGATCTTCCGGTCGCCGGCGAGGACGTCGCGCAGGAGCGTCTGCACTGCGGCGCTCCGCGACGTCGACGCGAGGAAGCGCAGCAGCGGCCACACGCAGCCCGCGCGCGGTTCGGCGATCTGTGCTGTCGCGAGTCGTTCGGCATGGCCGAGACGACGGGTGCGCGCGGTGCCCGTCAGCCAGCGGCCGAGCACCGTCTCGAGTTGCCCGAGCAGCCACTCGTGCGTGTCGGGGTCGTTCTCCCGTTCGACCAGCGCGAGCAGCGTGTCGGCCATCGCCTGCGGCGAGAGTTCAAGGTCACGCGTGCACTGCCACAACTGCACGGTGGCTGCGACGCGCGTCAGCGGGTCGACGAGTTCCTCGACGTGATCCGCGAACCACCGCTGCGAGACCGGATCGAGCGTCAGCAACGCATAGGCGACGTCGCGCGGATTGGGCAGCACCGCGATCGGCGCCGGCGAGCCGACGAGCTCCGCTACCTCGGTCCGGGGCACCCTGCTGCGTGCGATGACGTCGCGCACGACGAAGCCCCCGCTCGCCCCGTCCGGGACGAGGAGCCGCAGTTCGAGCGCGAGCGGCCAGGCCGGATCGGTCGCGATGGGTCCCGACTGGAGCAAGGCGAACGACGACACCTTGCGGTTCTCGTCCGCCGTCCACTCGACGCGCACGTTCGGCAGCCCCTTGCCGAGGATCCAACGCTTCGACCAATCGTCGTCGTCGAGTCCGCCGTGGGCGCGAAACGCCGCGACGAGCTGTTCCCACGTCGCGTTGCCGAACCGGTGATCAGCGACGAAACGCTGCACCGCGCGGCGGAAGCCCTCGTCGCCCAGGCGCGCCTCGAGTTCGCGGAGCACGGCCGGCGCCTTGTTGTAGACGATCGCTCCGTACGCGGACTTCGCGTCGGCCAGGTTGCCGAGCTGCTGCCAGATCGGAGTCGTGCCGGCCGTCGCGTCGATCGCGTAGGCGCGAAGCTTCACGCGTTGGAGGAAGCGCAACCACGACAGCCGCTCGGGTTCGACCTGGTCGAGGAGGTCGTAGGCGAGGAAGGTCGCGAAGCCCTCCTTCAACCAGAGGTCGTCGAACCACTCCATCGTCACGAGGTTGCCGAACCACTGGTGCGCGACCTCGTGGTAGACCAGCGTGCTGCGCCGCACGCGCTCGGGCTCGGTCGGAGCTCGCTCGAAGACCAGCGCCGACTCGCGATAGAAGATCGCACCGGCGTGCTCCATGCCGCCGTACGGGAAGCCCGGCAGCAACACGAAGTCGAGCTTGTCGAATGCGTAAGGGATGCCGAACCACGCGGTCAGCCGCGTGAGGGCGTCGCGGTGCAGCGCGAAGAGCGCTTCGGTCTCGACGAACGGCAACTGCGATTTGCGCAGCGCCATGCGCAACGGGCGGGACGGGTCGTCGCCCAGGCCCGCCGGCCGCCCGTCGTCGATCGTCGCGAACGGTCCGACGGCGAACGCGAACAGGTAGGTCGGCAACGGTCGGGTCGGCCGGAACGCGACGACCTCGCGCCCGCGTTCCCGTTCCCGCGCGGGGTCGGTCAGCCCGTCGATCGAAGGATCGACGTCGCCGAGCGTGTTCGACACCGCGACGAGTCCGCCCGGCATCGTCAGCGTGAGTCGAAAGCTCGCCTTGAGGTCGGGCTGGTCGAAGCACGGGAAGAGCGCGTGCGCGTCCGACGGCACGAGCAGCGTGTAGAGGTAGCGCGCACCGTCCGCGGGATCGTCGTAGCGAGTGAGCGGCGTTCCCGTCGCGGCGACCGGCGATCGGAACGTCGCTTCGATCCAGTTGGTGCCCCGAACCAGCATCGCGCGCGACAGGACGACGTGATCGTGGACGGCGCGAGCCGCGCCGTCGGGCTTGCGCGAGTTGATCGTCGCGATCTCGAGCGCGGCGCCGCCGAAGTCGAGGACGAGATCGGCGAGCGGCTCCTGCTCCCCGGTGAGATCGAAGGCGATCCGCGCGAAGCCGGCGACCTCGTCCGCCTCGGGGACGAGATCGAAGCGCAGCCGGTACTCGATCGCGCCGATGCGTGCGCGTCGCGCCTGCGCGAGCTCGCGCGTGACGCCGGCGACGGGATCCTGGGAGAGCGCGCCCGGCGCGAGAGAACCGATCACGACGACTGCCCCAGCGACTGCACCGATCCAGGATCGCATGCGCCTAGGTTAGGGTTCGCGGCGGCGATCGTCCTTGCGCGTCCGTCCCGCGCCGGGTCGATGCGGGCGATACCCGACGCTGCGCCCGCGCAGTTCGTCGCCGTGCACCGGCTCGCCCGCGGCGAGGCGGTCCTCGGCTTCACGCCGACGCGCCTCGAGCGCCGCGCGGGGTGGTTGGGCGGGGATCAGGCACTCGCGGCCGTCGCCGACCAGGTCCGCGCGGCCGGCGTCGAGGAGAGCGCGGTGCACGACGAACCAGTTGCGCGGATCGAAGAACTGCATCAGCGCGCGTTGCACGACGCGGTCCTTGAGCTTCCGCGCCGTCTCGACCGGCTGCATCGTCGTCGGGTCGATGCCGGTGTGGTACATGCAGGTCGCGATGTCCATCGGTGCCGGGATGAAGTCCTGCACCTGCCGCGGCTTGTAGCCGCGCTGTTTCAGGAACACCGCGAGTTCGATCATCTCGGCCACGCCGGACCCCGGATGGCTCGCGATGAAGTAGGGCACGAGGTACTGCTCCTTGCCCGCCTTCTCGGACGCGGCGGCGAAGCGCTCCGCGAACGCGTCGAAGGACCCGCGCGACGGCTTCTTCATCAACGACAGGACGCGCTCGCTCACGTGCTCGGGCGCGACCTTGAGGTGCCCGCCGACGTGGTGCGCAGCGAGTTCGTCGACGTACTCCTGCGAACGCGCGGCGAGGTCCATGCGGATGCCCGACGCCACGCGGACCGAGCGGATGCCGGGGATCGCGCGTGCCGCCTTCATCAACTCGACCAGCGGTGCGTGATCGGTGCCGAGCAGCTTGCAGATCGTCGGGTGCACGCACGAGAGACGGCGGCAGACGCGCTCGACCTCCGGCTTCGTGCAGCGCATCCGGTACATGTTCGCCGTCGGCCCGCCGAGGTCGCTGACGTGTCCCTTGAAGTCCTCGTCCTTCGCCATCGCCCTCAGTTCGGCGAGGACCGACTCCTTGCTGCGGCTCTGGATGATCCGACCCTGGTGCATGGTGATCGAGCAGAAGGTGCAGCCGCCGAAACAGCCGCGCATGATCGTCACCGAGTCCTTGATCATCGTGTGCGCGGGGATCGCCTCCGTGTAGCTCGGATGCGGGCGCCGCGTGAAGGGCAGGCCGTAGATCCGGTCCATCGCGCGCTCGTCGAGCGGCAGCGACGGCGGGTTGATCACGGCGAGGCGCGTGCCGTGCCGCTGCACGAGCCGCCGCCCGTTGAGCGGATTGGTCTCGTCGTGCAGCGTCTTCGTCATCCGCGCGAACGCGAGGTGATCGTCCTTCACGACCTCGAAGGCAGGCAACTCGAGCGTCGCTTCGTCGCTCGCGCCGCGAAAGCGATGCTCGGGAACGACCTCGCTCGCGCCGAGGAGATACGCGATGCCGCGCAGATCGCGGAGGCCGTCGAGCGTGGCGCCGTCGCGCAGGCGCCTCGCGATCGACACGATCAACTCCTCGCCCATGCCGAACGCGAGCAGATCCGCCTTCGACGTGACGAGCACGCTCGGACGCACCGTGTCGGACCAATAGTCGAAATGGGCGATGCGACGCAGCGACGCCTCGACGCCGCCCGCGATCACCGGCACGCCGGGATAGGCCTCGCGGCACCGCTGCGCGTACACGTTGGTCGCGCGATCCGGCCGCAGGCCGATCCTTCCACCCGGCGAGTAGGCGTCGTCGTTGCGACGCTTCCTGTTCGCCGTGTAGTGGTTGATCATCGAGTCCATGTTTCCCGCGCTCACGGCGAAGAAGAGTCGCGGGCGGCCGAAGCGGCGAAACGCGCTCGCATCGACCCACGGCGGTTGGGCGAGGAACGCGACGCGGAAGCCCTCGGCCTCGAGCACGCGCCCGAGCAGCGCGTTCGCGAACGACGGATGGTCGACGTAGGCGTCACCCGTCACGAACACGACGTCGACCGCGTCCCAACCGCGAGACCCGACCTCGTCGGGGTTCATCGGCAGGAAGTCGGCGACGGTGGGCGGGCAGGATGCCATGGCGAGCCGGGTCAGTCGGCCTTCGCGACCGGCAGCACAACCCGCAGCGGCAAGGAATCCACGTTGAGAGGCTCGGCGGCAGGGTCCGCGCTCAGCAGATTCATCGTGATGCGCACCGGGCCGCTCGCACGCCGCCGGTGTTCGACGGCGAACGCCTCGGCCGCCGCCGTCGCCGCCGCGATCCGTGCCTGCCAGTCGCCGGGCGCGGCGTCGGCGAGGATCGCGTCGTGGCGCGGCACCGCGACTTCGCGCTCCCCGGCCTTCGCTTCGATGGCGCCGGGTTTCGCAACCAGCGCGACGAAGGGGACCACGAACCAGGTGCCGTCGTCGTCGCGGACGAGCATCGGATCGCCGCCGTTGCCGTAGCCGAGGGGCGCGAGTCGCGCGCCCGCCGTGCGGAACAGCTCCATGCGGCCGGGCCAGTCGCCGGGGTCCGGCATCATCAGCCAGCGCACGTCGTCGAGAGTCGTGAGCCGCGGGCGCGCGACGCGAGAGGGACCGCCGACGACGATCGTGCGCGCACCGCCGGCAGCGGAACCGGGCGCCGCGAACACCCGCGCGTCGAACTCGACGCCGGTGTCGACGAAGGACAGTCGCCGCACGCCGAGACCCTCGACGTCGACGGCGATCGGAACGCGCGTACGCCCGGAGTCGTGGTGCTCGAGGAAGCGGACCGCAATCGACGAGCCGCGCAGGGAGCGCGCCGCGTCGAGCGCGCGGTCGTACTCCAACGACCAGCTCGCTCCGTCGCGGGTCGTGATCGTGAGTTCGTCGTCGTCGACGCGCGTCACCACCGCGCGACGCTCCAACGGTTGCAGCGTGATCGCATCGAGCGCGCGCAGCAGGATCGCGACCCGAGCACTCTCGGCGTCGCTGACCGGCCCGTCGCTCGTGACCACGCCGGACACGCTCGACGTCCAGTGGCCGTCGGCAGTCACGATCCGTGCGCGGTCCGGCAACGCGAAGCTGACGGTCGTCGCCGGACCGTCAGTCTGTTCGCGCAACTCGACGATCGCCCGGTCGAAGGTGCCGCGACGCGGTCCATGACTGCGCGTCAGGATCGCGTCGACGATCTGCTCCTCGCTGCGGGTTTCGGGAGCCGTCGCGATCGGAGGCCCCGACGGAGGCGCTGACGGGGCAGCGTCCTCTCCGCAGCCGACGAACGCGAACCACGCCGCCGCGGCCGCGATCGGCGCTCGTCTCACACCCCGCGCTCGAACACGCGTCGCCACTCGGCCACGTCGTAGCCACGGTCCACGCCACCGGCAAGCGCCTGGAGCGCCTTGCGCGCGGCGAGGCGCACGTTCTCGTTGGCTTCGGCGGGACCGATGAGCGCCATCAGCGCCGGTGCGGCTGCGGGGTCCTTCAGGCGCCCCAGCGCGATCGCCGCGGACGCGCGGACGAGCGGCGTCGGGTGCGAGACAAAGCGTTCGGCCGTGGGGCGATGCTCGGGCGAACGGCTGAGGCCGAGGCCGCGCAATGCGCTGACCAGGACCTCCGACGGTTGCGCATCGATGGGGCCGGACAGCACGCGCGTCCAGATCGCGACGATCGGCGCGGCGTCGGTCACCTTGCCCTGCACTTCGTGCAGCGCCCATGCCGCGCAACCACGCGTCATCGAGTCGAGCGTCGCCGTCTCCATCACGCGGGCGAGGTCTCCGGGAGGCGTGCGCGGGTCGCCGAGCACGCCGAGCGCGAACACCGAGTTGGCGAGGACTTCGGCGTTCTCGTCGCGAAGTCCGTTGAGGATCGGGTCGAGCACGGCGAGGCCCTGTTCGCCGCGGGCGAAGCCGAGCGTGCCGATCGCGATCGCGCGGTTGCGCGGGTACTCGGCCTGCACCGCCTGCTTCTGCAGCGTCTCGAAGTGGTCGTGCGCCTGGCGTTCGAGGAGGTCGCGGAGCTTCGCGACCTCCGTGTTGGCCTGGACCGAGCCGGTCGTCAGGCGATAGCGGAGGTAGGCGTCTAGTTGCTTGTCGAGGTCGGTGAGCAGGCGGCCGGGATCGGCCATCTTGCGCTCGGTCTCCGCGGCGAGGCGCCGGCGTTCGAGGGCGTCCGCCTCCGCCTGGGGATCGCGGACGGCGCTCGATGTCGACGAGCAGGCGGCAAGGACGACGAGCAACGAACAGAGCGTCGGCACGCGGTGCGTCATGGCGGGGAGCTTGGAGGGGCGCGGGGCGCGAATCTTCCCATCGACCGAGGATCGCGGCACGTCTCGATCGCCTGGTCCGGGCTGGCGGCTCATCCTCGCGCGTGCTCGGCGGCGGCGGACGGCGTAGCCTCGCGCGGATGGAGTGGACCGCGACCACGGTCGCCGCCTTCGAGCAGTTGCAGATCCTCCGTGACGACGACGCCGGGATCGTCGCGATCGTCGCCATCCACGACACGCGCCTCGGCCCCGCGTTCGGCGGGATCCGTCGCTGGAGCTACCGCCGGATCGACGAGGCGATCGCCGACGCCCTGCGGCTCGCCGAGGCGATGACCAACAAGTGCGCAGTTGCCGGGGTCGCCGGCGGCGGCGGCAAGACCGTCCTCCTCGACCGTCCGGGGCTCGACCGCGCCGCGGCCTATCGCCTGATCGGGCGGCACGTCGAGGAGATGGGCGGGCGCTACTACACCGGTCCCGACGCCGGCACCGACGAGAGCGACCTCGAGGTCGTCGCGGCGGAGACGGACTTCGTCGCCCGACCGGACCGGGTCGGCAATCTGGCCGACCCGACGGCGATCGGGGTCTTCGCCGGGATCCGTGCGGTGGCGCAACGGCTCGGTTTCTCCGGCATCGAGGGGTTGCGCGTGCTCGTGCAGGGACTCGGCGAGGTCGGCTCGCGCCTCGTGCGACGACTCGTCGACGCCGGGGCACGCGTGCTGGTCAGCGACGTCCGGCGCGACGCGATGATGCGGGTCGTCGACGACTGCGCCGTCGCCTGCATCGACCCGGGCGACGTGTTCGGCGTGGAAATCGACGTCTGGGCGCCGTGCGCGCTCGGCGGCGTCGTGCACGACGTCTCGCTCCAGCACCTGAAGATGCGCGCGATCGCCGGCTCCGCGAACAACGTCCTCGCCTCCCGCGAGCACGGCCGTCTGCTCTTCGAACGCGGCGTGCTCTACGCGCCGGACTTCGTCATCAACGCCGGCGCCCTGCTCCACGGTGCTTTGTTCCATCTCGAGGGCAGGACGCCGCCGCCGTCGCGCATCGAGCACATCGGCGACGTCGTCGGCGAGATCCTCGATCGAGCGCGGAGCGAGGGCCGGCCGCCGGAGGAAGTGGCGACCAGTCTCGCGCGGGAACGACTCGGCGCGCTGCCGCATCGACCGTTCCTGCCGCGGTGCCGCGCGCGCGCAGCGCGGGGAGGCGGGTCGTGAGCGGTGGGTCGGGGCCGTTCGTCCTCGTGGAACCGATCGTCCACCGCGTACGCGTGCGCTATTGCGAGACCGATCGGATGGGCGTCGCGCACCACGGCAGCTACATCGCCTGGCTGGAGGAAGCGCGTACCGAGTGGATGCGCGCGCGCGGCGCAAGCTACCGCGCGATGGAGGACGCGGGGCACCTGTTGCAGGTCGTCCACGTCGATCTGCAGTACCGCAGCCCGGTCACCTACGACGACGAGGTCGCGATCAAAGTCGGGCTGCTCGAGGTCCGCAATGCGTCGGTGACGATCGGCTACGAACTGCGAGCGTTCGGCGACGATCGCCTCGTCGCGCTCGGCCGCACGACGCTCGCGTGCGTCGGGCGCGACGGCAAGCTCGAGCGCCTGCCCGACGGACTCCGGGCGCGGCAGACGTAGTCCGCTCAGCGCCCGCCGATCCTCGCCCGCAGTGGATTGGAGAGGACCATCCCGGCGGGATTCGCCGGCGCGTCGAAGATCAGCGCCTGTTCGAAGCAGGGCAGGCCGAGCAGCGACGCCATCAAGGGGATCGGCAGATCCCAGGTCGCGACGCCGCCCGCGACCGGCAACGGCATCGGCCACCCGACGTCGTTGTAGAGCGTGCAACCGGGCATGTCGTATGGGCTCAGATCCGCGGGCAGCGCGATTGCGCCCCAACTCGTGTCCGAGAAACCGAGCAGGCCGGCGACGATCACGCCCGGGTCGGTCGGAAGCGTGCCGACCGTCGAGGTGAAGACGTCGCCGACGAACGGGCCGAGGTCGGTCGAGCCGAGCACCGGCGTGCCGTTGCTGCCGGCGCAGCCGAGGCCGTAGGTCTCCCAGGTCGCGATGTCGGTCGGTCCGTACTCCCAGGTGTCGTTCCCGCCGATGGGCGAGCCGGAGAAGGTCATGCAGAGCTTGCGCGCGCCCTGGCAGACGAACACGTGTTGATACCGCGGCGGCGGAACCGTCGCCGGCGTGCGCTGGGTCCACGTCGTGCCGTCGTATTCCCAGACGTCGCCGACGATCGTGCCGCCCCCGACCACTCCGCCGCAGAGCACGATGAGACCCCGGGCCTCGTCGTAGGCCATCGCGTGATTGACGCGCGCAGCGGGGGAGGTCGCCGGTGAACGCAATGTCCAGGTCGTGCCGTCCCATTCCCAGGTGTCGTTGAAGTTGCCGGAGTAGACGCCGCCGAACAAGACCACCACGCCCCGCGCGGCGTCGAACGCCATCCCGTGGCCCTGCCGATAGCCCGGGCCGGTGATCGGGAACCGCTGCGTCCACGCGGTGCCGTCGTACTCCCAGGTGTCGTTCAGGTAGCCGCCGGCCGAACCGCCGTACATCACGATCACGCCGCGGCCCGAGTCGTAGGCCATGCCGAACGTGTCGCGTCCGCCGGGTGACGGCGTGAGCAACCGTTGCGTCCAGTTGCTGCCGTCCCACTCCCAGGTGTCCGCGTAGTCGAAGGAGCCCGAGTAACCGCCGAACATCACGCACACTCCGCGCGCGGAGTCGAAGGCCATCGCGGGGCGACGCCGTCCGCCGGGCACGTTGGACGGGTTCATCTGGGTCCAGTCGGATCCGTCCCATTCCCAGGTGTCGAAGGACGCCGCATTGACCGCCTGCTGCCCGCCGAAGACGACGCTGTGGCCGCGAACGGAGTCCTGGGCGAAGGCAGCCCCGAAGCGCGCGGGCGGCGAGGTGAGCGGCGAACGCTGCACCCAGTTGACTTGGGCGGCGAGCGACGCCGCGGTGATGAAGAGCGCGATGCCCGCCGACGTCACGGTCGGGCCGCGAGAGGTGGAGTGAAGAAGGACCATGATCGACCTCCGGACCCGCATGGTTCGCACCTGCGGCTCCGCGCGAAGCGGCCGTTCCGGCGCCGAGCGTTTCCACTCCGGCGCACACTGCGCGCGCCGGCCGGTACGGCGACAGGCTTCTGCTGCGCGGGAAACGCCCGGTGCCGTCGCTTATGTCGCGGCGCCGCAGGTCATGTGCCGAGGACCTCGAGCGCGAGGACGTCCTGGTGCGCGTCCCACGCCCGCTCGGCGAAGGTCACGACCCGGAGCGACTCGAAATCGCCCGCATTGCGCAGCAACCATGCGGGAGAGTTCACCGAGATGCCGTAGTCCGGCGATTGCGGGTATCCGGAGTACCCGAAACCGTCTCGGCGGTAGTCGGCGAGTACGCGGGCGACGGCCGGGCTTGCCAGCCCGTACTGCTTCACGCCGCTGCGCAACAGCTCCGCGACCCAGCGCCCGTGCGTCGTCAGGACCAGGAGCCCGCCGATCTCGACGTGGCGCAGGAACAGCCGCAACAGCGGTAGCCAGGCCGGGCGATCGAGGTGCGTGAACAGCGAGCCGCACCAGACGAGGTCGTGGCGGCGACCCAGATCGACCGCGTCGAAGTCGGCTTTCGACACGATGCCTCGCGCGCCAAAGGTTCGCTCACAGAATGCGACCCCGTCCGCGTCGAGGTCGCACGCCGTCAATTCCGCCGCCGGATACGCCTCGCGGAGGTGGCGCAACACGCGACCGTGGCCGCAGGGCAGGTCGAGGACCGAGCGAGGCGTCGGTCTTCCCGCCGCGTCGAGAGCGCGACGGATCCACGCGAGTGCGTCCCGTCCGACGTCTGCGTAGTGGCCGATGTCGCCGGCGAACATGGTGTCGCCGGCGGCGATCGGCGCACCGGCGACCGGCGGAGTTGGCGTTTTCGACATGCGGGACCCACCACGGAGCATACGGGCCTCGCAGCCCTCGCTCGCCGCCCGTCGATCGCCGCAACCACCTGCTCGGATCCGCTCACGAACCGACGACGATCGTCGCACTCGTCGACGTGACCAGGCCGAGCGGATTCGCCGCGGCGTCGAGCACGATCCATTGCGACGTGAGCTGCATCCCCACCAGTTCGACCACGAAGGGGACGACGACCGGATCGAGCGTGATCACGCCGCGGCCGTTCGCCACTGCGGAAACGGTGAGGGTGTCGGTCGACGCATAGGCGAAGCAGCCGGGCGCGCCGATCCCATCGAGCGGAAGCTGCATCGCGACGCCGAGGTTCATCGCCGCGGCGCCGCCGGGCATCCCGGCGCGCAGTTCGAAGCGGATGCTCCCGCCGATCACCGCCCGACCGTGCAATGCCGCGTGCGGCAATCGACCCGTGCTCGTCGCGCAGGCGCGCCCGGCGAGGATCGTTCGTGGCGGCGTGCCCGCGCCGCGCAGGTCGTAGACCAGGCCCAGGCCGGCGGACTGGTTCGCGAAGGAACCGCCGACCGCGAGATCGGAATAGCCGTCGCGGTCGAGATCGCCGGCGAGGTCGATCACCGGGAAGTAGCCGTGGTCGCGGTAGATGCGCAACAGAGAGTGGTGCGGCGCACCGGAGTAGACGCGGATCGCGTCGCTTGCTTCGCAAGTCGCGGCGACATCCATGTACCCGTCGCCGTCGACATCGCCGCCGCCGCTGACCTGCAGGCCGAAGCGATCGCCGGGTGCGCCGTCGAAGCGCCGCAGGACGCTGCCCCAGATGTTGAACACGAAGAGCGAGCCTGCATCGGTGCCCGCGCCGTCGTCGTTGCGCCACGACCCGGCGAGGTAGTCGTCCTTGCCGTCGCCGTCCCAATCGCCGTCGAGCGTGCCGACCGAGAGGCCGAGTCCCTCGAAGGCGGTGTTGCCGCTCTTGCTCGCGATCAGCGCGAAGGTCGCGCCGGAGAAGACCTGCACGAGTCCGCCGTCGAGCGCGCGGTCGTCGGCGCGCGGTGAGCCGACGAGGATGTCCTGCACGCCGTCGCCGTCGATGTCGCCGGCGCGCGCGAGGTCGTAGCCGAGGTCGACGTCCGGAGCTGACGTGGTCAGCGTGCGGAGCAATGCGCCGCTGCGCCCCGACCAGACCTTGACCGACTCGGCGGGATACGGCAGCCCGGTGTCCTCCTTGCCCGGGGCGCCGGCGGCAATGTCGGCGTAGCCGTCTTCGTCGACGTCGCCGATGCCCGCGACAGCAAAGCCGAGCGCCTCGTGAGTCGTGCCGGTGAAGGTCCGCAGGATCGAAGCGTCCGCGCCGGAGAACACGCGGACCTTGCCGGCATAGGCGCCGCCGCTCCCGTCGTCGGGCGAACCCACGAGGATGTCGGGCACGCCGTCGCCGTTCACGTCGCCGGCGGCGGCGATCGAACTCGAGCTCAGCCTGCCGACGGGGACCGCCAGCGACAGCACGCGCACCCCGTCGTGACGGAAGACGTCGACGCGATTCGCGCCGGGCACCGAGAACGCGACCTCCGCGCGCGTGTCGCCGTCGAGGTCGCCGACCCAGGCGACATGACGGCCGAACTGCTCGCCCGCCGCGCCTGCGTGCGCGAACGCGCGCGTCGGTTCACGCCAGGCGAGGTCCCAGACGTCGACGCGCCCGCCGTTCACCGGACCGAACCACGGCGCGCCGATGACGGCGTCCGCGTACCCGTCGCCGTTCCAGTCGCCGAGCGCGAGAGCGTGGCCGAAGCGGTCCGCGGTCTCGTGCGCGCGCAGGACGTCGAGCAGCCGATGGCCGGCTGCGCCGGACCAGATGCGCACGATGCCGCTGTCGCTCGCCGCCGCGACGTCAGGCGTCCCGTCCCCGTCGACGTCGAGTCCTCCGGCAATGGCGATTCCCAGGCGATCCCCGGGCGCGCCGTCGAAGCGCTGCACGAATACGCCGGTCAGGTCGAACGCGAAGAGCGAACCGGACTCGAAGCCCGTGCCCTCGTCGTTGCGCGGCGATCCAGCGAGGTAATCGGCCTTGCCGTCGCCGCTCCAATCGGCGTCGAGCGCTGCGACCGACCAGCCGAGGTTCTCGAAGTCGGTGTTGCCGTCCTTTCGAGCGAGTTCGACGAAGCTCGCGCCGGAGAAGACCTGCACGAGTCCGCCCTGGTAGGCGCGGCGCGACGCGAAGGGTGAACCGATCGCGAGGTCCTGCGCGCCGTCGCCGTCGATGTCCCCCGCGCGCGCAATCGCGAAGCCGAAGCCCTCGCCGGCATGGGGCCCCGTGAGGGTGGTGATCAACGCTCCCGTGCGGCCCGACCAGATGGCCACGTAGCCGGTTCCGCCCGCGTTCGCGACCAGAGCAGTCGCGGCGTACTCGGCGACGCCGTCGTGATCGAGATCGCCGAGCGATGCCAACGCGGATCCGAGCCGGTGATTCACCGAGCCGAAGACGTAGCGCAACGTGCTTCCCGTGCGCAAAGAGATCACCGTCACCGAGCCGCCGTCGACGTAGCTCGACGAACCGTCGCGCGGCGCGCCGACCGCGAGATCGGGAACCGAGTCGCCGTCGACGTCGCCGAGCGCGGCGACCGACGTTCCGAATCGCCAGCCCGGTCCGCCGGAGAAGCTGCGCAGCACCGTCCCGTTCGCGGCGAGGACGTCGACCGACCCGGAGTCCGTGCCATTGCGATCCGCGGCCGGACTCCCGACCGCGAGCTCGGGGCGACCGTCCCCGTCGACGTCGCCGATCATTGCGACGCATGCCCCGAAATTCGCGGTCGCGGCCGGCTCGGTGCGGGTGAAGACGATGCTCGGCGCCTGAGCGGCGATCACGCCGCAGGAGAACAGCGCGCCGAGGCGGACGAACTCGCGCAGAGCCATCGTTGCCTCGTTGGTGGGACGAGGAGAACGCCCGGCGCGCCGCCCTTGTTGCGAGTGCGCTCAGCGGATCGCGCCGTGCACTCCGTTCGACAGGCGCGGACCTTCCGGGGAGGCGACGCGCACGGCGATCGCCTGCAGGTGCGCGCCCGTGCCGATCAATCCGGGCAGGCTCGGCACCGCGATCGATCCGCCGGGCGACGGGTCGGGTTCGCCGCCGGCATGCGCGGTCGCGAGGAGGAAGATCCCCGCGACCGGATCGAGTTCGAGCAAGCCGAGTCCGGGCATCGCGATCGACGTTGCGCCCGGCGACCAGAAGAACGCGAGGTCGTCGCCCGGCACGCACGCGGCGTCGAAGCTCCACGCCTGGCCGATGCGGGCCTCGCCTGCGCGGAGCGCCGGTAGCGCGAGCACGATCGCCGCGGGCGCGACGATCGCCGACGGCGCGAAGACCGGCGGCGCACCCCACGCGTCGATTCGCACGAAGCCGTCGCCGCCCATGAAGCCCAAGCCGAACGGATCGCGCGGACCGAGCGCTTCGATCGTGCCGCCGACGCGGACGTCGGCCGCCGAACGCAAGAGCACGCCGCCGCCCGCGCCGCTCCCTTCGCGTCCATTGCCCGCGCCGTTGGCGAGGATTGCGCCGGAGACGTCGATGTCGCCGTCGCAGAGGAGCGCGATCACGCCGCCGCCGCCCGCTCCACCGAGCGAGAGCTGCGGGATGCTCGTGTGGCGGAAGCCGCCGCCGCCCGAACCACCGCGCAGGTCGAAGGTCCAGGCACTGCCGTAGGTCGACGTGGAACCCGGGGCGCCGATCCCGGGGCTCGCATGACCGCCATTGCCGGCGGGAAAGCGGAACTGCGTGTTGCCGCTGCCCGGGGCACCGCCCGCGGGTCCGAGTCCGGCATTGCCAGGAGCGCCGCCGGCGAAACCGCCAGGCCCACCCGCGCCCGGGATCGCGCCGTTCGCGTCGAAGCCGCCGGCGATCAAGCGACCCGCGATGCTCGCGGCGCCGCGGCAGCGGAGCAGTGCGGGGTGGGCACCGCCGAAACGCACGTCGACTCCCGCCGGGATGTCGATCGACGTGAAGCTCCACCCGCCCGGGCGCGCGCTGGTGTCGATCGCGACGCTGCTCGTCGGGTGGAAGACACCGTCCGCGCCGTCGCCGCCGAACTGCGCCAATGCCGGCGCGGCAAGGGACGAGGCGAAGAGGACGGCCAGGAGGCCCGTCGTGCTGTTGATGGTTGCCATGGAGGAGAGAAGCCCGGCGCACTCGAGAACGGACTGGTGGCAGCATCGTGAGTCGCGGGAGGCGCTGTGAGTACGCGAGGAAGCCTCGTCGGAAAAAACGCTTGACTCGAGAGAGAGAGAGAGAGAGAGAGTCGTATCACCTGAGGTGCGGCTCGCGCGGGTGCGAAGTCGACCCCGGACACGGAGCGAGAAGCGATGCACGTCGGAGAATCCAGGTTGCGAAGGGCCAGGTCCGAGACCCATGTCGTCAGCGCGCTTGCCACGGGCCAACTCCACCTCGCGTTCGGTGGACTCCTCGTCGCGCTGATCGGGCTCGCCGCGAGTTCGGTCGCGTCCTTCGATTCGCGCGCGAGGCCGAGTGACTCGGCTCGAGCCGTCGATCGCTCGCCGGTGGTCCAGACGAGTACGAATGCGCCGCGCACGGATGACGGCGGCACGGGGAGCGATGCGGCGTGCCGTGGCATCTATGACGGGGTCGGCGCCGGCCCGTTGCTCTTCTTCAGCTCAGACACCGGCGGACCGCCAACCGCGAAGTCTCCGGACGGACCCAGCACGCCCGGTTCGATTCCCTCCCCGCAGCGCGCGCAGCCCGCACTCCCGAGTGCTCCAGGTTCCACGGTCCGCGCCGACGGCAGCGTCGTCTACCACATGGCTCTGCCCGAGCCGCCGTCGATCCGCAACGGCGGGATCGGGATAGGGCTGACCTACCGCACCTGGACCGACGCCGCCTACCAGGAAGGCTCGGCTACGGAGGGCTTCGGCGAGTCGCTGCACTTCTCCTTCATCGATCAGGTCACCGAGACCGAGGGCAACCTGCAGTGGATCACGGGCACCGGCGACGTGAACCTCGCGGTGCCGGACACCGGCGCGCAGTACCCCCTCAGCGAGTCCTGGTGGGTCGTCCAGGATCACTTCGCGCTCTCGCGCTTCCGGATGTACCTCCGCAACGGCGAGCAGTCGCCGACGCTCGAGCGCTATCGCCCCAATGGCACGGTGATCCGCTACCAGCCGAAGCCGAACACGCCGGGCGTATGGCGTCCGGCAAAGTACTTCGACAGTTACGACAACGCCTGGACCTTCACGTGGCGGTCCGATTACCGCATCGACAAGATCAGCGACGCACGCGGGATGGAGACGCGCTTCGCGTGGACCGTCGGCAGTCCCACCACCTGCTCCGTGTCGTACTGGAAGGGCGCGCAGCACTTCACGGATTGGGACTGGAGCATGCAGCTCGACGCGAGCAGCCAGGGGCGCCTGACCTCGATCCAGCTCCCCGCGACCAGCTACGTCGTCGATGACGCCAACGGCCCGCTGCTCGACGTGGCGAACCCGGTCACCGACGCCCGGGTCGTCACCTTCACCTATCACAGCAGCGGCGTCGAAGCCGGGCTGCTGAACACGATCACGGACTCACGCCTCGCCTCGGGCGGTTCGGCTTACGTAGTGCGCCAGCACACCTACGCGGTCGCGCTCGGACGCACCCGCATCGCAACGCAGATCGACGAGCAGGGCCTGATCCACAGCTTCGCCTACAGCCAGCAGACGCCGTACGTCAGCCTTGCGTACTCCGCGGCCGAGTCCGGCGCTGGCGGCAGCGCGACGACGATCACGCTCGACCTGCCGGAGTCCGTCCTCAATGCGAGCTCGGGCACACCATGGTTGCCGGCGCGGATCACCGTGACGCCGGGCTCGCTGGGCAAGCCACGCGTGGCGAACGGCGATACCGACGTCGAGCCGAGTTCCCTCACGTGGCAGATCGCGTACTCCGGTTGTGCCTGCGGCCTGATCTCGTCGGTGATCACGCCGTCGGGTGCGCTCTATGCGCTGGCCCACGACGAGTTCGGCAACCTGACGTCGTGGACCGGCCCGAACCCGGCCGGCACCGGCAACGTCACCCACACCTGGACCTACCACGGGCTGGATCGGGCGGGCCGGCCGATGGGCTACGACGCGCCGCTCGGCGCCGATCTCAGCTACGACTATCTGAACTCCTGGATCACCCGCACCGACCAGCTCTACGGGCAGAAGCCGCAGTCCGTCGAGGTGCGCACCACGCCGATCACCGGCTCGTCCTCGGGTGCGCAGATCCTCAGCACGCGGATCGACTTCGACCAGAAGGGTCGCCCGGCGCAGGTCACCGACGTCGGCGGCGTGGTCTTCGATCACATCTACGGCGCAACGGGCACGTCCGGCTCAGATCTCCTCGTCGGCATCACCCGCGTGGTGCCGCAGGGCATGGGCGGCGACACGCCGAACCAGGTGGCGATCACCATCGACGACCTCGGCCGCGTGACCCAGGTCCGCGAAGGTTCGAGCACGCATCAGACGGTGATCGACGTCGTCAACGATCCTCTCGGTCGCACCAAGAGCGTGACCAACCAGCTCGGGACGACCGGCGTGTCGTCGGTGACCGAGTACTTCCGCGACGCCTTCGAGAACGTCGCGGTCATCCGCCGCAAGAACCTCGACGAGAACGGCAGCAAGCCGCTCGGCACGGCGCGCACCTGGCTGCGCGACGAGTGGCACTACCACTACGACCGCCTGCTCGAGTCGTACATGGACCGCGCCTCGGTCGAGCTCGCCGAGAACTTGCAGGATCCGACCGGCTCGACGCTCGGCGCCGACCAACGCCACCTCGCCTGGATGGCGCGCTACCAGTTCGGTTACCGCGTCGACGGGCAACTCGAAACGGTCACGCTGCCCAACGACGCCGTCAACAAGTACGAGATCGACGGCTACGGGACCCTGTATCGCATCGTCGCGGATCAGGGCGGACTCGGAGTCGAGCTCGGCCGCAGCTACTTCGACAGTGATCTCGTGCTCAAGAGGCAGCGCCGGCTGCTCAACGCCACCACTCAGGAGTATGCGATCACACAGTACGTCCGCAACAACGGTGGCCTCGGCCCGATCTACCGCAACATCAGCCCGACCGGGCTCTACACCGACGTGGGCTTCGACGCGCTGGAGCGCGCCGTGTCGGTGATCCGAGCTCAGAACTCGACGACGTTGCTCGAGTAGACGAACACGGGCTACGACGAGGCCGGGCGACCGCTACAGGTGCTCCGCCACCTGCTCGATTCCAACGGCAGTTCCCTCGGCACCGCCGCCACGACCTTCGACTACGACATCTGGTCGAACGTCGTGCAGGTCACCGATCCCAACGGGCGGACCGTCCACCGCGAGTACGACGGCTACGGTCGACTGAAGAAGGTGCGCGACGGCCTGAGCAGCCAGCCCGGTCAGGCCAACGAGGTCGATCTCGAGTACCTGCCGGGTCGCGACCTCGTCGTGAAGTCCACGCAGCGGATCTTCGACGACGGCCCCTCACCCGCTCAGAAGAGCTACGTGACGGAACTGGAGCTCGACCTGGTGGGCCGCGCCACCAAGCGCCACGTCAAGGGCCTCGACGGCCTGCAATCCGCGCACACGCATGCCTACGCGTACGACGGTCTCGGCCAACTGGTGCGCTACCAGGATCCCGACCAGTTCGGTGACCCGACCCGCTTCGCGCGCACGACCTTCGACGCGGACGGGCGCTGGGTCCGCTTCGTCAAGAGCGCCTCGGCGAGCGACGTGATCACGCTGCTCAGCGAGTACGTCGACACGCCGGCGAGCGGCAACAACCCGACCGTCACGCGCAAGGACGGTCGCGGACTGCCGACGGCCTGGATCTACGACGCGGCCTACCGCCTGAGCGAGCAACGCCGTCCCGGCTACAACGGCGGCTCGACGCACCGCACGCTGCTCGCCTACGATGCCGGCTCGCGACCCGAGTGGATCGTGGACGGCAACGGCAACTACATCAACCAGACCTGGGATCTCGCCGCGCGGCGCTTCAAGCGCACCGTCGCGCCCGGGTCCAACATCTCGCTGCTCGCCACGGAGGAGACGGTCGAGTTCGACCCGCTGGGTCGCATCCAGAAGACCTGGACCGACCAGGGCATCAACTGGAACTTGCTGATGGGCGGTGTCGAGTTCGACTGGGACAGCCTCGGTCGCAACAAGAAGGAGTCGTTCACCTACACCGGGATCGACGTCAGCAGCCCGGTCAACGTCACGTCGGGCTACGTCCACTCCGGTAGTCCGATCGTCGGCGACACCGGCTTCCGCCGGAGCCTGGGCTACTCCAGCGGCTTCGACATCGGCAGCGTCCCCGACGCCATCGGTCGCCTCGACAGCCGCACGCTCGAGCTTCCGGGCTCGTCGACGCCGTTCAACCTGGCGAGTTACACCTGGGGCGGCGCCACGGCGCTCGAGCGCGTGATCTCCGCCGGCGGCAGTTCCTCGATCACGAAGACGACGTCACTCGACAACTACCGGCGCCTCGCGTCGCTGACCCATCAGGTCGCGGGAGCGGGCACGCCGTTCGAGCAGCGTTCCTTCGAATGGACGCCCGGTGGAGACCTGCTGAAGCGCGCGTGGACCAAGCAAGACGGTTCGCAAGGCGACCTCTTCCAGTACGACGGCCACCACCGCCTGATCGGCGCGAAGCAGGGCGTCGCGAACATCTCCCAGCCCTACGGCGCGGCCACGGCGGCTCGCGAGGTCAGCTACGCGCTGGAGCCCGGCCAGAGCCGCGACTCGGTGACCGAGACGCTGAACGGCCAGAACCCGACGACGACCGACTACACGAACGAGGCGAACAGCTCGCGCTACTCGCAAGTCGGCGGGATCGTGCCGATCCACGACGGCGAAGGCAACCTCGTCTTCGACGGGCGCTACTACCTGCTCTACGACTTCAAGAACCGCCTCTCCGAGATCTGGGAGATCCAAGCGTCCGGCGAACAGGCTGCGGCCACGATGCAGCAGAGCGGGGGACTCAACGTCGAGCGCAGCACGCTCACGCGGGGCCGTCGCGAGGTCCTGGATCGCTTCGGCGGCGATGTCCGCCGGGCCATCCGGGAACGCTCGAGATCCCCGCGCGCAAGCTCGACGCTCCGCGGTCAGGCACCCTCGCTCCGCTCGTCCTCGGGCGCGCTGACCGGGGGCGAGAGCACCGACTTCACGGTCGTGCTGATCGCGGTCTACGGCTACGACCCCTTCAACCGGCGCATCGTGCGCGTGGTGCCCGACGCCGGCCTCGACCTGCGTTACGCCTACGACGGCTGGCGCGAGGTCGAGGAGCTCGTGCCCGTGGTTCAAGGTCAGGCCACGATCGCCCAGGCGCGCAAGACACTGGTCTGGGGTGCGCAGTTCACCGAGCTGCTCGCCTACTACCGCTGGAACGAGGCGGGCGGCGGAGTCTGGGACGGCTACATGGTCACCCAGGACGAGCAAGGCTCGGTGACCGCGCTGCATGACGCCTCCGGCAACCTCGTCGAACGGGTGGAGTACGACCCCTATGGCGAGCGCACGGTCTACCCGGCCGGCGGGGGGTCGCAGGCGACGTCTTCGGTCGGGTTGGACTTCTCCTTCACGACGTATCGCCACGACCAGGAGACAGGATTCCTCTACGCAAGGAACCGCTACCTTCACGCGAGGTGGGGGAGATTCGTCACGGTCGATCCGGCTGGTCCGTGGATCGACGGTGAGAATCTCGGCAATGCCTACTCACACACCGGCAACTCCGCGACCGACATCGAGGATTCGCTGGGGCTGCAGAGTGTCTCGTCCCACGGCGGCAGTCCGACCAATCGCTCATTGGCCAAACGAGGTGACCGGCCCCGCTCGAGCGGCGCATCGACTCCCGCTCACGGTCAGACTCTGTTGCCGGACCCGCCGGAGGACACCGTTCCAACCACGAGCGGTACCGGATCCGTGCCTCGCGTGCGAGGCGGATCGTGCCCTGGATCCACCACCGGCGAACCTGGTCCGACTCCCGGCGACTCCGACGGGTTGACTTTGTGTGAGCGTCTCGGCCTCCGGATCGATGCCGCAGCGATGAAGGCTCGAACCTATGGTGAGTTCATCGATTGGGCCAGGAGACATGGGAGTCCCACCATGGATTTCGAGCGGTCGGACATCGGAAAGCAAGTCCTGGGGGAGGACCGGAATGCGCCACCAGGATTCAACCCAGTCACGAATGCAAACGGCGTGGCCAATGCCCGGCACTTCCTCGGTGGATTGGCAGGTGGTCCCGTCGTCGCTTTGCTAGAAGCGAATCGCGAGTACTTTCTTGGGAGTTCCCGTTCCCCGGATGAGCACACAGCGGAAATCGCCAGTGATATCCTGGCTGGCATGGCGTCGAGGATTCTGCATGAGAAAGTGTTCGACTCCGTATCGTTCCCGAAATCACTGTTCGCCGGGCTGAGTGGGTCGGCATGGAGACGCAATCGGAACCTCCCCGGCCAGATCTGGCGCATGATGTTCTGTATCGAGTACTGGGAGGTATTTCGAGAAGCGATGAGGAAGGAGCGGGAGGCTCGAGGGCTTTGATTCGGGCCGTCTGAATCCCTCGAGACATTGACGTGATCATGCCTGCCTCTGGTGCGAAGCATCGCCGTTGCGGCTGCGGAGCCTGGTTCATCGCGATCATGTTAGCCCTCCTGACTACTCAGGAAGTTGTCGCTTTGCGCTATGGAGTCTGGCCGATTGTGGCATTCACGAGCGGGGAGCGACGCTTTGAGATCTGGAAGACCCCCGGGTACGCAAAGTACATCCCATTCCTCGGTTTGGTGGTCCTTATGGTGGGTGAGCCAGTTGAGTTGCAAGTCCGGAGTCCTGATGGCAATGTCGAACACCGTGAGTTCTGGGACAACGTATGGGACATGGCCGACCTCCACCCAGAAGTAAGGCGGTATCTCGACGAGACTCGCGATCGATGACACGTGTCGAGCGACGCACACGCCTACAAGACAAGGCAACGCGTCAGGTTCGCGAGGTCCGCGGAGTCTTGATCGGACACGTCGAGGGCGAGCGTGTGGGTCCCGGAGAGCCTGGCTGCTCGATTCCGGGAAGCCCGGCCCATCGCGACTGAGGCCGCAATCAAGGGTCGAGGCGGGCGGGCGGATCAGCGCGAAACGCCCGACTACCATCCGATCCCTCGGCGAGGACCACGCCGTCCGTCGCTGGGTGTCGCGACCTGGTTCAGCGGCGCTGGTCGTCACCCACGGGCGAAGGCTCAGACCAGCAGCATCGCGTCGCCGTAGCTGAAGAAGCGGTAGCCGCGCTCGATCGCCTCCTGATAGAGCCGCAGCACGCGCTCGCGTCCGCAGAACGCGGCGACGAGCATCAGCAGCGTCGAGCCGGGCAGGTGGAAGTTGGTCAGCAGCGCGTCGACGACCCGCAGCGGGCGGCCCGGGAAGAGGAACAACTCGGTCGAGCCCGCGCCCGGCTCGACGTCGCGGTCGCCGCGGGCAACTCGTACCGCTCCGCGTGCATGCGGTGATCCTCGACGCGATCGACGCGCAGCGGCGCGAAGGTCCCTTCGCCGACGTGCAAGGTGACGAACGCCGACCCGATGCCGCGCGCCGCGAGCTGCGCGAGCAACTCGCCGGTGAAGTGGAGGCCCGCGGTCGGTGCCGCCACCGCGCCGGGCACCCGCGCGAACACGGTCTGGTAGCGCGCGCGATCGACGCCCGCGTCGTCGCCGTCGGCGCGGCGGATGTATGGCGGGAGCGGCGCGCGCCCGACGGCTTCGATCACCGCGGCGAGATCGCCGCCGCGCGGTGCCCGGAGCGCGAAACGGAACAGCCCCCCGCCGAGCGCGGCGAGGGGCACGAGTTCGAGCGCACCACCCTCGAATTCGGGGTCATCCGGCTTTCGTGTGGGTGAACCGGACGGCCCGCACTGCCTGTCGCCGCCGAACCGCGCGAACGGCGACCGAAGGGACGACCAGCGCGAGGAGGTGGCCCGTGAGGCTTCTCGAGCCCGTGGTGGTTGCCATCGTGAGCGAGGAGCGCGTCAGGCAGCGTAGCGGACGGAGCATGAGTCCGTAGACCGTGCGCACGGGCGGGAATCTGGCCGCCGACCGACTCGATGCGGACACGCATGCGATCGAGCCGTCGGATGCGCTTCCTTCGCACCCGCAGAGCGCTACCCACCAACCCGCGCCCGCGCACACCCCGTCACCGTGAGCCCCAACCCATTCGCCGCCGGGTCCATCACCAGGAACTGCTGGTAGAAGAGCTGGCCGGTCACGCTCGGGGCATTGGGGATCGGGACGCCCATCCAGCCCTGGCCGTTCGGGCCAATGCCGATCGAGAGGAAGGCGTCGGGGCGGACGAACAATCGACAACCGGGAGCGCCGAGCGGGTCGAACTCGACGGGGAGCGAATACACGCCCCAGGCGGCGGTGTCGGTGCCGTGAACGAGTGCCGCCATCGAGCAGGGCGGCGCATTGCGGATCGACACCATCATCGTGTCGCCGAGGCGCGGCGGTCGGTCGGCGGCGATCGACGGCGGAAGCACGCCGATCGAACCGGACAACAAGCTCATCGCGATGCCGATCGGATCGGCCTGCCCGACCGCGGCGTTGGGGTCGCCGACGGCCGCGAGGAGTGCCGTGCCGGAGCCGAGTTCGGCGTCGAAGTCGAGGCCGAAGGTCTGGTTGCCGAGGTCGTGACCGAAGACGCGGAACTCGATCACGAGGTTGCGACCGCCCTGCGTCTGCGCGACGAAAGGCTGCGCGAAGGGGATGACGTGGTCGAAGAAGCTCGCGAGCGGAACCTGACCGATGATGCCCGGCAGTCGCAGCAGGGTGCGCGGCAGGACGATCGCCGGTTCGCCGTCGTAGTTGCGGTCGAACTCGGGGACGACCGAGACCGGCGTGCGCATCGTGTGACCCATGCGGATCTCGACGTCGACCACGAAAGTCGGCGCGGTGACGTTCGCGTCGTCGCGTCGCAGCGCGACGGCGTCGAGGCGCACGCCGGAAGGCACCACGCTGCCGTCGAGGATTTGGAGCACGCGGCACGGCGCGGACGCGAGCGGCAGTGGCGTGCGGTTGTTCGCGAAACGCCCCGCGGCGGTGATCGGGAACTGGAAGCCCTGCGACGGATCGAGGCCGTGCCCCGCGCAACCGCTCCCGAACGGCTCCCAGGTGCCGTCTTGCCGCAGTCCGCCGCGATTGTCGTGGCAGACCAGCGCGAACGGCAGGCCGTCGTGGAGCAGGTTCTCGTTCCGCACGCGCAGTTCCCACGCCCCCGGCGCGTCGATCGCGAACACCACGCGCTCGTACAGGTTGCGCCTGCTCTCCGACACCGCGACCACGCGTCCACCCGGACCGACCGCGATCAGGTCGAGGTCGTCGAGCGCATTGCTCGACGCATCGACCCGATTCCAGACCAGGGTCGCGACGAGGCTCGCGCCGACCACGGCGTTCTCGATCGGCGCGACGAAGTCCGGCGTCGCGGCGCGCGCGGCCCCGCGCACGCGCATGCCGTTGCGGAGCGCGTCGACGGCGAAGTCGGCGCGCAGGAACCCCATCCCGAAGTCGTAGCGGTTCGAAGCCGGATTGGCCGCGCTCACGTCGAGCGTCGCGCCGAGCAACAGCGCCTTGCACTCGAGCGTGTCGAGCGACGGCACGGCGCCGCGGAGCAGCAATGCCGTGCCCGCCACGATCGGGGCCGCGAAGCTCGTCCCGCTCTGCGCGGGACTCTCACCGCTCGGCGAGTCGCGCCACGGCGTGCGGAGTCCCACGCCGACCGCACAGAGATCGGGCCAGGTGCGCAGCGGGTCGAGCGTCAACGGACCGTTGGTCGACGACGGCCACACCACGTGCGTGTCGGCGAGCACCGCGCCGACCGACAGGCCGTTGGTGAACCCGGCGGACATCGCGGCGGGATTCGGCAGCAGGCCCGCGTTGCCGCTCGCGCCGACCACGAGCACGTCGAAGTAGTGCGCGAGTTCGTCGATCGCGCGCTGCGTGACGTGGATCGGATTGGGCTGGCCCTCCCAACTGAAGTTCGCGACGCCCAGCGCGTCGGACAGGCGCCGGCGCGCGATCTCGTCGAGGGCGGCGATCAGGTCGCCGTCGCGATACGCATTGGCGGTGCCGCGCGTGATCTTGATGCTCACCACGTGCGCATCGGGCGCGAAGCCGTCGTCGCCCTCGGGACCGGGCGACCAATCCCGCGCGATCGCGATCCCCGCGATCGCGGTGCCGTGCCCGGAGCGATCCTCGCGATCGCTCGGATCGGGCGTCGCCGACACCGCGGCGCGGATGCGCGTGCCGTCGACGCCGGGCGCGCGATCGAAGGCGGGGTGGGGGCGGCCGCTCGTGCCGCTGACGAGATCGATGCCGGTGTCGAGGAGCGCGAGCCCCGCGCCGGCGCCGCGGATGCCGAGCCCGTTCGATTGCACGAGGTCGACGGCGTGGTTGTTCACGTTCGTCGCGACGCGGATGCAGGGGCCGTGGCTGTTGTCCTCACACAGCTCCCCGACGCTCGCGCACGAACGCGCGCGCTCGGTCGCGGGCCCGTCGAGCTCGACGACCGCGATGCCGAAGACCGTCGAGCGCCGGAGCAAGCGGCCGCCCGCGGCGACGACGTCGCGCTCGACGACGTCCAGCGCCGCGGCATGCGCCTGCTCGAGCCCCGCGAGAGCGACCGCGAACGCCCGCTCGTCGCGCGCGAGCACGGCGTCGCGGACGGCGGTGAGTCGGAAGTCGCGCGCGGGCACGAGCGCGGGCGAGGGCATGGCGAGACGGATCGCGGGTGCGCCGATCGGAACGGCGACGCCGTCGCCCTGGGGTGCCCGCGCGAGCGAACCCCAGGCGAGTGTCAGGACGGCGAGCAAGGCAGGCGACGCAAGCACCGCGGCGAAGTCTAGACCGATCGGCGCCGGTGTCGGGGCCGGCCCCGCCCACGGGGTGACCACGTCCTGCGAATGAACGCCGCCGCGGCGCGTAGCGCGGCGCCGCCGCGGAGCGATGTCCCGGCGCCATCGTCGCGATCGATCCAGCGTCGCGGCGCAGCGCCCGTTGCCGCGGATCCCACGACGAGATCCGGCGCGAGCCGGGAGCGACGCGAAGCATGTCCGGACCGGTGCTATCCTCCGCGGCCAACGATCGTCCCGCCGCAGCGGCCCGCCCTCGTCGCCACCTGATGTCCCTCTCGCCGGAAGTCGCCTTCGAGCGCTATCGCGATCGGGTGCTGTCCGTCATCTATCTGCGGATGGGGCCCGATCTCCGCGTGCGCATGGACCCGGAGGACGTCCTGCAGGAGGTCGCGATCGAGGCGATCAACTCGTGGCACACGCTGTCGGACCCGGCCAATGCCGGGGCCTGGCTCGTCACGCTCGCGCGGCGCAAGGTGGCGCGCATCCTTCGCGACCAGGTCGGCGTGGCGGCGCGCGACCCGCGGCGCGAGCGCGAGATCCGGACCGACTTCCCGGTCGCCGATCGCCGGTCCGGACCGGTGACCCTCGCCGATCGCAAGGACCGCCTCACGCTCCTCGAAGCGGCGTTGACGCGCCTTTCCGACGACCACCGCGAGGTGATCATGCTCGCGCGCATCGAGGGGCTTGCCGCCAAGGAGATCGCCGAGCGCATGGGACGGACGGAGAACGCCGTCCACCTGCTGCTGAGCCGCGCGCTGAAGCGACTCGCCCAAGAGCTGAACCTGTGACGGACGACGAGCAGGTCGACGACCAAGACGCTCCCGGCGAGTCGCTCGACCGTCCGTCGCGAGTCGACGAGCGCATGGCCGAACTGCTCGCCGACGAGTCGCGCTCCCCGCACGCGCTCAAGCGCGCGATCACGGCGGAGGCGCCGGCCGAGGCCGACGACCTGCTCGCGCGCGTGAACGCGATGGAGTTCCTCGACACCGTCGTCGGCGAACTCGGCGGCGAGTTGCCCGAACAGCTCGGCAGCTACCGCATCGTCGGCGTGCTCGGCCGCGGCGGCATGGGAACCGTGTTCGAGGCCTTCGACGACACGCTCGAGCGCGTGGTCGCGTTGAAGGTCCTGGCACCCGGGCTCGGCGCCGATCCGCGGATGCGCAAGCGCTTCCGCACCGAGGCGCGCGCCAGCGCCACGCTGCACCACCAGCACATCGTCCCGATCTACGGCTTCTGCGAAGCGGGCGGGCACCTCTACTTCGCGATGGAGCGCGTCGACGGCATCAGCCTCGACAAGCACATCGCGAACGCGCGCCGCGCGAAACGGCCGCTGATGGATTGGCGTGAAGCGGCGCGTCGGTTCGCCGGCGTCGCCGACGCGCTCTCGCACGCGCATCGCCGCGGCATCCTCCACCGCGACGTGAAGCCGGGGAACATCCTCGTGCATCCCGACGGCTCGCTCGCGCTGGCGGACTTCGGACTGTCGAAGATCGCCGGCGACCAGTCGCTCACCGTGACGCAGCACGGCGGCTTCCTCGGCACCTTGCACTACGCGGCCCCCGAGCAGGCGCGCGCGAAACCGGTGAGCGAGGCGAGCGACCTCTACAGCCTCGGCGCGACGATCTACGAGACGATCACCGGCCGCCTGCCGCTCGAGGGACCGACGACGGAGGCGATGCTGCACGCGCTGCTGCACGGCGCGCACCCGCCGCTGCGGCGAGTCGTGCCAAAGGCGCCGCGTGACCTCGAGCTCGTGCTCGACAAACTGCTCAGCAAGGAGCCGGAGGATCGCTACACGGACGGCGAAGCACTGGCGCGCGACCTGCAGCGCGTCGCGGACGACGAGCCGGTGACCGTTCGTCGCCGCTCGTTCGTGACGCGCGCATGGCGGATCGCGCGCAAGCACCGCGCGCTGAGTTCGGTCATCGCGGTCGCAAGCGTCCTGCTGCTCGTCTCGCTCGGGTTGTCGTGGCAGATGATCTCGCGCGAACGCGCGGCGCGGCAGACGCGTCACGACAACCGCATCGCGCAGGCGGTCGCCGCCGCGGAGACGGAACTCGGCGCGCTCGACGGTCCATCCGGCCTCTTCGGCGTGCTCGTCGGCGTACCGAGCGCGTCGCCGACTCGGAGCGAGGTCGTCGACCTGCTCGAGATGGCCGCGAAGGAGCTGCCGGCCAGCGACCGCGTCACCGCGATCCGCGCCGCGTTCGCCGACGACCCGTCGCCCGCCGCCACCACCGCGCTGCGACAGGGCCGCGGCTTCGTCGCGCTCGCGTCGCTCGACGGTCGCATCGCCGCGCTCGAGGACGCCGGCTCGTTCTCGCGCAGCGATCCGGTGGTCTGGCTCGAGCTCTACCGTCTGTACTTCGCGCGCGCCGTGGCGCGCCTGACCGCGTCGGTCGGCGACGTCGACGCGGCGGTGCGCGATCTCCTGCGCGCGTCGGTGCGGCGTCCCGGCGCGTTCGCGCCCGCCTTGCTCGCCGCGTTCATCGACTGGCGGCAGGAGCACGGCGTCGCCGCGCTCGTGTCGCAGATCGATCGCGTGCTCGAGAAGGCCCACGACACCTTTGCGCGGCAGCTCGTCGCCGCGCTGTTGCGCACCGCCGCGGCGCCGTCGCGCTCCGCCGGCGCGCATCTGTTCGAGCTCGCGCTGAGTTCGCCCGTGCGACGCGAGTTGCTGGCCGCGGCCGATCGCTATGCGGCCGAGCCCGTCACGGCGTTGGCCGAGTCGACCCTCGAGGCCGGCGGTCTCGAGCAGGCGCTCGCGGCGGCGGCGAACCGCGCGGCCGCGGGCTTCGCGAACGAGACCGAGCGCCGCGATGCCCTGGCGATCCTCGCGTCCGCGCTCGACGTCGAGGTTGCGCCGCGCTCCGCCCTGCAATCGTGGCGCGTCGTCCACGCCTTCCTCGCCGACTCGCAACGCGTCGCGCGTCGCATCGACGAACTCGCGCTCCAGGCGCCGATCGTCCTGCGTGGTCTCGCCGACGCGCTCGAACTCGACCTGCCCGGCGACGTGTTCACCCGGCTGCGCGACGCGATCGCGCAGTGGACCGCGGTCGCGACCGCGGATGCGCGCGTCCTCGCGATCCGCGCGCGGTTCGCCGAACGGACCGGCGACGCGGCGGGCGCGCTCGCGGCGGCGGAGGATTGGGCGCGCGCGGAGCCCGACGAAGCGGAGCCCTATCTCGCGCGGCTGCGCGCCCGGCTGCTCGTCGCGAGCGGACTCGACTGGATCAGCTGGATCGGCGTCGACGGCGCTCGCGTGTTCCAGTTGAGCCTCGATGCGGGTCTCGCGTCACGGCAGATCCAGGACGCGTTCCGCGGCGCGATCTCCCGGGCGGAACTGGCCGACCAGACCGCACTCGCCGAGCAACTCCGCGCCCTCGCGCGCAAGTTCGAAGGAGCCGGCTCGTGAGCGACCGACAGTCCCAGATCCCGGTGCGGCCACGGACGCGGCTCGTGAAAGTCGTCCTGTCGATCGCCGGCGCCGTCGTCGTGCTCGCTATCGGCTTCGTCCTCGCCGACCGCCTCTTCGACGAGACACCCGGGACGGCGGCCCCGACTCCGGACGCCGGTCCGGACCGCGGCAAGCCTTCGAGCGGGACCCAGGAACCGGTCGCGCGGATCTTCCAGCCGGATCCCGGCACCGCGGCGGCCGCAGTCGGCGCCGACGGCGTTGCCGGTCGCGTGCTCGATCCCGACGGCAATCCGCTCGCTGCGGCGGAGGTGATCCTGCTGCGCTTGACGAGCCCGTGGCCGGAGGAGCGCGCGGAGGAACTCGCGCACGTCTTCAGCGGCAGCGACGGGACCTTCCGGTTCGCGACGCGACGCGACGTGGACCTCGCGCTGGAGGTCGTGCACGCCGGCATGGCGAGGCAGCGCATCCCGGCGCCGAAGGAACTCCGCTCCATCGACGTGCGGCTCGAACCGGGCTTCGACGTGTCCGGCGTGGTCCGCGCGGCCGGCGGCGGTCAACTCGGACTGCGCGGCGTGCCGGTCGATCTGGAGCCCGGCGCGTTCGGCACG
>JACRLW010000146.1 GCA_016235155.1 Planctomycetota bacterium
AGCAACCGTTCGCCGCCGAGGTCGACCAGGTCCTGTCGATCGTCGTCAACTCGCTCTACAGCCACAAAGAGGTCTTCCTACGCGAGCTGATCAGCAACTCCAGCGACGCGCTCGACAAGCTGTCGTTCGAGGCGCTGACCGACCACGGCCTCGCCGCTGAGGGCGAGCCGCTCCGCATCGAGATCGCGAGCGACGAGAAGAACACGACGCTGACGATCCGCGACAACGGGATCGGCATGACGCGCGACGAGCTCGCCAAGAACCTCGGCACGATCGCGCGCTCCGGCAGCCGCGAGCTGATGGCCGCGCTGCGACAGAAGGGCGACGACAAGAACCTCTCGCTGATCGGGCAGTTCGGCGTCGGCTTCTACTCTGCCTTCCTCGTCGCCGACCGCGTGAGCGTCGTCTCGCGCGCCGCGCGATCGGATGAAGCCTGGCGCTGGGAGAGCGAGGCGAAGGACGGCTTCACCCTCGAGCCCGCGGAGCGCGCCGGGCGCGGCACCGACGTCGTGCTGCACCTCAAGGACGACTGCACGGAGTACCTGGCCGGTTGGCAGCTGCGCAGCCTCGTGCGCAAGTACTCCGACTACGTGCGGCACGCGATCCGCATGCCGAAGGAGACCGACGGCAAGACCGAGTGGGAGACGGTCAACCAGGCCAACGCGCTCTGGACCCGCGCCAAGAGCGACGTGAGCGACGAGCAGTACCGCGAGTTCTACCGCCACCTCGCGCACGACTGGACCGACCCGCTGGCGTGGACCCACTTCAAGGTCGAGGGCACGCAATCGCTGTCGGGTCTGCTGTTCCTCCCGAGCAAGGCGCCGATCGACCTCTTCGAGCGCAAGAGCAAGGGCATCCGCCTGTTCGTGAAGCGCGTCTTCATCATGGAGGACTGCCAGGAGCTGCTGCCCGAGTGGCTCCGCTTCGTCCGCGGCGTCGTCGACTCCGAGGACCTGCCGCTCAACGTCTCCCGCGAGATCCTCCAACAGGACCGCGTGACGCGGCAGATCAAGAAGCAGGTCGTGAAGAAGACGCTCGCGCTGCTCGAGGAGCTCGCGAAGGAGGGCACGACGACCGTCGCTGCTGCCGAGGGCGACGATGAAGACGGCGAGGACGGCGAGAAGCAGCCCGTCGAACGCAACCGCTACGAGGAGTTCTGGCGCAACTTCGGCACCGTCCTCAAGGAAGGCATCCACGTCGATCGCGAGCACCATGACGAGCTCGCGCAGCTGCTCCGCTACGAGTCGACGCGCGAAGAGGGCCTCACCTCGCTGCACGACTACGTCGCGCGCATGCCCCAGGACCAACCCGGCATCTACTACGTCTCCGGCGATTCGATCGAGACGTGCCGGCGGAGCCCGCAGCTCGAGGCCCTGCGCAAGAAGGGCTACGAGGTCCTCTACATGACGGACCCGGTCGACGAGTGGGTCGTCCGCGACCTCGAACAGTTCGAGGAGAAGAAGCTGCTCGACGCGACCAAGGGCGCGCTCGACCTGCCCGAGAGCGACGACGAGAAGAAGGTGCGCGAGCAGAAGGCCGCCGACCTGAAGGACCTCGTCGACGCCGTGAAGTCCGCGCTCGGTGAACGCGTGAAGGACGTGCGCACGTCGACCCGTCTCGCCGAGTCACCGGCATGCCTGGTCGGCGACGAGGGCGACCTCAGCCCGCACGTCGAACGCCTCCTGCGCGCGCACGGCCAGCCGGTCCCCGAACAGAAGCGCATCCTCGAACTCAACCCCGACCATCCGATCGTCGCGGCGATGCGGCGCATGGCGAGCGACTTTTCCCGCCACGGCGAACTCACCGAGTGGAGCGAACTCCTCCACGACCAGGCGATGCTCGCCGAGGGTGCCTTGCCGAAGGACCCGGCCGGCTTCGCGCGGAAGATCGCGGAGCTGATGCAGAAGGTCGCTGGGGCGTGAGGGCGGCAGTCACGCGTCGCGAAGTTCGCGGAACCCGCAGAGGAGAAGGTGCCGCCACGTCTCGTCGAGCTCGGCGAGCGGCGGCACGAAGACGACCGAGCCGTCGCGCCCGCGGGTGAGCAACACGCGGTAGGCGTTGATGCGCATCCGCAGCGGGTCGCGCGGGCGTGCGCGGCCCTTGGCCTTGTAGTGCGGAGCACGCGTGATGTCCCACGCTCCGCAGTTCCGAACGAAGTCGGTGCCCCAACACACCAGCGCCATGTCGAGCTCCAGACCCTGCACGTAGAACTCCGTCACCGTGCGATCGAGATGCCGACAAGACCCGGGCTTGTCCTCGCCGTCGCAAAACCAGGGTCCGATGCGGATCTTCTTCGTCGCCTGGAAGTCGTTCGCGATCCCGAACGCCGCAAGCGCCTTGTCACGCGACGATGCGAGCATGCCAAAACGCGCGGTCGGATCGTCTGCGTAGCGTTCGCGCAGGTAGCGCTTCGCGACTTCTAGATCCCGCGTCGCCCACAGGCGCAGGCCGTCGTCGCGCTTGGCGTCCGATGTCTCGGCCACTGCCACGGCCGGCGCCAGTCGCTCGCCAAGCACGCGCTGCACGATGTCGTGCAAGCGACCGCTGAAGTGGAAGCGCAGCTGGGTGTCCAGCTGGAGGCATGGCAGCCAGCGGGTCTCGATCGACGAACCCGCGAACACGTCCTCGATCGTTGCTGAAGCGTGCACTACCCACGGCGCCCGCATCTCGCGCTCGAGTGCCTCGCGCCATTGGCCCAGGCCGCGCTCCTCGCCAACGTGGATCTCCTGCCCTGTGCCCACGAGCGCCACGATCACCCCCCACTCAGGCATGCGCTCCGCGACGTCGACGATCAGTTCCGGCTGGCTGCGCACCAGCTCGGGGCGCCAGTCCTTGTGCTGATGCGCGATCAGGTCTGCGTCGAAAGCCCGCTGCGCCTCGTCGAAGACGAGCAGGTGTTCCTCGGGCACGCGCTCGGGATGTGGCACGTAGCGTTCGAGGTAGTCCTTGATGTGGCGAACGAAGGTGCGTCCCCCGCCCCCCGCACCGCGCAGCTCGTGTTGGATGACCTTGACGAGTGGGCCATTGCCGGAGAGGTAGAGCGCGGGCACCGCAGGCTTGCCGCGGCGCCGCGGCACCGCGAGGTCGTCGAGAAAAGGTGCGTGGACCACGCGCATGCCGACGAGCGTCTTGCCCGCGCCGGGTCGTCCCGTGACGAAGACGAGGTGCCGCGTGCGGGTGCGTGCCGCCTCGTGAGCGATCCGGCTGATCGCCTCGACGGCGGGCTCGGTCGCGGCGCGCGCCCGCCAGATCTCTCGCACCTGGCGCGATTCGAAGAGTTGGCGTGCGGCCTGCACGAGCGTCGGCAGCGGGCAGTACGCGTCGGGTTCGAGGAAGCGCGGCAGGGTGAGAACGTCGCCGCGAGCATCGCGCGCCAACGTCGCGACGAGCGTGTCGAGCCCGGACGGACCGACGACGAACACCCCGTCTCGGCGAACGACAGCATCGCTCGCGTGCGTCGGCACGACGACCGCGGTGACGTCGCGCTCGTGGCACTCCGCGTGGTACGCGCGCAGGTCACGCGCGTAGGCAGCGGCCTGATCGAGATCGGCCTGCGACGCCCGCGCCTTGCCCTTCAGTTCGAGAACGACGACCGCACTCCCGGCGAGGAGGATCACGTCCGCGCGGCGCTCGTCGTAGAAGAGCCGGTACTCGAGGATCGCGCCGTAGCCCTGCGCGCGCGGGTCGACATTCAGCAGTTCGCCGGCCTCACGCTGGAGGAGCGGGATCGAGTCGTCCCACGCTCGGATCTGCGCAGCCGAGACGCCGCGGACGAATTCCTCCAACGCGACGCGGATCGTCCCGGACGGCGTCGCACGGAAGCGGGGCAGGTCCGAATCCCATCCGGCGTTCTTCATCACTCGCGATTTGTGCTCCCCTCATACCAGGCGGTTGCGCCTGGATCGAGCGCAGCGGAAGAACGCCAAGTGGGGCATAGGATCCGGCCACACCCACCCCGTCGAATCTGATGCCCGCTCCCGACCGTCACACCCGCCCCTGGTACCTCACGATGCTCCTCGTCGTCGCGATCGCGGGGCCGCTGTTCGCGGTGCCCACGGCGCTGATGGGCCGCGACGAGCTGATGCGCCAGTTCCCGAAGCTGAGCTCGACGTTGTTGTCCACGCAGGTCGTGTTCGCGGCGCTCGGCGTCGCGGGAGCCGTGACGATCCTGCTCGCACGTCGCATCGGCCTGTGGTTCGTCCTCGCGAGCGGCGCGGGAGTCGTCGCGACGGATCTGCTCTACGAGAGCTGGGTGCACGCGGGAGTGGCGGCGGCGCTGACGACCGCGCTCGGACTGGCGACGCGCGCGCACTGGCCCCACCTCCGCTGAGGGTCAGGGCTCGCGCAACAACAACTTCACATTTTGGGGCGAGTCAGCGGCGTTCCTGGCAAGGCGCGCGGACGCAGTCGAATCTGGGCATTCGATCGAGGGAGCGCAGCGCAGCCAGGGGCGTCGCGGGCCGGTCCAAAGTGGCAAGTTGTTGTTGCGCGCGCCCTTACTTCGCGCGGATCACCAGCGCGACGCTGCCGAGCACGAGCACGGCACCGGCGATGGTCGTCGCGCCGAGCGGTTCACCGCGCACGAGCCAGCCGAGCGTCAACGCGAGCACCGGCGTGATGTAGGCGATCGTGCTGAGCTTCGACGACCGCACATGGCGCAGGAGCCAGTAGTAGAGGAAGAAGGCGAGCGCGGTCGCGACCACGGCGAGGTAGACGACGGATGCGATCGCGCCGCCGGTCCAATGCACGGCGGCGTCGCGCTCCAGGAACCACGCGGTCGGAACGAGCAAGAGCGAACCCACGCCGAGCGCGTCGCGGGTCAACAACGCCGCGCTGACCCCGGCCGCCCTCTTCTTGATGACGATCTGCGACGACGCCGACGCCAGCGGACTCGTCAGCAGGAACAACGCCGTCATCACGCCGCTCTCGCCGATCCGCTGCAGGTCGGTGAAGAACAGGACGGCCAGTCCGATCAGTCCGCCGAGGAAGCCGACGACGTGCTTCGCGCGCAGCGCCTCGCCGAGGAACGCTGCACCGGCGACCGCCATCATCATCGGGAACACGCCCCACAGCAGGCTCGCGAGTCCCGACGGCAGCGTCTGCTCCGTCACGTAGATCACGCTGTAGCTGTAGGCGATGTTGAGCGTGCCCATCATCACGGCCATCGGCCATGGCGGGCGCACGCCGCCCTCGATCCGCGCGATCGCCGGCGCGACGGCGACCATCACTACGAACGCGATCACGATCCGCACCGCGGCCGACGTCAGCGGCGGCAGATCGTCGAGCCCCTCCGCGATCGCCAACCACGACGTCCCCCAGATCCCGCACAGGACGGCGAACGCTGCTGCAGCGCGAAACGGATGCGGAGACACGGGCGGACGATCGTGGCGGTGCGAGTTGAAGCGCGCCAGCGATCGATCAGGTCGCTTCGCCGCGCTCGCACTCCCCCATCCCCACCCACCACGCCATCGTGTAGCGCGCGTTGAGTTCGCTCAGGGGGTGGAAGAGGCGAACGCCCGCGTCGTCGCGCCAGCGGAAGGCGTCGAGGCCGAAGGGGCCGAAGTAGTCCGCGGCGCGCAGCGCGGAGGCGCAGCGGGCGAAGGCGTCGTCGAGGGCGCGGAGCTCCCCGGGCGCGAGTTCGCCGGGGGTGGCACGACGCGCGCTCGCGAATGCGCCGTCGGCGTCGGTGCCGAACCGCACCGGGGCGCCGCGTTGCACGGCGCCGTCCGCGAGGAGACGGCCATGCAAAGAGAACTCCGCGACGATCGCGACGAAGGGCTCGACCATCAGGCCGGCGCCGTGGCCGTCCATCGACGCCGCGAGCCAGGTGCGCGACGCGGCGTCCATCGCGCTCGGCACGACGCGCTTGCGCATGCGACCCGCGAAGCCGAGCGCGCGCTTGAGCAGCCATGGCCGATCCGGCGCCCGCGCGAACGCACGCGTGCAGTCCGCGACGCTCGTGCAGAACACGGCCCCGGGCAAGCGCGGACCGAGCGAGGCCGCGAACGAACGGTGGTTGACGCGGCGCAGCACCTCGACCGCCGGCGCTCGCGCTTCCACGCCGAGCGCATCGAGCACCGCGCGGGCCGAAGGGGTCATGCACCACGCGTCGCCGCCGACGACGACGGCGTCGGACGGCACATCACGCGCGTCGAGCACGACGAGGTGCGGGAGCGACGCCGCGCGTGCGCGGATCGACGCCGCCATCCGCGACGAACGCACGTAGCCCGGGTCGCCGAGTTCGAGCTCGGCATCGAGGTTCGCCAGAAAGACGCTCACGTTGCCGCTCATGCGTCGGTCCCTCCCCACGCCGCGAGTGCGTCGAGAAACGCCTCGTCCAGTCCGGCCTCGGCGCGCGCCGCCCGGTTGATCGCCTTGCCGCGCATCATCGTCGGCGTCAGCGGAGCGACCAGCTCGCGACGCCAGCGCTCGAAGTCGAGTCCGCCGGTCCACTCCGCGAACCAGCGCGCCGCGAAGCGCACGTGCTCGATCTCCTCGCGCTCGATCATCCGTTGCACTGCGGCGGTCTTCTCGTCGCCGAGTTCCGCGAACTCCGCGGCGTGGTGCGCGGCGTGGTCGAGGTTCCCGCCCTCGAGGCCGAGCCCCACCAGCGCCACGAACTGCAGCGGCGTCGCGCAGGACGGCACGCGCTGCCAGAACCAGTCGCGCACCGGATGTTCGCCGTAGCCGGACCCGAGCGCGGTGAGGCATCGGGCGTAGGCGCGCAAGTGGCGCAGTTCGTCGAGACAGATCCGCAGCAGTCCGGCCCGGAACGCGAACGGCGCGTCGGCGAAGGCGAGGATCGCCCACGCGAAGAGTTCCGCGGCCTGCAACTCGTGGTGCGCCATCGCGTGCACGAGGCGCGCACGCTTGCGCGCGTCCTTCAACTCGGGAGCCCGCAGCGAGCGGATGCTCTTGTCGAGGACGGCGAGTTCGACCGGACGACCCGGCGCCGCGATGCGTTCGACGCGCGGGACCGCGGCCCAGCGCGACGGCGCCTCGGGCGGCGACAGCTTCGCTTCGAGTTCCGTCGCCAACACGTAGTCGCGCGCCCAGTCCTCCACGACCCGTAGCGGAGTCGTCATCGCTCAGCGACCCTCCGCATGCGCCACGAGATCCGCGTCGATGCGCAGGCGGATCCGCTGCGTGCCCGGCACGAGGTCGAGGAACAGCCGGCGCGACTTGGGCGCCGCGCCGTCGGCGCGCATCGTCGCGACCGTGAACGCAACGCGGCCCGGTCGCAGCGCGCTCAGCACGCGCGCCTGCGTCGTCGCTCCGGAGCGCCAGGGCAGTCCCGCGAGCTCGGCCCATGAGTCGTCATCGAGGCGCATCCCGATCAGCAGGGGCTCGAGTTCGTCGTCCGTCCGTTCGAGGTGTGCGCGCGCGCGCAACACCGCGACGTCGCCGATGCGCCCCGCGAAGAGTTCGGGTTCCGCGCCGGTTTTCAGCGACGCCTCGCATGCGACGTCGAACTCGAGCACGGCCGCGCGCGCGAGCGCGACGTCACGCTCGACCGTCTTGCCGGGCGCGAGTGCGAGCGTGAGTTCCGCCGGCAGCCACGCGTCGGCGAGCGGTCGCGACCCGGCGCGCAAGGGCTCGGCGAGGACCGACACCGCGCGGATCGATGCCGGCAGTGTGAGTCGACCGTCCTCGGGCAACGCCACGTGGCCCGCGCCGTGATCCACGAAGCCGGCCGGCACGAACGCGACGCCGCCGCTGCCGGAGATGCGCACGAGCACGCGCGCGAACTTCGTCCCGTCGTCGCCGTGCACGCGCAGCACGACCGTCGCCGGCTCGCCGCCTTCGGAACCGACCGGCAACTCGAACACCGCGACGTCCTTCGGCACGAGCGCGCCGGCATGCGCGCGGCGCGGGCCGTCGTCGATCTCGCCGATCACGAAGCAGCCGGGTGCGACCCAGAAGCTCGCGCGTTCGCCGCGCAGTCGCAGTTCACGCTCCGCGGTCGGCGCGACGTCCTGCGCCTCGATCGGCTGGCCGGCCGCGAAGCGTGCCGCGGCGAGCGACGCGATCGACTCGGCGAAGATCGAGAGCGCGAAGCCGTCGGCCGCGACCGGAACGCCTTCGATCCCCCGTGCGACGAGATCGACGCGCGTCCACGGCACGACGATCGTCGCGGGCGGCGCCCCGGTCGCCAGCAGCGGGCGCTCCTCGGGCGGCTCCACGAGGAAGCCCGCGGGCTGATCGCGCGGCGCGACGTCGACCTCGAAGGTGCCGATGCGCAGACCGCGTGCGACGAAGCTGCCGTCGGCCGCGGTGCGCACTTCGGCATCGTCGCGACCGGCGCGCCATTCGGGTTCATTGCCCGGCGACGCGTCGCTGCGGACGAGCAGCACGACGTGATCGGGCACCGGCCGTCCGCCCGGACCGACGACCCGCCCCGTCACGCTGCCGAGCGCGCGCGAGGCCGTCACGGTCACGAGCGTGATCTCGCCGGGACCGGGCCGCGCCGCCGCGATCGGGTCGGCGATGCCGTGATCGGGCAGGTGCGCCGCGATGCGGAACGAGAGCAACGCGTCGTCGGCATCGAGCCCGACCGGGAAGACGAAGTGGCCGCGCGCATCGCTCGTCCTCGTGTCGAGCGCGTCCTCGTCGGTCGGGTGGAGCAACCACACGAGCGCACCGCCGAACGGCGTTCCGTCGGGCGCGAGCACGATTCCGCCGATCCCGCGATCGACGTGCATCTCCGCGAGCCGTGCGCGGAACTCGTCGCGCGACGCGGGGCTGCGATCCTGGTCCGTCGAGTGCACGACTTCGCTCGGCGAAGACGACCCCGAACGCGGCGTCGCAGCCGCCGGGTCGGCGACGGTGATCGGCGACACCTCGCCGCGCCCCGGATCGGGTGTCGCTTCGTCGCCGCGCAGGATCCAGGTCGCCGCGACCGCCAACGCGATCGCGACCACGCCGAAGGTCCAAGCGCTCGTGCGCATCGGGCGGCGATGGTAGCAGGAGCGCCGACGTCGCTCGTGTCGCCGGCGACGTATCCTCCGCGCCCGACGCACCTCCCGCCGGACATTGCGAATGACCCTCCTCGACGACGTCCTTCCGATCCTCCGCTCGACGCCCGACGTCGTCCTTGCCCTGCTCGCCCGGCAACCGGCCGCCGAGATCGGGTTCCGTCCCGACGGCCAATGGAATTCGGCGGAGATCCTCGCGCACCTCATTCATGGGGAACGAACCGATTGGATCCCGCGCGTGCGGCATCTCCTCGCGCACGCGGATCGCGAGCCGTTCCCGCCCTTCGACCGCGACGGTTGGGGCGACCTCGTCGCGCGTCCGCTTCCCGAACTGCTGGAGACCTTCGCGGTCGAACGGCGAGGAAGCCTCGCGGCGTTCGCGTCGCTGGGACTGACCGAGACGGACCTCGCGCGAGTCGGACTCCATCCGCGACTCGGACGCGTGACGCTCGCCAACCTGTTGGCGACCTGGGGCGTGCACGACCTCACGCACATCGATCAGCTCACTCGACTCCAAGCGCAACGGCTCGGCGAACCGACCGGGCCCTGGAACCACCCGGACTTCCTCGGAATCCTCCACCGTCGCAAGCCGCGCGGGTGAGGCGCTGGATCCGTCGTTCGTGCCGCGCGCCTCCTGCGCGTATGCTGCGGGCGATGGACAAGTCCGTGGGAGGACTCCGGTGACCGACTTCCTCGTCGTCGTTGGCAATGGTCTTGGCGCCGACGCTTGGTTCGAACGTGGATTGCGCGCGGCGGCGAACGCAGGATCGGGTGCGCCGACGTTCGACGTCCGCGGACCGCGCGTGCGTGCCGCCGCGTGGGCGCGTCGCAATCGCAGCGGCGGAGGGACGGCCGTCGATCGCGAACGGTGGCTGATCGCGAGCGGCACCTGGTTCTCGGACGACGGCACGAGCAGCGGCGACGAAGCGCAGTTGCTGCGCGCATCGAAGGAGCGCGACCCGGCCAGCATCGGCAACGGTCTCGAGGGGTTCTTCGCGCTGGCGCACGGCGACCGCACCACGGCGACGATCGTGACCGACCCGATGGGGTGCCGGCACGTCTATGCGCGCGCGGAGAACGGCATCGCCGCGGCGGGGACGTCGGCGCTCGTGCTCGCCGCGCTCGACACCACCGCGCTCGATCCGGTCGGCTGCCAGGAGTTCCTCGCGACGGGCGTGATGTACGAGGACCGCACGCCGTACGCCGCGGTCCGCGCGCTGCCGCCTGCCGCCGTGATCGCACTCGACGGCGGCACGTGGCAGCTGCGTGCGCGCACCTGGTCGATCCGGAGCCTCGACCCGGAGACGCTCGACGCGAACGAGGCGGTCGAGGCCTTCGGCAGCGCGATGACGGCCGTGTGCCGCCGCGTCGCGAGGGCCCTGCCGCGGCCGGTCGCCGAACTCGGGGCGGGATGGGACTCGCGCATCCTGTGCGCCTTCCTCCGCAAGGCCGACGTCGGATTCGAGACGACCGTCACGGGCCGGCCCGACGACGTCGACGTGGTGTTGTCGTCGCGCATCGCGCGGCGCGTCGGTCTCCGTCACCACGTGATCCCCGCCGGAGCACCGCCCGACTTCGACGAGATCGTCGGTTCGATCACCCTGACCGACGGGCTCTGCGACGCGCTCGGTTTCGCGCGCGTGCATCGAGCGCACGCCGAGTTGTCGCGGAGCTTCGGCGCTTCGCTCGACGGTTCGTTCGGCGAAGTGGCGCGCGGTTGCGGGTGGGAACTCCTCGGCTCGCGACCCGCCGACCTCGCTTCGCTCGACGCCGAACCGATCGCGCGGCGGCACTACGCGGCCGATGCGACGCCGCTCGCGTTGTGGTCACCGACCGAACGGCTCGATCCCTTGCCGCACTTCACGGCGCTGGTCCGCCGGCTCGACGCGGAACTCGAGTGCGGCCCGCGCTCCTTCCGTCTCGATCGCCTGCACCTCCGGATGCAGATGCGCTGCCGTCACGGCCGCATCGCCGGCAGCACGGATCGGCATTGGCCGTGCCTGTCGCCGCTGTCCTTCCGCAGCGCCCTCGAACCCCTGCTCCGCACGCGTGCGTCGGCGCGGCGGAACAACCGGCTCGCGCGCGCCGTGCTCGCGCGCTTCGCACCCGATCTGGCAAGGCTGCCGCTCGCGACCGGCGGAACCGCGATGCCTCGGACGCCATGGAATGCGTGGCGCTTCGCGCCGGAGGCGCTGCGCTTCGCGAAGCAGTTCCTCGGCCGACCGGCGCGCGCGCGGACGATCGAGGAGTCGGCGGCGGAGCGGCTGTCCCTGTGGTCCGACGAACGCGTCCATGACCTCCTCGACGCGCGCCGCATGGCGCTCGGCGATCACGTCGACCGCGAGGCGCTCGCCGCGTTGGTCAAGGCGACGCGCGCGCCCTCGCTCGAGCCCGAGTCGCTGTTCGGCAACCTGCTCGCGCTCGAGCTCGGTCTGCGGCGACTGAAGTCGATGCGCGGCGCGTGAGCGTCAGTCCTTCGTGACGAAGAACTGCGCGATCCTGCCGTCGAGACGGCGAAAGAGCGACGCTTCCAGCACGGCGTCTTGGAATGCGAGTCGCGCGATCGTCACCTCCATCCCGCCGCGTTCGCCGTAGCGCAGCACCTCGACCTTGCCGAGAGTCCCGAAGGGCTTCAGTCGAAGGGATGCTCCCGCGAGCCGCTCGGCGGTGAGGTATGCGCCGAAGTCTTCCGTGACGGGAATGCCGACGAACGAACCGCGCTGCATCGCGCGGAAGCAGGCGCCGATGACGTCGATCACCGCTGGCCCAGGAACGTCGAACCGCAGCGGAGGCGGCGCGGCGGACGCCGTCGCCAGGTCGAGCAGCTTCCGCGAGAGATCGCTGGCGTCTGCGTCGATGTTCGCGAGCACGACGACGGCGATTCCCTGCGCTGGGATCATGAGGCTGCTGGATCGAAAGCCCTCGACCCCGCCGTCGTGACCCCAACTGCGTCGCTCCCCGATCACGCCCAGCGAGAGACCGCAGCCGTACTCGAAGAAGCGGCCGTCGGCCAGCGTGCGCGCCGCGGTCATCGCGGCGAGCGATGCCGGCGACACGACCCTCCCGCCCATCAACGCGGCGAGCCACTTCGCGAGGTCGTCGGCGCTCGACCAGATCGCACCCGCGGCGCCAAGCCAACCGCGCCCTTCCGGCTTGCCCGGCTCCGGCGGGCCGAGCGCGAAGGTCACGTGGCCGCGCGCCATGCGGTCCTCGTCGCCGGAAGGTTCGTAGAGCGTGTCGCTCATGCCGAGCGGTTCGAGGATGCGCGCGCGGAGGAACTCGCCGAAGGGCTGGCCGCTGACCTTCTCGATGATGCGGCCAAGCAGGATGTAGTTCGTGCTGCTGTACGACCAGCGCGTGCCGGGCTCGAAGTCGAGATCCCTGCCGGCATGGCGACGCAGCAGTTCGTCGGGCTCGATCGGCTCGCGCATCCGCGCGTCGACGTAGTCGAGCGGGGAGTAGTCCGCGTAGCCGGACACGTGCTGCATCAAGTCGAGCAGCGTGACGTCGGCGGCGCGCGTGAGTTCGGGATACCAGTTCGCCACCGCGTCGCTCGGCGCGAGCTTGCCGTCCTCGGCGAGTAGGAAAGCGCACGCCGCCGTGAACTCCTTGGTGATCGCGCCGATCGCAAAGCGCGTGTGTTCGTCGACCGGCGCGCCGTCGGTGACTGCCGTCGTGCCGAAGCCGCGACGGAAGACGGTCCGGCCGCCCTTCACCACGGCGACCGAGAGTCCGACGCCGCCCTGGCGGAACTGCGCCTCGCAGGCATCCACCATTCCAACCGGAGCGAGGCGATCCTGGGCGGCCAGCGAGGCAAGACACAGCAGGACGAGCAGTGCTGGGAGGCGCATGGCCATCAGCATGCCGCGCGCCCGCCGGTTCAGCGCCAGTCGTGCGTGAACGGCTGCGGCTCGACGCCGTCGAGCAGTGAACTCGCGCCGCGTTCGACGTCGCCGCCGACCGCCGCGACGTGCTCGCGCATGCGGTCCATCGCGCGCAGGCCCGACAGGATGCGCAGGCCGCGGAACTCGTCCTCGAGAACGGCGCACTGCAGCGCCGCCACGCGCTGCTGCGACGCGTCGTGCTGCGACGCGTGATGGCAGAGCACGAGGATCGAGACGAGGTGCTCGACGCTCTTGCCGAAGCGTTGGATCGGGATCTGCGCGCGCGTGAGCTCGAGCTGGAACCAGAGGTTGATGCCGAGGTAGGTCCAGCGCCGGCCGCGCAGCTTGCGCTCGGCGAAGCGCGCGAAGCGGCGCAAGGGCGCCGGCAGCGACGCATAGCGCGGCAACCACGCCGACGGGATCAGGCGACCGGGGAGGCGCACGAGTTCGACGAGCGCGTTGCCGAGCGTCCAACCCGCGAGTCGCCAGAAGCCGCGGTTGCCGAACAAGCGCGCCGTCGCGGTCAGGCAGCGCTTGGGCCACCGCATGAGAGTCGACGGCGCGATGCGCAGGACGAGCTGGTCCTTGGGCAGCGGCTTCTTCTCGACGTCGACGTTGATCGACTGGATCACGCCGAGCATGCCCGCCATGTAGCGATCGACGAATGCGGTGGTGATGTCCTTCACCATCCCCATCAGGATCAGATCGTCCTCGCCCTCGACGACGCCGAACACGTGGACGTTCGACCGCGCCTGCGAGACGCGCGAGCGCTTGTCGAAGCTCCGCCCGCCGAGCACGCGCTCGCACGCGCGCAGCGACTGGAGCGCGGCGCCCGCTGCCGCGGACTTCGTGAGGTCGCGCAGACCAGCGAGGTCCACGCCGTCGGCGTCCTGCTGGAGCGAGAGGTGCGACAACGCGCGCGATTGCAGCGCACCGCCGAGCATGCGACCGAGCGCGAGTCGCGGCAGCTCGTGCCTCACGACGAGGCCGCCCACGCCTTCGCGCGTCCGCGCGTAGTGCGCGGCGTCCGCGGCGAACATCCGCTGGTACCCCGCCGACATCGCGGCGAGCATGCAGCGCCCCATGCGCAGGCAGTAGAAGAGCACCTCGACGCCGTCGGCCTCGATGCGGTTCTGCAGCGGCACCGGGAAGTTGTGCAGGTGGATGCGACCGTTCCAGTTCTGCTGGAAGGCGTCGACGTGCGCCGACTCGAGACGGAACTCGTGATCGGCGCCGCTCGCCCGATCGACGTCGTGTTCCGGCAGCTCGACGACGAACAGCCCGACCTGCTTGCCGTCCTTGCCGATGCGCGCGACGAGTCCGGCGATCCCGCCGTGCACGGCGTTGGTGATCCACAGCTTGTTGCGCGAACCGTCGGCGAAGACGCGCCAGCAGGCGTTCGCGTCGTCCTTCTCGACGTAGGCGCGCACCTTCTTGGCGTTGACGCCCACGCCGACCTCGGTCAGCGCGAAGCTCATCAGCCGTCCCTGCGCGATCATCGGCAGGAACGTGCTCTTCTGCGCGTCGGTGCCGTAGCCGATCAACGAACCCGCGCCGATCGTCAGCACGCCCGAGACCTCGACGGCGAGCGCGCCGAGCCCGTTGGCCGCGAGTTCCTCCTCGACCACGGCGAGTTCCGGATAGCCCGCGTCGGCGCCGCCGAAGCGCGCCGGCACCGTGAAGCCGTAGCCGCCGGTCTCCGTCACGCGCCGCCGCAACTCCGCCGAGAGCTTGCGATCGCTCTCGAACGCGACGCCGCGCGCCATGCAATCGATCGCGGCCTCGACGACCGGCCGGCCTCGCTTCGCCGCCCGTTCCTCGAGTCCCGCGCCCGAACGCAGCTCGGCGATGCCGGGCGACGGCCCGTAGATCAAGCGCTCGACGAGGCTCTGCTTGGTACGACCCAACCGCTGCGCAGCGCCGGCCGCGGCGGCGTCGAGCGCGCCGACGTCGCGCGCCTGCGCGACATCACCCGCAGCCGCGAGCGCCTGCGCGGCGAGCGACCCCGCGCCGGCCGTCGATGGGTCCTTCCGGGTGCGGGGATCGTCGGCGTGCGTCGTCATGTCGTGCTGCGGAGGGAACGCCGCAGCATAGCGAGCAGGTCCCGCCGGCTCGCCGTCGTGGGCGCGGTGCGAGCGGCCCGTCGCCGCGCGCGGAAATCTTGTCGCGCCAAGGCATGCCCTGGCGCATCACCCCCCACACGCCATGGCCAAGCATCGCTTCTTCACCGCATCCGTCCTGGTCGCACTCGGCGGCTCCATCCTCGCCCAATCCCCCATCCCGATGGCGGCTCCGCGCGCGCGTTGGGTGCTGACTTCCGGCGTGACGGGCACTCCGACGCAGCGCCGCGACAACCCCGGCGCCGCGAGCGACAGCAAGCTCTACGTCTTCGGCGGCCGCTCCGGCAACGCGACGACGACCGTGCTGAATGCGCTGTACGAGTTCAATGGCACGGCGTGGACGCTGAAGACCGCCGAGGGCGCTGCGGGCTCGCCGCCGGCGCGCGGCGGCGCGTGCGTCGCGTGGGACTTCGCGCGGAGCAAGCTGATCGTCTTCGGCGGCGACAGCGGCGGCGCGACGCCGGCGTTGCTCGGCGACACCTGGGAGTGGGATCCCACGACCAACGCGTGGACTGACGCCATGCCCGCGACCAGTCCGACCGCGCGGCGCTTCTCGGCGATGGCCTGGGAACCGACGACGGGCGGCATGCTGCTGTTCGGCGGTGACACCAGCCTGAGCCCGAGCGTCTGCGCGAACGACACCTGGCTGCTGCTCGGCGGGACTTGGATCCAGCTCGCGCCGGCCAATCTGCCGCCGGTGCGACGCCAGCACAGCCTGATGACGCGCTCCGACTTCGGCGACGTGTTCCTCTGCGCGGGGATCGACTCGTCCGTGTCTCCGAACCTGCCTCACCTCGACACCTGGAAGTGGACCGGCTTCGACTGGGCCAACATCGCCCCGACGACGGCCGTGATCCAAGGGAGCGCGAACGCGAACCAGGCCGTCTACGACCCACTGCGCAAGCGCGTCGTGATGCAGGGCGGACAGGGCATCGACACGCTCAACCCCGGCAGCTACCCGGGCTACGGCGGTTCGCCGACCACGTTCTGCAGCGAGTTCGACTGCGTGACGAACGAGTGGCTCCTCTACGGACAGGCGACGTTCAACACCGCCGACCCGGTGATCGGCCGCATCAGCCGCTACTACGCCGGCTTCGTCCCGTCGCTCGGCAAGGTCTACAAGGTCAGCGGGCAGAACCCGTCGGGCGTCGGCACGACGACCGGCACGTGCCAATACCAGGCGACGCCGGTGGCCTCGTCGATCGTGCTCGGCTCGGGCTGCAACGGCAGCGGCGGCAGCGGACCGGTCGTGTTCGCCCCGACCTTCCCCACCGATCGGCCCTGGCTCGGTCGGACCTACGCCTTCTCGGTGTCCGGCCTCCTCCCGGCGTCGATCGTGATCGGCGTCTTCGGTTTCACGACGACGTCGATCCCCCTCTCGGTGCTCGACCCCGCCGGTCTGCCGGGCTGCAACCTGCTCGTCAACCTCGACGTCACCTGGTTCATGGCGAACGCCGGCGGCACGGCGACCGACTCGCTGCTGATCCCGACGAGCACGTCGCTCGCCGGTGCGGTGCTCCATCAGCAGGCGCTGCAGGTGGAACTCAGCGGCTTCACGATGACCGCCCTGAGTTCGTCGAACGCGTTGACGATCACACTCGGCGCGTTGTGAGCCGCGGCGCGCGCCGGTTCACACGAATCGGCGCAGCGTCGGCCCGGTGTAGATCTGTCGCGGGCGGTTGATGCGCGCCTTCGGATCGTGGCGCTGCTCGCGCCAGTGCGCGATCCAACCGGGCAGGCGACCGAGCGCGAACATCACCGTGAACATGTCGGTCGGGATGCCGATCGCCCGGTAGATGATGCCGGAGTAGAAGTCGACGTTCGGGTAGAGCTTGCGCTCGACGAAGTACGGATCGTTGAGCGCGGCCTCTTCAAGCGCCTTCGCGATGTCGAGCAGCGGGTCCCTCACCCCGAGTTCGACGAGCACGCGGTCCGCGGCCTTCTTGAGGATCTTGGCCCGCGGGTCGAAGTTCTTGTAGACGCGGTGGCCGAAGCCCATCAGCCGGAAGCCCGAGGCCTTGTCCTTCGCCGCGGCGACCGCATTGGCCACGTTGCCGCCCGCGTCGCGAATGCCTTCGAGCATCTCGATGACCTCCTGGTTGGCGCCGCCGTGAAGCGGACCCCAGAGCGCGGAGACGCCCGCCGCCATCGACGCGAACAGGTTGGCGCGGCTGCTGCCGACCATGCGCACGGTGGACGTCGAGCAGTTCTGCTCGTGGTCGGCGTGGAGGATGAGCAGCAGATTGAGGGCGTCGTGCACCGCCGGCGAGACGGTGTAGGTCTGCGCCGGCACCGCGAACATCATGTGCAGGAAGTTGGAGCAGTAGTCGAGGTCGTTGCGCGGGTAGATGAACGGCTGCCCGACGCTCTTCTTGTAGGAGAAGGCGGCGATCGTCGGCGCCTTCGCCAGCAAGCGGACCATGTTCTGCTCGAGGTCCGTCTCGTTGTTCTCGGGGTAGAAGGTCGAGAGTGACGAGAACATCGCCGCGAGGATCGCCATCGGGTGGGCGTGCCGCGGGAAGCCCTCGAAGAACTTCTTCATGTCCTCGTGCAGCAGCGTGTGGCGCGTCACGTAGTTCTGCCACTCGAGCCGCTGCCCGCCGGCCGGCAGCTCCCCGTACATCAACAGGTGCGCGACCTCGAGGAACGACGCCCGCTCGGCCAGATCGTCGATCGGATAGCCGCGGTAGCGAAGGATCCCCTTCTCGCCGTCGATGAACGTGATCGACGACTGACAGGCCCCCGTGTTGCCGTAGCCGGGGTCCATCGTCACGTAGCCGGTCGTGTCGCGGAGCTTCTGGCAATCGAACGCCTTCTCGTTCTCGGTGCCGACGACGATGGGCAGTTCGTACTCCTTGCCGTCGAGGATCAGCTTCGCGTTCTGCATGTCCGCCTTTCGATCGGGCGACGCGCTTGGGCGCTCTCGCGAGCCCGTGACGAGTTCCATGGTTCCGTGGTCCTGGGATCGTCGCGACCCGGTGCATCGACGGGTCGCGCGATCCGATGTTCTGGGTGTCGATGGGGTCCGGCGAAGTCGACCGGTCAGGATCGCGTCGCCGACCTCATCGGGCGAAGGAGTCTAGAGCGTCCCCCGCGCGGTGCGAGGGACTTCATGCGGGAGCTGTTGGTCCGCCGTCGTCCAACTCGACGTCGCCGAGATCCGCTTCGCCGCCGCGGAGCCGGGCGACCTTGCCGCGCACCTTGCGGTTCTGCTTGCGGAGGAGGTCGTTGCTCTGGCGGAGTCGCGCGAGCTCGTCGCAGATCGCCTTCACTTCGTGGCGCGAGAGCGCGAGAGTCGCGTCGTCGACGGGGTGTCCAGCGAGCCAGGTCGTCAGATCCGGGAGTGGGGTCATGGCCCGATGGGACCAGGACGGACAACGCCGGGCGAGCGTCAGGTGTTTCGGTGTGAAGCATGCCTTCGGCGGACCGCACTCCGCGATCGACGGCGCTCGCTATCCTCCCCGCACTCGAGAACCCGTAACTCTCCGTGATGCGCATCCACTCACTCGTCGCCGCGACCGCGTTGGTCGTCTCTCTCTCAGCCCAGACCCAGGTCGTCCTCGGCGCCGCCCAGGACAACACGATCTACTCCGGCGATCCGGTCACCGGTTCGAACGGCGCCGGTGACCGCTTCTTCTGCGGCACCGACCTCGGCCTCCTCAACCGCCGCGGTCTGATCGCCTTCGACGTCGCCGCGGCGGTCCCGCCGGGCTCGACGATCGTGTCGGCCCGACTCGAACTGTCGGTCGCGCAGACCCGGTCGACGAACCGAGCGTGCACCGTGCACCGCGTGACCTCGGACTGGGGTGAGGCCGGCTCGGTTGCAGGCAGCGGCCAGGGCGGCGGCGGCATCGCGATGCCGGGCGACGCGACCTGGGACTATGCCTTCTGGCCGACCACGACCTGGCTGGTCGCGGGCGGCGGCGGCGACTTTTTGGCCACGGCGAGCGCGAGCACCGTGGTCGGATTCACCGGCCGCTTCGCCTGGAGCTCCGCGCAGCTCACCGCCGACGTCCAAGCGATGCTCGACACGCCCGGCTCGAACTTCGGCTGGCTGCTGCGCACCGACGAGACCGTCATCAGCACGGCGCGCGCCTTCCACTCGCGCGAGGCGCTCGTCGCGGCGAACCGCCCGAGCCTGACGATCAACTACCTGCCCGCCGCGAGCGTGACGAGCGTCGGCGCCGGCTGCACCGGCGGCGGACCGTCGCCGCTCACCCTGACCGCGACCGGATTGCCGCAGGTCCCGAACCCGGCCTTCGCGCTGGACGTCGCCGGCGGACCGATCGGCGGCTTGATGGCGATCAACCTGTTCGCGCTCCAACAGAACCCGCCGCTCCCGGTCGGCGGGGGCTGCGAGGTGTACGGCGACTTCGCCACCTTCATCATCGGCTTCACGGTCGGCGGCACGCTGCCCTTCGGCATCCCGAACAACACCGCCTTCATCGGCATCGAGTTGACGACCCAGGGCGTCGCCCTGGACTTCGCCAACCTCACGTTCGCGACGTCGAATGGACTCGTGCTGCGACTCGGGACCTGAGCGCGTGACAGGGCGCGACGAGAGCCTCGGCCGCGTCCTCGTGCATCTCCGGCGAGGGGTAGTACGCGTTGTGCGTCCAGACGACGCGCGGATCCTCGCCGCTGCCGGCGTCGACCGGGCGCACGACGACCGGAGCGCCGGTCTTCTTGTCGCGCAGCGGCTGCGGGCTGCCGCGCGAGGTCACGCAGGTGACGAGTCCATCCGCGCGCGCCGTGATCGCGTCCAGCATCCGCTCGTCGACGAGCTGGGGGAACTCTCCGAACAGGGCCGGCACGGAGTGGAAGCGCGGCCGATGGCGCGGCGCCCGCTTGCCGAACCACAGGACGAGCTTGGGCGCGCGCGTCGCGTCGAGCAGTGCCCGGAACGACGCGACCCAATCGGCCTGCGTCTCTTCGACCAGGCGCCGCAGGTCCCGCCGCCCGAAGCGCGCGTGCACGCGGTTGAGCACGCCGCGCACCAACGGGTTGCGCCAGCGCGCGACGTCGGCGAACAGCGCCTCGCCCCACGCCTGATCGGCGCCGAGCGTGCGGCCGTCGGCGCGGATCGTCAGCCGTTCCCGCCCGCCGCTCGAGAAGCGCGAGCAGTCGGCGCTGCGGCCCGACATCACCTGGAAGACGACGAACGCCGCGGCGTCGAGCAACGGACCCCAGCGTGGTTCGAGGAACAGCCGCGGCCCGGCGCCGGCGACGCCGAGGTTGAGCGCCGGCAGACCGATGCGTGCGGCGAGCAACGCGGGCCAGGGTCGCTCGACGAAGCAACCGAAGGTCTGCGCCGCGCCGACGCACGCGAAGTAGCTCTTGGGCGCGAGGCTCGGCGGCGGCGGACCGCGCAGGTCCTCACCGTCCGGTGTCGCGCGCCAGAGCGCGTAGTCGACGACATCGCGGTCACGGCGTTGGTAGCCCTGAGACATCGCGCCGGCAGCGTAGCCAGCACCTCTCGCCGATGAGCTACGTCATCCCCCGCCCGGCGCGCGTGCAGATCTACGGCGAGCGATGCTCGGGGACGAACTACGTCGCCGAGCTCCTGCGGCGCAACCTCCGCGGTCCGCCCGTCGTCGACGACTTCGGTTGGAAGCACGGTTGGATCCGCGGCGACGTCGAGTCCGCGGACGACTGCGTGTTCGTCGTCGTCCATCGCGATCCCTTCGACTGGCTCCGCAGCCTGCACGGCATGCCCTGGCATGCGG
>JACRLW010000144.1 GCA_016235155.1 Planctomycetota bacterium
CCCCACGCCCGCTGCCAGGTCCCGGTGATGGGTCGTCTCCAAGGCCGCACGCAGGAAGTCATCCGCCTGGCGAGCGGCAAGGTCCTCGACGCAACGACCGTCGGCCACACCCTCTTCGTCGTCCGCGGACACGCGGACACGGTGCGGCTCTACCAGATCGTCCAGGAAGCGCCGGATCGGCTGCGCCTGCGCGTCGTCCTCCGTCACGGCCGCGACGACGCCCTGCTCGAACGCGTGCGCGACGACCTCGCCGCGATCGCCGGGCCCGGTGTCTTGGTGCTCGCCGAGCACTCCGACGACATCCCGCTCGAACGCTCGGGCAAGCGCCCGGTGCTGAAGGCCTGCGCGACCGGTTCCACGAGCCTCCATGCACGCTGACGATCACGACGCCGCCCTGCCGTCGACCGGCGAACGGACCGACGCGAAGCGCTGGCTCCTGGGCCTGCTGGCCGTGTCGGTCGTCGTCTTCGCGTCCACGCTGACGGTGCTGAGGACTCGCACGGTCGTCAAGACTCCCGACGAGTGCGCGTACGCGGAACAGGCCGAGTCACTCCTCCGCGACGGGTCGCTGACGGCGGGCTTCGTGCGCCACCACCACCGCCGCTACCCGCCCGACATCGACCATCCGGAGGACTTCTATCCGCCGGGGAACGGCGCCCTGATCGCGGCAGCGTGGACGCTGTTCGGCAGGTCCGACGCCGTGTCGGCGGTCCCGTCGGCCGTCATCGCGTGCTTCCTGCTGCCGCTCCTCGCCTTCTGCCTCGCGCGGCGCATGGGCGCTTCCGGTCCGTTCGCGTTCGTCGCCGCGGCGTCCGTCCTGTTCGAGAGCACGACGCGCGATCAGGCCTTCGAGGCGCTCGCCGACCTGCCCCTGGCCGCCGCCACGGTCGGCGCGATCACCCTGGTCCTGCGCCCGGGCTTCGTCGCGGCGGCCCTGGCCGGGCTCGTGCTCGGAGTCGGCTTCTGGTTCAAGCCGACGGCGCTGCTCGTCGTGCCGGCCCTGGCGTTCGCGCTCGTCGTCGCGCGGCCCGCCACGCTGCGCGCGCACGCGACGCGCCTGCTCGCCTTCGGCGGAGTCTTCGTGGCGGTCTGCCTGCCCTGGCTCCTGCGGAACCAGGAGCTGTTCGGCGACCCGCTCTACTCCGGCAACAAGTTCCTCAGCGCGGCGGCGAACGACCCGGGCTTCGTCTACTCCGACATCCGCAAGGTGTACTGGGCGGACCACGCGGAGCCGTCGACCGGCTTCGCGGCGAGCATGGTCGCGCACGGCATCGCGCCGGTGGTCAAGCGCTTCCTCCAGCACGTGTACGAGATCGTCACGACGCACGGACTCACCGCGTTCGGCGGGCTCTTCGTGCTCGCGACCTTGAGTCTCGTGCGGCAGCGGCTGGCGGCCGCGATCCTCGGCGCGGTCGTCCTCTACCTGCTCGCGCTGTCGGCGGTGTTCGCGATCTACTACCGCTACCTGCTGCCGATCCTGCCGGTCGTCGCCGTCGTCAACTGGGTCTTCGTCGATCGCGTCGTGCGGCGGCTCGAGGCGCACGGCCTCGGCGAGATCCTCGGCCGCCGACTCGCCACGCCTCGCCTTCTCGCCTTGCTCCTCGCTTCGATCGTCGCGATCCCGGGCGCGAGCGAACTCGGCCGCGACCTCGTCGGCGGCCGTGAGTTCGCACCGCTGCCCGACGTTCCGATGTTCCAGGCGGCGGGTTGGGCGCGCGAACACCTGCCGGCGGACGCGACGCTGATGGTCCAGGAAGCGGTGATCTTCCGGCACGCCTCCGGCCACAAGACGGTCGCGACGCCGTTCGACCAGCCCGATGCGTTCGAGGCGGTCGTGCAGCACTACGGGGTCGACTACCTGATCACGCTCCAGAGCGGTCAGTACGCCGAACTCTCGCTGCTCTTCGGATTGCCCTACCTCGAGCGCTTCCGCGAACACTGGAAGCGCTTCGATCCGCCGGGACTGCCGTGGACCGTGTGGATCCGCGCCGGCGCGCCGGATCCACGGTAGGACCCGGAGTGCGATCAACCGCGGGACGTGATCCAGGAGCAGATCGTGTCCGCGACGAGTTCGTGTCCGCGCAGGTCGAGGTGTTCGTCGCGTGGGATGTAGATCCCGTCGGCGCGTTCCTGCACCGCGCGCAGGAACACGGGCGTGAGATCGATCAGGGGCACTTCCATCTCCTTGCACAGGGCGTGCAGCGCGGCGGCGAAGTCGTCGATTCCACCGTCGTCGGGAGGTGCGTAGCTCGCGGCGTCCTCTTGCCGCAAGAAGTCCAGTCGCTCGCGCAGGATGCGCGTCGCGATCGGCATGAAGACGATCACGACGTCGACGTCGGCCGCCGCGCACTTCGCGACGCCCTCGCGCAGCGCCCGTTCGGTGGCGCGCAGTCCGGTGGGGCGCTCCGAGCTCTGGTGCGGCTGCCAGCGATAGCGGACCGCGAGGCGCTCGAGGTGGCCGTCGTCGAAGCGCAGCGTCGCGAACTCGCCGCGCCGCTCGCGACGCGTCGCATCGATCAGCGGATGGAACAGCGAGTTCGCGAAGTAGCGCTCCGCGAGCGGCACCTCGGCACGCTCGCCGAGCGACCACGACGCGAACTGCTCGGCGTCGCGCAGGTCGTTGCCGTCGAAGAGCTGCCAGACCACCAGCTTCGGCTTGCCAGGCAACGCGTATCGCCCGATCACGATCGCCTCCTGCTGCGGTCCGTAGGCGCCGCGCCCGAGATTCACGATCGACTTCCCGAGTCGTTGCCCGACCAGTTCCGCGAAGATCCGTTCGCGCTCGATCTGCGCCGCCTCGGTGTAGGAGTCGCCGACGAACGCGATCTCCGCGCTCACGCGACCAGGTGGGTTGCGGAAGCCGTTCTCGTCGGCCGCGTACTCGACGATGCGGTCGGTCCCGGGGACCAGTCCGCGCCACGTCGCATGCGGCTTGCGGACGAAGCCGAGTTCCTGGTCGGGTAGGTTGTCGGCGCGGGTGATGTGGCCGAGGTCGAGCCAGTAGTCCGGATGCAGCGCGCCGCGCACGACGAGCGCGAAGACCAGGTCGAAGCCGGCGACGGCGATCAGCGTGGCGACCGTCGCGAGCAACGCCCGGGCGGCGGCGCGCAGGCGGCGCGCGCGCGGCACCAACCAGAGAGCGGTGAGGACCAGCGCGACGACGAGCGCCGGCACGCCGATCCACAGCTCGTGCCAGCCGTAATGACCCCAGAGGAAGTCGCCCCGCCGCGCGCGCTCCCGCAAGAGCGGCAGGCCGAGCAGGTAGCTCGCGACGGCGAGCGCGCCCAGGGTCGCGGCGGCATGGAGAGTGGCGGCGATGCGCATGAGGGGGCGGGGAAGCTTATCCCCGTGCGACGCCGAGCCGAGGCCGCCGCTCTCGCGAGGGACCTCACTCCCATGCGAGCGTAGGATCCGCGCGATGCGGACCCTCCTCGCGTTCGCCGCGCTCTCGGCCGCCCTCGTCCCTCGTTGCCCCGCGCAGGAAGCGACGGCGCTACGCGACGCCGAGTGGATCGAGCGCGAAGTCGGCGAGGGCGTCGTGTGGCGACACACGCGCACGCGTCTCTTCGCCGCGCCGCAGAGCCTCAACCTGCTCGTCGTCGACCGCGCGCGGGCGCGCGAGCCGGGTGCGATCCGGGTCGCCGCGCCGCAGCCCGCCGCGCGCGTGTTCACCTCTTCGCTCGCGGTGAGCTCGGGCGCACTCGGTGCCGTGAACGGCGGCTTCTTCGATCTGAAGACCGGCGCCGCGGACGGCCTGCTCGTCGTCGACGGCGAAACGCTCGGCGCGCAGAGTGCCGCGCGCAAGGTCGCGCTGGTCGTCCGGAAGGACGGTGCGCCGGACATCGTGCCGGCGCGCGACGTCGACGTCCGCACGGTGCGCGGCGCCCTCGCCGCGGGCCCCTGGTTGGTGAAGGACGGCGAACCCGTGCCGCACGGTCGAGCGGAGGATCCGCGCCATCCGCGGACCGCGGTCGGCATGAACCGCGACGGTGCGCTCGTGTTCGTCACCGCCGACGGTCGTGACGACGCCGCGGCGGGCCTCTCCTTGTCCGAACTGCGCGCCGTGATGCAGGCGCTGGGTTGCGTCGACGCGCTCAATCTCGACGGCGGCGGTTCGACGACGATGTGGTTGTCCGGCCGCGGCGTCGTGAACTATCCCTGCGACGACCGTCGCTTCGACCACGCCGGCGAGCGCGCTGTCGGCAACGCGATCACGATCTTCGCTCCGCTCGTCGTCGTGCTCGACGAGGACGAGGCGCGCTGCGAGCCCGCGGCGGACTTCGCGCAACGTCACGCCAAGGACGCCCAGGACGGCGACTGGCTGCAGAGCGACGCGCCGACTGCGCGCGTCGTGTTCGAACTTCGTCTGCCGCGACCCGGACGCTACGCGCTCGAGCTGCGCGTGCCGTCCGCGGCACGCGGCGCGGCGTGGCGCGTCGCGGTCGACGGCGGCGAGCCGCGCGAGCTTCGCGCCGGCGCCGCACGCGTCGGGATCGGCGAGATCACGCTCGACGACCAGGACCACGCCATCGCGGTCGTCCTCGATCCCGCCACCGGGCCCCTGGCCGTCGACGCGCTGCGTGCCGTGGAACTCGTCGCGCCCGCCGCCAGGTCACGCTGAACGACGACGAGCCGATCGCGGCCGAGGACGCAACCGTTGTGCGGCGAGCATCCGTCGCGTAAGTCCTCGTGGAGCACGCCATGGCCACCGTCGCGATCGAGAGCCGGCGCCGTCTCGCCGCGCTCGAGGACCACCTCGCACGCGAGAACCCGACCCTGCTCGAGGTCGTGCACGAGTTCCGCGCGCTCGACCGCGTCGTGCACGGCATCGGCCTGCTCCGCGGCGACGAGTCCTTCGCCTACCAGGTGCCGTGGTGGCCGATGATCGCGGTCCTCGGCACGTTCTCGTCCGGCAAGTCGAGCTTCGTCAACTGGTACCTCGGCGAGAAGCTGCAACGCACCGGCAACCAGGCCGTCGACGATCGCTTCACGGTGATCTGCCACGCGGCCGACGCCCAACCGCGGGTGTTGCCCGGCTCCGCGCTCGACTCCGACCCGCGCTTCCCGTTCTTCGGCATCGAGGAGGAGATCGCGCGCATCGCCCCGAAGGAGCAGGCGCACGCCGATCGCTACCTCCAGCTCAAGACCTGCTCGAGCGAAGCGCTGCGCGGCAAGATCCTGATCGACTCGCCGGGTTTCGACGCCGACCACTCGCGGGCCTCCATCCTGAAGCTGACCTCGTACCTGCTCGATCGCTGCGACCTCGTGCTCCTGTTCTTCGACGCGCGCCATCCGGAACCGGGCGCGATGCGCGACACGCTGGAGTACCTCGTCGCCGCCGCCCGCGAGCGCGCCGACGCCGAGAAGTTCCTGTTCGTCCTCAACCAGATGGACGCGACGGCGCGCGAGGACAACCCGGAAGAGGTCTTCGCGGCGTGGCAACGGGCGTTGGCGGAGAAGGGCGTGACGTCGGGCCGCTTCTTCGCGATCTACAACCCTGACCTCGCGACGCCGATCGCCGACGACGAGCAACGCGCGCGCTACGAGCACAAGCGCGATTCTGACCTCACGGAGATCGAGGAGCGGATGCACGCCGTCGAGGTCGGCCGCGCCTATCGGATCGTCGAAGCTCTGGAGCACACGGCGCAAAAGCTCCGCGACCGCGCAATCGGCCGACTCACCGAGGCCCGCGCCCGCTGGCGGCACATCGTGCTGACGATCGACTTCGTGCTTCTGGTCGTGCTCGCGACCATCGCCGGCGTCGTCCTCGCCCGCGACGGCGCGGCCGTCTGGGTCGATCGCTGGCTCTCGTTCCCCGGCGCCGACCTCGGGCTCGCCCCGATCTGGCTCGAAGCCGCGAAGTGGGGCGTCGTCGCGGCCGTGGCGTTCTTCGTGCACACCCGCGTCCGCGCGCTCGCGGCGGGCTTCGTGCGCGGGCGGCTCGAAGCGGAACCGCGCGACACCCTGCCCGCGATGCGCATCGGCGAGGCCTTCCACCGCGGCACGCGTCTGCCGAGTTCGATCTTCCGCACGCGCCCGCGCGGCTGGTCGCACCACGCCGAACGCGAGGTCGACCGCGTGCTCGCCGCGACCACCTCGCTCGTCGAGCGTCTCAACGACGGCTTCGCGCGGCCGTCCGGCGCCCACCCATCGGCCGCGGCGCACACCGCGGGTTGAACGACCATGACCGAGGCACCGCCGCTTCCCCGTCTCGGTCCCTGGGTGCGTTGGCCGCTCGTGCTGAGCCTCGTCGTGCTCGCCGTGCGCATCGCCGGCGAACTCAGCGACTGGGATCCGCGCTGGTTCCCGCGCGAGGGCGGTCCCACGCTCAGCCCAGTCGGGATCTGGCCGCTGATCCCGATCGTCGGCTTCCTGCAGGGCTTCGCCGTCGCCGGCCGCGGCCACGCGCCCGATCGGCCGGGACTCGCGCTCGTGCTGCACCTGCTCGGCGGCGCGCTCCTCGCCGCGGCAGTCGCGATCGGCATGCAGTCGCTGCGCTGGCCGATGCAACCGATCGCGGCCGCGGCCGGCGCGCTGCTCGCGTTCGGTTTCGCGTGGCGGGCCTGGCCGGAACTCCTGCGCTACACGCTCGCCTACGGGTTCTGCCTGCGCGCCGGCGTCGTTGCGGTCACCGCGCTCGCGCTCGCGCTCGATTGGGGCACGCACCTCGAGTACCTGCCAGCCGAGTCCGGCGCGACGTCGCCGCTCGAACGCTTCGCATTGCTGGCCGCCACGCAGTTGCTCGTCTGGGTGCCGGCGACGGTCGCGCTCGGCGGAGCGGCCGGCTCGTTCGCCGCGCTGATCCGCGGCCGCCGCGCCGACGACGCCCTCGACGAGTGAGCGCCCGGCTCAACTCGCGAAGATCTTGTCCATCCGCGCCGCGATGTCGCGGAGCCGGTCCTCGCCGCCTCCGCCGACCTCGGCCGCGAACCAGCCCTCGTAGCCGATCGCGTCGAGGGCCTTCATCACCGCGGGCCAGTCGGTGTCGCCGTCGCCGATCTCGACGTCGAAGCCCTTCCATAGGCCCTCCTCGACCTGCTTCTTCCGGCTGTAGTCCTTCACGTCGAGCTTGAAGATGCGCCGGCCGAGGACCTCGATCCAATGCTCGGGCCAGCCGTAGCGCACGAGGTTGCCCGGATCGAGGTGCACTCCGACGAGCGGATCGCCGAACTCGTCGACGTAACGCGCCATCTCCAGCGGGCTGAGGAGGAACTCGTTCCAGACGTTCTCGAAGGCGATGCGCACCTTCAGTTCGTTGGCGAGCGGCAGGACCTTCTTGATCTCCTCCTGCGAGCGGCGGTAGGCGTCGGCGTAGGCGATGGACTTGTTCACGACGCCGGGCACGACGAGCACAGAACTGGCGCCGTACGCTTTCGCGTCGCGCAGGGCCTGCTCGAGCGCGGCGACGCCCTCGGCGCGCACCTTCGGATCGGGATGGGAGAACGGCTTGCCCCAGTGCACGGAGTCGACGACTCCCGGGATCGAAAGGCCGGTCTCGTCGCGGGCGGCGATCACCTCGTCGAGCGCGAGGCCGTTGGGACTGTCGAGCTCGACGCCGTCGAAGCCGAGCCCACGCAGCAGCGCGAACTTGTCCTTCAGCGAGCCGTCGTGCTTCACCATGCCGATCTTGACGGCCTTCTTGCACTTGCGATCGCGCACGACACGCCGGTCTTTCACGTCGAGTGGCGCTGCTTCGAGCGGCGCGGCGGCGAGCGGCGCAGCGGCGAACGCGGCGGACGCGCGGAGGAAGGAGCGGCGGGAGATCAGGTCGTGCATGGCGGATCCGTCGCGGAGTGGGTTCGTCACGGGCCGAGTTCCTTGGGGCGCCAGACGCCGATGGACTCGGCGTCCATCTCGAGCATCGCCTCGGTCCAGTCGTCGATGCCCAATCGGAACGCGGCGACGGTCCCGGTCGGCATCGCCACGGGATGTCGGGCCAACGCTCCGGTCAGTTCCTCGAGCCCCGGGTTGTGCGCGACGACGAGCAGCGTCGCGGCATCACCGCCGCGGCGCGCGACGGCGTCGAGCACGCCGAGCGGCGAGGCGAGGTAGAGATCTTCGAGCACCGCGACCCTCGCTGCAGGAACTCCCGCCGCGGCGGCGAGGAGTTCGGCGGTCTTGCGCGCGCGCGTGGCCGTCGAGCTCAGGACCGCGTCGGGGACGAGTCCCCGCTCCACGAGGAACCGGCCCATCCGCGGCGCCGCGTCGAGTCCGCGCGCGTTCAGCGGTCGATCGTGATCGCGCAGGCCGGACTCTTCCCAGCCCGACTTCGCGTGACGCATGAGCAGCAGCGTGCGCATCGCGATCAGGCCGACGCCGCGCGACGCGGACCGCGGAAGCCGGCGAGGAAGATCAGGAGCACGACGCCGGCGCCCAGCGCGGGCCACTTCCAGATCGTGGCCCAGTCCATCGCCTCGTAGGCCTGGAGTTTCAGTTCGTCGGCTTCCTTCTCCAACAGCGCCTGGCGGGCTTCGACCGCGGCGCGCTCGTCCTCGGCGACCTCGCCCTTGTCGAATCGCACGGCGATGCGGATCAGCTCCGCCTGACGCGTGCCGGCTTCGCCGAGCAGGGCCTTCGCCGATGGCGGCGTGGCGCCGTCCTCGATCGCGCCCGCGACCTTCGCCCCGATGAACATGCCGAGGCCGAGCGTGCAGAGGACGAGGAAGCCCTGCGCCTGCCCGCGGATCTCCTTCCGCGCGCACTGGTCGGTGTAGATCTGCCCGGTGACGAAGAAGAAGTCGTAGCAGATGCCGTGCAGCGCGACGCCGACGAGCACGAGCATCGCCTGGTCGTCCGGCACGCCGACCGCGAACAGGCCGTAGCGGGCGACCCACGCGAGCATGCCGACGGCGAGCATCCACTTGACGCCGAGCCGCGCGAAGAAGAACGGCATCACCGCCATGAAGAAGACCTCGGACATCTGGCCGAAGGTCATCTTGAACGTCGCGTCGGCGATCCCCGCCGTCTGCACCGCGCGCTCCGCGAGCTGGTAGTAGAAGGCGAGCGGGATGCAGATCAGGAACGAACAGACCAGGAAGACGGCGTAGCTCTTGTTCTTCAGCAGCTCGAGCGCGTCGAGGCCGAGCGCCTGGCGGGCGCCACCCGGAACGTGTTCCGCGGGCGGCGTGTGCGGCAGCAGGAAGGCGAAGAGCCCCATCGCCGCCGATGCGGCGACCGTCACCTGGAACATCCGCACCGACGCGCCCCAGCCGAGCGCGGTGATGGCGACGCCCGCCGCGATCCAGCCGAACGTGCCGAACACCCGGACCAGCGGGAACTGCTTCTCGGTGTCGCCGAGGTTGCGCATCGCCAGCGTGTTGGTCAGCGCCAGCGTCGGGTAGTAGCAGAGCATGTGCGAGAAGAACGCCGCGTTGATCGCGTCCGGCTCGGGCTTCTCCGCGAGCATCAGCGTCGTCGCGTACCACATCGCCGCCGCGCCCAGCAGGTGCAGCACCCCGAGCAGGCGCTGCGCCGCGAACCAACGGTCCGCGACGAGCCCGACGAACAGCGGCGAGATCATCCCGGCGATCGGCCCCACCGAATACATCCAGCCGAAGTCCGCGCCGGTGAACCCGATCTTGCCGAGGTAGGACGGCCCCGCGACGTACCAGCTCCCCCACACGAAGAACTGGAGGAACATCATCACGGCGAGGCGAGGGCCCGCGCTTGGGTTCGGCATGGGGAGCGCATGATGCCTCCCCGCCACGGCCCGGCCAACGACGCGCTGCGGCGCGAGGCGCTGCTCAGACGTCGGCGAGGAGCGTCCGCTTCGCGGGAGCGACGTCCGGATCGACGGACCTCGACGCAAGCGCGCGGCGCTCGCTCCAGCACGCGAACGCTCCCGCGCCGAGCGCGAGACCTTGCGTTCCGTAGAAGATCATCGTGCCGGCATAGAGGCTGGCGTCGAAGCCGTAGGTGTGGAGCCCGATGCCCAAGGCGTTGACGTGCCACCACGAGAAGGCGACGACGGCGTTGCCGATCACCGCCATCAGGCAGAGTCCCCAGTTGCGGAAGAAGCCGCCCATCCGGCCGTGCAGCGTCACGAGCTGCCACAACACGATCATCAGCGCCCCGTTCTCCTTGGGGTCCCAACCCCAGAAGCGACCCCACGAGTCGTTCGCCCAGATGCCGCCGGCGATGGTGCCGAAGGTCGCGAAGAACGTCGCGAAGCACAGCACGCCGTAGACCATGCGCACGACGCCCTGATAGAAGGCCGGGTCGTCGCGTTTGGCGCCGAAGAGCTTGCCGAACAGGAAGACCTGCGCGATGAAGCCGGCGAGGAGGGTCGCGGAGTAGCCGATCGTCACGGTGGTGACGTGCACGCCGAGCCAGAAGTTGGTCCGCAGGACGGCGCGCAGTTCCTCGAGCGTGTCGGTGCCCTTGTGCGACTCGTACATGTACGCGACGAACATCCCCACCGCGCCGAGCAGCACGGCGAGCGACAACGCCACGCGACGTCGGCCGATCCACTCGATGAACAGCGCGACGATCACCGCCACTCCGGTGACGAAGAGGATCGTCTCGTAGAGCGTCGAGACGGGCGGACGGTCGAGCAGCACGCAACGTTGCACGACGCCCCAGACCACGAGCGCCGCGCCGGCGAGGCCCAGCGCCCAGGTCACGCGGTAGAGCGCCTTGCTGCGCAAGCGCAGCCACGACGCCGCGGCGGCGAGGAAGCCGAACAGGAAGCAGTAGAGCGCCTTGCCGAACCAATCGCCGCGCAGGTAGCTCACCTCGGCATCGATGTCGTGGATCGCCGCGTGCGGCGACGACATCTCGCGCATGGCTGTCACGAACGCGCGGCCCGCGGTCGCGAGCGCCACCGGGTTGCGTGCGGCGTCCGCGAAACGCTGGACGTGTTCGATCGCGCCGACTCGCACGTCCCAGACTTCGTTGCCGTCGCGGAGCAAACCGTCGAACAGCGCCTTGGGCGCGAGCCATTCCTCCTGGCCGGTCGCGGCGGGCGGAAGCCAGGCCAACGGGCCCGCGGCTTCCATCACTTCACCGGTCCAGCCGATCACTTGACCGATCGAATCGGCCTCCTCCCCGCCGTTCGCCGCCGTCGCGCCGGGTTCGGTCTTCGCGCTGAGTTCCCGCCAGACCTCCGCGAGCCGATCCAGGCGACGCAACGAGTCGGTCGGGCGGATGACGCCGTCGCCGTCGGTGAACGCTCCGGTCACGATCTGTGCACGAGGCCCGGAATAGCGGCCCGAGAACACCGCGAACGCGCTGCGGAGGTTGTGGTACTCGACGAGGTCGTGGAACAGGTAGACCGCGAGGTTCTGGATGCGGCTGCGCTTGTCCTCCTCGATGCGGCCGTACTCGCGCGCGTACTCCTGGAGGCGCTCGATGCCCGGCCCGAACTCGTTCCACGAGTGCCGCTGCCGCTTCGTGTTCGCGATCGACGACAGCCCGATCAGGTCGAGCACGTCGCGGTCGGGGACGACGATCACCGGATAGGTGTCGGCCTGCTCCGGGTAGAGCATCAGGTCGAGCGCCCACTCGACCGAACTCAGGCGCTGCCCGGCGAGCTCGCCGAAGGCCTCGCTGTCCGGGATGGTGAAGGAGCGCCGTTCGTTGAGGCGCAGCAGCAGGTACTCGGTGAACGCGAGGAACGGCTTGACGCGCCCCTCGCTCTGGACCGGCAGGCGCTCGAAGGCCGCGACCAGTTCCGTGTCGTACGGAGCCGTGCGGCGCGGGGCGTCGGTCGGAGTCGACGCATGGGCCGACGGCGTCTGGGCCGACGGCGTCTGGACCGCGGCGCCCAACACGACGCCGCCCGTCCACACGAGCGCGAGTCCGAACGACCAGAGGTTCCTTGCGCTCATCGGGTGGCTCCAGCTTGCAGCGTCTCGGTCTCTCGCACGATCCAACGCACGAGCTTGGTCACGAAATGGGCGAGCATCCCAGCCGTCATCACGATCAGCGACCACAGCGGCCACTGATCGGCGGGGTTCTTCACGACCTGGAGCTCGGAGTAGAGCTGGGTCGAACCGGTGTCCCGGAACTGATGCTGGTAGGCGACGAAGCCGTCGCGGCGGAGCGGCTCGTTCATGCGGACGCGCTGCGGCTGCGGCGCGCCCGTTCCGTCGTGCACGAGTACGTCGCTCTGGAAGTGGCGCGGCATGTTCGTGCCGGGGTGGTACTCGTGGGTGAACTTCACCAGCTCGATCGAGAACGGCAGCGGGTAGCGCCGCTTGCGCAGTTCGATCACGTAGGTGCGATCGGCGGCGCGCACGGTCCACGGTTGCCGCGCGCCGAGCCAGAGGATGCCGCCCTGCGCCGAGTCCCCCTCGCGGAACGCCGTCACGTAGCAGGCCGGCAGGTTGAACTCCGCCTCGGCCTCCGGCTTCAGCGTCTGCACCGAGAATCCGTCGACCGTCGCCGACCTGGTTCCCGGCATGACGCCCGCGGGCACGACGCGCGCGTTGAGCGCGAAGCCCGAGAGAGTCAGGCGCAGCGGTTGGCCGGCGAAGCTCGCGGTGCTCGTCGAAGTGCCGGACGCCGCGCGCAGGGCTTCGTCCGCCACCACCCACTCGCGCACGACGCCTTCCGCGCCGATCTCGCCGACCGCGACTTCGTACTCGTGGAACGCGACGTACTCGTCGCCGCGCTCGCCTTCGAGAAGTCCGATCGAACCGTCTTCCGCGTACTCGAGCCGCACCCAACCGGCGACCAGCAACATCACGACGCCGGTGTGCATCACGAGGATGCCCGCACGGCTCCACGACTTGCGCAAGCGCACGATGCCGCCGAGCACGAGGTTCACCGCGAGCAGCGACATCAGGAGCATCCCACCCGGGAGCGGGAACCGCAGGAAGCCGAACAGCGCCTCCTCCGGACCGATGTAGACCAGCGACTCGAAGTACTTGTGCTGCGCTTCGAGCAGCCCGATGTCCTTCTGCGCGAGCGTTCCCAACCACGTCGCGATGAAGGTGAAGAACAGGAGACCCACCGCGAGCGGGAAGCCGGCGAGCACGGCGAGGATCTTCTGGAGGACAGGTTTCACGTGCGACGCTCCAACGAGGTGCAGAAGGTCTTGAACGCTTCGAGACGGCCCTTCAGCGCGCCCGACGACCCGCTCATCCGCACGTAGAGCGTGTGCGTCGCGAGCGGGATCATGATGCCGACCAGGCCCGGCTTCCCGTCGTCGCCGAGCAAGGGCACGTAGATCGCGCGCGCACCGAGCACGTCCCAGCGTTCGAGCGCTTCGATCTCGTCGCTCCCCAGCGGCGCCTTGCCGGCGAAGCCGCACCACCGCGCGATGTTGTTCTCCGTACCGCCGCCGTCGCCGCGCAACAACGTGAGCCAACACTTCACCTCGTCGCCGAGGTCGAACTGCTGGAGCATCATCGGTCCGGGAGTGACCGCCTTCCAAGTCGGGGGAACCGTCCAACCGAAGGCGGGCTCCGGTTCGTCCGAGCCGTCCCCGCCGGCCACCACGGGCGCCTCCCGCAGCGATTCCTCGAAGCGACGAAGTGCGGCGAGTTGCGCTTCCACCGCGTCGGGGGCGCCTTCCATCCGCACGAAGACCTGCCGCGCGGGCGCGAGCAACATCGACGCGATGAGGCGCTTCGTGCCGTCGGCCCCGCGCAGGTCGACGCGCATCGCTTCGCCGCCGAGCAAGGGCACGCGAGGCAGGGCGTCGATCGCCGTGGCATCCGGCGCGGGCAGCCCGAGCTGACCGTGCCAGCGCGCGAGGTGCGCGAGCGCGGTGCTCGAGGGCGGGAGCACGGACACCCAGCACTGCACCTCGCCCGGCGCCGTCAGGTTGATGTCCCGCATCGGCACCCGCGACAGCTTCGCCCAGCCCTGCGGCAGCGCGTACGCGAACGGCTCGGCTCCGGACTGCGAACCGCCCATCGGCGCGGACTCGGATCGGGGCGGCGCGAATCGTTCGGCGCTCGTCGCATCGAGACGCGGGGCCGGGCGCTTCACGGCGCGCGCCTCTTGGACGTCGACGATCCGATCGGATCCGCCGCAGGCGGCGAGGAGGACGGCGCAAGCCGTCGGGGTCAGGGTGCGACTGAGGATCACCGTTTCGGAACTCGGCGGTGCGGCAGGTTATTGCCTGGGTAGGACCGCGGGGACCCCTGATCCACCTTCTCTGGTCTCGCGCGGACCAGGCCGCGGCGCGATCGGGGTTTGCGGTGCATCGAGGCCTGCTCCACGGGGAATCGCCCGGCACGCGGCCGCGCGCACGGGGTCGCGGCGCGGCGGACACACGGAAGTGGAGCGGGGACCTGAGTATCCCGTAGGGGATTCGAACCCCTGTTTTCAGGATGAAAACCTGATGTCCTGGGCCGGACTAGACGAACGGGACGCGCGCGGCTCCAGGCTGGAGCGCGGGGCGAGGATGATCCGGCGCTCGATGGGACGCGTCAAGCGCTTCGCGGCGCGGATGGACCCGCCGCTCAGCCCAGCGACTTGAGCTCCTGCACCGTCGGCAGGTCGTCGAGCGAGCGCAGACCGAAGCGGTCGAGGAACTGCTGGGTCGTTCCGTACTGGAGCGGATGTCCGGGGACGTCGGCACGACCGACGACGCGGACGAGCTTGTGATCGAGGAGGCCCTTGAGGACCGGGCCGGCCTTCACGCCCCGGATCGCTTCGATCTCGGCGCGGATCACCGGCTGCCGGTAGGCGATCACCGCGAGCGTCTCCAGCGCTGCGGGCGTGAGTCGTTCGACCTTCTTCAGCTTCTTGAGCCGCACCAGGTACGGGTAGACGGCCGGCGTCGTGGCGATGCGGTACGCGCCGTCGACCAAAAGGATCTCGAGCGGAAGTCCCTGCGCGCGGAGTTCGCCCCCGAGTCGGGTGAGCGCGGCTTCGACGGCGCTCGGCGCGGCG
>JACRLW010000145.1 GCA_016235155.1 Planctomycetota bacterium
CGCTCGGCACCGGAACCAACAACATCGTCTACGCGCTGGCGCGGCTGCCGAACGGCGACTTGATCGCCGGCGGTGCCTTCGGGACTGCGGGCGGCGTGATTGCGAGTTGCATCGCGCTCTGGAACGGCAGCACCTGGTCGCCACTCGGCACCGGGACCGACAACAGCGTCTACGCGCTGGCCGCGCTGCCGAACGGCGACTTCGTGGCCGGCGGTGTCTTCACCATCGTCGACGGCAAGCCCGCGCTCTACTTCGCGCGCCACCTCGCCTGCCCTGCCACCGCCATCCCCTATGGCATCGGCTGCACCGGCTCCGGTGGTCCCAATGTATTGACCGCGATCACGCTGCCCTGGGTCGGTGGCACGTTCCGCGCGACCGCGACCGGCATGCCGAGTTCGTTGCTGGCGTTGTCGATGACCGGCTTCTCGCAGGTCGCGATCCCGCTCGCGAGTCTTCTGCCGCAGGGGGTTCCCGGCTGCGACCTGCTGGCGTCCCCCGACTTCGCCGACGTGATCGCGACGAGCGGCGGTACGGCCCAGTTCCAACTCGTGCTTCCCAACAGCGCGAGCCTGGTCGGCGCACAGTTCTTCCATCAGGTGGTGCCGGTCGAGCTCGATCAGTCCCTCGCCCTCACGGCGGTCACCAGCACCAACGCGCTGGCGATGACGATCGGGTCGCTCTGAACAGCACGAGGTCCGCGGGCGAGACGACGCGCACGTGTCGCCCGGGTTCGTGGAGTTCGACGCTTCGAGCGCGTGCGAACGCGGAGCGTTGGAGCGGTGTCGTCACCAGGAAGAAGTCGCCCGATACCGATCGAGCGCCGCAGAGGATCTGCACGTTCGCGGAAACTGTCCGGCGAACCACGCCTGCTTTCGCCGCGCACCCTCGCGACGCTGCCCTGCATGGCAAGAGCGAGCGACGTGCGGCCATCGAGCGGTGGCTGCGACTCCATGAAACGGCCGGTCTGACGTAGACGGAGCCTGCGGCCCGGTCAGGCATTCCGACGCGGACCCTGTCCCGGCCGGCGCGCCGCCGACGCCAAGCAGCGGTGGACAGCGACTTTGTCGAGGGGAGGGTCACGGTCCGGCCTATGAGGACCACTCTCGGTTCGGCAAAGCGGGACCGCTGAGTTCGGGCAACCGGGACCATCCGGCGCCGGTCGATCGCGACGCGTAAGGGGCGAGTCGTGCCCCTTTGAAACACCGGCCACTGCTCCATGCGCCGTTGGTCGGCCAGAGCCGGTGAAGGACTCACTCCGCCTGCATGAACGGATAGCGCCAGCTCTTCGGCGGGACGAAGTTCTCCTTGATCGTCCGCGTGCTGACCCAGCGCAGCAGGTTCTGCTTGCTGCCGGCCTTGTCGTTGGTGCCCGACGCGCGGCCGCCGCCGAAGGGCTGCTGTCCCACCACCGCGCCGGTCGGCTTGTCGTTCACGTAGAAGTTGCCCGCCGTGTTGCGCAGCGCGTGCGCGATGTGCGCGATCGCGCGGCGGTCCTGCGCGAAGACCGCGCCGGTGAGGGCATAGGGTGATGCGGTGTCGCAGGTCGCGAGCGCGTCGTCGAGCTTGCCGTCGTCGTAGACCTGGATCGTCAGCACCGGACCGAAGATCTCCTCGCACATCGTCTTCGCGCGCGGGTTGCTGGTCTCGATCACCGTCGGCTGGATGAACCAGCCCTCGCGCGAGTCGCTCTCGCCGCCGGCGAGGATCTTGCTGTCCGACGAGCTCTTCGCGTGCGCGATGTAGCCGGTGATGTCGCGGAACGCCTTCTGGTCGATCACGGCGTTCATGAAGCAGCTGAAGTCCTCGCTCGGACCGACCTTGATCTGCTTCACCTCCGCGACGAGGCGATCGCGGACCTGCGCCCACAGCGAACGCGGGACGTAGGCGCGGCTCGCCGCGGAACACTTCTGGCCCTGGTACTCGAAGGCGCCGCGCAGCAACGCGACGACCAGCGCATCGACGTCGGCCGACGCATGCGCGAACACGAAGTCCTTGCCGCCGGTCTCGCCGACGATGCGCGGGTAACCCTTGTACTTCCCGACGTTCTTCCCGATCGTCTCCCACATGCCGTTGAAGACGCCGGTCGAGCCCGTGAAGTGCACGCCCGCGAAGTCGGGATGCGCGAACGCCGGATCACCGATCGCGCGCCCCGCGCCCGGGACGAAGTTGATCACGCCCGGCGGCAGCCCCGCTTCCTCGAGCAGCTTCATGATGAACCAGCCCGAGAAGATCGCCGTCGACGCCGGCTTCCAGATCACCGTGTTGCCCATCAGCGCGGGCGAGGTCGGCAGGTTGCCCGCGATCGACGTGAAGTTGAACGGCGTGACCGCGAAGACGAAGCCCTCGAGCGGGCGCTGCTCGAGACGGTTCCACACCCCGGACGGCGAGAGCGGCTGGTCGTCGTAGAGCTCGAGCATGAACTGCGCGTTGAAGCGCCAGAAGTCGATCAACTCGCACGCGGCGTCGATCTCCGCCTGGAACGCCGTCTTGCTCTGGCCGAGCATGGTCGCGGCATTGAGCGTCGCGCGCCACGGACCGGCGAGCAGCTCCGCGGCCTTGAGGAAGATCGCGGCGCGGTCCTGCCACGCCATGTTCGACCAGTCGTGCGACGCCTCGCGACAGGCCTTCGCGGCGAGTTCGACGTGCTCCGCCTTGCCTTGGTGGAAGGTCGCGAGCACCTGGGAGTGGCGGTGCGGGCAACTCGAGTTCGCGAGGTCGCCGCTGCGGATCTCCTTGCCGCCGATGAGCAGCGGGACGTCGAGCCGCTCCGCCGCGAGGCTCGCGAGGCGGGCCTTCAGTTCGGCGCGGGCGGCGGACCTTGGGGCGTAGTCGAGGTTCGGCTCGTTGTGGGCCGGCGGAACGCGGAAGCGGGCGTGGGACATGCTCGGCGAGTGCAGCGCGGGAGGGGCGGCGAGGATAGCCCGGCGTTCCGCCGACCGCGGCGTGAAAGAACCGAAGCGGAGTGTCGTTGCCGCGCCCTCCGCGGCATCCTCTTCGCCCTCCGCAACCCACCCTGACATGAAGATCCCCACCTCGACCCTTTCCCTCGCCCTTCTCGCCTGCGCCGTGCTCGGTTTCGGCGCCTGCGGCGGCGGCAACGAGCCGGTGAAGCCCGGCGCCCCCAAGTTCTCGCTCGATGCACAGCCCGGCGACAGCGACGCGATGAAGGTCGCCAAGGAGCGATTCAAGATGGCGTGCTCCGCATGCCACGGCCTCACCGGCGTTGGCGACGGCGCCGCCGCGGTCGCCCTGCCGGTCAAGCCGCGCAACTACACCGCCAAGGCCTGGCAGGCCTCGACCACCGACGAGCAGATTGCCAAGGTGATCCTCGAGGGCGGCGCCGCGGTCGGAAAGAGTCCGCTGATGGCGGCCAACCCCGACCTCGCCGACAAGAAGGACGTCGTCGACTCGCTGGTGAAGATCATCCGCGCGTTCGGGCAGTGACCCTTCGGGGAGCGCGCCTCCGCGCGTAGCTTCGCGGGACGCGTGTTCGAAGACTTTCACCTCGGTTGGTTCGCGGTCGGCGCCGCCTTCTTCGGGCGGGCGCTGATCGCGTGTGCCGCGCTCGAGCGCGTGCCGTACCTGCCGCGCGCGATCGAGGGCGAGCCGCGCGAAGTCGACGCCGTCGTGATCGCCGACGAAGTCGACGGCGTCGCCGAGTGCCTCGCGAGCCTACGCGCGCAGACCGGCGTCGCGCTGCGCGTCCTCCTCGTCGACGACCGCAGCCCGCCCGAGGCGGCCGCCCGCCTGCGCACCCTCGCCGCCTCGCACGGCGTCGAGATGGTCCGCATCGACGCCGTTCCCGCCGGCAGCCTGCCCTTCGCGCATGCGATCACTCAGGCACTCGCCCGCGGCGACCGCGACGAAGTCCTCCTGCTCGCGCGGCCGATCGTCGCCCGGGTCGACGACGCGCTCTTGCGCGCACTCGTCGCCCTGCGCACGACGCGCGCGGCGGCGCTGTGGTTGATCCCCCGCGCGCACGCCGGTTGGCTCACGCCGCTCGCGTTCAGTTCGCTCGCCGACGCGTTGCCCGCCCTCGCCGCCGCCCAGCGCGACCGCGATGCACCGGCCCTGCCGATCGACGCCGCGCTCTACCGCCGCGCGTTCCTCGCCGATGCGCTCTCGCAACCAGGCGCGGAGTCCGCGCCGATCGTCGAGTTCACGCTCGCGCAGAAAGCACTCCGCGACGGCGTCCGGATCCGCGTCGCCCACGCGGCCTTGGAGTTCGGAGTCGCCAAGCGCAGCGGCCTGCGCGACTTCGTCGAACTCAGCGAGCGCACGCTCGCGAGCTACGGCCTTCGCCTCTGGCTCGCGGCGGCGTTCGCGACGCTCTACCTCGCCTGCTGGATCGCCGCGGTCCTCGGCCCTTTCGATCCGAACCCGTGGGGCCTCTTTGCCGCGGGCGGATTGGCGAGCACCGCGGTGTCGGGCGTGCTCGTCGCGCGCGTGCAGCGCGCTTCGCTGCACGGCGCGCTCGCGGCCGGACTCCTCGTGCCTTTCGTCGGGCTGATCGAGGCGTCGGCGCTCGCGTTCGTCGTCGCGCGCCTCTCCCTGCGGCGCGGCGCGCGTTGGCGCGGCGTCTTCGTGCCGCTCCGAGCGCTCAGCCGCCGACCGTGAACGCGGCGACGTCGGACGTGCACGCGGTCAGTCCCGGCGGGCCGCCGCCGAACGAGAAGCCGAGCGTCACCGCCTGCGCGTTCAGCGCAACCGGCGGCAGCGGCGCGTTCGGGATCGGCAGCGCGAGGCTCGCGGCGCCCGTGAGGTCGGTCATGCCGAGCGAGAGGACCGCGAACGGCTGCGCGAGGCCGAGTTCGAAGGACAGCGGACCGAGCACGATCGTCGTCGTGCCGGTCGTCGGCCCGACGACCATCAACGCCGGCGACAGCGGCGTCGCGCCGCTGAGCGTGAACGTCAACGTCGTGCCCGGTGCACCGCCGGTGACGTCGAGGTCCGAGCAAGCCTGGGCAGAGAGAGGCGCGGCGAGCGCCGCGCAGAAGGCGAACCTGGAGAGGAGCTTGAACATGGGAGCGAGTCGTGCCCGCGCGGCGCCATGCCGCGCGGGCGCGCAGAAACTACGACGACGCTCCCGAGCGCAGCCAGGGTTTCATGGCCGCGCCGTGCTCACTCACTTGTCGGAGACCTTCTCCTTGCCCTGGTCAGCGCCCTTGCCATCGCCCTTTTCGCCGCCGGCCGCCGCCGTGGTGCCCGTGCACTTCATGCCGAGCTTGCCGAACTGCAGCGCGATCACGCAGGTCCCGTCCTTCTCTCCGGCCGAGATCGAGATCGCCAGCCGCTGGCTGTGCGACTCCATCGCCTCGAGCTTCAGCGGGAACTGCTGCATCTGGGCGTTGCCCTCCTTGTCGGTCGTCGAGAGCATCGCCATCGGCGTGCCGTCGTCGCCGAACATGAAGTGCAGGCCGTATTCGCCGGCCGCGATCTGCGTGCCGGCGACGACCATGTCCTTCGACACGCTGACGGACCCGCAGGGGTTCTCCTTCGCGTTCTGGTTGTACATGTTGCGCGCGCGTTCGGACTTGGCGCGCTCGAGCCAGGAGCCCTGGCCGAAGTTCAGCGCCTTGTAGGTCACGGTGAGCTTCGCGCCGTCGGCGAACTCGATCGCCGTGGTGACCTTCGGCGCGTTGGCGTTGACGCTGCCCATCGACTGGGCGGCAACGGGGAGGGTGAGACCGGCCGCGAGGGCCAGGGTGAGGACGAGTTGCTTCATGGTGATTCGGAGGTCTGGGATCGCAGGAGTCTGGGTCCACTCGGCGAAGCGAGGGGCGGGGATCGTAGGGACCGAGGCCCACCCTGCGAAGGGTCGCGGCCCTACGACGGCCCGGGTGGACGGTGCCGACCCGGGCGGGAATCTGCGGCGGCGTTCAGCGCCCGACCGCCGCGCGCCACTCGCTCGGCAGCCAGGGCAAGGTGTCGGCGAGGATCTCGAGGACGGCCCGCCGCTGCTCGGGCTCGAGGTGGCCGTACGCCCGCAGCCCCGAGCGGCCTTGCAGGATGCGGAGCATGCGCAGCAGCACGATGTCGAGCACCGGCGCCGGCAGGCGGCGGAAGGACTCGCCCTGGATCACGTAGCTGACCGGCCAGCGGAAGAGCCGCGTGCCCAGGTCGAGTTCGCGGAGCGAGCGTCCCGCCCGATCGCGCGGCCCGCGCTCGGCGAATCGGACGGCGAAGTCCGAGGTGCCCGCGATCGGCGCCGGCAAGGTCGGCTCGTGGCGGAACAGCAGGTACTGGAGCAGCTCGTCGGCGATCTCCTTGAGCCGGCTGCGCGTCGCGTCGGAGATCGCCGCGCCCTGCGCCGCGCCGAGCGCTTCGTCGGTCGCCGCCTGCCGGTGCAGCGCGAGCCGCGCGCGATAGCTCGCCTGCGCGATGAGATCGTGCGCGCGCGTCTGGTGCTCGAGCACCATCAACGCGACGAGATCACTGTGCGGCGTGAGGTGACGTTCGATCGCGCAGCGCTCGCTGAGGTCGACGACGTTGGCCCCGCGTTCGACGTCGAGCGCGACGTCGTCCTCCGCGTCGAGCGCGACGTTGCCGAGGTGCCGGGCTTCCCCGTGCGTGCCGGTGACGTACCAGCCGCCCCAACGCTGCGCGAAGGGACTCTCGTGCGTCGTCACCGTGCTGCCGAGCCGCATCACCGGAGTGCCGTCGGGGTCGGGGTGGACCGAGCGCACGAGCACGCCCGGCCATTCGTCGGTCCAGCCGAGCGCGTGGCAGCGCAGGCACTCGGCGTCGCGCCGCACGATGCGCGGTCCGTCCGCCTCGTCGGTGAGCGTGTAGAAGATCGGACCCTGCTCGGGATCGACGCCGGTCAGCTCGAAGACCTTCGAGCCGGGGACCGAGCCGACGTAGACGTCGTCGCCGAAATAGATCGCGCGCGGATTGCGCGGCGAGATCAGCGCGTTCTGGAAGCTCGTCTTGGAGAAGACCAGGGCCTGCGTCTCGCGCGGCGCGTCGAGTTCGTCGAGCAACGCGGGCAGGAGCCCGAAGCGTTCGTCGCGGGCGAGCGTGGTCGCCTTGGCGGCGATGCGCGCGGCGAGGCGCGCGACCGGGTCGGTCGTGTCCGTGCGCTCGTAGCGGATCGGCTCGCCGAGGTAGGGCGCGTCGCCTTGCGGGCACGCCACGGCGGCGAGCAGGAGCGCGCTGACGATCACTGGATCGACTCGATGCGCAGTCGGCCGGATTCGACCTTCATCGACGACACCGACGCCAGCAGGTCGAAGCGCCTGGCGAGTCCGAGGTAGGCCTCGATCGCCTTCTGCATCGCGCCGAGCGCCTCCTCGCCCGGGCCCTCGTCCGCGTCGCGCTCGAGATCCGCGAACGCCATCTGGAGCACCTGGTCCATCGCGCTGGTCGAGAGGTTCAGGCTCGACGTGCCGAGATCGCGCCAGCCCGGCGCGAGCAGGGCGAGCCGCTTCGCGATCGCTGCATCGGGGGCGGCGCTTGCCTGCCCCTCCGCGCGCGCGAGGCTCTGGTCGACGACCTTGCGGACGTTGTCCGCGCCGGTCGGACCGATCCCGATGACCATGCCTTCGGCGACGAACGCGTAGTGCAGTTCCGCGACCAGCACGGACATCGAGCGGACCTTCGTGCCGCGGTACTCCGCGGTCTTCCGCGCCGCGTGCAGGCCGCGGCTGCGGAGCACCCGCTCGAGCATCGCCTCGAAGCTCGCCGGATCGCGGAGCCCGACGACGACGGTGTAGAGACCCTGCATCTCGAAGTCCTCTTCCTCTCCGGCGCCGCCCTCGAAGTTCGCGGTCGTGTCGTTCATGAGGAGGAGCTGGCCGTCGAGCGCGCCGAGCAGGTCCTTGTGCAGGTC
>JACRLW010000140.1 GCA_016235155.1 Planctomycetota bacterium
GCGAAGGCAGCGTGACGCTCGGCACCGGCATCGCGATCGGCGAGGTCGACCAGGCACGGGCGGCGTTCGTCGCCGATGCGCCGATCGGCGATCTCTTCGCGCGTTGCCTTCCCGACTGGAACGGCGCCGACCTGCGCACGCTGCTCGCGAAGTTCGGCATCGGCCAGGACTTCGTCGTGCGCTCCGCGGCGTCGCTGTCGCCGGGCGAGCGCACGCGCGTCGCGCTGGCGCTCCTGCAGGCGCGCGGCGTCAACCTGCTGGTGCTCGACGAGCCGACCAACCACTTGGACCTCGAGGCGATCGAGCAACTCGAACAGGCGCTCGAGTCCTTCGACGGCACGCTGCTGCTCGTCACGCACGACCGCGCGATGCTCGACAACGTGCGGCTGACCCGGCGCTGGCACGTCGAGGACGGCAAGGTCGCGGAGATCGCCGCGGAGTAGCGGCGGACGTCAACGCACGCCGAGCCGCAGCGCGAGGCCGGCGCTGAGTGCGAGACCGAAGGGGTTCGCGAGCGGATCGAGCGCGACGCCCTGCGCGTACGCCGATGCGCCGGCGAGCGAGGGATCCATCGGCAGCGCGAGTGACCAGTTGCGATGCGACGTGCCGAGCGGCGGTGCGAGGAGCAGGATCGGTTCGGCCCAGAGCGTGCAGCCCGGCGCCCCGAGCGGATCGAGCGCGAAGGGGAGCGTCGCGTTGCCCCAGCGCGCGTCGGACGCGCCGACGAACACGGCCGCGGCCGCAGCGAGCGGGACCGGGCCGAGGGTTCCGTGCAAGGTGTCGCCGAGCCAGGGGCGATCGCTCGCCGCCAGGAGCAAGGTGCCCGCGCTCGATGCGCAGGCGCCGCCATACGCGGTGACCGTCGCCTGGTGCGGCGTTTCGTAACGCCACAACGCGCGTTCGAAGTACGCGAGCACGCGTTCGCCGGAGTCGTCGTACGCGAGGCGAAGCGCTTGCGGGCCGACGTTGCTCGATCGCGGATCGCCGAGCGCGACGCGCGTCCATGCGGCACCGTCCCACTCCCAGGTCTCGCGGTCGAGCGCGCTCGAGTTGCTGCGGCCGGCGAGCACGAGCCGCGCGCGCGCGACGTCGTCGCAGAGCGAGTGGTCGAAGATCGGCGCCGTGGCGGGAGGAGCGGCCGAGGTCCAGTCGACGCCGTCGTAGACCCAGACCTCGCCGACGGGGCTCGGCGCGTTCCCGCCGTAGAGGACGACGGCATTGCGTCGCGAGCAGAAGCTCATGGCGGCGTCCGCGCGCGGCGAGGGCGTGTGCGCGGTGAAGGACTGCGTCCACGTACTGCCGTTCCACTCCCAGGTGTCGGCGAGCGGGATCGAGCCGCCGAAGGGGCCGGGTCCCCAGCCGCCGAACAGCACGAGCACGCCGCGCGACGGATCGGCGGCGAGGGCGGGGTCACGGCGCGGCGATGGTCGCGTCGCGGGCTGCGCGTCGGTCCACGAGGCGCCGTCCCAGACCCAGGTCTCGTTGCCGTGCAACGCGCCGGCCGTCGTGCCGAAGGCGACGCAGCGCAGCGATTGCGAATGCCACGCGAGCGTCGCGAAGCGCGTGATGCCGAGCGCGTTCGCGTCGGCGCGCTGCGCGAACGCGGTGCCGTCCCACTCGTACGTGCGGTAACCGCTTCCTGGCCACGCGACAGGCTCGAGACCGACGAAGCGCGCGCGCGCACCGTCCCAGGTCACGGCCTCGAGCGAGTGCGGCGTGCCGTCGCTCGCGCGGCGCCAGGCGAGGTTCACATCGCGCAGCCAGGTCGCGTCGCCGCGCTCGAGCAGCCAGTCGCCGCCGAAGGCGATGAGTTCGCTGCGCAGCGGATCGAAGGCCGCGCCGAGCGCGACGGCGAAGGACGGCAGCCCACCATTCATGACCCAGTCGCTGCCGCTCCACTCGACGATCGCGCCGATCGGACTCGCGAATCCCGAGAGCGGATCGGGCCCACCGCCGCCGAGGTCGCTGCCGCCGAGCAGTTGCAGGCGCGCGCGCAGGGGATCGAAGGTCAAGGCTGCGGCGGAGCGACGTCCCGCGGACACGCTCGTGCCGCGGAGCGACCAACGGGTGCTGGCGGCACCGAAGGTCCAGGTCTCGTCGAAGGACCACGGCATCGGGTTCGGCCAGCCGACGACGGCGTGTCCGCCGCACAGCACGAGCTCGTCGCGCACGGGATCGTGGCCGAGGGCGGGCGCGATGCGGCCTTCGCTGAGTCCGATCCGCTGCGACCACGCGCTGCCGTTCCACTCCCAGACGTCGGCGAGGGCTGTGCCCCACGGCGTGCTCGGCGAGCTCGTCCCGCACGCGATCACGACCGTGTTGCGTCCGGCGTGCCAGCACATCGGGAACAGGCAGCGCGCGCCCGGTCCGCCGGTCGCGCGCAGGGTCCAGGTCACGCCGTCGAAGTCCCAGGTGTCGCGGTAGACCTGCGTGTGCGCCAGGTCGCGCCCTCCGAAGAGCACGAGGCGCGCGCGCAGCGGGTCGTACGCGAGGCCGTGCGCCTCGCGCGCCGGCGGCGCATTCGAAGCGACCACGTTCCAGCGCAAGCCGTCCCAGGCCGCGGTCTGCATCGCGCCGTCGACGACGCCGACGTGCCACGCGACGCTGCGTGTCGCATCCCAGGCGAGCGGACCGGTGACGTACTTCAGGGCGTCGGTTTGGCGCCAGACGGCCTGGGCCGCGAGCGGTTGGGCGACGAGCAGGAACGCGATGACCGCAGAGAACCTGGCCATGGGAAACGACCCGAGCCAGGGTAGCGCTGCGCGTCTCCGCCGAGTTTCACCGCGCTTCGGCCCGCGCCGTCCTCACCATCGCGTCGAAGATCACCATGCCGTCGGGCTTCGCCGCGAGCCCTTCCTCGCGCCACAGCGGATCGTGGTGGGGGAGATAGGCGCGGTCGGGGTGCGGCATCAGGCCGAGCACGCGGCCCGTCGCGTCGGTGAGGCCGGCGATCGCGCGCGGGGAGCCGTTGGGGTTCGCCGGATAGCGCTCGGTCCTCTCGCCGCTCTCGTCGACGTAGACGAAGGCGGTGTAGCCCTCTTCGTCGAGGATGCGCGCGAGTTGTTCGTCCTTCGCCTGGAGACGGCCCTCGCCGTGCGCGGCGGGGACGCGGAGCGTGAGGCCTTCGTCGAGGAAGACGCAGCGGTTCCTCGGGCTCTTCAGCGTGACCCAGCGGCATTCGTAGTGGTCGCTGAGGTTGTGCGTGAGCGCGACCTCTTGCACGAGTTCGCCGCGGTTCGTGCGCGGCAGGATGCCGAGGCGCGTCAGCATCTGGAAGCCGTTGCAGATGCCCAGCACGAGGCCGCCGCGCTCGACCAGCGCGATCAGGCGCTCGCCGACCGCGGCGCGCAGTTCGTTGGCGAGGACGCGGCCCGACGCGATGTCGTCGCCGTAGGCGAAGCCGCCTGGCGCGACGAAGAGGTCGAATCCGTCGACGAGCTGCGGCTGCGCGCGGAGTCGTTTCACGTGCACGTACTCCGGCGCGGCACCGGCGAGTTCGAAGGCGTGGAAGGTCTCGCGCTCGCAGTTGATGCCGGGAGCGCGGAGGATCAGGGCCTTCGGCTTGCGGGTCGTGCTGCTCACGTGAGGTCCCCTTGGAGCGAGCCGTCGAGGTCGAGCGTGCCCTTCCAGGCGCGCAACAACTCCGCGATCGGCACGCGCAACAACTCGCGGCCGCCGTGACGGACAGAAAGGTCGCGCGCGCCGCGGTCGAAGGCGCCGATCCGCGCGAAGGGGGTCTGGTAGAGGTTCTGTTCGAAGTCCGCCGCGCGTTCGCGCGGGACCTCGCAGAGGAAGCGCGACTGCGACTCGCAGAAGAGCGCCTCTTCGGGGCGCAGGGAGCCCTCGACCCGCACGAGGTCGAGGTCGATCGAGAGCCCGACGCGCCCGCCGATCACCATCTCGGCGGCCGCGGCGCCGAGTCCGCCCTCGCTGAGGTCGTGGCAGGCGCTGATCGCGCGGGCCTTGATCGCGCGGTGCACGCCGTCGAGCACCTGCTTGCCCTGCACCTTGTCGACGCGCGGCACCGAGGCACCGAGTTCACCGCGGGTCTTCCAGTACACCGAGCCGCCGAGCTCGCGCTTCGTGACGCCGACGAGGTAGAGGTACGCGTCGTCGTGGCGCGGCGCGCTCGTGATCGTGCGCGACACGTCGGGAACGACGGACAGCGCGGTGACGAGGATGCAGCCGGGGATCGCGATCGTGCGCTCGCCGGCCTTGAACTCGTTGTTGAGCGAGTCCTTGCCGGACACGAAGGGCGTCTTGTAGTGCAGCGCGACCTCGCACAGCGCGCGCGTCGCGCGCACGAGTTCGCCGAGACTCTCGGGCCGCTTGCAGCTCGCCCAGCAGTAGTTGTCGAGGATCGCGGTGAACTCGGGGTCGCCCCCGCAGGCGACGACGTTGCGCATCGCCTCGTCGATCGCGCACTCCGCCATCGCCGCGGGGTCGATGCGGCTGTAGCGGGGGTTGAGCCCGCTGCTGACGACGAAGCCGCGCGACGAACCGAGCTTGGGCGCGACGACGCTGCCGTCACCGGGGCCGTCGGCGCGTCTGCCGACGAAGGGTTTGCCCGCGCTGCCCGCCTGTACTTCGTGGTCGTACTGACGCACGATCCACTCCTTGCTCGCGACGTTCGGATCGGCGAGCACGCGCAGCAGGGCACCCGCGAAGTCCGTCTCGGGCGCGAGCGTGGGGTCGCGCAGCGCGCGGGGCTTCCAGGTCGCCTTGCGCAGGAAGACCGGCAGGCCCTCGTGCAGGAACTCGAGGTCGAGCTCGCCGTGGACGACGTCGCCGTGGCGCAGCACGAGCTTGCCCGAGTCGCAGAAGGTGCCGAGCACGCAGGCTTCCACGTCTTCTTCGGCGCACAGTGCGAGCAGGCGCTCGAGCCGGCCCGGCGGCACCGACATCACCATCCGCTCCTGTGCTTCGCTGACCCAGATTTCCCACGGCGCGAGGCCTTGGTACTTCAGCGGCGCGTTCGCGAGATCGACGTCCGCGCCGAGCCCCTTGGCCATCTCACCGACCGCCGACGAGAAGCCGCCGGCGCCGCAGTCGGTGATCGAGGAGAACAGGCCTTCGTCGCGCGCGCGCAGCACGAGGTCCATCACCTTGCGCTCGGTGATCGGGTCGCCGATCTGCACGGCGCCGCTGCTGACCGTCTCGCTCTCGGTGTGCAGCTCGAGGCTGCTGAACGTCGCGCCGTGGATACCGTCGCGACCGGTGCGCCCGCCGACGGCGACGATCCGATCGCCGGGTTGCACCGCCTTGCTGACCCTGTCGCGCGGCAGGATCCCGATGTTGCCGACGTAGACCAACGGGTTGCCGACGAAGTCGGGGTCGAAGTGCACCGCGCCGTGGACCGTGGGGATGCCCATCGGATTGCCGTAGTCGCGCACGCCGGCGACGACGCCCAGGAACACGCGGCGCGGGTGCAGGCAGCCCGTCGGGACCTCGCGTTCGGGCAGGTCGATCGGCGCGAAGCAGAACACGTCGGTGTTCGCGACCGGGCGCGCGGCGAGGCCGGTGCCGAGGATGTCGCGGATCACGCCGCCGACGCCCGTCGCCGCGCCGCCGAAGGGCTCGATCGCCGAGGGATGGTTGTGCGTCTCGACCTTGATGCAGAGGCAGTCCTCGCCGTCGAAGTCGATGACGCCGGCGTTGTCCTCGAAGACCGACACGCAGAACTCGCGGTCGAGCGTTCGCGTGACGCGCGCGATCTCGCTCTTCAGCAGGTTGTCGATGATCTCGCCGTCGAAGTCGATGCGGCCGGTCAGCGTCTTGTGCTTGCAGTGCTCCGACCAGGTCTGCGCGATCGTCTCGAGTTCGATGAGACGCGGCTCCCGGCCGAGCGCGAGGTAGTGCGCCTGCACCGTGCGCATCTCGCGGGTGTCGAGCGCGAGGCCGCCGTCGCGCGAGACTGCGTCGAGGGCGGCGTCGTCGAGCCCGCGCAGCGGCACCACGTGCACGCTCAGATCCGCGGTGCCGCCCGCGCCGGGCAGGCCCAGCGGCCACTCGCCGATCAGGACGTCGTGCACGACCTCGTTGGCGAGGCACTGCTCGGCGGCGTGGCGCAGGGCGACGTCCTCGGAAGGCGGCGCCACGAAGACCTGGTAGGTGCCGACCTCGACGTCGCGCAGCCCGCTGTCGCGAAGCGCTTTGCGCACCGAGTGCGCGACCTGGTCGGTCACGCCGGGCTTGGGCCGCACCGTCACGCGGCCGGGCTCGGCAGGAACGCGGCGCCCCGGCGCTTCGATCGCGAAGCGATCGGTGACCGGATCGGCGAGCACGTCGCGCGCGAAACGCTCGACCTCCGCCGCCGACAACCCGGCGCCGAGGAGATAGCCGCGGCGCGATGCCACCGGGCCGGAGAGTTCGAGGCCGGCGGTCGCGAGCGCGGCCTTCGCGGCGGCCCCCGCGGGATCGGGAAGGCCCTGCTTGGTGCGCACTTCGATGCGCCAGGCGTCCATGAGCGCACGATGCCGAGGCCGCCGCGGCGAATCCAGCCGGGCTCGCGGCACGACTCGGCGTGCCGCTACACTGCCGCGCCGTTCCCGCACCGGAACGAACGAGGACCGCCTTGAGCGAGACCAAGTCCAGCGAACTCCAGAACGGCCTGCTCTTCGAACGCCCGCTGCTCGAGATGGAGCAGAAGATCGAGGAGCTCCGGCGGCTTGCCCAGAACACCCATCTCGACCTGTCCGGCGAGATCAAGGCACTCGAGGCGCGGCTGCGGTCCCAGACCGCCGAGGTCTACGCGGGGCTCACGCCGTGGGAGAAGGTGATCGTCGCGAGGCACGCCGAGCGACCGATGACCTCGGACTACATCGCGATGATGCTCGACGACTTCACCGAGCTCCACGGCGACCGGCTCTACGGCGACGACCGCGCGATCGTGACCGGTCTGGCGCAGATGGGGGGTGTGCGGTTCATGCTCATCGGGCATCGCAAGGGCAAGTCGGTGAAGGACCGCCTGGCGTGCAACTTCGGCTGCGCGCACCCCGAGGGCTACCGCAAGGCGTTGCTCAAGATGAGGCTCGCCGAGAAGTTGAGGATCCCGATCGTCACCTTCATCAATACGCCCGGCGCCTACCCGGGCATCGGCGCCGAGGAGCGCGGCCAGGCCGGCGCGATCGCGACGAACATCCTCGCGATGTTCGGTTTGCGCGTGCCCATCATCTCGATCGTGATCGGGGAGGGCGGGTCGGGCGGAGCGCTCGGGATCGGCATCGGCGACCGCGTGGGCATCCTCGAACATGCCTACTACTCGGTGATCACGCCCGAGGGCTGTGCGGCCATCCTCTGGAAGGCGGGCGACAAGGCGGCCGAGGCGGCGGCGGCCCTCAAGCTGACGAGCGCCGACCTCCGCAAGCACGGCCTGGTCGACGACGTGATCGAGGAGCCGCTCGGCGGCGCGCACCGCGACGTGCGCGGCACGGTCGAGCGGGTGAAGGCGCGGATCTCGAGCTGGCTGAGCGAGCTCGCCGAGCTCCCGATCGAGACGCTGCTGGAGCAGCGCCACCACAAGTTCCGTTCGATGGGGCTGCCGGCCGAAGGCGTCACGGAGACCGCCGTGGGGGTCTCGTGAGGATGGACGGACTCGCCGCGCTCCGCGGCGGCGCGTAGCAGCGCGCCGATTCCGATCGCGATGCCCCGTCCGAGCCGACACGCCGACACTCCCCAGCCGCCGCGCCGGCGCCGCGAGCTCTTCGATCCGCTCGAGTGCGGGCGACGGCCGCCGGTCGAGGCGCTCGGCGCGGAGGACGGGACCGGCCAGCCGGATGACGCGCGGATCGTGCGCGCGATCCTCGACGGCGATCCCGACGCTTTCGCGGAACTCGTCCAGCGCTACACGCGGCGCGCGTTCTGGATCGCCTGGCACGTGCTGGGAAGCGTGGAGGACTCGCGCGACGTCGTGCAGGAGTCCTTCCTCCGCCTGCATCGCTCGCTGGACCGCTACGACTTCGCCCGCAGCTTCTACACGTGGTTCTATCGCATCGTGATGAACCTCGCGATCGACGCGCTGCGCAAGCGCCGCGCAGCGCGCGCGATCGCGGTCGAGGACTTCGAGACCGAGATGTCGCCCGTCGAGCCGCCGTCGCGCGGCATCGAACGCGACGAAGAGCGCGCACTGGTCTGGCGCGCCCTCGACTCGCTCGACCCGAAGTTCCGCGTCGTGCTCGTCTTGCGAGACATCCACGGACTGTCGTCGCGCGAGATCGCGCCGATCCTCGGCGTCACCCACGTGACCGCGCGCTGGCGACTCCACCGCGGGCGGCAGTTGTTCCGCGAGGAGTGGGGTCGACTCACGGGTGAGTCCGTGCCCGGCACCGAGGATTCCCAAGTCGGCGAGGCGGAGGCATGAGCTCCCGCGCCGCGTGCCGCCGCTTCCGCCGTGCGCTCTTGGCCGTCGCGTTGGCGGAGTTGCCGCTTCGCCTGGACGACGCGTCGCGCGAACACCTCTGTGCGTGCCGGGTCTGCCGGGCCGAACTGCGGATCGCGCGCGCGGCCGACTCGGCGCTGCGTTCGCTCGGCGACGAGGCGATCGACGACGACGGGTTCCGTGACCTCGAGACGGCGATCGTGGCGCGCGTGCGCTCCGCGCGTGCGGCGCCGACGCGACGCCTTCCGCAGCGGATCGCGGCCGCCGCGGCGGTCCTCGCGCTGTTCTGGACGGGCGTCGTCCTCTCGTCCCGCTTCGACCGGCCCGACCGTTCGAGCCTGCTCGACCAGCCGGCGATCGAGGGCGGCGAGCCCTTCGCCTTCGACCCGCATGGCTCGACCTACCCGGTCGGGCAGAGCCCGTACCGCGGTCTGCGCGGGCGAGCTCTGCTGGAGACCGTGCCCGAGCGCCGCGTCGTCGCGCCGGGACCAAGCGGCGCGGAGCCGGGCCGGACCGATCCGCCGCCGTTCGGCGCCAACCGCGGGCGTTGACCCGACCCGGAGTCTTCCTCCGGTGCGTCCGTCCTGCGCGGTCCGTCGATCGGCACGGTCACGGAGAAAACGAGGTCTCCAGATGAAACCCCAGATGAAACCCACTGCGAACCTGATCGCCTGGCTGAGCGCGGCCCTGTGCTCCGCCGCTCCGGTCCTGCTGGCACAGGACGCCCCCAAGCCGAAGCCCCCGGCAGATCCGCCCGCCACGAAGTCGGAAGCGGACGCGCGCAGCGTCGGAGAGCTGATCGAGGCGCTCGGCGCCGAGCGACCGGCCGAGCGGCGCGACGCCGAGCGCGCGTTGCGCGACCGCGGCGAAGCAGCGCGCGAGCCGCTCGAGGAAGCGGCCGACGGCCACGACGACCCCGAGGTGCGCTGGCGGGCACGCCGGATCCTGCGCGCGCTGAGCGGGGAAGCGCCGCGGCTCGAGCGCGCGGCACCGGACGTTGCGCCGCCGGCGGACGAAGCGCGACCTCGGGTCCGCGCCTTCGAGGACCTCGAGCGGCACATGGAGGAACTGAGGGCCCAGATCGACGAGATGCAGCGGGCCTGGCCGCGCGATGGCCTCACGCCGTTCGGCGGCTTGCAGCCCGGCTCGATCGCGCGCGGCACGCAGATCCAGATCTCTCCCGACGGTGTCCGCGTCGAGATCGAGGAACCGAAGGAAGGCGGAGGGACAGAGAGGAAGGTCTACGAGGCCCCGGGCATGGATTCGTTCCGCAAGGAGCACCCCGAGGTGGCGAAGAAGGTCTTCGGCGAGGGCGGCTTCTTCCGCTGGCACGGCAACGATCTGCCGTTCGACGTCCAGACCCCGCAGCTCGACCTGTTCCGCGGCGGCCGCGCGGTGCCGTGGACCATCACCCCGGGACCGGTCGCCCCGGCGGAACCGGTCGCGCCGCCCGCACCCGGAGAGAAGCTCGGTGTGTTCGTCGGGATCCTGGAACCGGCCGTGCGGAAGTTCCTCGGCATCGAGGGCGAAACCGGCATCCTCGTCGACTCGGTCGAGGACGGCTCGCTGGCGCAAGCACTCGGGATCGAACCGCGCGACGTGGTCGTCGCGATCGGCGACTCCGCGATCCGCGGGCCGGCCGACGTGCGCGCCGCGCTGAGGTCGATCGAGAAGGGTTCCTTGGTGAAGGTCACCGTGAACCGTCTCGGCAAGACCGTGACCCTGGAAGCCACCAAGGCCGCCGGCGCCGACGAACCGAAGAAGCTCGAGAAGCGCGCGCGCTGACGCGCGCACTCAGTCCGTCGCGGCGCTCGCGTGCCGCAGGCGGAGCTGTCCGCAAGCCGCGCTCTTCTCGGCGCCGCGCTGGCGACGCACGGTGACGTTGAGTCCGCCGCGGCGCAGGCGCTCCGCGAACTCGTCGACGCGCGCTTCGCTCGGACGCCGGAGTCCCTCGATGCGATCGACGGGATTCCAGGGGATGAGGTTCACCGTGCTCGGGAAACCGCGCAACGCCGAGATCAACGAGCTGGCGTCCTGCGCGCGATCGTTCACGCCGGCGAGGAGCACGATCTCGAAGGTCACCTCGCGCCCCTTGCGCGCGAAGTACGCGCGGGCCGCTGCGACGATCTCGGCGACGGTCGCGCGCGCGGTCGGCACGAGGCGTCGCCGTAGGGCGTCGACGCCGGCGTGCAGGGAGACCGCGAGGCTGTAGGCGTGCGGGGTCTGCGCGAAGCGGCGCATGCGCTCCGGCAGGCCGCTCGTGCTGACCGTGATGCGGCGCGCGCCGAGTCCGATGCCGTCCGGATCGCCGATCCGCTCCAGTGCCGGGAGCAGCGCATCGAGGTTGAGCATCGGTTCGCCGAGGCCCATCACGACCAGGTTGGTGAGCCTCGCGGGCGTCGCGTCGCCCTTCGACCCGAGGATCGTCCGCGCGTGGAGGATCTGCTCGACGATCTCGGCAGCGCGGAGGTTGCGGCGCACGCCGTCGAGGCCCGACGCGCAGAACACGCAGGCGACCGGGCAACCGACCTGCGTCGACACGCAGAGCGTGAGGCGATCGCCGTCGGGGATGACCACGGTCTCGATGGATTCGCCATCGGCGAGGCGCACGAGCAGCTTCGTGGTGCCGTCGCGCGCGACGTCGACCGCGGCGACCGTGCTGCTGCGAAGCGTCGTGCGCGCCGCGAGCGCCTCGCGCAACGCGCGCGGCAGGTTGCGGCAGGCGTCCCAGTCGGCGGCGCCGTGCGCGAACACCCAGTGTTCGAGCTGGCGGGCCTGGAAGGGCTTGCCGCCGGCCTCGGCGACCAAGCCGGCGATCGCGTCGCCGCTCATCCCGCTGAGCGCGGGCAGGTCGCGCGGAGCGGTCTCCGCGGCCGGACCCGCCGCCCTGGTCACGCCGTCTCGCGTTTGCCGGCGCTGGGCTTCTCGTCGCCGGGTTCGTCGGTACGGAGGCGGCGCCGGACGAAGGCCGCATCGACGACGAACTTCCGCAGGTCGCGCTTCGACGGCAGCTCGTAGCGCAGGTCGAGCAGGATCTGTTCGAACAGGGAACGCAACGCGCGGACGCCGGTCGCGCGCTGCATCGCGACGGACGCCAACTCCTCGAGCGCGTCGTCGCTGACCTCGAGCTCGCAGCCGTCCATCTCGAAGAACGCCTGGTACTGCTTCACCAATGCGTTCTTGGGTTCGGTCATGACCGAGATGATCTCGGCGCGCGTCAGCGACCGCATCGGAACGACGACGGGCAGGCGCCCGACGAACTCGGGGATCATCCCGAACTCGACGAGATCCTTCGGCTCGATGAACGGGATCAGCGCGTCGCGATCGCGTTGTTCGGAGTCGGGCGACACGGCGCCGCGCAGCGAGGCGATGCCGCGCGCTTCCTTGCGGAAGCCCATCGCCTGCTGGCCGAGCCGCCGACTGATGTAGGTCTCGATGCCCGAGAAGGTGCCGCCGCAGATGAACAGGATGTTCTCGGTGTTGACCTGGATGTAGCTCTGCTCGGGATGCTTGCGCCCACCCTGCGGTGGGACGTTCGCGACGGTGCCCTCGAGGATCTTCAGGAGCGCCTGCTGGACGCCCTCGCCCGACACGTCGCGCGTGATGGAGACGTTCTGCGTCGTGCGGTTGATCTTGTCGATCTCGTCGATGTAGACGATGCCCTGCTGCGCGCGCTCGATGTCGAAGTTCGCGTTCTGCAGGAGCTTGAGCAGGATGTTCTCGACGTCCTCGCCGACGTAGCCGGCTTCCGTGAGCGTCGTCGCGTCGGCGATCGCGAACGGGACGTCGAGCAGGCGCGCGAGCGTGCGCGCGAGGAGCGTCTTGCCGCAGCCGGTGGGGCCGACCAGCAAGACGTTGCTCTTCTCGAGCTCGAGGTCGGGGTTCTGGTATCGGGAGTGCAGCCTCCGGTAGTGCCCATAGACCGCAACCGAGAGGATCTTCTTCGCCTCGTCCTGGCCGATGACGTACTCGTCGAGGCGGCGGTGGATCTCCTCGGGCGTCGGGATCTTGTCCTTCAGGACGAGATCCCGGACGAAGGTCGCCGGGGCGTCACCGCGGGTGCGCCGATCCTCCTCCTTGAGGATCGTGTTGCAGATCTCGATGCACTCGTTGCAGATGTAGACCCCCGGAGGCCCGGCGATGAGCGAGCGCACGTGGTGACGTGACTTCTCGCAGAACGTGCAGCGCTCGACCGCGCGGCTCTTGCCTCCGTTGGATCTTGCCATGGGTGCTCGGTTCGGGGTCCCCGACGGCTCGTCCGCTCGGCGTGCCGTGGGCCCTGGTGTTCGGTGCGTCGTCGTGCGTCGCGCCGGGAGCCGGACCCGCCGCGCGACCGCGCTCGGAACCGACCCGGGCCGCGATGATACGTTCTCGGGCCGGTCCGTGGTGCAGGCGCGATCTCCGCGCCGTTGGACTCAGCGAATGGGGACGGTGGCCGGCGCCGGGAGGCCGTTCACTTCGAGGATTCGACGATCTCGTCGACGAGCCCGTAGGCCTTGGCCTCCGCCGCGCTCATGAAGAAATCGCGGTCGCTGTCGCGGCCGACGCGGTCGATCGACTGGCCGGTGTGGCGGGCCAACACCTGGGTCAGCGTGTCCTTCATGCGCAGGATCTCCTCGGCCTGGATCGAGATGTCGGCCGCGGTGCCCTGCACGCCGCCCCATGGCTGGTGGATCATGATCCGCGCGTGGGGGAGCGAGAAGCGCTTGCCCTTGCTGCCGGCGGCGAGGAGGACCGCGCCCATCGAGGCGGCCTGGCCGATGCAGTACGTCGCGACCGGACACTGCACGAACTGCATCGTGTCGTAGATCGCGAGGCCGGCGGTCACGCTGCCGCCCGGGGTGTTGAGGAAGATCTGGATGTCCTGCGTCTTGTTCTCCTTCTGGAGGAACAGGAGTTGGGCGATCACCGAGTTGGCGACCTGGTCGTTGATCGGCGTGCCGATGAACACGATCCGGTCCTCGAGCAGGCGGCTGTAGATGTCCCAGGCGCGTTCGCCCCGGCCGGTCTTCTCGATGACCGTCGGGATGAGGAGATCGCTGACGATGAGCGGGTCGGGTGCGTTGGTTCGCATCACGTGGACTTATCGGTGATCGTGGCCTTGTCTCTGAGGTACTCGCGGACCTTCCGCTCGAGGATTCCCAGCTGGAGGTCGCCGAAGCGGTTGTTTTCCTTGTAGTGGCGCATCACTTCCTCGGCGGGCACGTCGTGGTGCTTCGCGATCGCGTTGATCTCCGCGACCATGTCGGAGTCCTCGACGCGGATGCCCTTCGCCTTCGAGATGGCCTCGAACAAGAAGATCATCCGGATCTTGCGCTGCGCGCCGGCCTCGGCCTCGGTCCGTGCACGGTCGACCGCAGTGTCGATCTCTTCCTTCGTCCGGCCCTGCTCCGTGAGCCGTTGGCGATAGCCCTCGAGGTCGATCTCGGCCTGACGCTGGACGAGGCTCGGCGGCAGGTCGAAGGGCGTCGCCGCGACGATGTGCTCGAGGATCGACTCCTCCTGCCGGAGGCGTTCGGCGATCTCCTTGCGCTGCCCGATCTGCGTCAGCAGTTCGGCCTTCAGCTTGTCGAGATCCTCGAGTCCGATGTCCTTCGCGAGGGAATCGTCGATCGTGGCGCGCATCACGCGTTGCACGCCGTGGACGTGACCTCGCACCGTGCCTTTCTTTCCGCGCTGCGCTTCGACCTCGAAGTGCGCGGAGAACTCGATCGACAGCGCGAAATCCTGATCCTTGACGAGTCCGACGAGCGTGCTCTTGAAGGCGCTCGCGTCGGTGCCGGCGAACGGGATGTTCGGGTTGAGCTGTGAGTCCTTGCGCTCGAACACGAGGGCGCCGCCTTCGTCGTGGTAGCTCAGGTCCGCCCGGATGAAGTCGTTCTCGGCGCACGCGTCGTCGACCGACTCCAGCGTCTTCTTCTGGTCCGCGAGCTGTTCGAGCGCCTTCTGGACATCTTCCTCGGTCGCCGCGGTCGGCCGCACCTCGACCGGCAGCCCTTCGACTTCGGCGAGCTCGACGGTCGGGTGCACGTCGAGGTGGACGGTGAACTCGATCGGGACGCTGCCGTCGACGGGGACCTTGGCGTCCAGTCCTTCGATGCGCGGCTGGCCGACGAGCTTGAGGTCGTGGTCGCGGCAGGCGTCGCGGAACGACTCGTTCAGGAGCTGCTCGCGGGCCTCGCTGCGGATCGCCTCGCCGAAGCGCTTCTCGAGGAGGGGCCGCGGGACTTTTCCGGCGCGGAAGCCCTTGATCTTCACCTGCCGCGACGCGGCGCCGAACGCGCGATCGATGTGATCACGGATCCGCTCGGGCGGGATCTTGATGGTGACGGTACGGCTGCAAGGGCCGGTCTGGGCGACCTGGACGTCCATTCGCGACTGGGGTGACGGAGCGGTGGAGTGGGAATCCGGCGATCTTCGGCCGGGTCCCTCCGGCCGTCAACGGAACGATCCGAGGCGTTTGCGCGGCGGCGGCTCAGCGGCCGAGCGCGTCGACGTCCTTCTTCGCCTTCTCGAGCAGTTCGACGAACTTCGCGTCGCCCTCGGCTTCGCGGCGGATCGTCGCCGCCGGCCAGCCCGAATCGCGCAGCGCTTCGAGCATCCGCTTGGAGTTGTCGCGGTGCGCCTCGCAGCGCGCGATCTGGAAGGCGTAGTACTGCTTGCGCGAGCTGACGGTTCCGAAGCGGATGGCGAGCTCGTAGTCGCGGATCGCTTCACGGTGCCGGCCGAAGGCGACCAGGGCATCGGCGCGCTCGGACAACGGCGTCGCCTCGTTGCGGTTGCGCTTCGCCCGGTCGTCGAGCTGGTCGAACAGGACCTTCGGACCACGCTTGTCGCCGAGCGCCTGCAGCGTGAGCGCCGCCTGCACGCCGAGCGAACCGGTCTCGCCCCGCTCGAGCAGTCCGAGGAGCGCCGTGCGGGTGTCCTTGTGGTTCTCGGGCGCGATGGTCGCGAGCGCGCGGACGAGGAGTTCGAGGTCGCTCGCGTCGAGGCGCACGCCGCCGACGAGCGACGCCAGCGAGTCGGCGACGTCGCCGTCGCCGTGGACGGCGACCCGGAAGTACTCGATGTAGTCCCGCAGCAGCGCGTTCTCGCGCTCGTTCCGCAACGCGGCCAGGGCCAGGGCCACCGCGCCCTCCCAGCCGGTCCGAACGAGGTGCAGCAGCGCGCGCTGGCGCAACTCGACGTCGCTCGATTCCAGCAGCGGCGCGATGCGCGGAGCGAGCGCCTGGGTCTTCAGATTCTCCGCGGCGTCGAGCGCTTCGAGCCGCTCGCCGCCGTCGCCGAGGCGTGCGAACACGAGGACCAGCGGCGAGACCGCCCGCGGATCCCCGGTCGCGCCGAGCAGGCGGATGCCCATGCGCCGGGTCATCTGATCCTCCGACTGCGCCAGCTCGATCCACAGCGGCAGGTGCGCCTGCGGATCCATGCGCGCGAGGATTCGCGCGGCGTTCTCGGCCAGGAAGCGTGACTTCGCGTCGGCATCCGCCGGGATCAGGAACTCGACGAGGGCGGGGAAGACCGCGTCGCCGAGCGCGACGACCTTCTCGATCGTCTTGTCGAGGACCTCGGCGTTGCGCCGGTAGTCGCTGCGCAGGTCAGCGAGGTGCGGCTCGAGCGCGGCGAGGCGCGGCGGCTGTTGGCGCTCCGCCCTCACCTTCGCGAGTGCGGCGACGTCGCGCAGGGGGATGCCGTCCTGCGCGACGGCGATCGTCCCCAGGCAAACGACGGCGGTCAGGCCGGCGGCTCGACGGGATCGCATGGCCGCGCAGTGTGCGGCAGCGGCCCGCCGGGCTCAACCCCGCGCGCTTGGTCGCGGCGCCCCGACCCGTAGATTCTGCGCAACGCTTCCCGATGCCTGAGCACGAAGTTCCACACGACCTCCTCGTTCGGCAGGATCGGGTCCTTGGCTGCAACGGAGTACGCCGGTGACGGCGGGCGACGCTTCGTTCGACGTCCTCGTCGTCGGGGGTGGCCACGCGGGTGCGGAGGCTGCGCTGGCCGCGGCGCGGCTCGGCGTGCGCACCGCGATGGCGGTCCTCGACCCGGCTGCGATCGGCAGGATGTCCTGCAACCCCGCGATCGGCGGGATCGGCAAAGGCCAGCTCGTCCGCGAGATCGACGCGCTCGGCGGCGAGATGGGACTCGTCACCGACGCGGCCGGGATCCAGTTCCGCATGCTCAACACGAGCAAGGGTCCCGCGGTGCGTTCGCCGCGCGCGCAGTGCGATCGCGCGCTCTACAACCGCGAGATGGTGGGTCGTGTGCTGGGACAGGCGGGCCTCACGGTGATCGCCGGCGAGGTGGTCGATCTGCTCGCCGACGGCGCACCCGGCTCCGCGACGGTGACCGGCGTGCGCCTCGCCGACGGCCGCGAGATCGCCACGCGCGCCGTCGTGCTGACCACCGGCACCTTCCTCGCCGGCAAGCTCTTCGCGGGCGAGTGGACCGGAGCCGGAGGGCGCATCGGCGAGGCGCCGGCATCGCGCCTGTCGGCGAGCCTGCGTGCGCTCGGTATCGCGCTCGGCCGGCACAAGACCGGCACCCCGCCGCGCCTGAGGCGGGCCTCGATCGACATCTCCCGGCTCGAACCGCAGCACGGCGACGACCCGCCGCGGCCGTTCTCGTTCCGCACGGCGCGTCTCGACGTCGCGCAGGAACCCTGTTGGCTCACCCGCACCAACCCGGCGACGCACGAGGCGATCCGCCGTCACGCCGATCGGTCGCCGTTGTTCAGCGGACGCATCGTCGGCACCGGGCCACGCTACTGCCCGAGCGTGGAGGACAAGGTCGTGCGGTTCCCCGACCAGACGGCGCACCTGATCTTCCTCGAGCCGGAGGGGCGCGACAGCGACGAGGTCTATCCCAACGGGATCTCGACGAGCCTCCCCGCCGAGGTGCAGGAGGAGTTCGTCCGCACGATCGCGGGACTCGAGGACGCCGTGATCGTGCGGCCGGGCTATGCCGTCGAGTACGACTACGTGCGCACCGACCAGATCCGCGCGGACCTGTCCGTCGCCGGCGTCGCCCGCCTCTGGTCCGCCGGTCAGATCAACGGCACAAGCGGCTACGAAGAGGCCGCGGGCCAGGGCTTCGTCGCCGGCGTGAACGCGGCGCGCGCGATCCGCGGCCGATCACCGCTCGCGCTCGACCGCGCCGGCAGCTACCTCGGCGTGATGATCGACGACCTCTGCCGGGTCAACCCGACCGAGCCGTACCGCATGTTCACGAGCCGCGCCGAGTTCCGACTGATGTTGCGCAGCGACAACGCCGATCGCCGGCTCGCGTCGCTCGCGCGCGAGATCGGGATCCTCGGTCCGCGCGACTCCGAGCGCGTCGCCGCCAAGGAGAACCGCATCGCCGCCGCGCTCGCGTCGCTCGCCGCACAGCGCTCCGACGGCCAGACGCTGCAGGAACGCCTCCGCCGTCCCGAAGTCGACGCATCCGATCCGCGCATCGCGACCGCTCTCGCGGTCTTCGCGTTGGCGCCGGACGAACGCAGCGAGGTCGAGGCCGAGGTGAAGTACGAGGGCTACGTGGCGCGGCAGGCGCGCGAGGTCGATCGGATCCGTCGACTGGAGGGGTGCGCGATCCCGGAGGACGCCGACTATGCGTCGGTCCGCGGGCTCTCCCGCGAAGCGCGTGAACGGCTCGTGCAGCGTCGCCCGCGGACCATCGGCGAGGCGTCGCGACTGCCGGGCGTCACCCCGGCCGACGTGCAACTGGTCCTCGCCGTCCTCGGGCGCTGATCACCGGCCGCGCGCGACGGATCAGTCGCCGCGCAGCCGGTTCGCGAGCTGGGTTTGCAGATCCGTCGCCCGCGTCGCCGCGTTGGTGCCCTCGTAGCGCTTGCGGAACTTCACGAGTTCGTCGACGAGCTTGCGCGCTTGCGCGAGTTTCGTCGTGTCGTGCGCCGCCAGCAGCTTCTCGAGCGCGCGTCCTGCCGCGAGCTCCTTCTTGATCGCTGGATCCTTGCCGAAGCGGTCGAGTTCCTTTTCCGCGGCGTCCGCGGGGCTCAGCCCCTTCCAGTCCCGCGCGAGCTTCTCGAGCGCGTTCGTCGCGGCCGTGTAGTCCGGCCCCTGCCCGAGGGTCTGGACGCGCGCGCTCTGGCGTTCGATGCGCTTGTTCAGCTCTTCGCGCTGCGTGGTGAGCACCGCGCGCATCTCCTCGCCGAGCTTCTCTTGCGCGAGCATCTTGTCGAGGTAGTCGGCGAGCTTTCGGTGCTCGCGCTTCTCCCAGAACTGACGCACGGCGTCGTAGCGCGGATCGTCGGGGAGCTTCGGCGCGAGCGACACGCCCGCGAGTTGTTCCTCGAGGTACGAATCGGCCGGCATGCGATCGGCCGGCGCGGTCAGGATCTGACCGTCGGGTCCGACGGTGAACGTGCTCGGGTAGAAGGTCCCGCCGTACGTGGACATCCCCTTGGGTGCCCGCACGATCGGGAACTTGGCGCCGAGCTTCTGCACGTAGTCGTCGATCAGGCCCTCTTCCTCATCGGACACGCCGATGACGAGCAGCCCCCGGTCCCCGAACTTGCTGTGGAGCTCGTTCAGGTGCGGGACGGCCGCCTTGCAGGGGCCTCACCAGGTGGCGAAGAACTCCAACAGGACGAGCTTGCCGGCGAACTCGTCGAAGTTCGCGGGTCCGTCGTTCCAGACCTTCGCGAACTCGAAAGACGGCGCGACGGTGCCCTTGGCGAGCTGGGCCGGTGCGACGCCGGCGAGGAGGACCGCTGCGGCTGCCGCGGCGGTGCGCATGGGGATGGACATGGGGCGGGATGATAGCGACGCACGAATCGGCGGAACGTCGCGAGTCGGTATCGTGCGGCAGTGACCTCGCTCGCCGCTCCGCATGCTCGCACGCGCCGGCGGCGCCGCGGGTTCGGCTGCCTGCTCGCGATCCTGCTCGCGGTCGCGGCGCTGGGACTCCTCGAACTCGGCTTGCGGCTCTTCGTCGGTCCGGTGCTCGGGCACGTCGCGGAAGCACGCGACCTCTACGTCCTTTCCGGTGACGGCTACGCGCTCCGACCGGATGCGCGGACCACGTTGACTCTCGCCGGGCGGGCCTGCGAGGTGCGGATCGACGGCCTCGGGTTGCGCGGCGATCCGCTGCCGCCGCCGGGCGACGCGCCGCGGATCCTGGTGCTCGGCGACTCGATGGTCTTCGGGCTCGGACTGGAGCAGAAGGAGACGATCCCCTCGCAACTCGGCGAGGTGATGCTCGCGCACGGTGTGCGCGCCGCCGTCGCGAACGGCGGCGTGCCGGGCTACGGCACGAGCGATGTCGCGGCCGCCGCCGCGCGCCTGGTGCCGCGGATCGGACCCCGGCTGGTCGTCGCGTGCGTCTATCTCGGCAACGACTTCGAGGACGACGTCCCGCTTGGGCACGGCATCGTCGCCGGGCACCTGCTCTCGAGACCTCGTGCGGACGCGGCGCGCGACTCGTGGCACGCGTGGCTCGTCATGCACGTGCTCACGGCGCAGGTCGTCGAGCGGTTGACGGCGCGCTGGGTGCCGGAGTGGAGCGCGGCGCGCGGCATCCTCCGCCGGGCCGAGCCCGTCGAATCGACGGCGTTCGCGGGCTGGCCGCCGCCCAACTGTCGCGTCGAGGGCTTGTGCTTCGACGCCGACCCCGCGCCGCGCTTCGTCGACGACGCGCTGGCCCGCCTCGCCGGTTCGTTCGCGGACTTGAAGGCGAGTTGCGCGGGTACGAGCCTGCTCGTCGTCGTGATCCCGTGCTGGCGGCACCTCCTGCGCCCGGTGTGGGAGGACTCGCTGAGGACCGCGGGGCTCGATCCCGCGCAACATCGCTTCGGGGCGATCCAGGAGCGCGTCGCGCGCGTCGCGGCGGAGGCCGGCGTCGAGTTCGTCGACCTCACCGCGGGGCTCGCGTCGTCACCGGAACTCCTGTCGTTGTTCCTCCTGCCGCACGACGGGCACTTCTCGCCGGCCGGAGCCCGTCGCGTCGCCGAACTGCTGCTCGATCCGGTGCTCGCGCGATTCGGCCGCTGAGCGCGTTCACCCGCGCAGCACGGTCTTCACGAGGACCTCCGTCGCGGCGTCCGGCGCGTCGGACACCGCGCGCTCGACCTTCTGCCGCGCTTCCCGCTCCGGGTAGCCGAGCGTGACGAGCGCGGCGATCGCGTCGTCGGCGGCGGGGGACAGGGCACCCATCCGCGCGCCCGCGGGCCGCGACGTTCCGCCGGTGTCGAACTCGTCGAGCTTGTCGCGCAGCTCGAGACAGAGCCGTTCGGCGGTCTTGCTGCCGACGCCGCGCACGCGCTTCAGGGCGGCGACGTCCTGGTTGCGCACGCAGCTCGCGAAGGTCGCGGGATCCAGCGTGCTCAGGAGCGCGAGTGCGAGCTTCGGTCCCACGCCGCTGACGGACATGACTCGGCGCGCGAGGTCGCGCTCGGCGGCGCTCGGAAAGCCGAGCAGCAGCGGCGCGCCCTCGATCACATGGAGGATCGCGAAGAGCGTCACGCGTTGTCCGACGCGCAGCGACGCCGCGGCGTGGACGGGCACGAGCAGTTCGTAGCCGACGCCCGCGACGCGCAGGACGACGGCCGTCCCGGACGCCCGCGCGACCTCACCTTCGAAGTGGTCGTACATCGCGGGCGCGCGCGCAGCGATCGACGCGCCTCACGTGCGCAGCGAGAGGCCGAGCTCGTCGAGCTTGCCGCGGATCTCGTTGAGCGAGGTCTGCCCGAAGTTCGGGCATGCGAGCAGCTCGGCCTCGGTCTTGTTCGACAGGTCGCCGATCGTCTTGACCTTCAGCAGGTCGACGATGCGACGGCTGCGGACCGAGAGGTCGAGTTCCGCGACCGGCCGCTTGCGCGGGTCCGGGCTCTCGGGATCCGGCTGCTCTTCGGTCGGGACCACGACTTCCTCGGCGTCCTCGAGCGAGGTCGACGCGAGTTCTTCGGGCGCCATGCCGAGGCGGAGACCCTTCGCGCGCAGGATCTGTTTGATCTCCTCGAGGGAGGTCTCGCCGAAGTTCTTGTAGCTGAGCAACTCCTGCTCCGACTTGCGCACGAGGTCGCCGAGCGTGAACACGCCCATCTTCGCGAGACAGTTGCGGCTGCGGACCGACAGCTCGAAGTCGTTGATCGGCGTGCGCAGGACCTTGTTCTTCTTGTCCTCGCGGCGCTCCTGGTCCTCGTCGTAGTACATGCTCAGCGCGGCGGCCGCGTCGCGCCGGTAGAGGCGGGCGCGCGCGTTGTCGGGCTGGGCTTGCAGCGCGAGATCGAAGCACTGCATCGCGCGGCGGAAGTTGCCGATGTCCTCGTAGAGCACGCCGAGGTTGATGACGCAGCTCACGTTCACGGGCGGGTGCATCAAGGAGCGCTCGTAGAGTTCGCGCGCCTCCTCGTCTTCGCCCCGCAGGTCGACGTTCAGCGCCAGACGGAACAGCGCGTCGGGGTGCGCGTCGTCGCGGGCGAGTGCTTCGTCGTAGCACGCGATCGCGCCGACGGCATCGCCATCGAATTCGCGCAGGCGGCCCTGGAAGTAGAAGCGCTCCGTCTCGGGCAGGACCTTCTCGCACTCGCCGAGCACCTTCTGGAACTCGTCCCGGCGACCGGCGCGCTCGAGCGCGTGCAGCGCCGAAGACGCCTGCAGCGGATCGGTCTTGCGCGCCGCGAGGACCTTCAGCGCGTCGTCGGTGCGGCCGAGCGCGGCGTAGCTCCGCGCGAGGCAGATCGCGACCGCGGCGTTGTCCCTGTGCTCTTCGAGCAGCGGGGCCGCCTCGGCGTGGCGGCCGAGCGACCACAGCACGAGCCCGCGCTTGATGCCGCGCGCCATCGGCGTCGCGAGCCAGTCCCGCAGACGTTCGATCTCGTGCACGGAACGAAACACGTGTGCGCGGAACTCGCGCAGGCGCGCATGGTCGATCGCACCGTCCAGGACGTTCAACGGATCGATGCCGGGGCGCTCCGTGCCCAGGTCGTTGGACGTCGAGATCGGACCGTCGCTCATCTTGCTTCCTGGTAGTGGGTGCAACTCGAGCCGGGCAGACCACCGCGGACGATCGATCCGGACGGACCCGATTCCCGCGGCGGCCGAGGTGGGCTTGCCGACGAAGAACCGGAATCGACCCGGCCTGGACCGGGTCGGACGTGCCGACGATCCGCTGCGCGCGATTCGAGGAACGCGGCAGGCTACGGAGCGGCGCACCGGCGATCAAGCGCGCCGAGCGATCGCGCGATAGTGCGCGACGAGTTCCTCCGCCATCGCGGCGAAGCCCCGGACCGGCAGCGAACGCGCCGCGCGCGACGCCGCGGCGAGCCGCGCGCGATCCGAGGCGAACTCAGCCAGGGCGGCTGCGAGCTCGTCGACCGAACCCGGAGCGACGAGCCGGCCGGCGCCGCCGTCGGCGAAGGCGTCCTGCAGTCCTCCGATCCGGCTCGCGATCACCGGTCGACCCGCGGCCAGGGCCTCGCGGACGGTCAGGCCGAAGGCCTCCTCCCAAAGTGCGGGGGCGGCGAGCAGGTCGAGGCCGGCGAGGATCCGCGGGAGGTCCTCGCTGCGGTAGGGGCCGTGCCAGGTGAAGCGGTCCTCCGGGCGGAGACCCGCAAGCGCTCGGGTCAGGAAGCTCGCATCGCCGTGATAGGGGACGACGTTGCCGTGCACGTGGAGCTCGATCGTCCCCGGCGGCAGGATCTGCCAGGCGCGGATCAGGACGTCGAGCCCCTTGCTCGGGATCAGTGTGCCGAGGTAGCCGAGGCGGAGGCGTCGCGGCGCGGCGACGTCCGGCAGCGGCAGGGCGCGCAGCGCCTCGACGTCGACCCCGTTCTCGACGACCGCGAAACGCTCGCGCGGGATGCCCAGCGCGAGGTAGGGCGGCAGCACCCGCGCCGAGGGGACGACCAGGCGCGTGGCATGGCCGAGGACGTTGCGCGCATGGTCGTGCAGTGCGGCCAGCACCGCCTGGCCCCCGGCGCCGGCAGGGACCCAGGCGCCGAAGGTCGGTCGCAGGCAGTCGGCGCAGCGATCCGGCGCGACCCGCTCCGTGACGCTGCCGTCGCGGTGCCACATCTGGCCGCGCGGACAGATCGTCCAGTAGTCGTGCAGGGTGAGAACCTCCGGCACGCCGTGCGCACGCAGCACCGCGAGCGTGCCGGTCGAGAGCCCCGTCAGGTGGTGGACGTGCGCGACGTCGAAGCGCGGTCGCGAGGCGAGGAAACGCGCGAGAGCCTCGTCGAGCAGCGGAACCGAGTAGAGCGAAAGCAACGAGTCGAGGCCCTCGTAGCGGTACGCGACGCGCGTCGTGCGGTACGGCGCGGTCCCTTGTGGGTCGTCGACATGGGTGCCCTGCGCGACGCCGGCCCGACCCGTCTTCGCGTAGACGTGCACGTCGTGTCCCGCGTCGATCAGGCTCCGAGCGAGTCCGTCGACGTGCTGTTCGACGCCGCCGACGCTCTCACGAGGGAGTGCGTGCGCGAGCAGGAGCACGCGCAGCGACGACCGATCGTCCGACGCGTTCGACGACATGCGCGACATCGTGTGCGCGGCTCGCTGGAACGCACGAAGTTTCCTCGCTAGCATCGCCGCGCTTCGCGAGCGGCACGGGCGGCCGCGGACGGAGCGTGTGCCGCGCGGCTCGTCGCGGCGCACGACGCGATATCGCGGGCGACGTCTTCCGCAGCGACAGGTCAGGTCGCTGCGGACGCGCGCACCGCACAGGCGGACGGAGCTCGACGTCCGCCGTTCACGTTCAGGGAGGATCGATGGATCGCATCAGGGTTCGCGGCGGCAAGGATCTCCACGGCACCGTGCCGGTCTCCGGCAGCAAGAACTCGTCGCTGCCGATCCTCGCGGCCGCGCTCCTCGTCGACGGGCCGGTGCTCCTGCGCAACGTCCCCGACCTCAAGGACGTCGACACGATGTGCCGCATCCTGAGGCACCTCGGGATGCGCTACTACCGGCACGACGACAAGTCGCTGTTCCTGGAGGTCGAAGACCACACGCCGCGGAATGCGCCCTACGACCTCGTGCGCACGATGCGGGCGTCGTTCGTCGTGCTCGGCCCGCTGTGGGCGCGACGCGGTCAGGCGCGCGTGAGCTATCCCGGCGGCTGCATTCTCGGCCATCGCCCGGTCGACCTGCATCTGAAGGGGCTGGCGGCGATCGGCGCGCGGCTCGTCACCGAGGACGGCTACGTCAACATCGGCGGCGAGGTGCGCGGCGGGACGGTCTACCTCGGCGGCAGCCAGGGACCGACCGTGCTCGGCACCGCGAACGTCGTGATGGCCGCCACGCTCGGCAAGGGCACGACCGTGCTCGAGTGCGCGGCGATGGAGCCCGAGGTCGAGGACCTCTGCAACTTCCTCAACGCGTGCGGCGCACGCATCAGCGGCGTCGGGGGGCACTGCCTCGTGATCGAAGGCGTCGAGCGCCTGCACGGTTGCGAGTACACGATCATCCCCGACCGCATCGAGGCGGCGACCTACCTCGTCGGTGCTTTGATGACGAACTCGCCGGTCACGGTGGACGGTGCGCGGCCGCAGCATCTGATCGCGGTGCTCGACGCGCTTCGCGAGGCCGGCGCCGAGCTGAAGATCGAACGCAACCGCATCAGCAACGTGCCGACCGCCGACGGCAAGGTCCGTTCGGTCAGCATCACGACGCATCCCTACCCCGGCTTCCCGACCGACATCCAGGCGCAGTTCATGGCGCTGATGGCGCGCGCGGAGGGGACGTCGGTGATCACTGAGCGCGTCTACCCCGAACGCTTCATGCACGCGGCCGAACTCGCGCGGCTCGGCGCGCAGATCCGGCGCGAGGGGCCGAGCGCGATCGTGCACGGAACGCCGCACCTGAGCGGTGCTCCGGTGATGGCGTCCGACCTGCGCGCCTCCGCCAGCCTCGTGCTCGCCGGCCTCGTCGCCGACGGCCACACCGACGTCCGCCGCGTCTACCACATCGACCGCGGCTACGAGCGCATCGAGGCGAAGCTCGCGCACCTCGGCGCCGACATCGAGCGCATCAGCGAGGGGTGAAGGGAAGGCCGGGGCTCGCGGAACCGTCGGAGCGGCCCGGCGCGGGGTATCCTGCGCGCCGCGTCAGCCCACGGCCAACCATGACCTCACTGCGTCGCGTCCTGTTCGTTTGGTTCTCCGTCGCTCTTTGCGGCGCGCTCGCCGCCCAGGAAGCCGGCGCCGGTCGAGAGCGCGTGCTCGTCCGACCCGGAACCCGGCCGATGGGCGCGAAGATCATCCAGGTCGCGCCGGCGCCCGAGTCCGCGCCCCCGCGCTTCTACGAGGGCACCCGAACTCATCGCGACTGGCGCTGGTACGCGTCGGGCGGACCCGCGATCGCGCGCGCGCGCCATGCCGCCTTCCTGTCGCGCTTCGCGCCGGCGCCGCGGTACTGGCATCGCGGTTGGAGCACCGGGTATCCGACGACGCGCATCTGGCGCCGTTGACTCGCTCCGCGCGGGTTTGCCGATCGAGTCGCTCCGCTCAGGGTTGCCGGTCGACTCGCTCCGCTCAGGGCTGCCGGTCGACTCGCTCCGCTCAGGGCTGCCAGGTCAGCTCGATGAGGTGATAGCGGCTCCCGGCGACCGTGATGTTGACCTCGGAGTGAACGCGGGCGCGCTCGACCTCGCGGAGCGAGGCCAGACCGGGGACCGGGGCGGCGTTCGGATTGAGGTTCCCGAGCATCGTGTCGGTCACGCAGAGCCAACGAGGCCGGTGGGTCGAGAGGATCGCCCCGAACCAGCGACCGAGGTCGTGGTGGAGCGGATGGAACGTGACCTCCGGGTTCGCGAGACCGACCAGGTCGAGCAGGGGCCGATCGGCGAACCATCCGAGCGCGCCGATGTCGTGGCACGCGATCAGTTCGCCGGGTCGTGTCTCCGCGTTGACGTTGCGCGCCATGCGCACGTTGAGGTCGAACGTGTCACGCACGCCCGATCCGTGGTGGTGGGCGCCGACGGCCAGCGAGAGCGCGAGCCATGCCGCGATGATCGCGACGGGCGGCGTTCCGGCCCGACCCGTGGCTCCCCGGCTGAACCAACCGGCGAGCGCGATGCTGATCGCGAGCGCCACCGGCAACCAGAACAGCGCGACGACGAGCCGCTCCGGACCGAAGGGGCTGTCCGGTCCGACGAAGTCGAACGCCTGGTAGCTCGCGAGTCGCGGGTCGAGCACGAAGGCCGCGGCGAGGGCGACCAGGATCGCGATCGGGAGTCCGCGTCCCCGCCGGGCGAAGTCGAGGCCATGCAAGCAGACGATCAGGAACAACGGCCAGAGCTGGATGAAGTACCGAGCCTGCTGGGTGACCGCGGGCTGGGCGCCGAGCGCGCTGCGCACGAGGGTGAAGCCGACGAGGCTCGCCACGAGGAAGCCGACGCCGTTTCGCGCGCGGCGTCCTTCGCGCCAGCCCGTCAGGAAGCCCGGGACGAGGAACGGGACGAACGACACGAGCAGGCCGAGGACCGAGCCGACTTGCTGGACCATCGCGGCGAGGAGCGCGCCGAGTCCGGCGAGCGCACCACGGTCGCGCAACACGGACCACGGCGCATCGGGGAGGGCCTTTGCGAACAGCGGGAGCGGCGCCGCGATGCCGTAGACGCCGAGGTGATAGAGGGGGAACAGGGCGGCGAGAGCAGTCGCTGCGGCGAGTGCAAAGAGACTCCGGCGGTGCAGCGCGGCGATCAGGAGGAACGCGTGGTTCTCCGGCCGTGCCCAACCGGCCGCCGTGAGCACGACCGCCGCCGGCAGCCAACGGCGCAGCGGTGCGTCGCGCTGCCTCAGGTGCATCGCCATCCCGGTGAGGACGAGTGCGGTCCCCAGTCCACCCTCCATGCCGGAGAGACTGCTCCAGAGGATGCGTCCCGTGACCGCGACCACCAGGGTCGCGATCCACGCGAGCCTCCGATCGTCCGTCGCCGTGTGCGCGAGGAACCAGGTGGCGCGGAGCACGGCGCCGTACATCGCGAGTCCGACGACCTTGGCGGTCACGGCGCTGGCGCCGCCGACGGACATCGCGATCGCGAGGACGAAGGACCACAGCGGTCCCGTGATCGCAGCGACGGGGCCCTCGTGACCGGGATAGGAGAACCAGTCACCCTCGACGAAGGAGCGCGCCGCCGAGAAGTAGATCCAGCCGTCGTCCTGTGCCGGGCCGACTTCACCGGCCATCACGAGTTCCGCCCCGAGGTAGCTCGCGATCGCCGACACCGCGGCGACGCAGGTCGCGACGATCCAGCGTCGTTCGTCCTGCATGCCGACCATGGGGCGCGGGATTCTAGCCACCACGTGCGCGGATCCGACTTCCGCGTCGCTTGACCAGGTTCCCCGTGTTCACGAGACTGCGCCCCCGCCGGCGACCAACGCGATGTTCGATCTTCTCTCGGGTGCCCTCAACAAGGCCTATCGCGCGATCGTCGGCCAGAAGGTCCTGACCGAGGCGAACGTCGAAGACGGCATCCGCGCGGTGCGTCAGGCGCTGCTCGAGGCCGACGTCAACTTCGCGGTGGCGCGCGACTTCATCGAGGACGTCAAGCAGCGCGCGCTCGGCCAGGATGTCCTCAAGGCCGTCGACCCCGGCCAGCAGTTCATCAAGGTCGTCCACGACGCGCTGACGGCGCTGCTCGGCGGCGAGAAGGTCGGCCTGCCGGTCGCGCCGCAGGGTCCGCTGGTCCTGATGCTCGCCGGTCTGCAGGGTTCGGGGAAGACGACGACCTGCGGCAAGCTGGCGCGGTGGCTGAAGGAGGAGAAGAAGAAGAACCCGCTGCTCGTGGCAGCCGATCTCCAGCGCCCCGCGGCCGTCGATCAGCTCGCGACGCTCGGCAAGCAGCTCGGCATCGAGGTGTTCACGGATCGCAGCGGCGCCGCGGCGCCCGAGGTCTGCGTGCGCGGCGTCGAGCACGCGAAGCGCCTCATGCACGACGTCGTGATCCTCGACACGGCGGGACGACTGCACATCGACGACGAGCTGATGGCGGAGCTCGCCGACGTGCAGGCGCGGACGAAGCCGCACGGCGTGCTGCTGGTGTGCGACGCGATGCTCGGGCAGGACGCCGTCAACTCGGCGAAGGTCTTCCACGAGCGCCTGCCGATCTGGGGCGTCGTCCTCACCAAGACCGACGGCGACGCGCGGGGTGGCGCGGCGCTTTCGATCAAGAAGGTCACCGGGCGACCGATCCTGTTCTGCGGCAGCGGCGAGAAGCTCGACGACCTCGAGGAGTTCGATCCGCCGCGCATGGCGGGCCGCATCCTCGGCATGGGGGACGTCGTCTCCCTGGTCGAGAAGGCGCAGTCGGTCATCGACGAGAAGCAGGCCGAGAAGGAGGCCAAGAGGCTCCTCAAGGGCCAGTTCGACTTCGAGGACTTCCTCCGCCAGGTCGGGATGCTCAAGCGCCTCGGCCCCCTCAAGAAGGTCCTCGGCATGCTGCCTGGCGTCGGGCAAGCGCTGAAGGAGATCGACTTCGACGACAAGCGCTTCAAGCGCGTCGAAGCGATGATCCAGTCGATGACGGTGAAGGAACGCCGCCACCCGGACATCATCGACATCGAGCGCCGCCGCCGGATCGCCAAGGGGAGCGGCAACGAACTCCAGGCCGTCCACGAACTGATCAAGCAGTTCAAGACGATGCAGAAGATGATGTCGCAGCTCGGCAAGGGCGGTTTCGGTGGACTGGCCGGCCTCGGCGGTGCCGGGGGATTCGGCGATCTACCCGGTCCGATGGGCGGCCCCGGCCTCGGTGGTCCGGGATTCGGTGGCCCGGGATCCGGGGGTGGTTCCGGCAAGCCCCAACGCCCGCAGTCGGGGAACGATGCGTTCCGCGACTTCATGCGCGGGCGCAAGCGCTGATCTCCCCGACCGCCGGGGTCCCGCGTCGCCGTTGCGGGCGCTGTGGATCCTGGCCGTTGGCGACGCTAGACTCCGCGGCCCTTTTTCGTCCGGTGATCTTCGGTTCGGTGACGTCGCCGCGTGGCGTCGTGCGCCGGATGCGTGTTCAGGAGCCCATTCCTTTGGCAGTCAAGCTGCGACTCACCCGGTTCGGTCGACTCAACCTCCCGACCTATCGCGTCTGCGCGGCCGACTCGCGCAGCAAGCGCGACGGTCGCGTGATCGAAACCATGGGGTACTACCTTCCCACCGCGAAGCGGGAGCAGGACCAGGTCAGCCTCGACGCCGACCGCGTCCGCTACTGGTTGTCCGTCGGCGCGCAGGCTTCGGACACGGTGCTCTTCTTGATGAAGCGCTGTGGGATCGAGGCACCCAAGCGCGTCGCGAAGTCCCGCCCGCCCCGGAAGCGGACCGCGAAGGCCTTCTCGCCGCCGAAGCGCATCGGCAACGGCCGCAAGGCCAAGGCGAAGTGGCACCGAAAGCACGGGGCCGGCAAGTCGGCGTCGTGAGACCGCTGGACCAGCCGAGGCCGTCGCCGTCCTCGGTGAGGCCCTGAGAATGCGGTCGCCGACGCGGCCGCATCGTGCGCGATCCCGATCTGCAGCAGACCCTGCACCGAGCACGAGGCGCCGGTGATGACGAAGAAAAAGACGAGGAGCAAGGGCACCGGCGACGCGGACGCGGCCGGCGCCGCGACGAGCACGCGCGTCGATCCGCGTGCGCCCGTCGAGCCGAAGCCCGCCGTGCTGCAGCAGACGCTCGAGGAATGCGCACGCATCCTCGCCGTCCTGGACAAGCCGGCGGAGCCGCAACCGGGTGACCTGGTCACCGCGGTGATTCACCAGGTGCTGGGAGCCGGCGTGCCGTGCCGCGTCCCCCAGGAAGCGCTGCGGCGCTTCGAGGTCGAGTTCGTGGACCGCAACGAACTGCGGGTCACGGAGGCCTACGAGACCGAGGAGATGCTCGCGGACCTCGACATCCCCGATCTCTTCGAACGCTGCCGGACGGTGCAGCAGATCGTGACGCAGGTCTACGGCGACCAGAACCGCATCGACCTCACCGCGATCCGCGCGCTGTCGATCACCGAGCGCAAGGGCATGTTCCAGCGGCTGCCGGCGATCCCGCCGAGTGCCATCGCGTACCTGAACCAGATCCTCACCTTCGAGGACGTCCTGTTCGCGCCGCGCTCCGCCGCGCGCTCGCAGGTCAAGCTCGGACTCGAGGGCGCCGCCGGCGAGGAGTTCGTCCAGCGCGCGCGAGAGATGTTCGCGCCGATCGGCCATCTGCCGCTCGTCGTGGGCAAGCCGGGCGACACCGCTGCGACGCACGTCCTCTGCCCGAGCTGTCTGCTCGCGCGGATCGGCGCCTCGCGCAAGTGAGCGGCGCGCGCCGCGTTCGCCCGCGCCATGATGCGCGCCGGCATGCGGCTCTACCTCGCCTCGACGTCCCCGCGCCGTCGCGCGCTGTTGAGTGCCCTGGGCGTCGACTTCGTCGTCGTGGCGCCGGGCCCCGAGATCGCGGGCACGGGCTCGCCCTGCGAACGGGCCCTCCTGCGCGCGGCGTCGAAGGCCGCGAGCGGCGACCTCGCCGGGCGTGAGCCGGGCATCGTGCTCGGCGTCGACACGATCGTCGCGATCGGCGACGTCGAGTACGACCAGCCGAAGGACGCCGAGCAGGCGCGCGCGACGCTCCGCTCGCTCCAGGGTCGTACGCACGACGTGTGGACGGCGCACTGTCTCCGTCGCCATCCGGGCGGGGGGATCACGACGGAGCTGGCGCACGCGCGGGTGCGCTTCGCACCGCTCGACGATGCCCGCATCGAGCGTCACGTCGGCGGCGGGCGGTGGGCCGGCAAGGCCGGCGGCTACGGCATCCAGGACGAATGCGTCGACTTCGCCACGCTCGTCGCGGGGGACCTCGACACGGTCATCGGCCTGTCGCGGGCGGCCTTGGACCGGCTGTTCGAATCGTCGGGTTTGGAGCGCTCGCCATGACGACCTTCTGGCGGAGGCTGCTGCTCGGTGCCGTCCTGGCCGCGGCCGCGATCGTCGCGCTCGATGCGTCGCTCCGTGCTCCACCGGCGGAGGCTGCGCATGGCAGGTCAAGGTCCGCGGCGCCCTTCGTCACGACACCCGCGCCCGACGAACTGGTCGTGCCCGCGACGATCCCGAGCGGCTGCGCCTGGTTGATCTACCTCGCGGCAGACGAGCGCGGCCTGTCGAAGGCCGTCGCGCCGATCGTGGCCCTCGACGAGCACGGCGGCGTCCGGCTCGTGCGCGCGGCGCCGGCTTCGGTCGAACCGGGCTCGCGTGACTGGCTCGCCGCAGGTCTCGTGCTCCCGGTCCGGCGCCTCGTCGACCTGGCGCCTCGCACCCGAGCGGCGCTCCTCGAAGTGCTGCGCCGATGGCGCGGTGGGACCGCGATGCCGTTGCGCTCTCGCCTGGTCCTCGCCGGGATCCACGACGCCGAGGCGCTCGCCGTCCTCAGCAGGCATGTGCGTTGAGTCGTCGTGGTCGGCCTTGATCGACGGGGGCGGCTCGCTAACCTTCTCGCTCCCCTTCGCAGCCCGCGACGCGCGCGGCGCGGTGCAGAACATGAGAGCCGACATCCATCCCAAGTACCACAACGTGCTCGTGCACTGCGCGTGTGGCAACACCTTCGAGACGCGGTCGACGCGCCCGGAAATCCGCGTCGACGTGTGTGCGGCCTGCCACCCGTACTACACGGGCGCGCAGAAGTTCGTCGACACCGCCGGCCGCGTCGACAAGTTCCGCCGGCGCTACGCGCGCGGCGGCTCGACTCCGGCGCCGCAGAGCGGCCCGTCGAGCTGAGGACCTGTCGAACCGAGGACGCGTCGAGCTGAGTGCTCGCCGACCTGAGGTTCGTCGGCCTGAGGATCGCCGCGGCGACTTCACGGGCGCCGGCATTCGGTACGCGGATCATGCGCGAGTTCCTGGAGCCGAAGGTGCAGGCGAAGCTCGATGCGATGGTCGCGCGTTCCCGCGAGCTGCTCGCGTCGTCTGCCGACGCTGCCGTGCTCGCGCAACCGCGCCGCGCGGTCCAGGTCCAGCGCGAACTCGGTTCGCTCGACAAGGTGGTCCGCGCCTACGAGGACTTCCGCAAGCTGGTCGTCGAACTGCGGGGTCTCGACGACATCGTCGCGGATCCGTCCGCGGATCCGGCGCTGCGGGCGTTGGGGCGCGAAGAGACGGCGACCCTACGGATCCGTGCACAGTCGGCGGCGGACGCCCTGATCGAACTCCTCCTCCGCGGCGAGGGTGACGGTGAGCGCAGCGCCGTGCTGGAGATCCGCGCCGGCACCGGCGGCGACGAGGCTGCCCTCTGGGTACGGGATCTCCGCGCGATGTACCTGCGCTACTGCGAGCGGAAAGGCTTCACCATCGAGCCGCTCGCGGAGTCGCCGACCGACCTCGGCGGTTTCCGCGAAGTCGTGTTCGGCGTGCACGGCGAGGGCGTCTTCCACCACCTGCGCTTCGAGAGCGGCGGGCATCGGGTCCAACGGGTTCCGGCGACCGAGACCCAGGGCCGCATCCACACCTCGGCGGCGACCGTCGCCGTGCTGCCCGAGGCGGAGGAGGTCGAGGTCGACCTCAAGGACTCCGACATCGAGATGCAGGCGGTGCGCGCGTCGGGGCCGGGCGGGCAGAACGTCAACAAGGTCTCCTCGGCGGTCCGGCTCACGCACGTGCCGAGCGGCCTGGTGGTCTTCTGCCAGGAGGAGCGGAGCCAGGCCAAGAACAGGAGCAAGGCGATGAAACTCCTGCGCACGCGGCTCTTCGACCAGGAGCGCCGTCGCATCGACGCAGTGCGCGCCGCCGATCGCCGGTCCCAGGTGGGCACCGGTGACCGCAACGAACGCATCCGCACCTACAACTTCCCGCAGAATCGTTTGACGGATCATCGGCTCGGCCAGAACTTCTCGCTCGAGCATGTGCTCGCGGGACGTCTGGAGCCCGTGATCGACGCCCTACTCGCGGCCGATCGACAGGCGCGCATCGCCGCCCTCTGATCGTGGCCGTCCCTTCGCCTTCCCAAGACCCTGATCCAGGAGACCGACGATGACCGACCCACTTCCGGAGCTCGAGCCGATGGACGACGCGCGCGGCGCGGCGACGACGGCGCAAGCAAGCTCCACGCCGCCCACCGGCACTGTCTATCCGCCGGGCCTCGCGGCTCCGGCCTACAACCTCGGCGCGGACAAGGAGTACTTCCGCTTCCTTTTCGCGGGCGTCGTCATCACGGTCGGGACGCTCATGCCGTACGGGCCGGACTGGGACATGGCCGGCTACAAGACGCTGTCCGGCGCGCTCGCGCTGGTCGTCGGCGTCGGGATGATCTGGAGTTGGTGGGGTGCGATCTCCCTGAACCGGTTCCGCGGCGCGAATCTCAAGTGGGTCGCGTTCGCGCTCGCGCCGTTGGTCCTCACGCTGTTCGGCATGATGAGCGCGTTCGAGTCGCCGGCGGTGAAGGACTTCGTCACGCAGGGCAAGGCGATGCCCGGGAGCTGGGGCGAGTTCTTCTCGGCGTTCTTCGACCTGAAGTCGCCCGAGGCGCAGCTCAAGGCCGACAACTTCGTGCGCGCTCTCGGCGCCGGGAAGTTCGTCGTGCTGCTCGGCGCGCTCTACGCCGAGTTCGCGTTCCTGCTCGCCGTGTTCGGCGGCGCCAAGACCGCGAGCAAGCAGGCGGCCGCGGCGAAGGCCGCTCGCGCGGCGAACGTGGCGCGCAAGCGCTGATCGCCCCGCGCCCGCGCGCCGCGGTGATCCACGGGAACCAGGTCGATGTCCGCACGCACGGAGACGGTCCTTTCGATCCTGACGGCGGCGACCGCCTGGCTCGACGAACGCGGCGTGGATGCGCCGCGCCGCTCGATGGAGCTCCTGATGGGGCACGTGCTCGGCCTCGATCGGTTGAAGCTCTACCTCGCCCACGATCGACCGGTCTCGGCCGACGAACGCACGCGTTTGCGTGAGCTCGTCGCGCGGCGCGGCAGGCACGAGCCGGTCGCGCACCTGCTCGGGAGCTGGGAGTTCTACGGGCACGAGCTCGAGGTCGGACCCGACGTGCTCGTGCCGCGGCCCGAGACCGAGGGACTCGTCGATCTTGCGCTCGCACGCTTGCCGGCCGAGACCTGCCGCGTCGTCGACCTCGGCACCGGCAGCGGCGCGATCGCGATCGCGATCGCGCTGGCGCGGCCCGCGGCGGAGATCGTCGCGATCGACTGCAGCGCGGCGGCGCTCGCGGTCGCGGCGCGCAACCTGGCGCGGCACGGCGTCCACGATCGCGTGCGGCTCCATGCCGGATCGTGGTGGGACGCGCTTCCGCCAACCGAAGCGGCATTCGACCTCGCCGTCGCGAATCCTCCCTACTGCGATCCTTCGCGCGAGGACGACGTCGCGGCGGACGTGCGTCGCTGGGAACCGGGGCTCGCACTGTGGACGCCGCCTGGTCGACCCGGCGCGCACTACCAGGCGATCGCGGCCGGCGCGGCGTCCCGGCTGCGGGCGGGTGCGCACCTGATCTTCGAGACCGGCCTCGGCGCGACGGAGGCGGCACTCGACGCACTGCGCGCGTGCCAGGCGCTCACCGCGATCGAGTGCTTGCCCGACCTCGCGGGGCTGGCCCGCTATCTGGTCGCCCGCGTGCGCGCGTGACTTCGATCCGCGGTTCGGTCTCCGCTCAAACCGCGACGTGCGCGGCGACGAAGCGCGCCAGGGCGGCGCGGCACGCGGCGGAGATCTCGGTGAAGTACACCGCGACCTCGTAGGCGGGCGGCGTGACGTCGCGCAGCTTCGCGCAGCGCACCACCGCGCCCTGGACGTCGTGGACCTGCGGCTCGCCGGGGATCTCGAGCGCGATGCGCACGAGCGTCATCTCGCGAAGGGCCTCAGCGTGGTGACAGCACAGGCCGTTGGTCGAGAGGTCCTTCAAGGTGGCCTCGCGCGCGGCTCCGTCGCGCGAAGCGTCGAAACGGATCGCGAAGTCGGCTTTCGCCCGCGCGGCGCGGCGCCGCTCGATTCCTGGTCGCGTCATCGGTGTTCCTCGCGCGGCTCCTGGGTCGTTCGGTTGCCCATCCTGGCCGCACGCGGGCGCGGACGTTACCGTCGCCGCGCGCGCGGCGCCATGTTCGCACTGCGCGCCGCGCACCGCGCGTTCTCGTCCCGTTGCATCCGAACCGCCATGGCAAACTTCAACAAGGTCATCCTCGCCGGCAACCTCACGCGTGATCCGGAGCTCAAGTACACGCAGTCCGGTCAGGCGATCGCGAAGTTCGGGCTCGCCATCAACCGCAAGTACAAGCAGGGCGAAGAGACGAAGGAGCAGACCTGCTTCGTCGACATCACGGCGTGGGGACGGACCGCGGAGGTCGTGAACGAGTACGCGAAGAAGGGCCGCCCGATCCTCGTCGAGGGCCGACTCGAGTACTCGACCTGGGAGAAGGACGGGCAGAAGCGCAGCAAGCTCGAGGTCGTCGCCGAGAACATCCAATTCCTGAGCAGCCGCGAGGGCGCGCAGGCCGGCGGCGGCGGCGAATCACGTCGCAGCACGGGAGCGAACAGCGGAGAAGCGGCGGCCGGCGGCGAGGCCGACTTCGACAGCATCCCGTTCTGACCGGGTTTCGCCCGCGGTCGCCTTCCCGACGGCGGCCAGGCGGCGATGCCATCGCGACCGTCGTCGCACTGCTCAAGGGATCGACAGGGGGTTTCCGAAAGGCACCTGGCGCCCGGTCCACAGACCGGAGCCGACGGTGCTGCATGGGTTCGATCCAAGAGGTCAAAGAAGCACTCTCTGCGAAGGCGCAGACCACGTCGCTCGACGAGCTGCGTCTGCGAGGTCGCAATCAGGTCCGCCTGATCCGCGCCGAGCACATCGCGCAGATGGTCGCCGAGGCCGTCGAGCGCGCGCTCGCGGACTCGGGCCTCGTGCCGCAGCAGGAGCTCCAGCGGATCGTCGAGCGGGGCCACGCCGAGTTCGCCGCCGTCAAGGCCGAGCGCCAGCGCGATCACGACGAGGCGCTGCGCATGGCCGACGAACTGCGCACCGCACAGCGTCGACTGGCGGAGGCCGACGGCCGCAACAGCGAGTTCGAGAGCCGCTGCATCGACGCCGAGTCGCAGGCGCGCAGCGCCCAGAACCAGATCGAGTCGTTGCAGGAGGACCTGGCGGCGCTCGAGGGCATGCGCATGCGGACGCAGGACCTCGAACCCGAGCTCCAGCGCGCGCTCGCGCGCCTGCGCGAGGTCGAGGTCGAACTCGAGTCGCACCGCAAGCGCGTCAGGGAGCACGAGTCGGAACTCGCGAAGGCGCACAAGGCGAGCCAGGACTCCGACGCCGCTCGGAAGCGGATCGAGAAGCTCGAACAGCAACTCGCGACCGAGAGCCGTCGCGCCGAGACCGCGGCCGAGGGCGCGCAGCGTCCCCAGCGCGAACTGCAAGAGGCGCAAGCGCGAGTCGCGGAACTCGAGCAGCAACTCGCCGCGGCATTCGAGCGGACGGCTTCGCTCGAGCAGCACGCCGAGGAGCACGAGACGACGCACGCGGCGACCGCCGCGCAGGTCGACGTGATGGCCCAGGTGCTCGAGGAACTCGCCACGCTGAAGGCGAGGGTGGACTCGCAGCCGGCCCCGGCGCCGGCGCGCGCGCAACCCCTCGCCGTTCCCGTGGCCGCTCGCGCACAGCAGCCCGACCCGGCCAGCGCCGCGGTCGATCAGCTCACCAGCGCGCTCCAGAAGCTGACCCAGAACATGAACGACAAGATGGAGTCGTTCGGGCGCAAGATGGGAATCAGCGGCGCCGTGGAATCGGGACCCGTCAAGCTCGACGGGATCTTCAAGGATCTCGACAGCCAGAAGGTCGAATCGAACCTCGACAACCTGGAGGTCAAGAAGAAGCAGGCGGGCGGCATCGCCGCCAACCTCGAACGTCTCAAGAAGCTCAAGGGAAGCTGAGCCGGACCACGCCGGCCGGCAGCGTGAGCGGGAACGACACACGACGACGCAGGGAAGTCACAGACGAGAAGTCACAGGAGCAACGGATGAACCACGAACAGACCAACCACGGCTCTTCAGCCCGGACTCACGAGCCCGAGACCGAGATCGCGCTCGGCAAGGGCGTCGACCTGGGCACGGCCAACATCGCGGCAGCGGTGCAGAACGCGGACGGCAGCATCACGGTGACCCTGGAGCGCAACGCGTTCCTCGACATCGGTGACGACGTCTACTCCAAGAACATGCTCACCAAGCTGAAGGTGCCCTACGTGGTGCACAACGGCAAGCTGATCGTGATCGGGGAGTCGGCGTTCGAGCTCGCCAACGTGTTCGGCAAGAACACGCGCCGTCCGATGGCGGACGGCTTGATCAGCCCGGGCGAGGTCGATGCGCTCCCCGTGATGCGCATGATCATCAGCAAGGTCCTCGGCGAGCCGCGCGTGCCCGGCGAGACCTGCTGCTTCTGCATCCCCGCCGAGTCGCTCGACGTCGACAACAACGTCGTCTACCACCAGGGTCTCTTCCAGGGGATCCTGAGCAAGATGGGTTTCACCGCGCGGCCGATCAACGAGGCCCACGCGGTGATCTTCGCCGAGCTCGCGGACAACGACTTCACGGGCATCGGCCTGTCCTTCGGCGGCGGCATGGCGAACGCCTGCATCGCCTACAAGTCGATCCCGTGCGTGCAGTTCTCGGTCGCGCGCGGCGGCGACTGGATCGACCGCAACGTCGCGCAGGTCCTCGGCATCAAGCAGAGCAAGGCCTGCTTCCTCAAGGAGCGCGGCGTCGACATCCGCGACCCGAAGAACCGTGAGGAGGAGGCGGTGACGATCTACTACCGCAACCTCATCAACTACGTGCTCCAGAACGTGAAGCACCGCTTCGAGTCGGGGCAGAACATGCCCTCGTTCAACGAGCCGGTGGACATCGCCTGCGCCGGCGGCACGTCGATGGTCGGCGGATTCATCGAGGTCTTCCGCGAGGAGTTCGGCAAGCTCGACTTCCCGATCCCCGTCGGCCGCATCTTCCGCGCGGACGACGCGTTGACCGCCGTCGCGAAGGGCTGCCTGGTCGCGGCCGCGATCGGTGAGTGAGTTCCCCACCCGCTCACGCTGACCACGGCGGATGAAACGGTGGTCGGTGTTTCCAAGGAGCACGACTCGCCCCTGACGCGTCGCGATCGCCCGGCGCCCATCAGGCGCCGAGGAGGGGGAGGCCGCGTGTCGCGGCCGACGTGGGGGAGGGTCAGCCTCCCCCACCAGAAAGCAACCCGTTCCACAACGGCTCGCGTCGACCTTGGCGGACGGTGTTTCCAAGGCGCCGACGACCGGCGCACCGCAAGGACGCGATCAGCGGATCGTCGTCCGCGCCCAGTTCAGCACGTCGGTGATCGCTCCGCTCTGGGCGTCGAGCAGAAGTCCCGCGAAGTAGAGGTCGATCCCGGCGAGACCTGGGATCGGCGGCACGAGGAAGCTCGCGGTCGCGCGACCCTGCGCGTCGAGGTTGCCGAGGAAGTTGCCCAGCAGCGGGTTGCCCGGATCGAGCGTCGCGAAGAACAAGGCGTCGGGCGCGAGCCCGAGCACGAAGCCGCCGGGTAGTTGGATCGCCGGGGCCGTCGCCAGCGCGGCCATCAACCAGTGGATCGCGCCGCCGCGCGAGGGCACCTCGACCGCGAGCGACAGGGCGCTGCCGTTGAGCACCGACTCGGGCGCTTGGAGCGTCTGCGGCGCGAGCAGGTACCGCAGCGCGCGCTGCATCACCTGGCCGCGCAGCGCGTCGTCGCGGATCGTCTCGATCGGGAAGCCGAGGTAGACGACGCGCGACGCACCGGAGTCGCGCTGGATCGCGGCACCCGTCCCCGTCGCGTACTCGAGCGCGAGCGACGACGACGCGTCCGCCGGAGCGAGCACGTCCGGATAGTCGACGTCGTAGGTCGGACCGCTGCCGTCGTCGAAGGTCCCGTTCGAGAGACCCGCGAAGATTCCGCCCGTGCGCGCGCGGAAGCCGTAGGTGCCGGCGTCGTCGGCGACGTAAGCCGCGCCGAGCACCTGCCGGTGGAACGCGAGATCGCCGGCGCTGCCGCGCGCTTCGAGGTCCCAGCCGATCTCGGCGCCCGAGACGAGCAGGCGCCCGCCCGCCTGCGCGTAGTTCCGCACGAGGGTCTGCTCGTAGCCGCTGAAGCTCTCGTGCGCGGTGCTCTCCTCGCCGCAAGCCCAGTCGACGCAGCGGTAGTCGGCGAGCACGACCGCGCCGAGCTGCACCGCTTCGTTGGACGCCGAATCGACGGCGAGCGAGAACGCGCGCGCCGCCTGCAGCGCGATCAGGTGGCGCGGGAGATAGTCGAAGGTGTTGTCGGGTTCCTTCACCGTGCGCTCGAGCCGGTCGAAGGCCTGCACCAGCAAGAGCGAGGCGCCGCCGTGATGCGTCGTCATCCCGCAGAGCACTTCGGTCGGGAACGAGCGGCCGCTGGCGTTCCATGCGCGCACGCGGAAGCACGCCGCGGTGCCGGGCGCGAGCGGACCGGTCGACCAGGCCGTCGCGGAGGTGCGCGCGACCTCGGCGAAGCCCTTGCCGTCCGCCGATCGTTCGATCGAGTACTCGGTCGCCCCGCTGCTGCCGTTCCACTGCACGGCGAGGCCGCGCGCGCCGTCCTGCACGACGCGCATGGACGACGGCGGCTCGGGCGGGAAGGCAGCGCTCGACGAGAAGTAGCGCAGCACGCCGCGCGCCATCGCGCGCCCCGCGATGCGACGGAAGCGCGGATCGTGGAGCGCGCGGTGGTCGACGGAGCCCGGTGTGTCGTGGAACGCGAGCTCGACGAGCACGCCCGGCATCGTCGACAGGAGCCGCACCTCGCCGAAGTTCGCCTGCAGCTTGCCGCGGTCGGTCCAGCCCGGCTCGTACTCGGCGCGCAGGTCCGCGACGATCTGGTCGTGAACGCGCGCTTGCAGCGTGCTCGAGCCGGCCGTCGCGCCACCGTCATAGATGTAGGTGCTCGTACCGAGTCCGCCACCCGCGTTGGTGTGCAGCGAGACGAAGGCATCGGCGCCGCGCCACTCCGCGAAGCGCGGCCGCGTCGTCACGTCGTCATCGTTGTCCTGCCCGCCGCTGATCGAATCCCACACGCTGCTGGCCGCACCGCAGTACTGCGCCCAGTAGCGCGCCGCCTCGAGCCATTTCGCTCGCCCGCTGGTGCCCGCGCCGCGCGCGATCGTGCCGCGACCGCCGCCGGCGCGGATCGCGTCCGCGATCACCACGCGACCGGCCGGTGCGTCGGCGGAGAGCGCGACGGTCACGCCGTCCTGCGCGCGGAACCACCACTCGCCGAGGTACCGCCACGTCGAACCGTCGCTCGTCTGATCGACGAGCACGACGTCAGTGCCGCCCGCATGGGTGATCTCGTAGCGCGCGGCCGTCGAGCGGTTCGTGCCGGAGCGGAACCACGCATACACGGGGTGGTTGCCGTCCGCGCTCACGCTCAGTCGCCAGGTCGCGCGGTCGGTCGCGCCGGGCGCGGTCGACGCGAAGCGGTAGCCGCCGCCCGCGTAGCCCGCGCTCGCCGAGGCGGTCCACGCTCCGCTAATGGCGAACGCCGGCGGCGATTGACCGTCGTCGGTGATCGTCTCGCTCTCGCTCTCGCTGCGCTCGCGGCAGGTCAGCACCGTCGCGCCGAGGTTCTCGAGGAAGGGAGCGAGCCAACGCAGCGTGATCTCGTTGGTGTGCACGTCCTCGATCAGGCCGTCGATGAGTCCGCGCTGCGTCGTCCACCCCAGCGAACTGTGCCAGTAGTAGCCGTGCCCGGCCGAGAGCGCGATCGTGCGTCCGGTCAGGGCTCCGTTCACCGTCGACTGGATCGCCGGACCGTTCGGATCGACGGCGCGCGCTTGCGGGCCGACCAGGCCGAGCAACTCGGTCAGCGGCGTGCGCCGGCCGTCGCGCCCGACGACGAACAGGTCGACGGCGAACAGCGATGGGTCGAGTTGCAGCGCGGTCTTCGTCAGTTGCTCGATCGCGTCCTCGACGGTGCCGGAATCGATCGCGGGCAGGAAGCCCGCGTCGAGCGTGACGGCACAGCGGCCGTGCGCGACCGCGACCGCGAGCAACGTGGTACCCGCCGGAACCGCGCTCGTGTAGCCGGCGGCGCTCTGCGCGGCATCGGGTCCCGCGACGACGCGCGAGATCGCCGCGGCGACGCCGCGCACCGCCACCGGAACCACGGTGAGCTGGTGCTCGCGCCAGAGCAGGGCCTGCTGGGTGCGCGCGGGCGCGACGAGCATCGCGATCCAGACGACGACGAGGACGACGGCCTTGCGCATGGGCGCGGAATGGTAGCGCCCGCGCGCGGGCGTCGCCGTCACGCCGGACGCGGGTAGAGCAGGGCGTCACCGACCTCGCGCCACCAACCGCTCGCGTCGACGGCGGCGATGCGATCGAGCGTTGCGCGGTCGGCGCCGGCGTCGATCGCCGTGCGCAATGCGGTTCCGCCGCTGAGGATGTCGATCGGCTGCTTTTGGGTCTCGTACTCGTACGGCGGCGCGCGCCACGCGAAGTCCCGCGGCGCGAGACGCCGGCACGCGGCGAGCAAGGCCAGCGTCGTGCGGTAGCTGCGCGCGGCGTGCGGCGCGAGCGGGTGGAGGAACACGCCGCTGCACGAACGACCCGTGAACTTGTGGAAGGTCGGTTCGAAGCGCACCGGGCGGAGCGCGATCGACGGATCGGCGCCGAGTTCGCGCATCGCAATCGCGAGTTCGTGGCCGTCGAGCCACGGCGCTCCGCAGATCTCGAACGGCGTGGTCGTGCCGCGGCCCTCGGAGAGGCCGGTGCCTTCGAGCAGCACCTGCCCCGGATAGACGAGCACGCCTTCGAAGCGCGGCAGGTTCGGCGAGGTCGGCACCCAGCTCCGGCCGGTCGCGGACCAGAGCATGTCGCGGCGCCACCCGGACATCGGCACGACTTCGAGTTCGACGCCGGGCACGTGTTCGCGCGCGAACCAGCGCGCGAGTTCTCCGATCGTCAGCGCATGTCGCATCGGGATCGGCAGCAGACCGACGAAGCTCGTCTGCGACGGTTCGAGCCGTGGCCCCTCGACGATCTCGCCGCCGAGCGGGTTGGGCCGATCGAGCACCAGCACCGGCACGCGCTGCGCGGCGCAGGCGCGCATCACGAGCAGCAGCGTCCAGACGTAGGTGTAGACCCGCGTGCCGACGTCCTGCAGGTCGACGACCACAAGGTCGAGACCGTCGAGCATCGCCGGCGTCGGTTCGCGGTGATCGGCGTAGAGGCTGTGACAGGGCACGCCGAGCCGCGCGTCGCGCGTGTGTGCCGTCTCGATCATGTTGTCCTGCTGCTCGGACCACAGTCCGTGCTGCGGCCCGAACAACGCGGCGAGCTTGCCGGGGAAGTGCTCGGCGAAGGCGTCGTGCGCGCCGCGGAACCCCGAGTCGACCGAAGCCTGGTTGAGGAGCAGGCCGACCCGGCGCGCGAGCAACAGGCGACGCGGCGGCGTCGCGAGGCAACGTTCGAGTCCGAGGGCGAAATCGCAAGAACCCATGCGTCCCGCTCAGCGATCGCCGATGCGTTTGCTGCGGACGAAGTTCGTCACGAAGCGGAACGCGGAGAGGTCCGGCACGTTGCGCGCCGCGCGCGGCGAGGTCTGCCAGTAGCCCTCCTTCTGCGACGCGCGCCAGGTGGCGTAGTCGAGGCCCATGTGGTCGATCGCGTACGCTTGCCGCTCGCGTTCGTTCTTCAGGCCCTGCGCGACCTCGAGCCCCTGGAGATCGAAGTGGTTGACGGAGTCGAGGATCACGCCGTGCCCCGACTCGAACCACGCGGCGAGATTGCCGCTGCCGTGGCGTTCGGCCGCGTCGGGACTGTCGACGAGGACCTCGGCGACCTCGGGATCGAGCACCTCGATCAGGTGCGCGCCCTCGAGGTGGTAGATCGGCACCACACCGTCCTGGAACACGCCGCGGAGGAAACCGCTGTCGGGGCGACACGCCGCGGCGCGTACGTCGTCGAGCACTTCGCCGGCCGGGGTCTCGAACTTCCGCACGACGCTCGGGTGGAGCTTCTCGATCGTCTGCGACAAGGCCCAGCACGAACCGAACAGGTAACCACCCGTGCGCACGAACCAGGTCAACGGCTCGACGTCGCTCTCCTCGATCTCGCCGGTGCAGTTCGCGACGAAGATCGCTTCCGGGTGCAGTCCCGCGGTCGAGACGAGGTTCGCCTCCGTCGTGCGATGCGCGATGGTCAGCCGCTCGAGCAGGTGTTCGATGTGATCGCCGCGGCTCGTGAACACGACGACATCGAGGCCGCGGTAGATCTCGCTGTCGGGGACTTCGTAGCCGTACTTCTTCTGCCGTTCGATCGACTCCCGCCGGTCGCGGAACAGGTGCTTGCTCCCGTTCGCGTCCCACCACGCGCGCCAGGCCTTCGGATCGGCGCCGATCTCGGTCTGTCCCGCGATCTCGTGCAACGCGGCGAGCGCTGAACGGGCGACTGTCGGGGTGCCGTCCCCGAGCATTCCGATCAGGGGTTCGACGACCGTCGCGCGGTTCATGTGCATCAAGCCGATCACCGCGGCGCCGCGGTGCGTCCATCGCTCGTGGCGCAGGCCGTCGAGCAGGGGCGCGAGCGCGTCGTCATGGCCGGTCTTGCCGAGCGAGACGAATGCGGCGCAGGCGACGAACCAATCGGGATCGCGCGCGCCGCCGGTGAGGGCCGGCACCGCACCTCGGGTCTTCGGCCGGCCGAGCCGCACCGCCGCGCGCTCGCGCACGTTCGGGTCGTGGTCCTTCGCCAGGGCGTCGGCGACCCACGCCGCTTCGTCCGGTGCATCGACTCCGCGCAGCGCGACGACGCTCTCGAGCAGCTGCACGCGGGCGTGACCGATGTTCTCCTTGGTGAAGCGGGCCAGCGCCGCTGCCAGCGCGTCGTCGCCGCCGATGTCGCGGAGCGCCTTCGCGGCGGCGGCGCGCGGGCGGGCGTCGGAGGCGTCGAGGCAGGGCGCCAGCAGTTCGACGGCGATCTTCTGTTCGAGGGGCGGGGACTCGCCGCTCGCGAACGTCGCGGCGAGTTGCGCGCGGCGCACGAGCGCGACGGCCGGGGACGCGAGCCGCGTGAGGACCGCGCGCGCGCGCGACGCCGCCTCGGCGGGCGTCGCCGCGACCCACGCGCGCGCGGCCGCGAGAGCGCGTCGCTCGACGACGTCGTTCTGCGGCGGACCCGCGAGCAGTTCGAGCAGGGGCTCGCCGTCCTCGTTGCGGGGTGCGACGCGCACCGCATCGAGCGCCCGACACCGCAGCACGAGTGATGGTTCGGCGAGCAAGGTCTTCAAGGTCGCGGCGCGGTCGGTCGCGCACTCGAGCCACGCGGCGGCGGCGGCTTCGCGCGTCGCGGCGTCCTCGGCGCGCACGAGCTTCTGCAGGCGATCGGCCTCGACGAGTCCGCTGCGGCCGCGCGCGACGATCGCGAGC
>JACRLW010000056.1 GCA_016235155.1 Planctomycetota bacterium
GCCCTCGCCGAGCGGCTCGGTGTAGCGGGCTTCGAAGCTCTCCCCGGGTCCGGTCCGGAGCGTCGTCCCTTCGATGACGACGACCCCGCGGTCGCGCGCGACCACGTGTCGCCAGTCGCGGACCGCCGAGATCGCGAACAGGACCGAAGCGCCGGCGAGGACGAGGGCCAGACCGCGGAGCGGGGCGAGCCGCCTGCCCCGTTCGAGGCCGACCAGCGCGAGGCGGATCAGCGCGGACCCGAACGCCAGCAGGCCGGTCACGACGGCGATCGCGAGCTCGGTGCGCATCGGCAGACCCTCGCTCCAGAACAACACGTGGTCGAGGACGCTCCGCGAGGCCGGCGCGGAGAGCGGCACGCGCCGCGCCTCCAGCGCCCGCTGCAGGTTCAGGTCGAGGTTGGGATCGCCGCAGAGGAACAACGACGCGCGGCGATACGCCGCGATCGAAGCACCGACGCGTCCAGCGCGCAGCTCGGCGTTGCCGAGGTCGTAGAGCACCCAGCCGTTCTCGTAGTCCGCCGCCAGGAGATCACGGAAGCCGCGCGCGGCGCCGTCGAAGTCCCCAGCGTCGAACGCGGCCTGCGCCGTGGCGAAGCCGGCGACGTCCTGCGCGCGGGGAACCGTGGTGAGCCCCGCGAACGCGATCGCGAACGCGAGCACGGCGCTCGCGACCTTGCGCGACGGCCGCTCGGCGATGCGTTCGAGTCCGTCGAGGGTCGACGCGTCGATCTCGCTCGCGCCCGCGCCGTAGCGCGCGGCCTCGACCAGAGCGCCGAGGCGTTCGACGCGACGGCACAGTTCGTCGCCATGCCCGGCCGCGCGGACCCAGTCCGCCAGTTCGGCCGCGGTGAGCGCGACTTCGTTCTGATCCTCGACGTCGGCGACGTAGCCGCACAGCGCGGCGTGTGCGTCGCGGACCGCCGCGGCACCGGACGCGGCGCGCGCCGCGCGGAGCCGCGTGAGCAGACGCGATCGCGCGCGGCGCTTGCGCAGCAGGGCCGGATCCTCGTGCAGACGGCGGCGGCGCGTCACGACCAACGAACACGCCGCGTAGAGCGGTGCCAAGCTCGCGAGCACGACGAGCCACGGCCATGGCCGCGGCGTCTGGTCCTCGAGACGCGCGAGATCGGTGACGTTCGCCGCCAGCGCGGCGGTCGCGACGAGCGCGACGTCCCTGCGCGCGGCGCCGCCGTCCCCCACGACGACCTCCGCGGAGCTCGCGGCTTCGACCGTGATCGGCATCGCGGTCGTGCTCGCCGTCGCATAGGCCCGCGCGTCGGGGTCGTACCACGCGAAGCGGACCGGCGGGATCGCCGAGCACTCGGTCGCCTGCGGGTAGACCTTGAAGTCCCACTGCCGCCACAGGCCCGCGCGATCGGGGAAGCCCGGCGGACGCTCGGCGCCGGGCGCCAGCGAATCGGTGATGCCGACGCGCTCGACGCGGAAGCGATCGCCGAGCCGTGCCTGCAGGTCGAGGTCGACGCCCTTGAGGAAGCCGCGGCCGCTGACCACGAAGGTCAGGTAGATCGCGTCGCCGACGCGCACGTGGTCCGGCGTCGGCTGCTTGCCCTCGAAGGCGAAGTGACCCACCGCGCCGCTGAACTCGGCCGGGCGACCGTCGAGCGGCGGTTCACGCACCTCGAGCGCGAGCGGCGCCGAACTCGCGAACGCGTCGCGCCACGCGAGGCGCGCCCCGTCCTTGCCGACGAGCGGTCCTTGCAGCGTGACCGCGGGCAGTTCGTGCACGCCCGCGAGTTCGCCCCGGATCGGCAGCGTGAAGCGGTAGCGGCGGTACGAGCCGTCGCTGCCGTCGCGACGCTTGCGCGAGACGTCCGCCGGCTGACCTTCGAGGAAGCGCGCGCCGCGCACTTCGGGGATCGAGAAGCCGCGGCGCGACTGCCGCGCGTTCACCCACGCCTGTCGATCGATCGGTCCGAGTCCCTGCGGCGGATTCGCGAGCCAGGGCAGCGCGAGCGACGGCGGCGGCGTGCCCTGGTCGAAGAGGCTGAACGACCGCGCCTGGTCGTAGAGGTCCAGCGGCTCGCGCGTCTGGAGCTGCGGGTCGGGCGTCGCGAGGAAGACGTCGACGACGAGCGTGCCGTCCTGGCCGAGGACGAGCGAGGGCGGCTCGGCCCTGAACTCGATCGCGACGCGGTCGTCGCGGGCCGGATCCTCGATGACGAGCACGCGCGTCTCGCCGCGCAGGGTGCTCGCGCCGATCGTGACGCGCGGCGGCGGGATCACGAAGCGGCCGGCGCGCGACGCGCTGACCTTGTAGGCGAAGGTGTAGTTCGCCGACTCGCGCATCTCGCGTCGGCCGTTGATCACCGCGATGCGCGTGCTGCGGTCGGTGACGCCCTCGCCCTCGAGTTCGAAGCTCAGGCCGTCCACCGGATCGAGCGCGCACTGCGCCTCGTTCGCGTCCTGGGCCTGGACGAGGTAGCGGATCGGCTGGCCGAGCCAGGCTTGCGCGGGGTCGACCTGCGTGAGCACGCGCTGGGCCGGCAGCGGAACCGCGACGAGCAGTGCCAGGCAGAGCCGTCGCGCACGCATCACCAGTCCTCCTTCACGGTGCTGCGCGCCGTCGGCTGCGGCGCGTTGCGGTTGCGCTCGCGCACGGCCTGCATCAGGCGTTCGAGTTCCTCGGGGCTCCGCGGCTGCTGCGGCGTCTGCTGCTGATCCTGCGGTTGGGGTTGCTGCTGCTGATCTTGCTGGTCCTGCTGGTCTTTCTGGTCTTTCTGCAGCTTCTCGAGGATCTCCTCGAGCAGGCGATGCGCTTCGTCCTGCCGATCGACGACGTCGCGCCACGCGCGCCCGGTGATCTGCGCCTGCGCGGCGTCCATCGCCGCCTCGGCCGCGGGCAGGTTCTTCCGCGCGAGTTCGATGAGTTCGGGCGAGAGTCCACCCGGGGCCGCCGGCTGCGCCTGCCCCGGTTGCTGCGCTTGCTGTTGCTGCTGCTCTTGCTGCGCCTGCTGTTGCGCCGCGATCGCCTCGATCTTCGCGCGCAGCTCCGGCACGAAGCGACGCGTGCGGAGCTGGTCGACCGCCGCGTGCTGCGCGCGCGCGTCGTCGGGAGCCGTCTGCGCGAAACCCTGGCTCCTCGCGAGTCGTTCCGCCGACTCCGCGACCGCGCGCTCGAGCAGCGGCTGGAACTCGGCAAGCACCGACCACAGGTCACGGCTCGGGTCCAGCACCGCTTCGATGCTCGCGGCGTCGTGCGTCGCGTCGGCGCCGCGAAGGGCCTCGAGCGACGCGGCATGCGCCGGCCCGATCGCCGTCACGAGCGCTTCGAGCTGCGCCTTCGCCGCCTTCTCGTCCTCGGTCTCCTCGCGCGGTTCCTCGCCCGATTCCTTCCCAGGGCGCGCGAACTGCCGTGCGAGCGCCGGACCCAGGCGGACGACGAAGCTGCCGAGGTCGCGCTGGGATGCCTCCAGTTCCGCGCGCGGATGCGCCGCGTCCGGCGAGCGCGCGAGTTCGAGCAGGTTCGCCTCACCCTCGGCGATGCGCTTGCCGAGTTCGACGAGCGGAAGGCGCGCGCGCGCGAGTTCGTCGACCGCCGCGCGCAAGAGGTCCGCGGCGCGACGCTGCGCCGGCGCCGCCGCGGCGCGTCGTTCGTTCGCCGCCTCGCGCGTCTCCGCCGGCGTGCCGAGGGCACCGAGGGCGTCGCGCGCGGCTTCGGCCGCCGGCGTGAGCGACTTGCCGAGCGCTTCGAGCGCCGCGCGACGTTCCGCCTTCTCGGCGTCGTCGGCGGTCGCGGTCTTCTCGTCCGCTTGGACCTGTGCCGTAGTGATCTCGCCCGCGAGCGCGTCGCGCAAGGCTTCGATCGCGGGCGTCGTCAGGCCTTGCTCGCGCAGCGCGTCGCGATGCGCGAGGAGTGCCTCGTCCTTCGCATCCGCCTCGCCCTGCGCCGCGAGCGAAGCCTGTTCGTTCGCCGCGCGCTCGAGCAGGCCGTCGAAGTCGCCGAGCAGGATGCCGAGTCCGCGGAGCGCGACGCGTGCCTCGTGCAGGGCGACGACCGCCGCTTCGCTCGGCGTCGCGCCGCACGCGGACGACGCCCGCTCGAGTGCGTCCCGCGCGCGTGCGACTGCGACCGCGAGCGCGGCCTGCTCCGCTTCGGGCTTCCGGTCCTGCTCGTGCTGCTCCGCGCCATGCCCCTGCTGCGCGGCCGCGCGTCGCTTCTCGATCGCCGGCTCGAGGTACACGGCGCGCCCCGCCTGATCGCGCGCGTCGCTCGGCAGCGGCTGCCACGCCAGGGCGAGCGCAACATCGCGCGCGACCCGGTTCAGGGTCGCGAGCACCCCACGCGGCGTGGCGGTCGGATCGAGCAGGACGTCGGCCGCGCGCACGAGGCGCTGCTGCTCGAGCTCGAGCCGCTGCACGAGGGCCTTCGCGTCGAGTCCGCTGATCTGCGCTTCGAGCGCGAGGCTGTCGAGCGCCTGCGCGGCGCGCGTCCCGAGCACGAGGGCCTGCGGACCGGTCCCGCCGACGCGCTCCGCCGTGCGCGCGAGCAGCGCGTCGATCTCGGGCAGGCGCGCACGCGCCCGCTCGACGAACACGCTCGAACCTTCCGCGGCGGCGTGCTCGGGCGCGAGCCGGCGCGCGAGGTTCACGAGCCACGAGGCGATGCGGCGTTCGCGCGCGATCAGCTCGTCCTTCATCCGCTCGACGACGCTGAGGGCTTCCGCGCCGCCGTCGACCGCCGCGGCGCGCAGGCGCGTGTGCTGCTGGAGTTCCTGCACGAAGTCCTGCTGCGCGCGCGCGGCGCTGAGGAGCGTCGCGTCGGGCGCCGCCCACAACGCCAGCACGCCGGTCATCGCGTCGGCCGCGGCGCGGATCGACGTCGCGGCGACGTCGGTCGCGCCGTCGCGCAACGCGGACTCGACGCTCCGCAGCTCGGGATCCAGCGCGACGAGTCCAGCGGAAGCCTCGGCGCGGAACGCCTCGGGCAGGGCCGCACCCTCGTCGGCGAAGTGCTCGCCGCATCGGCCGAGATCGTCGCGCAGATCGCGTTGCCGCAGTTCGAGGTCTTCGAGCGCTTCGCCCTGGGCGAGACGCGCGAGCAGGTCGCGCTCGCCGTCGATCAGGGCGGCGAGGTACGCGGAGCCCTTCTCGGCGGCGCGCGCGTCGCGCTCGGTCTGGCGGTCGCGCTCGCGCCACGCGTCCTCCGTCGCGCGCAACCACCGTGCGAGCTTGTCCTGACGGCGCGTGACCTCGCCGCCCGCGTCCCCATCGAGCGAGGGAGCATCGAGCGAGGGATCGAGCTGGCGCGCGCGCAGGAGATCGTCGAGCGCGGCTCCGGCGAGTGCCTGGATCTCCTCGCGCTTGTCCTTCTTCACCGCCGCGACGTCGTCGCCGGCCAACGCGCGCAGGCGTTCCACGCCGAGCATCGCAAGGTTGTGGTGCGTGCGCGCGCGGAGCTGCTTCTCGCCGCGATCGAGCGCGTCGACGTAGCGCGCTCGCGCCTCGCTCGCGCGCCCGCGCGCCTGGTGAACGCACGCGAGGTCGTAGGCGAGCAAGGGTCGGTCCTTCCGTTCGTCGCCGAGCGCGAGCAGCGTGGTCTCGGCCTTCTCGTACTCGCCGGCGCGGAACTGCTCGAGCGCGATCTCCACCTGGTCCGCCTCGCGGCTGCACGCCGTGACCAGCCCGGCGAGGACGAGCAGCGCGATCGCCGACTTCGCGCCGGCGCGCGGCGCCGCCGTCCTCGACGTGGTCTCGTTCGCGGCGCGACGCCGCCGGTACGGCGAACGCCCGGCCTGCACGAGCAGCAGGACGAAACCCGGGACGAGGAACCACTGGTATTGCTCGCGGTGCAGCTTCTCCTGCATCTCCTCGTGCTTGCCGCGGCGCAAGGCGCCGAAGTGCTCGGCGTAGAGATCGGGCAGACGGTGCGCGGCGTCGGGCGGGACGTACATCCCCTTGGTCGAGGTCGCGAGTTCCTTCATCAGCGCGTCGTTCAGGCGCGCCGACACCGGCTGGCCGTCCTGCGTGCGGACGATCTTGCCCTCGATCACGAGCGGCGCGCCTTCGTCGGCGCGGCCCAGGCCGAGCGCGATCACGCGCACGCCCTTCTCGGCGAGACGCTCGGCCGCCGCCTTGGGGAAGGACTCCTGGTCGCCGCCGTCGGTGACGAGCAACACGAGCTTGTCGCGGTCGTGACTCGTGTCGAGCATCCGCAGTGCTTCGTCGAGAGCCGGTCCGAGCTTCGTGCCGCCCCGGCCCACCAGCGCGGGATTGGCGTCGGCGAGAGCGCCGCGGAAGAAGCCGCGATCGAGCGTGAGCGGACAGGTCTGCACGGTCTGACCCGCGAACAGCAGCAGCCCGACGCGATCGCCCTCCAGCGCGTCGACCAGCCAGGCGATCGCGCTGCGCGCGCGACCGAGACGCGAGTCGCCGGCGTCGTCGGCGAGCATCGAACGACTGACGTCGAGCGCGACGACGAGGTCGAGTCCGTGCGCCGCGACCGGCCGGTAGACGACGCCCCAACCCGGCGACGCCGCGGCGACGATCGCCAGCATCACGCCGCCCAGGAACCACGCGGCCTTCGCCGCGGCCGCGCTCGCGTGGAGCGGCGGCAGGAGGCGCGGGGTCATCGTGCGACCCGCGAAGCGCTCCGCCGCGCGCGCCACCCCGCGATGCGCGAACACGGCGCTCGCGACGAGGAGCGGGAGCACCCAGGCCAGCCAGAAGGCGGGCGCGTTGTTCCAGTTCACCTCGGACCAGTTCATCGGGTTCAGCGTGGCTTCGTGAAGGGTGGCGTCGTTCAGGGCAGGCTGCGGAACCGCGTGTCCGACAGGAAGCGATGCAGGACGAGCATCGCGAGACCGGCGAGGAGGAAGGGCAGGAAGTGCTCGCTCCAGCGCGTGAACAGCCTCGTTTCGATCTGGCTGCGTTCGAGCGCGTCGATCTCGCCGGCGGCCTTGGCGAGTTCGGCCGCGGCGCGCGGGCTCGCCTCGCCGATGTTGCTCTCGCCGTCGGACAACAGCACGACGACCTTGCTCTTCGCCGGCGCGTCGCGCAGGCGGTCGACCGCGACGACGAGCCCGTCGCCGATCGCGGTGCGCAGGAGTTCCTGGGCCGCGGGATCGCGCGGGTCGACGTTCGGCATCTGCACGTCCTTCAGGAGGCGCAGCAGCGCTTCGTGGTCGAGCGTGACGGGGCAGTGGCTCTGCACCCAACCCGCGAAACTGACCAGGCCGAGCAGGTCGGCCGGACGTCCGGGCAGGTCGCCGCCCCGATCGACGAAGTCGGCGACGACGGCCTTCACGACGTCGAGGCGCGTGAGCGCGACGCGATCCCAGGGATCCGGATCGAGGTCCTGCTCCGCCATCGACTGCGACTTGTCGATCACGAGCTCGATCGCGACGCCGTAGCTCGACACGACACTGTCCTCGCGGCCCGACTGCGGGCGCGCCATCGCGACGACGAGCGCGAGCAGGCCCATCGCCTCGAGCCAGGGCAAGGCGCGCTTCAGACGCTGCGCGAGCGTGCGCGGCAGGCGTTGCAGTTCGGCGACGCTCGAGAACAAGAGCGTCGCGCGCCGGCGGCGCCTCAGCGACAGCACGACGAACACGAGCGGCGCGAAGCAGAGCCACCACGGATCGGCGAGTCTCATGCCGCCGCCTCCTCGCCGCGCGGCGAGGCCGCGCACAACGCGCGCGCCGAATCGACCGCGTCGTCGACCTCGCTCGCGCCGGGGACCTGCGCCGCGAACTTCACGAGATCGGCGGCGGCGAGGAAGCGCGTCAATCCGCTGCGGCGCTCCGGCGGGAACGCGGCGTGGCCGTCCATCGCGCGCAGGAACTCCTCGGTGGTCTGTTCCGGAGCGTGCACGCCGGTGGTGCGCTCGACGTGGCGCCGCACGATCGCGGTGAGCCGGACGTAGAACTCCGCGGTCCGTCCCTGCTCGACGAGTCCGGCGGCGAGCAGCGCGTCGATCGCAAGCGTCGCTTCGAGCGACGGGTCGATGACGGGCTCCGCGGCGGCGATCGCGATGCGACGCCGGCTCCACCACCACGCGATGCCGGCGAGCGCGAGCAGGACGCCGCAACCGACGACCCACGCGATGCGGACCGTGCTGTCGTCGAACGGCATCGCGATCGGCGGCAACAGCGCGCCGAGTTCGTCGAGACGCGGCTGTTCGCCCGGCGCGAGTCCCGCGACCTCGACTTCGAAGGGCGCGAGTCGGAGTTCGCGCTCGGTCCCGGCACCCTCGCCGGACGAGGGCCGGAACCGGATCGGCGGAACGCGGCCGATGTTCGGACCGCTGCGTTCCGCTTCGACGCCGAGCACGTACCGCAGCGCACCGCGCTCCGGACGGCTCTCGTCCTTCTTCTCCCGGATGCGGAAGTGGCCGAGCCGAGCGTCCAACTCGAGCGGCTCGAGCGCGGTGCCCGGTTCGGCAGAGACCTCGAGCACGACGCGCAGCCGTTCGCCGAAGCGCGGCGCGACCGGCTCCATCGTCAGCGTGGCCGCGACCGGACCGAGCGACTCCTGCGCGAGCACGCGCTCCTTCGCCGCGACGGGTGCGGGTGCGGAAGAGTCATCGCCGCAGGCGGCGAGTGCCACGAGCAGCGCGATCGACGGACCGAGCGGTGCGCGCGCCATCTCTCTCACCTCGTCGCGCGCCGCTCGCGCATCCGGAAGAAGCGATTCAGGCTCGCCACGTAGCTCTGGTCGGTGCGCACCGCGAGTTCGTCGACCCCGCTGCGCCGCAGCGAGGTCTGCAAGGCCGCGCGTCGCGACGACGCGCCCTGCGCGAAGAGCTCGCGCACGCGCGGATGACGCGTGTCGACCTCGACGATGCGCCCGGTCTCCTCGTCCTCGAGCGTGACGAAGCCGACCGGCGGCAACTCGAGTTCGCGGGGATCGGCGACGGTCAGCGCGACGACGTCGTGCCGCGCGTTCGCGATCCGCAGCGCGCGCTCGTAGCCTTCGTCGAGGAAGTCCGAGATCACGAACACGATCGCCTTGCGGCGCTGCACGCGGCAGACGTACTGCAGCGCCCCCGCGAGGTCCGTCTCGCCCTGGTGCTCCTGCCCCGGCGCGTCGCTCGGGTCGGCGGCGACGAGCTCGCGGATCAAGCGCCGCGTCGCGGCGCGACCCTTGCGCGGCGGGAAGTAGCCCTTGATGCCGTCGGCGAACAGAAGGAGCCCGACCTTGTCGTTGTTCTTCTGCGCGCTCAGCATCAGGAGCGCTGCGACCTCCATCGTCAGATCGAGCTTGCTGCCGGCCTGGCTGCCGAACAGCCCGCTGCGCGACACGTCGACGACGAACAGGATGGTGAGCTCGCGTTCCTCCGCGAAGCGCTTCACGTAAGCGTGCCCCGCGCGCGCCGTGACGTTCCAGTCGATCGTGCGGACCTCGTCGCCCGGGCTGTATTCGCGCACCTCGTCGAACTCCACGCCGCGGCCCTTGAACACCGAGCGGTACGCGCCGGCGAGCAGATCGTCGACCTGCCGGTTCGCGACGATCTGGATGCGCCGGACCTTCCGGACGATCTCTTGGACCTCGAGCGCCATCTCAGCCGTCTCGACTCACGGGACCGGCACGCGCGCGAGGACCTTGTCGATCACCGCGTCGCTCGTGATCTCCTCGGCCTCGGCCTCGTAGCTGAGCAGCACGCGATGGCGCAGCACGTCGTGCGCGACGTCTTTGACGTCCTGCGGCGTGACGAAGCCGCGCCCCTTCAGGAACGCCTGCGCCTGCGCGGCCTGCGCCAGGTAGATGCTGGCCCGCGTCGACGCGCCGTACTCGATCAAGGGCTTCAGATCGGCGAGCCCCGCGGCGCCCGGGTCGCGCGTCGCGAACACCAGCGCGATCGCGTACTTCTTCACCTGCTCGTCGACGTAGACCATGCGGACGACGTCCGACGCGGTTTTGAGGTCCTCCGGGCTCACGATCGCGTGCACCGCGGTCGAGGTGTCGCCGAGCGCCTTGTTGACGACTTCGAGCTCCTGCTCCGCACTGAGGTAGCCGACGTCGACCTTCAGCATGAAGCGGTCGACCTGCGCCTCGGGCAGCGGATAGGTGCCCTCCTGTTCGATCGGGTTCTGCGTCGCCATCACGAGGAACGGGCTCGGCAGCGGATAGGTCGTGTCCCCGATCGTGACCTGTCGCTCCTGCATCGCCTCGAGCAAGGCGCTCTGCACCTTCGACGGCGCGCGGTTGATCTCGTCGGCGAGCAGCAGGTTGGCGAACACCGGCCCGAGCGAGGCAGATCGGGGGTGAACTGGATGCGCTGGAAGGCGACCTGGATCACCCGCGCGAGCGTGTTGACCAGGGTGGTCTTCGCGAGCCCGGGCACGCCCTCGAGCAGGACGTGACCGCGACAGAGCATCGCGATCAGGAGTCGGGAGACCAGGTGGTCCTGGCCCACGACGACCTTGTGGACTTCGGAGCGGATACGGTCGACCAGAGCGGACTGCTCTGCGACGCGTTCCTTGATGCCGGCGACGTCGACACTCATGGCGGAGAGGGGAGCCCGCGGGACAGGCGGGCGAGGTTTCGCAACGACGCGCGACCTTACCGCGATGCTCCCCGGTCCGTCGACGGCGCAGTCACTGCACGCCGAGGATCAGCAGCAGGCCGTTCGACGCGATCACGCCGAGCGGCGTCAGCGGCGGGCTGTAGGTGAAGGTCTCGGTGACGACGCCGAGTCCGCTGAGGTTCTGCTGGTTGGGAATCGTGAGCGGGACCACGACGGTCGACGACGGCGTCGCGAAGGGGAAGTCGACCGCGGCGCCCGAACCGTGGGCGAAGCAACCGGGCATGCCGATCGAGGAGAGGTCGACCGGCGGGATCGCCTGGCCGAACCAGAGCAGCGTCACGCCGCCGCTGGTCCCGGCCGGGACGTTTGCCGTCGACAGGTTGATCGTGGTGCCGATCACCGGACGCGCGCTCGCCGAGTGGGCGAGGCCGGCGAAGCGCGTCGCGCAGAGCGTGAACGGCGTCGAGAGCGTCGCCGAGAGATCGCGGTTGCCCGGATCGGCCGCGCCGCCGCCGCTGGTCCAACCGACGACGTAGGCGTTGCCCGCCGCGGTCATCGCGCGCCAGAGGACGTGGACCGTCCCGTTCGGCAGGAACTGGTACTGGAAGGTGTTCTGCCCGCCGCCGCTGAAGTTCGGCACGTTGACCCAGGTCACGCGCGCCATCGCCGGCGTCGAGTCGAAGATCACCTGGCCGCCGACACCCGGATTGAGGTCGTGCCAGCACGCCGCCCAGCGCGGCTGCCCGGCGAGGAACGCGGCGACCGTCGGGGTGTACGAGTTGCCGTTGCTCGCGGCCGGCGAGACGAAGCCGTTCGAACAGACGATCAACTGGCTGGTCGTGCCGCCCGGATAGGGCAGGCTGAACGGCAGGTTGACCGTCGTCTCGCTGTCGTCGCCGAGCGCGAGCACCGTGCCGGTCGGCGTGACGTAGGTCCCGGTGCCGGTGCCGACGGTGTACGCGCCGCTGTTCATCGCCATCGTCATCGCGTTGTTCGCGAGGTCGAAGGACGTGGCGGACTGGAACTCTTCGTAGAACGAACTCGCGCACGACCCGCACGCCGAACCGATCGAGGTGACGTACGCCGTGGGGATCCCGCTCGGCACCTGGCTCGGCACCGCGACGTTCGGGGCGCCCGTACCCGGCCGCGCTTCGTCGAGCAGCACCGCGCCGTAGGACGGCGCCACCGAGCAGTCGAACCAGAAGTTGTAGAGCGTGTTCCACTCGAGCGCGTTGTTCGCGGCGGCGAGGAACGCGAGCTCGTTGCCCGCGCGCGAGACCGTCCACTGGTTGCTGCCGTCGGCGTCGACGTCACGGAAGCCGACGTTCGTCACGGTCGCCGCGGCGTCGACCGGGACGCGCAGCGACGCACCGCCGCGCGTGTTGTCGAGGTTGTGCACCGCGTACTCGTAGTGCCACATCCCGCTCACCGGACCCGTGACCTTCACCGCGACGAGGAAGCGCCCGTCGTCGTTGCCGTTGCCGCCGGTGTCCCAGGTGGCTCCGGTCCAACGCGTCAACACCGAGCCCTGCACGGAGCTCCCGGTCGCCGACGCGTTCCAGGCGCTGCCGTTCCACGAGAAGGTCATCGGCCGGTTCTGCACGTTGTTCGCGCGGTTGCCGACCGGCTCGCCGCGGATGACGAGCTGCACCTGCCCGTAGAAGCTGCCCGCGATCGCGAGTTCGCTCTCGCGCACTTCGAGGCGGTTCTTCACGACGTCGAAGGCGTTGACCATCGCCGAGGTCAGCGAACGGACGCCGTCGGTCGCGGCCGCACCGCTCACCGCCGGATCACCGCGGTCGAAGTAGCTGCCGACGGGATTCCAGGACCCGAGCCAGGGATCGATCTCGGTGCTCGGCGCCAGGTAGTAGCGGTTGCTGTTGATGCCGCTCGAGTACGTGTCGGAGCAGCCGACGTAGAAGAACTGTCCCCCCGCGCTGTTGCACGGCGCGCACGGCCCGCTGCTGAAGTTGTAGGGCGTGACCGAGTGCTTGAGGAAGCTGCGCCCCGAGACCTGCACCATCCGCCCGCCGCTCTCGCGCGCGATCTGGGGTAGTTGTCGAACATGAACTGCCCGTTCGAACTCACCCACGGGATGTTGACCGTCCCGGTGTTGCAGTACGAGTGACCGATCACCATGCCGGCCTCGCCGTTCGGGTAGGCCGCGCCGCGGCGGCCGTAGTACGAGATGTCGGTGACCTCGTAGACGCGGGCATCGGTGCCCGGGATGGCGTTGCTCTGGGCGAAGACGCGCGGAGCGACGAGCGGAGTCGCGAGCAGGAGGGCGAGAGCGAGCGGGTGGGTTCGCATGGGGCCGGGATGCTAGCGAACCCGCCCCGTACTCAGGTCCGCGGCCGGCCGAGCGCACCGCGGTGGATCGGGGGCCCGCGGAGGGGAGACGTATTCATTGGGGCCTCGCGCGCGACTCGGCGCCGGCGGCCCCATCACCCGGGCAAATCGCCCGACTCCCGCCCCGCTCCGGCGCGCGTCGAGCTCAGCCCGAGAAGTGCCGCAACTTGGCGAGCACCGTCGCCAACGCCTTCGGCAGCGGGGCTTCGGCGCGGAGCGGCGCGCCGCCATCCGGCGCGGGCATCTCGACCGACGCCGCGTGCAGGAAGAAGTGCGCGAGCAGCGGCTTCTCGGTCAGGCCCTTGCGCGCCTTGAAGCCGCGCTTGAGCGACGACAGCAGCACCGGTCCCGACGCGCCGTAGTCGACGTCGCCCGCGATCGGGTGACCGACCGCGCGCAGGTGCACGCGGATCTGATGACCGCGCCCGGTGAGCGGGAGGCAGCGCACGAGCGTGTGCGCCTTGAAGCGTTCGACGACCTCGAGTCCGGTGATCGCCTCGCGCGCGCCTTTCGCGTCGGGCTTGACGACGATCACCTTGCCCGGCCGGCGCGGATCGGGACCGAGCCACCTGGTGACGGTCACGCGGTCGTCGTTCATCACGCCCTCGACGAGTGCGTGGTACTCCTTGCGCACGGTGCGCGCGCGCAGCTGCTCGTCGATCCAGCGCGCGCCGTGCAGGCCCTTCGCGAGGACCAGGCATCCCGACGTGAAGCGGTCGAGGCGATGCGCGATGCGCAGGTCGTCGTCGGGGCGCAACGCGGCGAGCAGGCCGTGAACGCCCTGCGTCCGCCCCGCGCGATCGGGAACGCAGGGCAGTCCGGCCGGCTTGTCGACGACCAGCGCGAAGTCGGTCTCCGCGAGCACCGGCAGGTCCGCGACGCCGAACGCGGTTTCGGAGACGCGTCGTCGCGAGACGTCCGGCGTCCCGTCCGCATCGACGAGCACGACGTCGCCCGCGCGCAGCTTCTGACCCGGCGTCGCCGCCACCCCGTTCACCGTCGCCTGCCCGTCGCGCACGAGCCGCCGCAACGCCTTGCGATCCGCGCCCGGCCAGGCGCGCTCGAGGTAGTCGGCCAGACGGACCCCGGAGAGTCCGTCCTCGACGACGAGGGTTGCGGTGGGTGCGCGCACGCGGATCGGAGCTGCGAAGGGCGGGGCAGCATAGCGAGCGGTTCGCCGCCAACTATGCTCCGCGCCGTGGGTCGACTCGCACGCGGGCTGTACGAACTCCTCGTCACCGAAGGGTTGCAGGGCGATCTGTCGGCGAACGCGATCTCGCCCGTCGCGAGGATCTCGGAACTCGAAGCGGCGGATGCGGCGGATCGGATCGCGTTGCACGTCGCGCGAGTCCTGCGCCGCGCACTCGACGGAACGGGCGAGGAGGAACGCGTCGAACGAGGGGTCGACCTCGTCGCCCTCGTGATCGACGGCGTGCGAACGCTCCTGGGTGGCGACGACACCGCCGAAGATCGGCTCGTCGGTCCGGCACGCGTGCTGTTGGCGATGAGGTCGTTGCGCCCCGACGGCGATCCCGAATCGCTCGACAGCCCGTTGACCCCGCTGCTCGACACGACCTTGCTCACCAACGCGCCCGGTGAACCGCGGATCGGGCGTCAGATCCTCACCGAGATCCCCTCGGCGGATCGCATCGACGCCGTTCTTGCGTTCATCCGGCGCAGCGGTCTGCGACCGATGCGCCAGGCCTTGGCCGCCCACTGCGCTGCGGGTCGTCCGCTCCGCGTGCTCACGACCATCTACACGGGCTCGACGGAGTGTGAAGCACTCGAGGAGTTGGTGACGCTCGGAGCACAGGTCCGCATCAGCTACGACGTCCGTGGAACGCGACTTCACGCCAAGTCGTGGGCTTTCCACCGCGACAGCGGCTTCTCGACCGCCTTCATCGGCTCGTCGAATCTCACGCACAGCGCCCAACACGACGGACTCGAGTGGAACGTCCGCGTCTCCGGCGCGCGCAACCCTGACGTCCTCGCCAAGACCGCCGCGGTCTTCGAGTCGTACTGGCAGAGCTGCGACTTCGTCGACTTCGATGCCGAGCGGTTCCGTCGCGAGATCGACCGCGGGCGCACGTCGAGCCAGGGGATCGAACTGCCGCCCATCGAACTCCGGCCGGAGCCGTTCCAGGAGCGACTGCTCGAGCAGGTCGCGCTGTCGCGGCAGCTGGGCCATCACCGCAACTTGCTCGTCGCCGCAACCGGCACCGGCAAGACGGTCATGGCCGCGATCGACTACGCACGGCTGTGCGCGTCACTGCCTCGCAGTCGCCTGTTGTTCGTCGCGCACCGCAAGGAACTGCTGGACCAGGCCCGTGCGACGTTTCGCATCGCCCTCCGCAACCCCGCGTTCGGCGAGCGCTGGGTCGACGGCGAACGGCCACGCGACTTCGACCACGTCTTCGCCTCCATCCAGAGCCTTGCCGCCAATGGACTCGCGGCGCTGGACGCGACCCACTTCGATGTCGTCATCGTCGACGAGTTCCACCACGCGGCGGCCGACAGTTACCGCGCGATCCTCGAGCGACTGGCGCCTCGCGAACTGCTCGGACTGACCGCGACGCCCGAGCGGACCGACGGCCTCGACGTGCTCGCCCACTTCGAGGGCCGCATCGCCGCCGAGCTCCGGGTCTGGGATGCCATCGATCAGCGCCGCCTCGTGCCGTTCGTCTACTACGGCATCCACGACGGCAGCGACCTGCGCGACGTGCCGTGGCGCCGCGGGCGCGGCTACGACGTCGAGGGCCTCACGCGCGTGCTGACGGCCGACGAGCACCTCGGTCGCGTGGTCGTCGAGCAACTCGCCGGGCACGTCGACGACATCCGGAGGATCCGGGCCCTCGGCTTCTGCGTGAGCGTCGACCACGCCCGGTTCATGGCGCGGATCTTCCGCGAATCCGGGATCCCGGCCGTGTCGGTGTCGGCGGGCAGCTCCGCGGAGGAGCGCAGGCAAGCGCTCATCGACCTCGGCGAGGGCAAGCTGCGCGTGCTGTTCTCGGTGGACCTCTTCAACGAGGGCGTCGACCTGCCGTCGGTCGACACCCTGCTCCTCCTGCGGCCGACGGAGAGCGCGACGCTCTTCCTGCAGCAACTCGGCCGCGGACTGCGCCGGTTCCAGGGGAAGCCGTCATGCACCGTGCTCGACTTCGTCGGTACGCATCGCAAGGAGTTTCGCTTCGACCTCCGCTACCGGGCACTGCTCGGCGGAACGCGCCGGGACCTCGGCGAACAGATCCAGCAGGGTTTCCCGTGGCTTCCCGCCGGGTGCCACATGGAACTCGACCGCGTCGCGAGCGAGGTCGTGCTGCGCAGCCTGCGCGACGCGATCCCGTCGCGCCGCGATGCCTTGATCGCGGAGTTGCGCCGCCTGCACGAGGCGGGGCGCGATCCCGAACTCGCGGAGTTCCTCACGGAGACCGGACTCGCGCCGGAGGACCTCTACTCCGGAAGCCGCTGCTTCAGTGACCTGCGCGAGTCCGCGGGACTTCCCGTCGCATCCTCTGGTCCGCACGAGAAGGAGCTGCGCCGCGCGATCGGCCGACTGCTGCATGTCGACGACACCGAGCGACTCGTCGCCTGGCGGGACCTGCTGCGCGCAGGTCCTGCTCTCCCGACACCCGCAGGTGATCACCGAACTCGCGCAGCTCTTCGACGTCCTCGCCCAACGCATCGACCACCTCGGTGCTGTGCTTCCCGACGCGCCGCGGGTTCCCCTGCGCGTCCACGCCCGCTACACGCGCGTGGAGATCCTCGCGGCATTCGGCTCCGGCTCTGACGCGCGCGTAGCGCCATGGCAGAGCGGTGTGAACTGGTTCGGGGACGAGCGCACCGACGTCTTCGCCTTCACGATCGACAAGAGCTCGGGCTCCTTCTCGCCAACGACGCGCTACCGCGACTACGCGATCAACCGCGAGCTGATCCACTGGGAGAGCCAGTCGATCACGCGCGCCGACAGCGACACCGGCCGCCGGTACGTCGAACACGCGCGGCGCGGCACACAGGTGCTGCTGTTCGCGCGCCTGCGCCAGGACGAGCGCGCCTTCTGGTGCCTCGGCCCCGCGACCTACGTGAAGCACGAATCCGAGCGACCGATGCAGATCGTCTGGCGCCTCGCCCACCCGCTGCCCGGCGACCTGTTCCAGTCCTTCGCCGCGGCGATCGCGTGACCCGGGCCGGCGCTGGTGCTCGCGGCCGTCTCCGTACCTTCGCAGGCCCTCGACTTCGACATCGAAGTGGCGCAATGCGCCACCCCCCGTGCTGCGCCAGGCCTCGTCGACCGTCTCGGCCGCCGACGGACGCAGGTCCGCGATCCCGAGGACGACGACCCTGCAAACCGCGGAAGCCTGGTCAGTGGAAGAGCATCCCGGCCGCGTTCGTGAAGGTGAACGACGTCGCGTCGAGACCCTGCAGGTAGAGCGTGCCGCCGACCAGGCCGGGGTCGGGCGGGATCGTGAGCGACAGGGACGTGGTTCCGACCATCGTCAGCGACACCGGCAGGAGCGTTCCGAGATCGAGGAGGAACTGCCCGTTGAGGCCCGGGATCGGGAGTCCCGTCGACGAGGCGGCGATCGAGAACACGATCAGCGCCGGAGCTCCCACCGCGTTCCGGATCGCGATCGAGGTCGTCGTGCCGATCGCAGTCGGGCCGGCGGTCAAGAGGCTCAGGCCGGGGGTCGACTGTGCATCGAAGGGCGAAGTGCCGGCGGAGACCTCGGTGGTGTTCGCGAAGCCGTCGCCGTCGAGGTCGCCGGTCGGATCGACGACCGTCGCGTGCTGCCAGCGCGTGCTGAGTTGGGTCAGCGCGGCGATTGCCGAGTTCACCTCGGTGGTGACCGTCGCGGGATCGAGGCGACGCAGGAAGCCACCCGTCGGGATCGTGAGCCAGAGCCGGCCGAAGCCGTCGAAGGTGACGCCCTTCACGCCGGAACCCTGCGGGAACACCGTGAACGCGCCGGTCGCGGCGTTCACGCGATACAGATCGCCGTTGCCCCAGTCGCCGACCCACAGGTTCGCGACCACGCCGCTCGCGTCGACGTCGCCCGCCATCCACTGCAGCCGCGCCGCCGAACCGAGCACGTACGTGTTCAGGGGATTGCCGGCCGCGTCGAACTCGACGAGCTCGCCCGCGCCGCGGTTGTCCCCGACCACCCAGAGATGGCTCGGCACGAACAGGCCGCGCGCATCCGCGAACACCGTGATCGGCAGGATCAGCGAGCCGGCCGGCATCGGGTGACTGGTCACGGCGCGCGTCACGCCGTCGATGCGCGACAGGCTCCCCGGCGGACCGAGGCGATGCGCGATCCACTTGTTGCCCTGCGCGTCGACGGCGATCACGCGCGCCTGCAAGGCCGGCAGTGCGATCACGCCGAGCGAGGCGCCGAGCGCGTCGAACTCCTCGACGCCCGCGGAGGCCGAGACCCAGGCGTGACCCTGGGCGTCGAAAGCGATCGCGTACGGGCTGCCCGCCGAGACCGCGATCGTCGTGAACGGCGTTCCGTCGGGGTTCTTGATGGTGATCCCCGCCGCGAGGTACCAGACCTTGCCGTCCGGCGCGACGACGACGTCGCGCGTTGCGGCCGGCGTCACGGCTTGTCTCACGACTCCCGCGCAGTCGACCTGCTTCACGCCTCCCGTGGCCGAGATCCAATACGACTCCTGGCCGGAAGGCCCCACGACGAAGGAACACGCGACGAACGCGATCACCACAGCGCGCATGGACCACCTCGAATGCTTGCCATCGCGGAGATCCTCGAAGCGACGATCTCCGCGCGGAGCGCTTGTAGCGGTCCTCTCGACGAGCGACCCGGTGCGGCGAGGTCGTGACGCGATCGATACGCACGGATCGCAGCCCATCGCCGGCCGTTCACGGCTGCCATCCCGTGACGCCGCGACCCGCGTTCGCTACACCGTCTCCCCATGCCCACGGCGGGTGTCCGTCGGTCGGCGTTCGCGGCTGCCGCGCTTCTCGGCCAGCTCGCCGCCGCATCGTGTTGCTAGACAGCGGCGATCGCCCGAGCGAGGGCGCGGACCTGCTTGGGTTGGATCCGCGGCGCTTCGGCGAGGCGCCGCGGCTCCGCGTCGCGTGGACGGATGCCGAGCGCGACGAACTCCGCGCGGCCGTGGCGGAGGTAGAACGACTCCTTCGGATCCGGCACTGAGGCACCGAGTGGATCGCGCACGATTCGCCCTCGTCATCACCGCGGCGCTCGCGCTGGCCGCGCCGTCCTGGCCACAGGACCCGTTCGCTCGGCTGCGACCGCAGTCGCATGCCCGGAGCGGAGTCGCCGTGTTCGTCGTCGACGCGGGCGAACGGGCGATCGAGGGCGCGGACGTGCTGGTGATCGAGGCGAGCGCGATCGACCGGACCTTGCTCGGTCGAGTGCAGACCGATGGACCGGAGTTCCTCGTCAGGGATGCGCGCACCCGCACGGCGCTCGCGCGTCATGCGAAGCGCTTCGTGAGCGACGCTGAGGGTGCGCTGACGCTCGCTCTCGAGTCGCCGTGCTTCCTCCTGGCGCTGGCGCGCGGTCACGCGGAGCTGCGATTGGTGGATCCCACGCGCGAACGCGAACTCGATCTGCGCATCGGGCCGCGCGGGGGCGTGGACGTGATCGTGCGCGACGCGGCGGGCAAGCCGGTCGCGGGCGTGCCGCTCTGGCTCGCGCCGCCTGGAGTCGGCGCAGTGCCCTGGCGCGGCTGGACGCGCAGCGACTCGCTCGGGCGCGCGCGGCTCACGCGGAACCCGCACTTCGATGTGCTCGCCGTGCAGGCCGGGGTCGTCGCCCGCGATCCTGTGCAACGGGTACTCGAGCCGGAGGAGCGCGACGGCCGTCGCACGGTCGAGCTCGCGCTGCCGCCCTGCGGCGCGGTGCGCGCGCTCGCGCGCGGCGAGGACGGAGCACTGCTGCGCGGCCTCGGCGATGCGACGCTCGGACCGATCGCCCTGCGCCGCATCGGAGGAGCGGCCTTCTTCGCCGACCTTGCCGACCCGACGGACACGCGCGCGATGCCGCCGCTGGCCCAAGACGACGGCATGGTCCTGTTCGCGCCGATCGCGCTCGGACTTCCGGTCCGCGTCGAATGGGAGTTCCCCGGCGGAACCGAGCCGCTCGTCCTCACCGGGCACGGACCGCGTCACGACGGCGAACTCGTCGTTCTGCGCAAGGACGACGTCGCGCCCGCGCCGACGGTGTCGATCCGCGTGCTCGCGCAGGATGGCGCCGTCCTGTCCAAGGCGACGCTGCACGTCGTACTCGCGTGCCCCGGCTTCGAACGCCGTGAACCGTTGCGCACCGACGCCGAAGGCCGGCTGAGCATCGCGCTCGACCGCGAGGTCCGCGACCGCGACGACGTGATGCTCGCGATCCTGCGCCGTGGCGACGGCGAGCTCACCGAGTACCGCGGCGAGGCACACGTGCCGCTGCGCGGCGCGACGGGTCCGGGCGCGCATGCGCTCGACGACGTCATGCTGCGCGACGAGGTGCCCATCGTGCGCGGCGTCGTCCTCGACGAGAGCGGCCAGCCGGTGCCCGGCGTGGACCTGGTCGCCACCCACGCCTTCGCGATGCCGACCGCGTCGGGCCTTTCGATCCTGCGCGACGACGACCAGGTCGACCATCGCGTGCGCAGCGGCCGCGACGGGTCCTTCGTCATCAAGACCTTCGCGCCGCGCGTCGCGAACCCGAAGCTCGCGATGTACGGCGACGGCGAACTGATCCTGCTGCGCGGCGAGGACCCGCAACCCGGGGCCGAGCGGCACGAGGTCGTCGTCGGCAAGGGTGCGCGGATCTCGGGCCGCATCACGCGCGCGATCGAGCCCGGCCGGAGCGTGATCGTCCGCGCGCGCGACAGCGAAGAGCGCGAGCAGTACGGACACGTCGACGCCGACGGGACCTTCCTCATCACGGGCCTGGCATCCGGCCGGCACACGCTCCTCGTGCACGACGCCGAGTTCTGGGAGCAGGCGCTCGCGACGATCGAGGACCTCGAACTCGTCGCCGGTGAAACCTGCGCGGACGCGCGGCTCGCGTCGATCGATTGGAAGGAGGAACGGCGCCGCGCGAAGGTGACCGTGGTCGACGGCCGCGGCACCGCGATCGAGGGCGTTCCCATCTGCCTCGTGCATCGGTTGCGGCCCTGGCTGCACCGCGAGCTCGCGCGCTCGAGCGCCGCCGCCGTCGAACTCGATCTCCCCGCCGACGGTGCGGAGCTCGAGCTCGCTCATCCGGACTGGTGCACGCGGGTCGTCGCCCCGGTCCTTCCCGAGCAGCGCGTCGTACTCGAGCCGCGGCCGCGCGCGCGGTTGCGCTTCCTCGGGCTTCCGCCGATCGCCGAGGGGCTGTGCATCGAGGTCGAGGTGGCGTGCGTCACCGATGGGAGAGCGATCGGCGAGTCGGTCGCCCTGCTGACGCGGAGTGAACCGGATGCGATCGAAGTGCGCCCGCCGTGCAGCGGCGCGGTGTCGCTGCGGCTGAATGCGCGTCGCCTCGAGCCGGACGGCGTCGTCGCCGACGAGCGAGCGTCGCTGCGATTCGCGATCGAGGTTCCGCCCGGCGAGACGAAGGCGGAGATCGTCTTGGAACTCGACCGCGTCGCGCGCGACACGCTGGCCGAAGCGCTGAACCGCGTGGAACGTCGCCGCTGATCGATCACCGCGCGACGGCGAGTCCGGCCCGTCGCTCGGCGACGACGTCTGCGAGCGTGTCCGCGATCGGCCGCGACGGCGCCGTCCCGATCAGTGCGCGCAGCAGATCCAGGACCGGCACGCGTCGCGCGATGTCGGTGCCCCCGTGCGGGAAGGCGTCGCGCAGCGGCACGTGGACGAAGGGCACGCGCAGCTCGACCGCATCGCAGACCGCGCGTGCGAGGTCGATCACGCTCAGCTCGTTCGCGCCGCCGACGTTGACCGCGCGGCCGCGCGCGGCGGGGCATGCGGCGAGTGCCAGCAACGCGTCCGCGACCTCGCCGGCATCGGCGAAACAACGCCGCTGCGAACCGTCGCCGTGGATCGTGAGCGGTCCGCCGGCCAGGGCCTGACGGACGAAGCGCGGCACGACCATCGCGTCGGACTGGCGCGGGCCGATCACGTTGAAGAGGCGCGCGACCACGACCGGCAGGCCGTCCTCGCGCGCATGCGCGAGCGCGAGCCACTCGCCGTAGGCCTTGCTGCAGGCATAGCCGCCGCGCGCGCGGGACAGAGCACCCGGTGCGAGCGGTGCTTCCTCCGCGACCGGCCGCGGCGCATCGCCATAGACCTCCGAACTCGAAGTCAGCAGCAGCGGCGTCCGACGGCGTGCGCACGCCGCGAGCACGGTCGCGGTGCCGTCGGCGTTGACGCGCATCGCGCGCACCGGACTCGCGAGGCTCTTCTGCACGCCGACGACGGCGGCGAGGTGGAAGACCTGCTCCTGGTTCCCGACCAACCGCTCGACGAGACGGGCGTCGGTCACGCAGCCGTGCACGAAGCACCGGTCCGGCACGGCGGCGACGTGCTCGCGGCGCCCCGTCGAGAGGTCGTCGAGGACGGTGACCGCATCGCCCCGGGCGATCAGTCGTTCGACGAGGTGCGAGCCGAGGAAGCCGGCGCCGCCGGTGACGAGGATGCGCATCGTTCGATGCGGCCTCCGACCGGTGACCGCGCGCGCATCTTCCCGAGGGACCGCGCCGCGAGCGAGGACTTGACCGGCTTCGACCCGTCCCTAGACTCCGCGGCCCCTGTTGCGTGCCCCCTTCGTCTAGAGGCCCAGGATACGTGGTTCTCAGCCATGGGACAGGGGTTCGACTCCCCTAGGGGGTACTCGAGCGAGAGCCCGTCCGGTCGACGACCGGGCGGGCTCTTCGCGTTTCCGGGAACGGGTACCGTGCCGCCGGCATGAGCTACTTCCGCCGCGAGGACCAGGAGGACCGTGAGCTCCGCGAGCTCTCGCGCCACGCGCAGAAGAGCCGCGACGCGTTTCGACGCGCGAGCGAGGCGCCCGACCCGCTGCGGACGGCGTTCCAGCGCGATCGCGACCGGGTGATCCACAGCACGGCGTTCCGCCGCCTGCAACACAAGACGCAGGTCGTCGCCGCCTACGAAGGCGATCACTTCCGCACGCGGATGACGCACTCGTTGGAGGTCTCGCAGATGGCGCGGAGCGTCGCGACGGCGCTGCGCCTGAACGGCGATCTGGCCGAGGCGATCGCGCTCGCGCACGACCTCGGCCATCCGCCCTTCGGACACGTCGGCGAGGACGCGTTGAACGAACTCATGACCGGTCACGGCGGCTTCCGGCACAACGCGCAGGGTTCGCGGATCGTCGACCTGCTCGAGGACCGCGGCGGCGGCGAGTTCGGCCTCAATCTCTGCCTGCCGACGCGCTGTGCCCTGCTCAAGGGCCGCATCCCCGACGGGTTCCCGCTCGCCGACGACCTGCGCGCGGCTCGCCCGACGCCCCCGCTCGAGGCGAAGGTCGTCGACCTCTGCGACCGCATCGCCTACCTCTGCCACGACCTCGACGACGGGCTCCGCGCCCAGGTCTTCCGCGCCGACGAACTCACCGGCCTCCGCATCTGGCAGCACGCCGCCGCGCGACCGCAGGCCGCGAACACCGGCCGCACGATCAGCGCGATGATCGGCCTGCTCGTCGACGACCTCGTGCGCACGACGTCGTCGCGCTGGAGCGAACGCGAGGACCGGCGTCCCGAGGTCACGCACGGCGAGGCCACGACGGTCGAAGCGCAGGAACTGCTCGAGTTCCTCCGTGCGCGCTTCTACCGCTCGCGGCGCGTGCTCGACGTGATGGAGCGCGGCAGCGCGCGGATCCGCGCCGCCTTCCTGCGCTTCTCGGCGCGGCCCGAGGAACTCCCGGCGACGGCGCGCGCCCGCATCGACAAGGACGGGCTCCAGCGCGTGGTCTGCGACCACGTCGCCGGGATGACCGACCGCTACCTGCTGAAGGTCAGCGAGGCGCCGCCGTGAGCCCGATCGACGCGAGCCCGATCGACGTGAGCCCGATCGACGTGATCCGCGTCAGAGTCCGATCCTGACGTTCATGCCCTGCGTGAGCGAGATCGGCAGAGTCGCCGCGATGCTCAGGTCGATCTGCAGGGCCTGGAACGCCAGCTCGGCGCCGCAGAGCGTGCGGTCGTTCGGCACGTTCATGCTGAGCGAGCCGAGGCCACCCGGATCGGTCGGCACGCCGACGTAGTCGAGGATGAACAGGTAGAGCTCGGAGCCCGGCTGGGCGCCCGCGCCGACGAGGCTCACCGGCGGGGTGCGGAGGCCGATCAGCACGACGCCGGTGTTGCTCGGGATCATGTTCCCGATGTCGACCTGGCCGGCGAAGCCGAGCGCGAAGATCGCACCTTGGTCGATCGACGGGATGCCGAACGCGCCCGGGACGCCGTGGCCGTACCAGTGCGCCCATGCCCGGGAACAGGTCTCCACGCGGACGTCGTCGAGCGTGACCGGTCGGAGCGTGGCGTTCGCCGTCACGAGCTCGCGATAGCCGACGTACACCGAGCCGTAGCCCGGCGTGATGGTCTGCGTGTAGAGCGTGCCGTCGGGGTTGCCGACCGTGCCGCCGAAACGTGCTTCCAGCGTCGTGTCGCTGACCGAGATCATCAGGCGCCGCCAGCCGTCGTTGGTCCCCGTGCTGATCGGGATCGTCGCGAGGATCGTCGGGCCGTTCTGCGCGCCCACGCCCCATCCGCCGTTGTTGTGGTCGATCAGGTAGAGGTTGGCGACGCCGCCGTTGAGCGCCTCGTAGGTCCAGGAGAAACCGACGTTGCCGTTGGCGATGAAGCCGGCGCCGAGGACGCCCGACGGGTCGGGGATGTTGTAGACGCCGTTGGAAGTCCCGTTGATGCCGATGCTCCAGGTCTCGGTCTGAGCGGCGACGACGACCGGCGACGGCGCGAGGTAGACCCAGGCGTCGAACGAGCACTCGATGCCCGGGCTGCCGAGCCAGGCGGTGTAGTTCCCGCCGCCGGTCTCGTCCCAGAAGATCGCGGCGTTGCCGCCCTGCGGCGACGCGGGGATCGCGTTCGGGTTGAGGTTGTTCAGGCCGACGAGCGGTCCGACGACCGTGGGATCGATCGACCGGGCGTTCTTGAAGTTGCCGGCCCATCCGGGCACCGCAGTGCCGACCGCGACCGAGTCGTAGGCGTCGCCGTAGGTGTTGCCGCCGACGTTGTTGCTCGCGCCCGGGGTCCAAGGCCGGTGGAGGAAGTCCAAGCCGTTGTCACCGGTGTCCCAGCCGTCGACGACGCGGCTCAGACTCAGGGCGTTGGCACTCGCGTCGGTCATCTGGTGGTTGTCCCAGATGCCTTCGCCCTCGGCGAGGCCGGGAGCGAAGGCGATCCCCTTGTTGGCCTCGTAGATCAGCGAGTCGACCACGACGCTCGACGGGTCGAGCAGCGCGAGCGACTCGTTGTCGTTCTCGAGCGTGTTCACCGCGATGACCTGGTTCACGTTCGGCACGAGCGCGTTGCCGATCACGTAGTAGCCGCCCGACTCCAGCATCACGGAGTTGAGCGCGAGGGAGAAGTTGGGTCCGGACGGATCGCTGCTCGTCAGTCGCCAGCCGGTGAGGTCGACGGCGGTCTTGCCGGCGTTGTGGATCTCGACGAACTCGAACTTGTCGGTGCTCGAGTCGTCGTACGAGAACTCGTTGATCACGAGACTCGGGGCGACTCCCGAGGGTCCTTGCGGCACGAAGGCGGCGGCGAGGACGAAGGCGGTGAAGAACATCGCGGAATGGATCTCGAAGAGTGGAGACGGTGCAGGGACGGAGACGACCGTCCACCGGGGGGCAGCGGCGGAGGATCGTACCGATGCCTGACTCCACGCTTGTGCCGCATTCGTGCCGGTCGCGCATCGCGCAACGCATGCCGGTCCGGCGCGAGCGGCATGCGGGGCGACGCATGCAGCGGTCGACCGGGATCAACGCGAACGCGAGTCGCTGCGGGTCGCGCATGCATCGAGCACGCGCTCGCACGCGTCGGCAAGGCGCGCGACGGTGATCGAGTCGTTGGCAGCGTCGCTTCGGTACGAGCAGTAGTCCGGCGACGTGCTCACGACCTTCTCGCCGAGGCCGAACACGTCGATCTCCGCGGCGGAGGTCGGCGCGAAGAACGCGACGACCGGCACGCGCCGCGCGATCGCGACATGCAGCCCGAGGCTGTCGGAGGTGACGAGCAGGTCGCAACCTGAGACCAGCGCCGCGAACTCGAGGATCGGATTCGCGACGCCGGTGTCGACGAGGTCGGCGCGCGGCGCGAGGTCGCGGATCTGCCGGACGATCGCCGCGTTGCGTTCGACCTCCTCGGCGCCGCCGAAGAGGACGAACGCGACCGCACCGGCACGGCGGCGCTGGAGTTCGACGACGAGTTCCGCGCAACGCTCGGGCGGGATCGCCTTCGTCGGCCAACGCTCGCCGGCGCCGGTGTTGAGCCCGAGGATCGGACCGCGCACGCGTCGGGCCGCGGCGTCGAGACGGACTGCCGCGGCGGCGAGCGCTGTGGGTGCGAGCGGGAGTTCGGGCCGACCCGGGCGTACCCCGAGCATCGTCGCGAAGATCTCGCCGTGCGATCTCGTGTTCGCGCGCTTGCGCGCGTCGGCCGCGGCCTTGCCGTCGCGCGCGAGCAGACCCATGCCGAACCACGCTTCGACGTCGTCGGTGTAGATGCGCCGACCGATGTCGTCGACGAACGCGCCGCTGCGCGCGCGGGCGGGGATGCGCGACGCGAATCGCGCGACGAGTTCTTCGTCGTCGAGCGACACGAGCAGGTCCCAGGTCTGACGACCGAGTCGCTCGGCCGCCGCATCGAGGGACGAAGGATCGTCCGGGTCGACGGCTTGCACGCCTTCGACCGCCGGATGCGCCGCGACCAGCGGCTCGGCGCCGCGCGCGGTGACCCAGGTGATCCGCGCGTCGCGATGGCGCTCGACGAGACCGGGCAGGATCGAGGTCGTGCGCAGGACGTCGCCGAGCGCGGCGGTCTTGACGATCAGGATCCGGGTCATCGGGTGGCGTGCGCGCCCGCGACGCTGCGCGCGCGCGCGACGAGGTGTTCGAACAGCTCCTCGGTGGTCCGCACCATCCGCTCGGCGGTGAAGCGGTCTTTCACACGGCGCCGGCCGGCCTGGCCCGCCGCACGCCGCAGGCGTTCATCGGCAAGCAACCGCGCGATCCTGTCCGCGAAGGCGGCGGTGTCGCCGGGCGGGACGACGAAGCCCGACTCACCGTCGGCGACGATCTCCGGCAGCCCGCCGGCGGAGGAGACGACCTGCGGCAGCCCGGCCGCCGCGGCTTCGAGGCAGGCGTTCGTCAGGCCCTCGTGCCACGAGGCCATCGCGAAGACGTCGCACGCGGCGCAGACGTCCTGGATCGGACGGACCGGCCCCGGCAGGCGGACCCGCTTCGCGATGCCCCGTGCCCGGGCATGCGCACGCAACCCGGCGAGGTCGGTGCCCCCGCCGGCCAGGAGGAGCACGAGGTTCTCGAAGCGGTCCGCGAGCGCGTCGAGCGCGTCGATCAACGTGCGCTGGCCCTTGCGCGGGCGCAGCGTCGCCGCGCACGCGACGACCATCGCATCGGGGGCGATCGCGAACCGCAGCCTCGCCGCAGCGCGGCGCGCGGTGACGTCGCGGAATGGCGCCGGATCGATTCCTTCGTGCACGAGCGACACCCGCTCTCTCGGCACGCCCGAGTCGACGACACGGCGGACGACCGCCTGGCAGTTGCCGATCACATGGTCGACGAGCCAGCGATAGCGTCCGCCGGCCCAGGGCCAGCGACCGATCGCGTAGTCGATGCGGCGCGTCGTGACCTTGGCGACGTTGCGCGTGCCGCGCAGCGCGAGCCCGCCCCACAAGAGGGAGCGACCGCAACCGAAGTGCACGAGGTCGGGCTGCGCGGCTCGAAACGCATTGCGGAGATCGGCCATGCCGCGGTGCCGGAGCGGCCGGCGCAGGTCGACGTCGTACAGCGGCAACGACAGCTCGGCCGCGAGCGCCGCGAAGCGCGCACCGGGGACGAGCGCGAGCTCGTTGAGGTGACCGTTCGCCTGCAAGTGGCGGACGACGAGCGCGAGTTGTTCCTCACCGCCCGACCAGCCGGTCTCCGCCAGGACGTGCAGGATGCGCACGATTCACTCCGCTTGCTTCGCGGCGCCCGAGCCGCGCAAGCGGGCCGCAAGGTCGTGCGCGAGCAGTTCGCCGCGCGTCTTGTGCGGTGCGAGCACGCCGAGGATGTTCGCGATGCGGTGACGGAACTGGTGCTCGCGATGGACCAGATCGCAACCGCGACGCGCGATGCGATCGCGCTCGTCGTCGAGGTGGAGGTACTGATCGATGCGGGCGAGGCAGTCGTCGACGTCGTGGAACCACGCGAGGTGCTCGCCGTCGCCGAACAGCGTCTCGAGCTTCGGCACGTAGTGCGTGAGGTGGAAGCCGCGGCAGGCCAACGTGAACAGCGTGCGGTTGCTGAAGTACAGCGGGTCGTCGTTGATCTGGTTGATGCCGAGCACGATGCGGGTCGTCGCGCAGATCTCTTGGTACTGCCGCGGACCCACCGGGCCGCGGACGTCCAGCACGGGGTAGTGCCGCCGCCACGACTCCCAACCCTTGCCGAAGATCTCGAGCGGGTGTCGCTGCGCGATCGCGGCGAGGAAGTGCGCGCGCAGGCCGTCGCGCCCCGGTCCGCCGATGAACGCGAGGTTGCGCTTCAGCGGTCGATCCGCGGTCAGCGGGCGGTGCCAGGTCGGCGAGAAGCCCTCGAGCGTGAAGCCGACGTGGCGGATGCCGTGGTCGAACAGCCACGGGATGCGCGCGGGGTTCGTCATGAACACCGCGTGGACCTGGCGCATGTACTCCGCGTAGCCCTCGTCGACGCGCTCGATCGGTTCCTCGATCCACATCACGACCGGCACGCGCGGCGCGATGCGCTCGAGCAAGGGCCGCGGCAGGTCGCGGCAGAACACGAACACGAGATCCGGCGCGAAGCGTTCGAAGATCCGCGTGACGCGGCGCAGCGCGAGCGTGCGTCCGAGCCATTGCCGCTGCTTCGCGACGTTCACCCAACGCACGTCGAGTCCGGCGCCGAGCAGTGCCTCGACCAGCCCCGCGGTCGCCTTGGTCCTCGACATGCTCTTGCCGAAGAACAGGACCCGGCGCGGCGGCCGGGACAGCGGAGCGATGATCGCCTGGCGTCGATCGAGGGGCGCCACGAGCGCGGCGCTGCCGTCGACGGGATTGCTGAACTCAGGATGCATGAAGCGGCCGATTCACGACGCTCCGACGGTCGAACCGGCCGCCCGAGTGGAGTCCGCGATCGCGCAAGACCCGGGAGTCACCCGCAACCGCCGCCACCGCCGATGGCCCTCGAGCAGTTCCGTCCGCCGGCGATCGGCGACGTTCACGTCGCTCGTGGCGGGAATATAGAGGCGGTGGCGACCGCCGAGCCACCGCGGAGACGCGGTGAGCATCGCGAAGGCAGGCATGGCGCCGTCGAGGATCTCGCATGCGCGGTCGCCGAGCCAGAGGCGACGAAGTTCTCGCCCGCCTTCGCCGGCGAGCCGCAGTTCGCCGGCGTTCCGCCGCCGGTGGATCGAGCCGAAGGGACTGCGCCGGCTCTCGAACTCGGTGCTCGTCGACCAGCAGCGACGGATGCGCCGATCGAGTTCGGCGACGAGCAGGCGATGCGCCGCCGCGCGGACCGCCTCGAGCTCGCGAGCCGGCACGAGTCCCGAGGCGGCGAGCGGCAGAAGGTCCCCGTCGACTGCCTCGGCGGCGAGTTTGCGCGCCATGGCGAAGCGATCGCGCGGGCCGAGCGCGTCGCCCCGGATGCGCGCCGACTGCAGGTCGAGCAGGGCGAGGCGGCCGTCCGCGAGCCGCGGCAGGTTCCGGAGGTGGAGGTCGGGGTGGAAGAGACCGGCTCGCGCGATCCGGACCGCGATCTCCGCCCCTTCGGCGAGGGTCGCGCGCGGGCCGTCGTCGAGGAGCGGCAAGGCGCGGGTCACGAGCAGCGACATGCGTGGCAGGCCGTACCGGCGCGATCCGGTCGCCGCGAGAACCTCCGGCACCGGGACGTCCGGTACGGCCCGCCGCGCGAACGCGAGAACACTTGCCTCGTGCGCCGCGGGAAGGGCGCGGACCGCGTAACGGACCCGGTCCTTGCCGCGCGGGAACGACATCAGCTTGAGATACGCGCCGCCGTCGCCGGGAAGCTCGCCGCAGCCGACGATCCGGACGAGACGTGCCTGGACGACCCGGACGCCGTCCGGCAGGCGGCTCGGGTCGCGCGCGCAGGCAACGATCCACGCGTCGAGGACCTGCCGCGCGGTCGGGGACAGCCCGCTCATCCTTCCCCTCCGGCGCACCCGCCCCGCAGCCGGCCGGCGAACTGGAGGAGTCGCAGCGCGGCGCGGCGCGGATCGGCCGGACCCGCCGCGCGCGCCTTGCCGGCCCGACCGAGTCGCGCGCGGAGTTCGGCGTCGCCGGCGAGACGGAGGAGGGCGCCGGCAAGCGCCGCGGGGTCCTCGGCGGCGACGAGGCCGCATTCGCCGAGCGCCGCGAGTTCCGGATGCGGGCCGAGCAGGTGGGGAACGAGGCCGCGGCCGGTCCCGACCGCGGGGATGCCGAGCGCGGTCGCTTCGCGCAGCGCGCGGCAGGTGCCGTCGCTGCCCGGGACCAGGAACAGGAACGCGTCGAACGAACGCAGGGCGAGGCCGTACTCCGGCTCGTAGAGGTAGCCGGGCAGCACGACGTGCCGCTCGAGTCCGAGCCGCCGGATCGGTTGGTTCACGAGGCGCTCGGTGTCCGTCGCGTTGCCGCGGCCGAGCAGCACGAAGCGCACGCGGGGCTCGCGCTGCACGAGGAGCGCGAGCGTGTCCCAGCACAGCTCGAAACGGCGATGCGGCTGGATGCGCGCGGTGATCCCGACGACGAAGTCGTCGCGCGCGAGTCCGAGCGGACCACGGAGATCGCCCGGATAGCGGTCGCGGAAGGACTCGGTCGGCGGATCCTGGACGAGGACGTGATCTTGGGGGACGCCGAGGCGGGCGATCAGTTGCTCCCCCACCGCCCGCGACGGAACGACCACGCCGTCGGTCGCTCCGAACGCGAGCCAGGTGCGCCAACCGCGGCGCGGCGCGACGGCGTCGTACACGCTGCGGATCAGGATCGGTCGCCGATCAACGAGTCCGCGCAGCGCGAGCGCCGCGATGAGGTGATCGCCGAGCAAGTGCGCGTGCACGACGTCGAACGGGTCGCGCCGGAGCCGGGACGCGAGTTGCTTGCCGTCGCGCAGCACGCTTCGGGGACGGAAGTGCTTGCGCAGTTCGAGACCGGCGACGACCGGCACGCGCGCGTTCCACAGCTCGCGCGCCATCCGATGCTCGGCGCCTGGGAGCGTCCATTGCGCCTGCGCGAAGGCGACTTCCGCGCCGCAGCGTTCCTGCCAGCAAGCGCAGCGGATCGCGGGATCGGCCGGGCCCGTCCACTTGTAGTTGGCGAAGAGATGCAGCACGCGCAGCGCGGGGGCCGTCATGACGCGCCTCCGCGTCGCTTGAGCCGCAAGGCGCGCCGGTACTTGAGAAGGTCGTACCGGAACGCCATCGCCGCGATCAGCACGCCGCGCCAACCGTCGACGAAGCCGAGCTTGAGGAAGAGGCTCTTGAGGAACACCGCCGGCGGACGGATGACGACGTCGATCCAACCGACGCGGCGACCGGACGCGACGACGTTGCGCGCCGCCTCCGTCGCGTAGCGATCGATCGTGTCGGCGTGAGCTCGGAAGCTGCGGTAGTTCAGGTGCTCGACCGGCGCGTCGATCAGACCGGGAGCGCTGCCGTCGGTGAGTTCGATCGCGTCGTGCGGATCGACTCCGCCGACGCGCGCGAAGCGCCGGTCGACCAGGCGCAGCTTCCGGTCGGGCCACCACAGACCGCGACGGATGACCCGTCCGAGGTAGTGATTGCGCCGCGGGAACTCGTAGCCGCGCGCCGTGAAGCCCTCGCGAAGCAACCCGACGATGCGCGCGCGCAGTTCGTCGGTGACGCGTTCGTCGGCGTCGAGCAGGAGCACCCAGTCGTGGCGCGCCAGGTCGAGCGCGGCCTGGCGCTGCGCGCGGAAGCCGGGGAACGGACTGCGCACGACGACCTCGGCGCCGAGTCGCGCTGCGCACTCCTGCGTGCCGTCCGTGCTCCCGCTGTCGACGACGATCACCTGCTCGCAGAAGGACGCCGAGCGGATGCAGTCGGCGATCCGATCGATCTCCTGGAAGGCGAGGATGCACGCGGACACGGGCACGCGCGTGCGTTCATCCGTCACGATCGCCCTCCCCGGCGACGGCGGCGCCGCGTCCCGGGCGTCCCGCGGAAAGGTCGCGCATCGCGCGGGACATCGCGCGCTTCGCCGTCACCGCCGCGCCGCGCACCTGTGCGAGGCGCTCTTGCCACTCGTGCAGCCGGCCGTCCTGCTCGACGGCGCGCGTCGCCGCTTCGAGCACCTTGTCGCGTTCGGCCGCGTCGACCTTCACGTGGCGGTCGAGGAGGTACTGGTTGCCGTAGGCGAGGATCTTGACCCAGCGCAGTTCGGCGAGGACCTCGTCGAGGAGTTCAGCCAACGTCAGCTCCGCCTCGGTGAGGCCGAGCGCGTTCGCGGTCTTCTTGCGCTTGCGGAGCGAGGTCACGGCGGCTCTGGCGGCGCATGATGGTCGCGTGCAGGTCCGATCGCAACGACGGCGGACCAGCACGGCGCGGCCTTCCGGCCGTTCCCGCACGCGACTATCGTGCGCCGCGATGGACGGCGAACCGCAGGACCGGCGTCTCGACGCGATCGCGGAGCTGCTGGCTGTGCTCGCGCGCCTTCGCGCACCGGGCGGCTGCCCCTGGGATCGCGAACAGACGCCCGCGACCATGGCGCCGCACCTGCTCGAGGAATCGTTCGAGGCCGCCGACGCGATCCGTCGCGGCGACGACAAGGAGATGCGGGAGGAACTCGGCGACGTCCTGATGAACGTCCTGATGATCGCGCAGATGTCCGCGGAAGCCGGCCGCTTCGACGCCGGCGCCGTGGCGCGCGGCATCGCCGGAAAGCTCGTGCGCCGCCACCCCCACGTCTTCGGCGACGGGCAGGCATCCGACCCCAAGCAGGTCCTCCGCCGTTGGGAAGAGCTCAAGCGCGCCGAGCGGCCGGCGGGCGCGCGCAGCGCGCTCGAGGGCGTGCCCAACGCGCTCCCCGCGCTGCTCCGCGCCTTTCGGGTCGGCGAGAAGGCCGCCCGCGTCGGCTTCGACTGGCCCGACCGCACGGGGCCGCGGGCGAAGATCGACGAGGAACTCGCCGAGCTCGACGAAGCGGCGCGCGGCGGCGATCCCGGCGAAGTCGCCTCGGAGCTCGGCGACCTGCTCTTCGCGGTCTGCAACCTCGCCCGCCATCTCGGCGTCGAACCGGAGACGGCGCTCCGCGGGACGATCGACCGTTTCAGCGCGCGCTTCCGCCGCGTGGAGGCCGAGTTCGGCGAGAAGCTCGCCGGGGCCTCGCTCGAAGAGCTCGACGCGGCCTGGGAGCGCGCGAAGCGCAGCCTCGAATCGTGACGGCGTCGGTGGTCCGACGAGGGTACGGCGGGGCTCCGTCGTCTCGGCTCGTCCCGGCCCGGCCCGGCGCGTGACCGGAACCTGCGCATCCCGCATGGAACCCGCCTGGCATCGGACCTTCCGCGCCGCGCGCGGCCGTGAGCGGTCGTGAGCGGCGGGGCGGCACGCGATTCGCGAAGGCAGGCCCTGGTGGAAAGCAAGTCGTGGGTCCGCAAGGGCCCACGCGTGGCAGGGAACAACCCGGAGGGGTGGTGGCCCCTCCGGGTTTTCTTTTCGCGCCGAGGGGACGCGATCCAGACCCGGACCCGGCGCCGCCGCCGGCCGGCTTTCCGCCGCAGTTCGGCGGCGCACCGACGGACCCTGATCGCGCTGCCGCGACCCGGACTCGGATCCGCGAGTGGGAAGCGCGCGCAAACCGGTGGCGCAGGCGAGCTTGCACCGAGCTCCGAACCCACCGGATCCGGCGTGGCACGCTTCGTGCTCCAGGCACCTACGGTGGAGTAGAGATGCGACCGGGGTCCTCCTGGGACCTGCGGCAGGGACAGGACCTCGGGGCGGGTGTGACCCGCCCCGGGGTCTTTCTTTTTCACCAGCCGATGCTGCGCTCGACCACTCCCCCGCCGGGTGCGGCGAGGAGGAACAGCACGCGCACCTTCGCTGGGGCGAACGCCGCGACCAGGGCTTCCGCGCGGTCCGGACCGACGACCATCAGCGCGGTCGAGAGTCCGTCGGCGAGCATCGCGGTCGGCGCTTCGACCGACACGCTCACGACGTCGCTGCCGGTGTTGCGGCCGGTCCGCGCATCGAGGATGTGGTGCCGTCGCGCGCCGCCGGATTGAAACCAGTTCCGGTAGCTCCCACTGGTCGCGACCGCGGCGTCCTTGACCTCGACGACCTGCTGGATCTCGCGGTCGTCCTCCCCCGTCGCCCCGGGCCGCTCGACGCCGATGCGCCACGGGACAGCGCCGGGCTTCGCGCCGCGGCAGACGATCTCCCCGCCGACGTCGACCATGTGGTCGCGCAAGTCCGCGGCGAACAGACGCCTGGAGAGTTCGTCCGCGACGGCACCCGGCGCGATCGAATCGAGGTCGATCTCGACGGCCGGGTCGAGCTTGCGCAGGCTGCCGTCGCTCGTGATCTCGAGCCGGCGCCACCCGACCTTCGCGAGCGCCTCGGCGAGTTCCGCGTCGCTCGGTTCGCGACGAACCTCGCCGACGAATCCCCACAGCCGGGTGATCGGGAGGATCGTCGGGTCGTACGCCCCGTCGCTCGCCGCAGCGAGCCGGAGCGCCAACGCGATCGCGGCGCGGAACTCGTCGTCGATCGGCACCGGCGTCGTCGCGCGGTGCGCGTTGAAGCGGGCGATCGCGCTGTCCTCGCGCCAGAGCGAGAAGCGGCGGTCCGCGGCAGCGAGGACTTCGTCGATCAAGACTTGCACGCGCGCGCGGCTCGTCGCGAAGCCCGCGCTGACGAAGCGGACGTGGTAGGTCGTCCCCATCGTCGGCCCGCTCAACTCGACCACGCCCGGCCCGCAGGCTGCGGACACCGCGAGGACGATCAGCGCCGACGCTCGCTCGAGGACGGCGCGCATGCGGATCAGGAGCCGAAGTCGTCGAACGCGATCTGTTCCTTCTCGACGCCGAGGTCGTACAGCATCTTCTGCACGGCCGAGAGCATCATCGGGGGACCGCAGAGGTAGAACTCGATGTCGTCGACGTTCGGATGCGTCTTCAGGTAGTTGTCGAGCACCACCTGGTGGATGAACCCCCGAAAGCCGCTCCAGTTGTCCTCGGGCAGGGGCTCGGACAGCGCGATGTGGAACTTGAAGTTGGGAAACTCGCGCTCGATCTTGCGGAAGTGCTCCTCGTAGAACATCTCGCGCAGGGAGCGCGCGCCGTACCAGTACGACACCTTGCGTCCCGACTTCAGCGTGTGGAAGAGATGGAAGATGTGGCTGCGCAGCGGAGCCATGCCCGCGCCGCCGCCGATGTAGATCATCTCCTTCTGCGTGTCCTTGATGTGGAACTCGCCGTACGGCCCCGAGATGGTGATCTTGTCGCCGGGTTTCAGACCGAACACGTAGCTCGAGCAGATGCCCGGCGGGATGCCCTCGGTCCGCGGCGGCGGCGTGGCGATGCGGATGTTGAGCATCACCATGTTGCCCTCGGCCGGGTGATTGGCCATCGAGTAGGCCCGGAAGATCGGCTCGGGGTTGTTGGCGACGTAGTCCCAGATCTTGTACTTGTCCCAGTCGGGGTGGTACTTCGGCGCGATCACGAAGTCCTTGAACTTGATGCCGTGGTAGGCGGGCACGTCGATCTGGATGTAGCCGCCCGGTTCGAAGTGGATCGCCTCGCCCTTGGGCAGGTCGACGACGAGCTCCTTGATGAACGTCGCGACGTTGTCGTTGGAGCGGACCGTGCACTCCCACTTGCGGATCGCGAAGACCTCGTCGGGGACCCTCACCTTCATCGGCTGACGGACCTTCACCTGACACGCGAGACGCCAATGACTCTTGGCCTCGGACCGCGTGAGGTGCGTCATCTCCGACGGCAGGGGATCGCCGCCGCCTTCGAGGATCTGGCACTTGCACATCGCGCAACTGCCTTTCCCGCCGCACGCCGACGGCAGGAAGATCTTCTCGCTCGACAGTGCCTTCAGCAGATTGCTGCCGACGTCGACCATCGGCGACTTCGCATCGTCGCCGTTGATGAGCACCTTGACCTTGCCCTTACGGACCAGCTTGGTCTCGCAGAACATCAGCAAGAGGACCAGGACGACGACCACCGCGGTCATCGCCAGCACGCCGGTCAGCACGACTTCGTACATCGATCGCTCCGCTTCGCGAAGGGCAGGTTCGTTGGATCCGCAGTCTCAGATCCCGCTGAAGGTCATGAACGCCATGGCCACGAGGCCGGTGGTGATGAAGGTGATCCCGAGGCCGCGCAGCGGCGCCGGCACGTTGGCCGTGCGCATCTTCCAACGGATCGCCGCCATGCTGACGATCGCCAGCGCCCAGCCGAACCCCGAGCCGAACCCGTAGACGACCGACTGCGCGAAGCCGTACTTGCGCTCGACCATGAACAATGAGCCGCCGAGGATTGCGCAGTTCACGGCGATCAGCGGCAGGAAGATCCCGAGCGCCGCGTAGAGCTTCGGGCTGAACTTGTCGACCGCCATCTCCACCACCTGGACGACCGCGGCGATGCTCGCGATGAAGGTCACGAACTGGAGGTAGCTGAAATCGCTGTCGGGCATGCCGGCCCACGCCAAGGCGCCTTCGCCGAGGATGAAGTTCTGCAACGCCCAGTTCATGGGCACCGTCAGCAGCTGCACGAAGATCACCGCGATGCCGAGCCCGACCGACGAGTCGACGCGCTTGCTCACCGCGAGGTACGAGCACATCCCCAGGAAGAAGGAGAGGAGGATGTTCTCGACGAAGACCGACTTGAGGAACACGCCCACGAGGGGCTCGTCGTTCACGAAGGCGAGGATGGGGATCATGTGGGTCGTTCCTCCGTCAGTGCTTCTCGCTGTAGCCCGAGATGGATCGCTGGACCCAGACGATGACGCCCAGCAGGAGGAACGCCCCCGGCGCGAGCACCATCAGGCCATTGTTCACGTAGCCGGCGTCGTAGAGCGCCTGCGGCACGACGTGGAAGCCGAGCAGCGTGCCCGAGCCGAGGATCTCGCGGATCGTCCCGACCACGATCAGGATCCACATGTAGCCCAGGCCGTTGCCGATGCCGTCCAGGAAGCTCCGCCACGGCGGATTGCTCATCGCGTAGGCCTCGAGCCGGCCCATCACGATGCAGTTGGTGATGATGAGCCCGACGAAGACCGAGAGCTGCTTGCTCAGGTCGTACATGTAGGCCCGCAGGAACTGATCGAAGACGATCACGACCGAGGACACGACGACGAGCTGCACGATGATCCGGATCTTGTTCGGAATCAGGTTCCGGATGCAGGAGATCATCACGTTGGAGAGCGCGGTCACCAGCGTGACGCCCAGCCCCATCACGATCGCCTTGTCGACGCGCGTCGTCACGGCGAGCGCCGAACAGATCCCCAGCACCTGCAGCGCGATCGGGTTGTTGTCCCAGAGCGGGTCCTTGATCGCCTTGACTTCGGCCTTGCCGAACAGCGGCGCCTTCGGTCTGGCCGTTACGACGGGAGCTGCGGTGGTGGCGGTCATCGGGTTGCCTCGTACTTCACTTCGTCCAGAACTTCTGCAGGTACGGCTTGAAGGCGAGCAGGTCCTTCTTCACGAACTTCGTCACACCGTTGCAGGTGATCGTGGCGCCGGAGAGACCGTCGACCATGTGGGCCTGCTCGCGCGCGATCGCCGGGTCGACGCGGCCTTTCTTCACCGCGACGCTGACGAGGTCGCCGCCGTCGAGGACCGTCTTGCCCTTCCACTTCGCCTTCCACTCGGGATTGTCGACCTCGCCGCCGAGGCCGGGAGTCTCGCCGTGCTTGAAGAAGGTGATGCCGCGCACGGTGTCCGCGTCCTTCTCGAGGGCGAGGTAGCCGTAGAGCGTGCTCCACAGGCCCTTGCCGGAGATCGGGAGCACGAAGACCTCGTCATTGCCCTGCGCGTCCTTGGCGACCGCAACCACGCGGTACCGCTCGCGATCCTCGGGCTTGCGCATCGCGGCGACCTCGGCCGGGGTCTTCTGCGCATCGACCTCGCCGGTCGTGACGTCGACCACCTGCTCGACGACCCGCGCCCGGTACAGCGCCTCGAGTTCGGGCCGCGGACGCGGATCGCCCTCGGTGACGAGTCCCGCCGCCGCCATCACGTTCTTCTGGCGATCGAACTCGGCGGCGGCGTCCTGTGCGGGTTTCAGCAGATTCGCGGTCACGGCCAATGCCGCGCTCATCGCCACGCAGACGACGACCGCGAAGCCGAGGACGTAGCCGTTGCTATTGACGTTCAAGGCGCACCTTCCGGCGTCGGATGTTGGCCGCGACGACGAAGTGGTCGATCGTCGGCGCGAAGGCATTGAGCAGCAGGATCGAGAGCATCGTGCCCTCGGGGTAGGCGGGGTTCACCGTGCGCACGAGGATCGTCACGAAGCCGATCAAGGCACCGTAGATCCACTGACCCGTGACGGTCTCGGGGCTCGACACGGGATCGGTCGCCATGAACACGATCCCGAACAGGAAGCCGCCGACGAGCAGGTGCTCGAAGGGCATCAGCGTCGCCGGGCCGCCGAAGCCGGCCGGCAGGAAGAGCTGCAGCAGGAACGCCGATCCGACGAGCCCGAGCACTCCGCCGAGCATCGTGCGCCACGAGCCGATGCCGGACAGCAGGAGCCACGCCGCGCCGAGCAGCACGCAGAACTTGCTCATCTCCCCGGCGCTGCCGGAGACGTTGCCGAAGAACAGGTCGGCCGTCGAATGGTGCTTCGCCAACTCCGCGGTCGCGTCGAGCACCTCGTTCGACTTCACGATCGCGAGCGGCGTCGGCGACGAGAAGCCGTCGATCAGGTGCGAGGCGTTGTTGCCCGCGACCCAGACCGCGTCGCCGGACATCTGCGCGGCGAACGCGAAGAACAAGAAGGCACGGACCAGCATCGCGGGGTTGAAGACGTTCATCCCCGTGCCGCCGAACACCTCCTTGCCGAGCACGACCGCGAACGCGACGCCGAACGCGAGCTGCCACAGCGGGATCGACGCCGGCACGATCAGCGCGATCAGCATGCCGGACACGAGATAGCCCTCGCTGACCTCCTCCTTGCGGAGGATCGAGAACACCACCTCGATGCCGAGCCCGACGCCGTAGCTGACGATCAGGAGCGGCAGCATGCGCTGCAGGCCGAACGCGACGTACTCGGGCGCCCCGGGCGAAACGGAGTCCATCCCGAGCAGCGACTGCAGCCAGCCCGCGACGTACGCGTCGTGCGTCGCCTTGCCCGCGTCGACCAACCCCTGCCACGCCAGGAAGTGCTGCTGGCCGGTGTTCCAGATCGCCCACAACAGACACGGCAGCATCGCGATGATGACCGTGTTCATCGCGCGCTTGAGGTCGACGTAGTCGCGGACGTGCGGTCCGTGCTTCGGCGCCGTGTGCGACGGCGCGAACAGGAAGGTCTCGAAGGCGTCGAACGCGGGCCACAGCTTGTGGAAGCGCGAACCCGGCGCGTGGTAGAGCTTGCGCAGCTTCTCGACGCCGTTGCGGAGGAACTTCATCGGCTCAGATCTCCTTCGCGTAGAGGTCGAGGCCCTTGCGGATGATCGCGCCGACGTCGGTCTTGCACGGGTCGACGACCGTGCACAGCGCGACGTCCTCCTCGGTCACTTCGAGCAGGCCGAGCTTCAGCGCCTCGTCGAGGTCGTTCGCCTGGATCGCGCGGACGAGGAAGGTCGGCAGGATGTCGAGCGGGGTCACCGCCTCCCACGAGCCGAGGTTCACGATCGGCCGATGCCCGCCGTGCATGCGCGCGTCGACCTCGAGCCCGCTTGCCGTGCGCGCGAACGGCCACACCGAGCGATGGAAGCTCAGGCGTCGCGGTTGCGGCAGAGCCCATCCGAACAGGTCGCGGCGGTCCGCGCCCTCGTCGATCATGGTCACCGTCGCGGCGTAGTAGCCGAGGAAGCCCGGGTTCGGCTCGACCGATCCGGTGAGCAGCGTGCCGTTGACGACCCGCACACCCTGGCCCGGCGCCTTGCCGGCGTTCAACACGCTCAGCGGCGCACCCTGACGCACGCGGACGTAGCGGCGCTCCGCGGCGGCGCTGCCCGCGACGGCGACGACGCGCTTGCACGGATAGCGCCCGGTGCGCGCCCACTCGCCGATCGCGACGCATTCCTGCGCCTTCAGGTACCACGCGCACTCGTGCAGCCCCAGCGGTCGAATCGCGGCGATGTGCGTGCCGACCAGTCCCGCGGGATGCGGGCCGTCGAACGCGTGGACCTCCGCACCGTGCAGCGAGGCGAACTCCCGCTGCGCATCGCCCGCGCGCGCGGTCAGATAGACCTTGCCGCGGGTCAGCGCGCGCAGGACGTCGATGCCGGCCTGCAGGTCGTCGCCGCGCCCATGCACCGCGAACGCCGGGTCGGCGGCGAGCGGCTCGGTGTCCATCCCGTTGACGAAGATCGCGACCGGCTCGACGTCCTCGCCGGCGATCCGTCCGATCGGACGCTGTCGGATCAGCGGCCACAAGCCGGACTGGAGGAGCGCTCCGACGAGCTCCGCGCGCGGCAGGGACGACAGATTGCGCAGGTCGAAGTGCGGCAGCGGCGCGAAGGTGTCGTTCGCGCCCGGCGTGATCTCGACGCGCAGCAGCGCACGTCGCTCGCCGAGCACCACGCTCGAGACCTTGCCCGTCGCCGGCGAGCAGAACTTCGTCTCCGGCGCGAGCTTGTCCAGGAACAGCGGATCGCCGGTTCGCACGGTCTGGCCTTCCTGCACCAGCAGCCTGGCCTTGATGCCCGGGAAGTCTCCGGGACGGACCGCGACGACGACCGGTTCGGGAGCGTCGACCATCTGGCGCGCGGGTGCGCCCGCGACGCCGAGGTCGAAGCCTCTCTTGACCTGGTGTGTGATCATCGGAAGTCGGACTGCCGTGGCTCGCCGGGAGGGGGCCGGGGAGCCTTGACCGCGGACTCGGTGACGGCGCGTGTGGATCAGGAACAGCTGCCGCGCCGCGCCGTGCCCGGCCGCGACTCGGTGCTCGCATCGCCTTGCCGGCCGCACCGCGTGCACGTCCCGTCGGACCCGCTTCCGCCGCAGGAACCGGAGAGTCTCCGGCCGAACAGCACCGCGAGGCCGACGACGACGAGCACCGGCACCGCGAGCAACAGGATCGGCAGCAGGTACTGGGTCACCGCGTCAGTCCGTGAATCAGGGCGAAAAGGGTAGCGACGGGCCTCGCAATTTCATCTGCCGCGCATGACCCGTCACGCCTTCGACCGATCCGAGCACTCGAGGACGAGCCGTGCGAGCGCGTCGAGCGAGTCGAAGTTCTCGATGCCGACGGCGTCGTCGGGGATCGAGATGCCGAAACTCGACTCCAACCAGTCGACGAGCTGCAGGACTCCCGCCGAGTCGACGATCCCCGAACTCACGAGGGGTGTGCTGCGATCGATCCCGTCGGCGCGGCCGTCGCGGAAGCTGACGACGACGTAGCGCCGGATGCGCTCGCAGGCCGCATCGAGCGCCTGCCGCCGCGCGGAGTCCGGGCCGTTGCTCAGATCCATCGCGGCGGCGGCGTTTCGAGAGGAGGAATGGCGGGAGCGCATGGGAATCGAACCCACCGGGGCCGCGTCGAGCGCGACCCCCACTGGTTTTGAAGACCAGGCAGGACACCAGCCCCGATCCGCTCCCTCACGGGGTGCCGGAGTCTAGCCGCCGCCGCCGGAGATCGTCGAGCACCGAGTAGACGACGGGCGTGGCGAGGAGGGTGAGCAGCAGCGCCAGGGTCTGACCGCCGATCACCACCACCGCGACGGCACGGCGCTCTTCGGCGCCGGGGCCGGTGCCGACCGCGAGCGGGAGCATGCCCGCGACCAAAGCGAAGGTCGTCATCAGGATCGGGCGCAGGCGGTCGCGGTTGCCGCGCAGGATCGCCTCGTCGCGCGGCACGCCGGCACGCCGCAGCTGGTTGACGTGGTCGACCTGCAGGATCGAGTTCTTCTTCACCACGCCGAACAGGACCAGCATCCCGAGCGCCGAGTAGAGGTTCAGCGAGTCGCCGCTCGCCCACAGCGAGAGCAGCGCGAACGGCATCGCGATCGGCAGCGAGGCGAGGATCGTCAGCGGGTGGAGCAGGCTCTCGAACTGGCTGGCGAGGATCATGTACATGAACACCAGCGAGAGCCCGAACGCGACGACGAACTCGTCGAAGGTCCGCTCGAGTTCGCGCGCGCGACCGCTGATGCGCGTGGTGTAGGCCGACGGCATCTGCAGGTCGTCGGCGGCGCGCCGCAGCACCTCGATGCGGTCGGCGAGCGCGTGCCCGGGTCCGACGGTCGCGCGCAGGCTGTTCTGCCGCGCGCGGTCGAGCCGGTCGATGCGCGACGCGGTGACCGCGTCGTCGACGCGCACGAGGTTGTCGAGGCGGATCGGATCGCCGCCGCGGCGCGGCACGAGCAACGAGCCGAGTTCGCGCGGGTCGTCGCGGTCGCCAAGAGCGAGCCGAAGCTGCACGTCGTACTCCTCGTCGAGCGCCGGATCGCGGAAGCGCGACACGCGCGGGTCGCCGCCGACCATCACGCGCAGCGCGGTCGCGATGTCCTGCGTCGACACGCCGAGGTCCGCGGCCCGCTCGCGGTCGATCTCCACGCGCAACTCGGGGGCGTCGAAGTTGAGCGTCGTGTCGATGTCGACGATCCCGCCCGCCGCCGTGGCCGCGTCGGCGAGGCGGTCGCCGTACTCGACGAGCCGTTCGAGGTCGGGCCCGAGCACGACGAAGTCGATGTCGTAGTTGCCGCCGCCGATGTTGAACGAGCGGAGGTTGCGCGGGCCGCCGCGGAGCTCCTTGTGCTTGCGCAGCCGCTTGCGCACCTCGGTCATCACGTCGGTCTGCGAGAAGTTGCCGCGGAACGCCGCGCCCGGGTCGAAGGCGAGCAGGCCCTCGAACAGGCGCGGCAACGAGAACACGCGCGACTCGTGCGGCGCGAGCCTCACGTAGAACGAGCCGCGGTTCACGCCCGAGAGGAAGCTGCCGCCGGCTTGGGTCAGCACGTTCGTCACGCCGGGGATCGAGCGCAGCTCGGCCTCGACCTCGACCAGCGCGTGCTCCATCGCGGTCAGGCTCGCGCCCTCGGGGCCGCGGAGCTGGACGTCGAACTCGCCTTGGTCCGCGCCGCTGGGGATGTAGTCCTGCCGCACGAGGCCGTAGAGCGGGACCGAACTCGCGACGACCAGCAGGCACAGCACGATCACCGCGAAGCGGTGGCGCATCGCCATGCCCAGCAACGCGAGATAGCTGCGCTCCACGACGCCGTACAGGCCTCGCCGCGACCGCGCGACCGCGCCCGACTTCGCCGCGTCGTCCTGCTTCAGCAGGCGCGCGCTCATCGTCGGCGTGAGCGTGAAGGACACCAGCAGGCTGACGAGCACCGCCGCCGCGGCCGTGATCCCGAACTGGAAGAGGAAGCGGCCCGAGATGCTCGACATGAACGAGACGGGCACGAAGATCACGACGAGGCTCAGCGTCGTCGCGAGCACGGCGAGCGCGATCTCCGACGTCGCTTCCTTCGCCGCCTGCATCGGCGGCATCCCCTTCTCCTCGACGAAGCGGAACACGTTCTCGAGCACGACGATCGCGTCGTCGATCACGATGCCGACCATCAAGACGAGCGCGAGCATCGTCACGCCGTTGAGCGTGAAGCCGAACGCCCACATCACGCCGAAGGTCGAGACCACCGAGGTCGGGATCGCGATCGCGGCGATCAAGGTCGAGCGCCAGCTCCGCATGAACGCCAGCACGACCAGCGACGCGAGGATGCTGCCGAGCAGGAGATGGAGGTCGATCTCGTCCAGCGCCGCGCGGATGTAGCGCGACTGGTCCAGGATCACGTCGAGGTGCACGTCGCCCGGCAACGCGGCGCGGGTCCGTTCGAGCGCCTGCTTGCAGGCGTCGATCACCAGGACGGTGTTCGCGTTCGACTGCCGGCGCATCTCGAGGATCACCGTCGGCACGCCGTCGAGTCGCGCCAGCGAGCGCGGTTCCTTGGTCCCGTCGGTCACCGTGCCGACGTCCTTGATCCGCACCGGTGCATTGCCGCGCGTCTCGATCACGAGGTCGGCGAAGGACCTGGGGTCGACGTAGCGCCCGAGCGTCCGCAGCGTGCGCTCGCGATCGACCTCGGTCAGCAGGCCGCCGGGGATGTCGACGTTCTGCCGCTGCAGCGCCTCGCGCACGTCCTGGATGGTGAGGCCGTACGCCGCGAGGCGTTCGGCGTCGACCGCGACGTCGACCGCGCGCTCGACGCCGCCGACCATCCGCACCTCGCCCACGCCGGAAGCGCGCTCGAGGAACGGCTTGACCTGCTTGTCGGCGAGTTCGGTCAGTTCGCGGATCGAGCGTTGCCCAGCGACCGCGACCGTCAGGATCGCCTGACTGTCGTTGTCGAACTTGCCGACGATCGGCGGCTCGATGTCGCGCGGCAGTCGGCCGAGCACCGTCGCGACGCGATCGCGCACGTCCTGCGCGGCGACGTCGATGTCGCGATCGAGCGAGAACGTGAGCAGCACGATCGACGTGCCCTGTCCCGAGATCGAGCGCAGCTCCTCGATGCCCTCGATCGTGTTGACCGCTTCTTCGAGCGGCTGGCTGACCGAGACCTCCATCTCCTCGGGCGACGCGCCGGGCATCGTCGCGCGCACCGAGACCTGCGGGAGGTCGACCTGCGGGTAGCGATCGACGGGCAGGTGCACGTAACCGGTCGCACCGGCGACGACCAGCCCCGCGATCAGCATCGCCGCGAACACCGGCCGCCTGATGCAGACGCTCGCGAGGCCCTGCATCGCTCAGCGCTTCTCCGGACCGGCGCGCACGACCACGCGGCTGCCGTCGACGAGCTCGCCGGGCGCGCGCACCACGACGGCGCCCGCGTCGAGGCCGTCGTCGATCTCGACGCGCTCGCCGATCCGCCGCCCGGTGCGCACGCGGCGCTCGCGCGCAACGTCGGCGTCGACGCAGAAGACCTTCTCCACGCCCGCGAACGCGATCACCGCGTCGGCCGGCACGACGACGCGCGGCGCCGGTGCTTCGACCTCGATCGACGCGCGGGCGAAGAGGCCCGGCCGCAAGCGCCGGCCGGCGTTCTCGACCTCGACCTCGATCAGCAGCGTGCGATCGCTGCCGTCGATCGCCGGACTCGCGCGCACGACCGCGCCGCGGAACTCGCCCGCGATGCCGTCGACGGTGAAGACCACGACCTGGCCGATCGCCACGCGCAACGCTTCGCGCTCGGGCACGCGCAAGCGCAAGCGCAGCGGATCGACGTCGAGCAGGCGCAGCACCGACTCCCCCGCCGCGACGAACTCCGGCGGACGGCGGCGGCGTTCGACGACCTCCGCGTCGAAGGGCGCCACGAGGACCGACTCGGCGAGCGCGCGCCGCGCGACCGCCAGCGCGATGCGCCGCTGCTGCAACGCGGCCTGCTGCGAGTTCACGTCGTCGATCGCCTGCTGCAGGCGACTCGCGGCGACGCCGTACGCCGCGACCGCGGCATCGAGGTCCGCGGGCGGTCGAAGTTCGCGCTCGACGAGGTCCTTGACGCGATCGCGCGTCAAGGTCGCCTCGACGAGCACGGCGCGCGCCTGCCGCACCGTCGCGGTCGACTCGACGTCGATCGCGTCGTCGTCGCCGTCGGCAGCCAAGCCGAGCTGCACGCGCGCCTGTCGCACCGCCGCCTCGACGTCGCGCACCGCGAGTTCGAAGTCCTTCGGATCGAGCGCGCCGACGATCTCGCCCTTCTTCACGGCGCTACCGAGATCGAGGTCGAGCTTGCTGATGCGGCCCGAGTTGCGGAAGGCGAGTTCGACGGTCTCGTTCGCCGCGAGCGACCCGAAGGCGACGACGACGGTCGGCAGCGATTCCGCCGCGGCGGTCGCGGTGAGCACCTCGCGCGGGGCGGACGGTTGCGGCGCGGACCGCCCGGGCGAAGCGTCGGAGCGCTTGCAGCCCGACAGTCCGAGCAGGACGAGAGCGAGGGCGGCCGCGGCGGAGCGAGAGGTTCGTGCGTCGATCAGGGAGCAGGCCTTTGGACGGAGCGGCGCACGATAGCGCGAAGCACTTCGCGGCACGTCAGGTTCGCGCGGCGCGCGAGCTCGACGGAAGTCCCGCCGAAGCGCTCGGCGCCAACGGCGCACGCAGGCACACGAAGGCACCTCGATAGGCGGGAGCGCCGCGAACGGTCGCGACCCGCAGCCCGTGCTGCGCCGTGCGCCGATGCCAGAGCGCGTCGCCCGACGCGATCCACAAGTCGCCGCCGAGGCGATCGCTGAGTTCGCAGAGGACGCCGAACTCCCTGGCGACCCAGACTTGGATCGCCTCGGCATCGTCCTGGATCCGACCGCTCAACTCCGGATGTCGCTGCAGACTTGCGCGAAAGCCCATGCCGCGATCGGCGAGGGCGAGTTCGAACCCGTCCGCAGTCGGCGCGACGGAGCCAAAGCCGGTGTCCGCGGCACCCGATTGCTGCACGACGTTCGCCCCGAGTTCCTCGAACACGAACCGCACCGCGCGCACGACGCTCTGCGCCGCATCCGGGGCTTGCTGCTCCAATCGCTCTGCCTGCGCATCCGCCTGCGAACGCGCAGCGCGCAGATCGACGATCGGCGAGAGCGCATCCAACTCCGCGGCTCGCGCGCCGGACAGCTTGGTCGACTGCCCTCGCGCGCGGCGCGACGCCACGAGGCTCGCGATGCCGACGCCCAGAGCCGGACCCGGTCGGGCGTCACCGATGTCCATTGTCAGTTCGTCGCCGGCTGCGTCGAGGCCGACGAGCCAAGCGAGCAGTTCACCGAGATCGGGTGACGGCGGGGCGACGGCGCGCATTGGCGGCAGGATACCCGCGCGTGCCGTCGCCGATCCTCGGCGAGATCACCGCAGTCGAGGTGGCGCATTGCGCCGCGTTCCTCGAGCCCTGGGTCCGTAGCCCGGCTGGTAAAGCGGCCGAGGCCTTCTGGTCGTCGCGTCAGCGACCACGCCGGCAGCCAGGCTTGGCTGCGGCCTCGGCCGCGATGGGGAAACGACGGCCGGAGCATCCCGACCGACCGGGGGTGAACTCAATCCGTCACGAAGCCGATCACCGGCAGTCCGTACGACCGCAGCACCGGCGCGCCGTCGATCTGTCCGACGACCAGCGCCATACCCGTGCTCGGCGGAAACGCAGCGAGCGAGCAATCCAGGGCATTGCTCGTCGCGAAGCCGCTCGGACGCGCTTCGAACCACTGAGCCGCGAGGGTGGCGCCCAAAAGGTCCGTGTCCGAGGGCAGATGCAGATCGACCCAGGCGCGTCCGCCGAACTCGGGAGCGATGTCCGGAGCGCCGACGACGGCGCCGAGCGCGGTGAACGGGACGAGGTGGAGTCCGCACCCGGCCGCTCCGATCGGGCTCAGATCGATCGGCGTCGCCAGCATCTGCGCTCCGAGCAGCAACCACGTCGCGCTGCCCGGTTCGCCGCGCAACTCGAACGTCGCGGTGCGGCCCGGGACGAGTTCGGAGCGCTCGACCCACGCCGACTGCGCGCCAAAGGTCGCGGGACGACACGGCGAACCGACCACGGTGACCGCTCCGGACGCCGCGTCCTCGATCGCGTCGATCGGCCAGAACGCCGCTCCGGCGGGACCACCCTCGACATCGACGATCAATCCGCCGGTCGCAATGCGGAACGGGGCGGCGAGGTCGACGCGGATCGTGTCGGACGCGGCCCAGTTCGCGGTGCCCACGAGCGACGGCGATGCCGGCGACGCGACCGGACCGCGATGTACCTCGCTGAGCGACACGGCGTTTGCGGCGTAGTCGGGCAACGCGCGAGCCGACTCGCGCGCGGCCGGTCCGAGGCGCACGACGAGATTCCAACTCGACGGCGCCAATGCGCCCGTGAGGCGCGAGTCGCGGCGGAACAACAAGGCTCGGATCTCGCGACCGTGCAGCGGCGCCGCGTGCGCGGCGTCGATCACGAGTTGCCATCGTGCGGGGCGATGGCCGATCAGGGTCGCCTGGCTGTTGCCGTCGCTGGCCGCGCATTCGGCGGGGACTACCACGAGGCCCTGGGCGGAGAGGAGCGCGGCGCAGGCCGACGCGACGAAGAACGAGCGGTGCAGCATCAGGGACTCCCGACGACCATCACGGTCGTCGTGAAAGGAACTGGCTTGGTGCCATCGCCGACGAAGATCGGTGTGCCGCCGCGCACTCCGGGCGGCAGCAGGAATTCGGCGCGGCCATTGGAGACGCGAACGCGACGCGTCCCGCCACCCGGGATCGCGATCGTCACTTCCTTCACGCCGGCGGCGGTCTCGACGACGAGCGTGCCACCCTCCATCACGGTGGACGGCGCGCGAATCGGTGGATCGAGTGAGGGCGTCACGGCGCGAGTGCGCAGCGGGACATCAACGGCATGCGGCGAGCGGCTCGAGGAACTCCGCAAGTTCGCGTGCATCCGGCGCGTGGCGGATCACTCCGGCGACGCGAGCGGCGAGATCGGCGCGCAGTCCACCGACGGAGGGCTCGCCTGCCAGGACGGCCTTCGCAAGCCGTCGCACGCCGAACAGGAGCGCGCGATCGCCGCTCTCGACAAAGGTGAGCAGGAACGGCTCGTGCGCCGCGACCAGCGCTTCGAGGTCGCCCTCCTGGACGGTCAACGCCCAACGCATCGTGTCGTCGGCGATGTCCGGGTCGCGTCCGAGCGCGAGCCAGGTCGAGCCCGCTCCGCCCGTCAGTCCCGCCACGAACCCGGCGGCGACCCACACCGCGACGGCACGGCGCCTGATTCCGGCCGGACGGACCGCATCGGGCTGTGGTGCGACGAGGTAGACGGGCTCCAGGTGCAAGGCAAGACCTCCGGGACGAGCGATGGGCGGGATGGTCCGCCGCTGCCTCGGTCCGGTCAAGCGGTACCCCGCACCCGGCGGCCGATGCCGGCGTCCCGGATCAGGTTCCGGAGCACCGCGTGTCGCGCCACCGGAAGAGTCCCGAGGCCTAATCCCAACGCCCCCAGATCGCGGCGTAGGCCTTCGCACCCTCGACGCGGCCTTTCGCCCACGCATCCGCCAGATCGAGCGCCGCCAGTTCCTTCTTGCCGAGCTTCCATTCCTTGCTCTTGCCGCGCCACGTGACCAGGGCCTCGGCCAATCCGGACGGGAAGACGTCGCAGAGGAACGCCTTGGGCAGGGTCTCGAGCGCGGCGAGACATGCCGCCTTCTGATCCTCGCCGTACCACGCGTCGAAGAGCTTCTGGCTGTCCTTGGCGTGGCGTGCCGCGAGTTCGTCGTAGCCGAGGTCCTTGACGAACGCCTCGACCGCGTCGACGCCGCGGAAGTCCTCGCGCAATGCGACGAAGTGGCCGAGCCAGTCGGACGTCGCGTCGAGCACGAGCGCCTTCTTGGCCGGGAGCTGCTTGCGCAGCGCGGCGACGTGCTCGCCGGCGTGGTCCTCGATGCGCTTCGCCAGGGACTTGGCGCGCGCAAGCGTCGTTGCGTCGGGGTCCTGGTCGAACGGGCGCGGTTTGCCGGTCGCGATGCGGCGCGTGATCTCGCGCGCGGAGGAGAAGCCGGGCACCGCGGTCCATTGGTACTCGTCCGGCCGCTTCTTCGCGGCAATGCGCTCGGCGAGCGCGAGCCCCCGCGCCGGATCGCCGGTCGTCATCGCCTCGCACCAGTTCAGGGTCTCGTCGGAACGCACCGCGTTGGGCCAGTGGTTGTAGGACTCCAGGCGTCTCAGGTGCAGCAGCGGGAAGCCGAGCCCCGCGTAATGGTCGCGCGCGCCGACGCTCTGCGCATAGGGCACGACCGGATCCGCGCTGCCGTGCTGGAACGCGATCGCGACCTGCTGCACGGCCTTGCCGGTCTTCGACCAGGTCCAGGAGCCCGAGGCGTGCGCGCAGATCCCCGTGACGTCGTCGGGCCGCTCCCCCGCGTAATACACGGCGAAGAACGAGCCCTGGCTGTGGCCATAGAGGAACACGCGGTCGACGACGAACGCCGCGCGCATCTCGTCGAGGAAGGCGTGGAACGCGTCGGCGTCCTTCTTCTCGCCGAGGAACAGCCGCGACCCGTTCGGACCGGGCGAGGTGCCGTCGGCGGACACCACGACGTCGTCGGGGCGGAACACCTTCGGCGGATGGTTCGCGTGACCCCAGCGATGGTCGAGCCCGGTGCCGTGCAGGATCACGGTCATCGCGACCTTGCGCTCGCCGTCGTAGCCCGGCGGGATCGTCCACGTCCAGGCGAGCGCGAACCAGCGTGACGACGAGACGGCGAGCGACGATCCGGACATGGACGAACACGACGCACGACGGAGCGCGACGCCCCGCACCGCGCGAGCGGCGCTGATCTCGGCCGCACTCGCCGCGGGTGCAAGGGGTTCGGAACAGGATCCCGTCGCCGCGTGCCGCGCCGCGCTGCACTCGCCGGACCCGGCGGTCGCGCTCGCCGCCGCGCTGCGTGCGGATCCGGCCTGGCTGGACGTCGCCGAGCAGCGGCGGATGGTCGCGCTCGCCCTGCCGCACGCGCTGACCGCGCCGTCGCCCTTCGACTTCGAGCGCTTCCGCGACGCGCTGATCCCGTCGGACGTCTCGCGCGAGCTGATCCTCGACGCGCCGCTGCCCCGTGTGGTGACCGAGCACCTCGGCATGGTGCATCGCGCGCTGCGACCCGAGCACGCCGCGTTGCTCGCGCACGCCACGCGCTCCGACGACTGGCCCCTGCGGCGCGACGCGATTCGCTACCTCGCGGTGGTTGCGAACGGCAGCGGCGCGGCGCGCGAGACCGTCGCGCTCGCGATCCTCGCGTGGAACGAAGCGGCGCAGGATCCGGGCGACGTCGATCCTCTCGAATGGCCGGTGCCCGCGCGTGCGCTCCGCGTGGCGATCGAAGACCCGCGCGACGGTCTGCCGCCGACGCTCCGCGCGGCGCTCCGCCGGCTGTGGTTCGAACCCTGCGGCGACGAACTCCGCGCGTTCGGGCCGTTCCTGCGCCGCTGGTTGCTCGCGGCGCGCGCGAGCGTCGACGACGTCGGATTGCTCGGCGAGGCCAGCGCCCACGAGGACGTCGAACTGCGCCGTGCCGCGACCGCCGCGCTCACGAAGGTGATCGCCCCCACGAGCGAGGCGCGGTTGCGCGAGATCGCCTCGCACGACGCCGACGCGCTCGTCGCCGCGATCGCGCGCGGCGCGCTGGCGCGTGCGGGCGACGGCGACGCACGCGAGCGCGTGTTCCGCGACGCCGGGCACGGCGATGCGGCGGCCGTCGCCGCTTGCCTCACCCTCGATCCCGTCGCGTGCGCCGCGTTCGGCGCTGAAGCGATCGCGGCGGCGTTCGATCCCGATCTGCGCGCGTACTTCCCGCTCGACGGCGACATCGAGCGCGATCTCGCGCGCGGTCTCGCTGCGCGAACCATGCCGCCGGAGGACCTGGCGCTCCTGCTGGAGAACGTCCCCGGACTGCGCACGGCGACCCTGCGGACTCGCCTGCTCGAGTCGCTGCCGCTCGGAGCCCTCACGCTCGATCTCGCGCCGATCCTCGAACTCACCGACGCCGACGCGCTGCGCGCGCGCCTGCGCGCCGCCGGCAACCCGGCGTCCGACGAGCTCGCGGACCTGCGCCTGCGGCTCGGCGATCCGAGCGACGGGCCGACGCTGCTCGCGATCGCGCGCGCGCACGCTCTCGATCCATGCCTGCTCGCGCGCTCGGCGTCGCAGAAGCTCGCGGCGTCGCTGCACGCGGCGTTCGGTTCGGCGAACGCGGAGCGCCTGCCCTACGCCCTGGCCGCGGTGCTCGGCGTCGACGAGCGGCTCGCGATCGCCCTCGCGGACGAGGCCGAGGAACTCGAGGACGACGAGCGCGCGCGCCGGGCCGCCGTCCTGTCGCGCTGCGCGGATGCCGGGCAAGCGCGCGCCGCGGTCGTCTCGATCCTCGCCGCGCGGCCGATTGCGACTCCCGTCCTGCGCGGCACGTGGACGCTGTGCGCAGAGACCCCGGTGCGGTCCTGGCTCGAGCGTCGTCGCGACGCGCGCGAGCTCGGCGGCCACGCCGATGCCGTCGCCGCGCTCGCGCTCGGCGGCGACGAGCCGGCTCGCGAGGAACTGCGCTCCGCCTTCGCACTCGAGCTCTACCCGTGGTTCGACGACCTGCCGCACGAAGTGCTCGGCGTCGACGGCGTTCCGCCCGATCCGTCGCGCTGGTGGCGCGCGCTCGACGGCAACTGCTGCAGCTTCGCCGCGATCGCGTCGCGGCTCGAGGACTGGTACGCGATCGACGCGTTCCGCCGCGAGGATGGACCGCGCAGCCGTACGGACGTCCTTCGCGACGTCTTCACACGGCACGCGGGCGAGTGGCGGTACAGCGTGATCCTCGGGAAGTTCGTCGTGATCCGCTGAGTCGCGCGGCCCGCACCGGCCCGCCATGATCCCCGCCCCGGATGGCCCCGCCGCACGACCTGGACCTCGCGCGCATCCGTCGCCGGCTCGGCGACGCATTCGAGCTGTTCGAGGTGCTCGGCGCCGGGGCGTCGGGCGCGGTGTTGAGGGCGCGCACGCGGAACGACGCGTACGGCGCGCCGGCCGGCAGCGACGTGGCGGTGAAGGTCCTGCGCGAGGAACTCGCGCGCGACGAGACGGCCCGCGCGACGCTGATCCGCGAGGCCGAGCTCGGCCGGCGGGTGCGCGACCCTCACGTCGTCGCGATCCTCGGCACGGGCGAACTCGACGATGAACATGGCCCGCTGCTGTTCCTGGTCAGCGAACTCGTGCGCGGACGCTCGCTCCGCGGGCGCATCCAGGCGCACGGCGCGGTGGTCGGCGATCTCGCGCGACGCATCGCGGAGCACACCTGTCTCGCGCTCGCCGCGCTCCACGAGGCGGGGATCGTCCACCGCGACGTGAAGCCGGAGAACCTGCTCGTCACCGACGGCGACGCCGAGGTGCGGCTCGCGGATCTCGGGCTCGCGCGCGCCGACGACGGGCCGTCGCCTCTCGGGAGCAGCTCCGGATTCCACGGCAGCCTCGCCTACGCGGCGCCCGAGCTGCTGACCGGCGGCGCGGCGACGGCGGCGAGCGACCTGTACGCGCTCGGCGTCGTGCTGTTCGAACTGCTCACAGGGCGCCATCCGTTAGCCGGCGCGCGCGACGCGGACTCCTTGATCCGCGCCCAGCTGCACGACGCACCGCCGCGCGCGTCGCACCTCGAACCGCGCGTGTCGGCCTTCCTCGAGACGATGGTGCAGGAGCTCCTCGCGAAGGACAAAGCGGCCCGGCCGCAGCCCGCGCGCGACGTCGCCGCGATCTTCGCGCAGGGTGAGGCTTCGCCGTTCTGGCGCGAGCGCGAGGCACGGGCCCCGGCTCTGGCGTCGCGCCGCCGTCTGCTCGCGTTGCAGCGCACGCGCCACTGCGCCTTCGTCGACCGCACGGCGGAGGCGGCGCGTCTCGACGCCGCGTTCGCCGACGCCTGCGCCGGTCGCGGCCGTTCGATCGTCGTCGTCGGCCACGCGGGTTGCGGGCGGCGTCGCCTCCTCGGGTTCGATCGTCGTCGTCGGCCACGCGGGTTGCGGGCGGCGTCGCCTCCTCGGCGAACGCATCGGCAACTGGCTCGACGCCCGCGGCGACGTGGTCTTCCTCGGCGGCATCGCGGAGAACGAGCCGACGACCCGCTTCGGCGCGCCGTTCCCCAGGATGATCTGCGAGGTCCTTCTCGAAGGCGAACGCGAGGACGCGCCGCGCGCGCGCGAGCGCATCGCCGAGCGCGCGAAGGACCAGCTCGGCTTCGATGCCGAGGACTCGTTGCTCCTCGCGGAACTCTGTGCCGGCGACGCGCGGAAGATCAGCGCCGACCGCGGCTCGCGCGCCGACCTGCTCGCACGCGCGCTGGCGCGGATCGCGGCGCGCGGCGGACCGCTGGTCGTGCGCATCGACCGCTCCGACGACGCCAACTCCACCGCGGTGCGCGTGATCGAGCTGCTGATGCAGCGCTCGGTCGCGATGCACCTCCTCCTGCTGCTCGTGCGCACCAAGCCCTGGGACGGCGCCGTGCGTCCTGACGAGGAGATCGAGATCGGACCGCTGCCGCGCGAGGACTTCGTCGAACTCGCGCGGCGACTGTTCCGCGGGCGCGACGTCGACGAGCGCCTGATCGCCGACGCGCACGACGCGCTGGACGGGCAGCCGCGCGCACTGATCGAATGCCTCGAAGAGCTGGTGGCGGACGGCCGTCTCGCCGGCAGGCCCGGCGACTTCTTCGCGCTCGCGCCGACGGTCCTCGAACTGCGCCCCGCGCGCCCGATGCTGCACCGCGTGCGCGCGCGCATCGCGGCGCTGCCGCAGGCGCAGCGTCACGTGCTGCTCGCCGCCGCGGTGCTCGGCGACCGCTTCGAACTCGCCGACGTCGAAGCGCTGACCGGTCGCCCCGCGCTCGAGGTCCTCGACAGCCTCGGCGCGTTCGACAACCGGGTGGCGGGCATCGAAGGCGGCGAGGGCCGCTTCCGTCATCGCGAGTACCGCCTCGCGACGCTCGCGACCGTGCCGCCCGCCGCGCTGCGCGCCTTGCATCGCGACGCGGCGTGGGTCCGCGAGGATCGCGGCGCTCCGCCGTTCGAGGTCGGCATGCACCTCTCGCGCGCGATGGAGCACGAGGCGTGCCTCGATCCACTGCTGCTCGGCCTCGACAACCTCGTGCGCGCCAGCGCGCGGCGCGCGGCCGTGCGACTCGTCGAGCGACTGCATCTCCACCTCAACCGCCTGCCGCGCACGCCGGTGAACCTCGAGCGCCGTCTGCGCTGGCTGCTGCTCGCCGGTCGCTCCTGGCTCCTGCTCGACGACGAGGAGCGCGCCACGCGCTCGTTCAAGAAGGCGGTGCTGATCGCGATCCACGTGCAGCGGCCGCGCGAGCACGCCGAAGCGCTCGCCGGGCTCGCCGAACTCGCGCAGCTCCATTCGCGCTGGTTCGCCGCGATCCAGCTGCTGACCGCCGCCGATGCGTTGCTCGTCGACCTTCACGACGACGCGGCGCGCGCGGTCCGCACGCGGGTGTTGATGATCCACGCGCGCGTCCTCGCCTACCTCGGCGACGCGCAGCAGGCGCTCAAGCTCGCGGGTCAGGCGCTGCGCTCGCTGCCGCCGGGTCACGACGCGCTCGAAGCGCACCTGCGCATCGACTACGCGCGCTGGCTCGCGCTGCGGCTCCATCTCGTGCGCGCGATCGGCGAGCTCGACCGTGCGCGCGAACTCGCCCACCGTTGCGGCGACACCTATGCCGAAGCGCGCGTGCACCTCCACCGCGGCCGCAACCTCGGCATGCTCGGCGAGACGAAGGCCGCGCGCGCCGAACTGCGCGCCGCGCACGATCTCGCGGTCCGCATCGGCGACGCCCGCACGCGCGGTCGCGCGCGCCTCTTCGAAGCGGAACTCGAGGTCTTCGTCGGCCGCGCCGAACGCACCAACGCCCTGCTCGAAGACGCCCTGCGCGAGGCCGAGATCGCCAGCGACGACGTGATGGCCGGCCATGCACGCGCCTGCCTGCTGCTCGCCGAACCGTCGCGGGAGCTGCCCGCGGAACCCGAGCGCATCGGCGCCCCGCTCGCCGACGTCATGCATCTGCTCGCGCACGCGTTGCGGAAGCGTCGCGACGGCGACGAGCCCGGATCGAAACGGCTCCTGCGCGAAGCCTGCGCTCTCGAACACCGCGCGCGCGTCGTCCTCCCCCTGCGGCTCTTCCTCCTCCGCGCCGCCGACCGCGAGCTGGCCGCCGACAAGCTCGTCGCCGTCGCCATCGAGCGCATGCCGGCGGAGCATCGCAAGCGCTTCCTCGCCTGGGCGGAGCGGGTGCGGGTGCGGGGGTGAGGGCGAGGGCGAGGGGCTTCCGCCATCGGGCGCTACCATCCTCCGCCACGCGATGAAGCCGTTGTCCGAGGACCTCGACGACCCGCACGCACAGCCCTACTTCATCTGGGACGTGCCGATCACGGTGCGCGAACTGAAGGACATCCTCGCGGGCGAGGACGACGCCACGACCGCGCTGTGGACGGCGCGCGTCATGCGAGAAGCGCGCTATCCGGACGTGTGGCGCTTTCTGACGCTCGACCAGGTCGTCCGGCGCCACTCCCGTGCGGAGCGCCACCTCGGTCGTCGCCGCCGCTTCTGGAAGTTCCTGCTCGAAGGATGGCGCGCGGATGGACTGCTCCCCTGATCGCCTGACCGGACTGCAGCGCGCGCTGCTCGCGGCGTTCTTCGCGCGCGAGCAGCGCTTCGTCCTGACCGGCGGCGCCGCGCTCGGCGGTTTCTGACCCCACCACCGCGTCAGCCAGGATCTCGATCGCTTCGCGCGCAACCCGCTCGATCTCGATCGCTATCGCGCGAGGCTCGTGCGCCGCTTGCGGCGCATGGCGCTGCCGCGCGACGGATCGAGCGCGTGACCGAGGGCTGAGCGTCGACCGGCACGCGCAAGCGCAGCGGTGCGGTCGACATGCGTAGCGCGCGAAGGCGCCACGCCGACCGACCACGGGCACGAAGTGGCGCATTGCGCCACCCCGCGCCGCTCCGGTTCCGCGAGGCACGCCTCGATCCACGCGGGCTTGCGAGATCACTCCGTCGAGCGCCGGTTCGCGCTCGCGGAAGCGATCTCGTCCTGCGCGAGCAACTCTTCCACCACGCGCGGCGACGCCTGCACGACGAACGAGCCGAGGCTCGGGAACACGTGCCAGTCCTCCACGCGCTAGCCGCTCGCCTTCTCCACGCGCGCGAGCAGTTCGCGCACCGTCGCCTGCGTCTCCTCCGCGACGGGCGCGCGGGAGCGCGCGGGCATCGTCGCGGACTTCAGGAAGAAGACGACCTGCACCGAACGCTTGGCCGCGGTCGCGGCTTCGAGCTGCTTTCGCAGCTCGGGGTCCTTGCCTTTGGAGTTCGAGTGCTTGGGCACGTCCGATCGTGGTTCGACGGCGCGGAAGTCTACGCGCGGGACGGCGCAGCGTCAGGATCGCAGCACGCGCAGCGCTTGCACGGCGTCGGGGATGCCGCGGTTGCCGCGCTGCTGCGGCATGCCCGAGGGCCGCTTGCACGATTGGAAGATGGCGCGCTCGACCTCGGCGACGGACCGCGTCGGCTCGGCTTGGATCAACAGCGCCGCGAGACCGGCGACATGCGGCGTGGCCATCGACGTGCCGTCCATGCTCTGCCAGCCACCGCCCGGCGCCGCGGAGATCACGTCGACGCCCGGCGCGACCAGGTCCGGCACGATCGCCGCCTTCTTGCGCTTGAAGCGCTGGCTGCTCGAGAAGTCCGCGACGGCGGACGCATCGTCGTGGGCCCCGACCGAGAGCGCGTCGACGTAGTTGCCCGGCGAGCGGCTCGTGCCCGGCCCTTCGTTCCCGACCGCGAAGACCGGCAGCACGCGATTCGCGCGCAGGATGCGCGTCAGCATCACGAAGTCGTCCCACCAACCGCGGAAGCCCAGCGACATGCTGAGCACGCGCACGCCCTGGCCGAGCGACCAGTCCATTCCACCGAGCACGCGCGCGACGACGTCGCCGCCTTCGATCACGACCGCGCTCGCAAGCTTCGCCTCCGGCGCGACTCCGACGTGCCGGCCGCTGACCGCCCGCCCCGCGATCGTCGCCGCGGTGTGCGTGCCGTGATCGTCCGTGTCGAAGGGCTTGGGCGCCGGGGTCACCTCGCGGCCGAGGTCGTCGAACTCGGCGAAGCCCGCGATCGCCGTGCGCAGGGCCGGGTGTGCACCGTCGACGCCCGTGTCGAGGTGGCCGACGAGGACGCCCTCGCCGCGCAGGCCCTCGTTCTTCCACAGCTCGGGCACCTTCATCGCTTCGATGCCCCAGGTCGTCTTCGCCGCAAGCTTCGCCGCGGCCTTCGCCGCCGGACGGATCAGGCTGAACGTCGGCGCGCCGGTGACCTTCGCGACCCGGGCGTCCGCGCGCAGCGCCGCGATGCCCTCCTTCGACGCAGTGCCGAGCATGATCCCGAGCCGGGGATAGACGCGGACCTGCGGAACCTCGCCGCGCCCGGCGCCGGCCTTCGCCACGCCGCTGCGCACGGCCGCGCGCAACGCGCGCCCTTCGCCCGCCGCGAGCCCGAGTTCGCTGGCCTGGCTGAGTTCACTGCTCCTGAAGTGCCTGGCGAGATCGCCGGCGGACGAGCTGCCGCGGGCCGGCGCGGCGCCGGTCGCGGCGAAGGCCGCGGCGCCCGCGGTCGCGGCGGCGCCGGACTCGGCGCCGCGCAAGAAGACGAGAACCTGCGCGACTCCGCGCGCGGAGAGCTCCTGTTGGATGATCGACGACATGTTCGTGCTCCAAGGCTGCGGCCCGAGGACGTGAGTGGGCCGCAAGGTATGAAGCGAACGAGCGGGGTGCCGTCCGCCACAATTCTTCGGCGAGGCATGTAACGTCTCGGCCCCCTGCCCTGGTGAAGAGGCAGGACGGCCGGTCCGCGCCGGCCAGCGCACGGCTTCGAACGAGCAAACCCATGACCCCACGCTCGCTCCGCGTCTGCTGTTTCGACCTCGCCTCCGCCGGCCAAGGTGGCGCGCTGCGCCTGCAGATCCCGGGGCGCCCGCTCGCCGAAGCGCGCGTCGTGACGGCCGTCGATCTCGCGGCGATCGCGGCCGGCGCCGAGACCCTTCGCGACGCCGAACGCGCGCGGCGCAGCGGCTCCAGGGTCGATCCGGCGGGACCGATGCGGGCGCACGGCGAGGCGATCTACCGGCTGCTCGACGGCCCGGGGCGCGACCTGACGTCCGCGCTGCACGACGCGCACGAACACGGCTGCGATCTGCTCGTCGTCGTCCGGCTGCTCGGCAATCCCCGCACGCACCCGGCCTGCGGCTGGCGCTTCGAACTCGCGCACGACGGCGACGGACACGTCGCGCGGCGCCGCGGCGTGCAGTTCGTGGTGCAGTACGGCGATCGCGCGGTCGGCGAACCACAGCGCCTCGATCACGGCCGGCTGCGCATCCTGTTCATGGCCTACTCGCCGCAGGGCGTCGAGCCCGTGCTCGACTACGAAGGCGAGGAGGAAGCCGTGCTCGAAGCGCTCGCGCCGAACGTCGAGGCCGGCCGCGTGAGCGTCGAGGTCGTCGAGGACGGCACGCTCGCCGAACTCGGGCGACGCCTCAAGACCGCGCGCTACGACGTCGTCTACCTCAGCGGGCACGGCGAGCTCCGCGAGGACGGGCCGGTGCTGTTGCTCGAGGACGAGGTTGGCGGACTCGATCTCGTGGGCACCGAGCGCCTGTTCGACGCGCTCGCGCGCGGGCAGACCATGCCGCAGCTCGTCGTGCTCGCGTCGTGCGAGACCGCGGGCAACCGCGACGACGTGGCGAGCATGGCGGCCGGCCTCGTCGCGCGCGGCGTTCCCGCGGTGCTCGGCTGGGTCCGCCCCGTCGCCGACGCGGACGCGACGCAGGCGAGTCGTGATCTCCTCGACCAACTCGCGACCGGGCACGCGCTGCCCGAGGCCGCGGCGTTCGCACGGCGCGAACTCGCCGACACCGACGCGAAGCGGCACGCGCCGGCGCGCACGCACGGCTGGTCGACCATGCACCTCGCGACCGGCGAGGCCGCGGGCTTCGCGCTCGACGTCGGCGTTCCCCCACCGGAGGCGGGCCTCGCGCCACCGACCGAGATCTACAAGTTCCTCGGCGACGGCCGCATGCGCGTGCTGCAGCAGGGCTTCGTCGGGCGCCGCCGCGCGCTGCAGCGCCTGATCCGCATCCTCCGTCACGGCAAGGACGGCGACGCGACGCGCGCGGGCGCGGTCGTGATCGGCATGAAGGGGGTCGGCAAGTCCTGCCTCGCCGGCCGCGCGATCGACCGACATGGCCAGGACAGCGGCGAGCTCGCGCTGCTCGTGCTCCACGGCGCACTCGACGACGCGACCGTCCTCGAACACGCGCGGCGCTGCGCCGTCGCGTCCGGCGACCGGGAGGCGGAGAAGGTGCTGGAGAACGTCAACGAGCCGGTCGAGCGGCGCATCGAGCGCCTGCTGCTCGGCCGCTGGAGCAAGCGCGCGCTGGTCGTCGTGCTCGACGACTTCGAGAAGAACCTCGAGCTGTGTCCCGACGGCCTCGCGCGCCTCTCGCCCTTCGCCGCCCCTCTGCTCGGCACGCTGCTGCCCGCCTGCCGCACGGCCAAGGCGAAGGTCCTGATCACGAGCACCGTCGACTTCGAGCTGGCGCCGCAGCTCCAGGGCTCGCTCAGCGCGATCGAACTCGGCCCGCTCGAACCGAGCGACGTCCGCAAGCTCTGGACGCGCGGCCGCGAGACCGACCTGCGGGACGTCTCGCCCGCGCAGTGGGACGCGCTCGCCGAGCGCCTCGGCCGCAACGCCCGCATCCTCGACTGGGCGCGCATCCTGCTCGGCGGCCGCAGCTCGCGCGAGATCGAGGACCTCGTCGCGAAGGCGCAGGCGGAACTGCCGGTGTGGCGCGAGGGCGCCGGGGATGTCGACGCGCAGACCCGGCTCGTCGAGCTGTTCCTCTTCCACTCCGCGCTCGACCGCGCGCAAGCCGAGGCGCACCCGGACGTGCGCGTGTTCCTCGAGCGCGCGCGGGTCTACGAACTCGCGGTACCGATCGAAGCGTTGCTGCCGATGGGCGATGGCCTTCAGCTCGACCTCCGCCGCGAGATCCCGGCGCTGGCGAACGTCGGGCTGCTCGAGTTCGGCAGCTTCGAGGGTGGGCGGGGCTACCGGGTGAGTCCGCTGGTCGTCGCGGAGTTAGCTGTCGCCGACGCTGAGCGCTGGCACCGCGCGGCAGCCCAGTACTTTGAGGGGGTGTCGAACACGAGGCATGGCCGGCGAGCTGATCTCATTACGCGCGCATGGGAGCATTCGCTCTTCGCGGACACCGAAGACCTCTCAGACCGCCTCGGAAGCCAACTCCGGGCACACCTGCACCTGGAGGGCCTGTACAGCATGGCCTATTCCATGGCCGAGCGTCAGATTCGCGCGTATCCACACAGCTTTTTCGCCGCACTCTGGGCGGGAGATGCCGCACTCGATGCTGGACGAGTGTCAGAGGCCAGAACGCATTTCGAACTCGCGGATCTCCATGCAGAGCGTCCCGACATCGACCCGCTGCTCGTCGCAATGCTCCATCATCAGTACGCACGAGTTCTCGCGACACAAGGCGAGTTCGACAGCGCATGCGAACGGCTAGGGAGCTCCTACGCACTCCTCCTTAGGTGCTTTGGTACGGAGGCACGTCTTGAGATTGCAACGTCTCTTCACCAGCTCGCAGTGACATTGAGCGATCGGCGAAAGCCGCTCGAGGCGCTCCCAGTAATCACACGTGCACTCGGAATCCGCCGGGCCCTTCTTGGAACGGATGAGCACCGCGACGTCGCAGCAGACGTCCACGAACTTGCGCGAGTCCTGCGCGCACTCGATAGGCTGCCAGAGGCAAGAGCGCAAATAGAGCATTCAGTGGCAATCAAACGTAGGCTCTTTCCAGACAACGATCACCGGGACGTCGCTGCCAGCCTACACGAACTTGGGTCCATACACCGAGCTCAAGGAAACCTTACAGATGCTGGTGCTTGCCTGACGCAGGCGCTTACCGTGCAGCGGCGCGTGTACACGACCGATGATCACCCGGACGTCGCGGGCACGCTTCACGAACTTGCGCTGGTCCTCTTTGAGCAGCAAGCAGCCGACGCTGCAATAGAGTCTTTGAGGAAGGTGCTGACGATCGAGAGTCGGATCTACCACACGCGCAATCACTACAGGCTGGCTGAGTCCGAGTTTGCTCTCGGGATGATGCTTATCGAGAACGACAAGGCAGAGGAAGGCACGGAGTTCGTGAATCACGCCCTCGAGGTCCTGCGCGCACAGGTGCCCGGGCATCCGATTCTGCAGCAGATCGCGCGCATCTCACCGGTGAACGTCGCCAGAGCTGCGCTCGGGGCGCGACAGAGCGGAGAGCGCGGTGACGCCCTCGATCAGGGTCTCGACGCACTGCACAAGGCCGGCGAGCCGCACGCGACCGTGGCGGCGTACCTCGACGCGATCGCGCGACGCGCCGGTCCGGCGCTCGTGCCACTCCCCGGCGGCGCTCGCTCGCTCGATGACGTGGCGCGTGACCTGCCCGAGGACATCGCGAAGTTCCTCCGCACGGTTCGTGACGCCGCCCTGGCCGCGGATGCCGCGCGCGAGGGCCCTGCCTAAGCTCGCGGCATGGAGCCGAGTCGGATGGAAGCGCTGCGCCGGACCCTCGAACGCCAGTTCAGCGAACCCGACGGCGAGCAGCGCACCCGCGCCGAGCGCCTGCGCAGCCGGCTCTGGCCACGGTTGCGCCGGCAACTGGACGAACACCCCCGCACGAGGGCCCGGCTCGACGCGCACACGGCGACGGACTCCGAGCTGCTCGCCCGCATGCGCGACGGCGACGCCGAGGCCTTCGACCTGGCCTTCGCGCGACACGGCGCAGCGCTCCTCGCCTTCGCCGCGCGTTCGCTGCCGCTGCACGACGCCGAGGAGGCGACCCAGGACGCGTGGCTCGATCTCGTCGAGAAGCGCGCCTCGCTCCCGCTCGCCGTCGAACTGCGGCCGTACCTGTTCGGCTTCGTCCGCATCGCCGTGCTCCGCGCGCTCGCGAAGCGCGTGAGCCTCGAAGCCCTGCCCCAGGACCTCGTCGACGACGCCGCAAGCGACGCCATCCTCGCCGCCTGTCGCAAGGAGGACGACGAGCGACTCGCGGCCGCGCTCGCGACGCTCGACGTGCTGGAGCAGGAGCTGATCCTCCGCTCACTCGCGGGCGAGACCGGCACGGTGATCGCGACAGCCCTCGGACTCACGCCCGGCAACGAGCGTGTGCGCAAACACCGCGCGATCCGGAGGCTCAGGCGCGCGCTCGGGAGCGCACCATGAGCGGAGGCCGCCGCCCGGACCCGAACGCGACCAGGCGCGAGGCACGCCTCCGCGCACAGCTCGTGGCGCTCGAGATCCGCAAGGCCGCGACCGCCGACCGTCGATTCACCGCGCTCGCCGCGCGCCTTCGCTCGCGCCTGCGCGAGGTCGTGCGCGCCGCGCTCGCGCGCCGGGCGCAGTGACTCACCCGCACGAAGTGGCGCATTGCGCCACCCCCATCCCCCGCCACGCCAGCGACCACCGCAGCTTCCTCGCCATCCGTTCCCACGCGACGCGACGCGCGGTGCGCTCCATCCCCATGCCCCGCAGGAACTCCGTGAAGTCGCGCGCGCGGACTGTCACGCCGAGTTCCCGTTGATGGCGACGGAGCCAGCGCGCCATGCGGACGAGCATCGCGTCGCGGCGCGCCAAGCTCAGCGCGTCGACCAGTTCGGCGCGGTCGAGGTCGAGCAAGACGACTTCGACGGCGCCGCCGCTCGCGGCGCGCGCGATCAGGTTGGCGGGGTGGAGGTCGCGATGGTCCAGTCCCGCGGAGAAGGCCTGCGCGACGACGGCGCCGGCGCGGCGCAGCGCTTCCCTCCGCAGGTCCGTGCGCGCGGCGACGAACGACGGCAGAGGCAAGGCGTCGCGCACGAGCAGGGTCGCGAGGCGCAGTGATCGGAACGGACCGCGACGGCGCGCGAGGGCGGCGACCGACTCGACGACCGCGACTCCGCGCGCGCGCAGGGCGGCGGTGACCGCGAGTTCGCCGAACGCGCGTTGCTCCGAGAGGAACAGGTCGGGCAGGAGCCGGCGCAATGCGCCGCCGCGCTTGTAGTCGCGCAGCGCGACGTCGAGCCCGGCGATGCGCGCGATGCGCACGCCGCCGCGGCCGAGAGCGCCGTCGAGCGGCACGCCGTCCTGCCAGAACTCCGCGAGCGGAACCGCCGCGAGATCACTGCGCACGAGGGCCAGATCGCCGCCGTCCGTCCGTCGCACGTAGCCCGCGGGAGTCGTCAAGCGCGCGGATGATACGGAGCACGTCGCGCCCGCTACATTCCCGCTGCTCGCCCGCTCTCGTTCCCCACGGCCACGCACCATGCTCGCTCGCCCGCTCTCTTGGATCGCCGTCCTCGCGCTCGCCACCGCCGCCTCGCTCCCGTCGCAGTCGATCAGCACGATCTGGACCGGCGGCAACAGCGGCACGACCGGTTGGACCAACCAGTTCGACCTGACGGTGCTCGCGCCCTCGGGAATCACCATCCTCGGCTTCGACGTGAACTGTGAGAACACGCGCGCCGGCGGCGTCGGCTCGCCGTTCACACTCACCGTCTGGATCACGATCGGCGGCGGGACCTACGTCGGGAACCAGACCAATCCCGGTGCATGGACGTCGATCGCGATCGGCTCGGGCGTGTCGCGCGCGCTGGGTTCGCCCACCCCGGTCGACGTCGACGACTTCTGGCTGGGGCCGGGCACCTACGGCATCGCGCTCGAGTACGTCGGCACCGCGATGGCGTACACGAACGGCAACGGCGCGAACCAGACCTACGCGAACGCCGACCTGAGCCTCGCGCTCGGCGCGTCGACGACCGGCCGCTTCGGTTCGCCGGTCTACTCGCCGCGCGTGTGGAACGGCGCGATCCACTACTTCGACGGCACCGCGCGCTGGTGGCCCTTCGGCGACGGCTGCCCGGGCACCGCGGGCACGCCGACTCTCGCGACAGCCGCGGGCAGCCTGCCGCGGCTCGGCACGTTGTTCGCCCTCGAGTTCGGCAACCTCCCTGGTCCGGGAACGCTGGTCGCAGTGATGGTCGGCACATCGCGCTCGATGTGGGGCCCGACGCCACTGCCCTTCGAACTCACGCTGATCGGCGCGCCGGGTTGCAGCCTCCTGGTCGCACCCGACGCGAATGCCTTGATCGCCAGCGCGTCGACCGTCGCGAACTTCGCCCTGTTCGTGCCGCCGATCCAAAGCCTCGTCGGCGCGGCGCTCCACTGGCAGGGCGCGGTCGTCGACTTCAGCGCGAACGCCGCCGGCTTCGTGATGACCGCCGCAGGCACGAGCTACCTCGGCAACTGAATCGGGGACGCACGCCGCTCACGACGCCTCATCGCCCGTGATCCGCCCGTCGGTCATCCGCAGGCGGCGCCGCGCGCGCGCCGCGAGTGCCAGGTCGTGCGTGACGACGATCAAGGTGCGGCCCTCCGCGGCGAGTTCCTCGAGCAGGGCGACGATCTCCGCGCCGGATTTCGAGTCGAGGTTGCCGGTCGGTTCGTCGCAGAGCAGCAGCGGCGCCTTTGCGACCAGGGCGCGCGCGATCGCGACGCGCTGCTGCTGGCCGCCCGAGAGCTCGGCGCGGGTGTGCATCGACCGGTCGGCGAGGCCGACGCGCGCGAGCATCGCGGCGGCGCGCGCGCGGCGATCGCGCAGCGACACGCCCGCGTAGCGGAGCGGCAACGCGACGTTGTCGAGCGCCGTCATCCGCGGTGCGAGGTGGAAGGCCTGGAAGACGAAGCCGATGCGGCGCCGTCGCAGGCTGCGCTCGTCCGCGCTCAGCGACGCGAGCTCCTCGCCCAGAAGCCGGTAGCTCCCCGAACTCGGCGTGTCGAGGCAGCCGATCACGTGCAGCAGGGTCGACTTGCCCGAGCCCGAAGCGCCGGTCACCGCGACGTAGCTCTCGGCCGCGACCTCGAGGTCGACGCCGTCGAGCGCGCGCACGGGCGCACCCTCGCGTTCGTAGACCTTCGTCACGCCGCGCAACGAGACCAGCGGCGCATCGACCGTGCGGTCACTCATGCCGCAGCGCCTCCACCGGATCCACGCTCGCCGCGCGCCGCGCCGGAGCGAGGCCGGCAAGCGCCGCGACGAGACCGAGCACCGATGCGACGCCGAGCGCGACGCCCGGCGTCGGGACGGGCGAGCCGAGGTAGTCGCGCGCCGTCGCATCGAGCGGCAACGCGGCGAGTCCCATCAAGAGGAGCGTGCCGAGCCCGAGCCCCGCGCCGCCGCCGATCAGCACCAACACCAGAGCCTCGAGCAGCGGCCGCGCGACGATCTGGCGCCGCGTCGCGCCGAGCGCCATGCGCACGCCGATCTCCGCGACGCGCTCCTCCACCATCGCGCGGGTCGAGTTCGCGATGCCGACGGCCGCGACCAGCAACCCGAGCACGCCGACGACCAGCAGGAACAGCCGCGTGCCGCCGACGATCCAGCCGATGCGCTCGGCCTGGCCCGCGTGGTCGCTGGTCCAGATCGCACGGTCGTCGCGCGGATCGAAACGCAAGCGCGCCGCGAGCCGTTCGACGACGCGCGCGAGCATCTTGGCGTGCGCCGCCGGGTCCTCGAGTTCCACGAGCACGTAGCTCGGCCAACGCAGCGCGAAGCCCGCCTTCAGCGTGCTCACCGGCGCGAACGCCTTCCAGGCGTCCTCGCCGTCGTAGTTCATCACCATCGCGCGCTTCACCACCACGCCGACGACGACGAAGGTCGAAGCACCGACCTGCACCTCGCGGCCGACCGGGTCCGTCGCGCCGAACAACTCGTGCGCGAGCGATTCGCCGAGCACGATCACGCGGCGCCGCTCGGCGTCGTCGATCGCCGAAACGAAGCGACCGCCGCCGCGCAAGGTGAGTCCGCGGATCGCCGCGAAGTCCGGCTCGACGCCGCGCAGGTTCACCGTCGCGCTGCGTGCGCCGGCGCGCAGCCGCGCCGAGAGCGCGTACTCCCGGCTCACGCGTCGCACGCCGTCCAGCTCGCGCAACGCGTCGACCGCGGCATCCTCGAGCCGGACGGGTCGGCCCGCGGGCACGCCGTCGAAGGGGCGCGTGGTCGAGCCGCCCGAAAGCCGCAGCATGCGTTCGCCGGATCGCGCCACGACCACGCGCATCGCGTCGTCGAAGCCCTGGCCGAATCCGGCGAGCACGACGAGACCCAAGGTACCCCAGGTCAACGCGAACACGACGAGCGCGAGGCGACGCCGATCGGCCCACAGTTCGACGAGCAGTTCGCGAAGCTCCGCCATCGCTCAGTTCCGCAGCGCCATCACCGGATCGAGGCGTGACACCGCACGCGCGGGCAGCGCACTCGCCGCCACCGCGCAGGCGCAGAGGACCAGGACCGCCGCGACGCCGAGCGCGAGCGGGATCCGCGGTACGCCGGTCTCCGCCGTCCACGGTCCGGCTCCGGCGATCGCGACCAGCGCGAATGCGAGCACGGCGCCGAGCGCTCCGCCGGCGCCGACGAGCAACAGGGTCTGCGCGCGGAGTTCGCGGCACAGCTGCGCGGGCCGCGCGCCGACCGCGAGCGCCAGGCCGAGTTCGGCGGTCCGCCGTCGCACCATCAGGTACATCAGGTGCGCGATGCCCACCGCGCCGGCCATCAACGTGACCGCTCCCGCGATGCCGACGACGACGTGGAAGCCGAGGAAGATCCAGCCGAGCATGCGTTGCTGTTCGGTGGTGTCCCACACCGACACCGCCTGGCGATCGGCCGGATCGAAGCGCAAACGTGCGGCGAGCGCGGCCACGACCGCCGCGGTGCACTCGGCCTGCCGCTCCGGGTCGCGCGCGCGGAACACGCAATCGTTCACGAAGCGACGGCCGTACGCGGCGGCCAAGGTCGTCGACGGCGCGAAGGCGAGCCCTTCGTCCTTGCCGCCGTAGTCGCTGTCCTGCTCCTTTTGCTCGAGCACGCCGACGACGAGGTACGGCGTGCGTCCGATCCGCACCTCGCGACCGACCGCGCTCCCCCGCGGGAAGAGGCGCAGCGCCAACCGATCGCCGAGGAAGACGACGCGGCGGCGTTCGGCGACGTCGCGCGCGTCGACGAAGCGTCCGCCCGGCGACGGACGCAACGTGCGCAGGCGCGCGAACACCGGCTCGACGCCGCAGATCGACACGCGCAGCGCGGCGTCGGCGCTCGCGATGCGATCCTGCACGCGGAACTCCGGGCTGATCGCGTCGAGTACGGGCACCGCGTTCCCGGCGGCGAGCACGTCGTCGCGCGTGATCGCGAGCGAGCGGCCCGCGGGCAGTCCTTGCCAGCTCTTGCTGGTCCGCGACGGCCACGCGATCGCGATGCCGTCGCCCAGGCCGGCGCTGCGTTCGTCGAACAGTTCCTCCATCCCCACCGTGAACGCGAGCAGCACGAGGATCGCGAGCGTGCCCCAGGTGATGCCGAGCAGCGAGACGATCGCCCGCGCGCGGTCGCGCCGCAGTTCGCGCCAGAGGGTCCGCGCGGCGTCGCGCATCGTCAGCGACCGTCGCCCGGTTCGACGACGCGCTCGCCCTCGCTGAGCCCGGCGCGCACTTCGGCGAGCAGTCCGTCGGCGACACCGAGCTCGACGGCACGTTCGACGCTGCGTCCGACCTCCGCGCCATCGCCCGCGACGACGGTGACAGTCGCTCTTCCGTCCGCCCAGCGCAGCAGCCGCTCGGGAACGACGACCACGCCGCTCGCCCGCGCGAGTTCGAGTTCGGCGACCGCGGAGTAGCCGGCGCGCAGCGGTACCGCGGGATCGGGGCGCAGCGCGATGCGCACGTCGAAGGTCGTCGCGTTGTCGGTGCGGCGCGCGCGCAAGCCGATCTCGACGATCGTGCCGTCGAGCACGACCTCGGGCAGCGGGCCGAGCCGCACGCGCGCGGGCATGCCCGTGGTCAGGCGACCGACGTCGATCTCGTCGACGGCGCCGCGGAACACCGGCTTGTCGAGGTCGCCGATCACCGCGATCACGGTGCCGAGGCCGTAGCTCGACGCCGGCGTGACGGGATCGCCCTCGCGCACGAGCTGCAGCACGTGACCGGCGACCGGCGCGCGGACGACGAAGTCGATCATGCGACCGTCGATCTCGACCTTGCCCTCGCGCAGGAGCCTCAACGTCTCCTCCGCGCTGCGCCGGCCGCGTTCCGCCGCGCGCTGCATGCGGTCGAGGCTCTTCTCGCCCTGGAGAAGGCGCGTGACGTAGGCGAGCGCGTGCTCGCCCTGGACGAACTCCTGCGCCGCCTCCTCGCCCTCGAGCGCGGACTGCAACGAGCGCTCGGCGCGCAGCAGGTCCTGCTCGGTGAGCGCGGGCCAGACCTCGGCGAGCGGGGCTCCCGCTTCGACGCGCTGCCCGAGCCTGGCGTGGAGAGTGCGCACGAAGCCCGTGAGCTGCGTGTTGACCTGCGTCTCGCGCTCGGGCTCGACCGCTCCCGTCGCGAGCGCCTTCTTCACGACGTCGCCGCGCGTCACCACGTGCACGGCGACCCGACCGTCGCCCGACGAACACGCCGCGAGCAGCAGCGCCGCGCCGAGCGCCGTGCCGCGCGTCATCGATCCGCCTTCCAGACGTCGCCGGTGCGGTCGATCTCGAGCGTGTCGCCGTCGGGATCGATGCGGATCTCCTGCGCCCCGGCCGGGAAGACGAGCGTCGCGGTGGTGTTGCGCGCGAGCCAGTGTTCGACGGGGATCACGCGCGTGACGGGTTCCTTGTCCGGGTAGGTCGCGCGCACGGTGCAGGGCAGCGGCACGAAGCCCTTGTCCTCGATGACGACGGCGAGCTGGTCGTCGGTCGGGGTGACCGAAGCGAGGGTGCGATCGAGCGTGCGCACCTCGAAGTACCAGGGCTGCCAGTACCAATCGAGGTCGCGCCCCGCGACGCGTTCGATCGTGCGGAACAGGTCGTAGGGCGATGGGTGCTTGAACGCCCACTCGCTCGCGTAGGTGCGGATCGCCTCCATCAGCACGTCGCGCTCGCCGTCGCGCAGGATCGCGCGCAACTGGTGCAACAACGCGGCGGGCTTGCCGTACGACGCGAAGCCATAGCCCACCGGATAGAAGTCCGCGTGCGTCATCATCGGCGACTCCTGGCCGCTGCGCGCCGTGCGCACGTAGCCGAGCATCGAGCCGCGGGAGTTGTTCGGGGTGTCGCGCAGGTCCGCCGTGCAGAGGTCGGTGAAGAAGCTGGTCGTGCCCTCGTCCTGCCAGGCGTGACGCTTCTCGTTGCTGCCGGCGAGCATCGGGAACCACATGTGGATCAGCTCGTGGCTGACGACGCCTTGCAGGCGCTGCGGATTCGGCGCGTCGCCGATCAAGGTCATCATCGGGAACTCCATCCCGCCGCCGATGATGCCCTCGCACGCGGTCATGTGCGGCCACGGGTAGGGATGCACCTGCTGCGACATCCACTCGATCGCGTGCCGCGCGATCGCCGCCGCTTCGGGCCAGCTCCGCGAACTCGGCTCGTAGACCGCGTGGATCTCGGCGGGCTGGTCGCGCCCCGGCACGACCGCGTGCGTGACGTCCCACACGTAGCGATCCGAGGCGCTCACCGCGCAGTCGCGCACGTCGTCGGCGAGGAAACGCCACGCGACGAGTCCCTCCGTCGCGCGCGTCACGCGACCCGCGGCGAGGTCCAAAGCACTGATCACCGCTTGCACGTCGCGCGTCGTCTTCGCGCGCGCCAGGGCTTCGAGCGCGCTGTCGTGCAGGATCGCCTGCGGATCCTGCAGCACGCCGGTCGCGCGTACGAGGAAGCCGGCCGGTGCCCGGAGGGTCACGTCGTAGCTGGCGTACGGCAGGTAGAACTCGCCGTTGCCGCGGTACTCCTCGCAAACCCAGCCGTCGACGTCGTCGCGCACCGCGACCTGCGGATACCAGTAGCCGAGGTAGAAGACGTGATGGTCCTCGTGCCCGTTGCGCGGCGCGGTGCCCGCCTTCGGCACGGGATAGGCAAAGCGCATCGCGACGGTCACCGACTTGCCGGGTGCGAGTCCGTCTTCCAGTCCCTCGCCGCGCAGCGCGACGCGCATCCGCGTTCCGTCAGGGCGCGCGCGGACCGGCCGTCCGTTCACGGTGAGGTCAGCGATCGTCATGCCCGCCGTCGGCTCGACGACGCGCGTGCGCATCGCGTCCGCGAGGTGCAGGTTCTGGTGCAGATGGAACCAGAGCTCGTTCGTCGCGACCGGCGAGCGGTTCTCGTAGGTCACCGTGATCGCGCCGCTGACCGTCGCCGCCGCGGGATCGAGCGTCGCGTCGATCACGTGGCGGATGTGGTCGGTCCAGTACTGCTGGCCAGGCGCGCCGCTCTCCGAACGCGTGCCCGCTTGGATCGCCGCGCGGTAGCTCGCGGGCTCGGTGACCGGGTAGGGAAGCACCCGATCCTGCGCACGCGGCGCATGCGCGAGTGCGAGGGTGGTAAGCGCAAGGGCGAGAGAGCGTCGCTGCATGGCGCAGCGGTCTACGGGGCGCGTGCGCGCCGCGCCAGCGGAAGGACGCCCGGCACGCTCCCTCGGCCCCAGCTACGCTGCCCGCCGCCATGCGCCGGTTCTCCATCGTCCTCGTGCTGCTCTGCGCCGTGCACGCCCGCGCGCAGAACGGCTGTCTCGACCAGTCCTATCTCCCGGTCTCCGTCAACAACGGCCTCGAGATCACGGCGAACCAGACCGTGACGCAGACCTTCACCGTCGGCATCGCGGGCCTGTTGACGGCGATCGACGTCGCCAACCTCAACCATCACCGCGGCACGCCGACCGCGTCGCTCGAGCTGCGCATCGTCGCGACCGATTCGACCGGCGTTCCGAACGGCGCGACGCTCGCGTCGCTGAGCTTCCTGCCGAGTCAGGTCCCCGCAACGCGCGGCACGCTCGCCGTCGACCTGAGCCCGTTCGCGATCTTCGTCACGCCGGGCACGGTTCTCGGCCTGCGCCTCTCGTCGCTCGCCGTGCCGGGCACGCAGACCTACGCGTGGTGGGGCGAAGCGCTCGGCACGTTGCACTACGCCGGAGGGATGGTCTTTCTGCGCGACACGACGCCGCTGTCGGTCTGGGATCTCTCCTTCCAGAGCTTCGTCGGCGCGCCGGCCGCGTGGCGCCACTACGGCACGGGTCATCCCGGCCGGCTCGGCGTGCCGTCGCTCAGTGCGTCGGCGCCACCGCAGCTCGGCGCATCGATCGACGTGATCGCCGGCAACTCGTCGGGCGCGAGCAGCACGGCGGCGCTGCTCGCCGGCTTCGCACCCGACAACCTCGCCACGCCGTTCGGCGGCGCGTTGCTCGTGCAGGTCGCGGCGAGCTTCACGATCCCCGTCCCGGCGCTCGGTGCACGCGTGCCGCTCTCGATCCCGGCGACGAGTTCGCTGTGCGGCGTGTCGGTGTTCTTCCAGTCCGCGAAGATCGACGGCGGCGCGACGCTCGCGTCGCTGAGCTTCCTGCCGAGTCAGGTCCCCGCAACGCGCGGCACGCTCGCCGTCGACCTG
>JACRLW010000138.1 GCA_016235155.1 Planctomycetota bacterium
CGTCCTGGTTCTTGTCCCACCACGCGCGCCAACGCTTCTGCATCGCGCCGCGTTGCTCGGCGTTCGCGTCGGCATCGAACGGCAGCGCTTGACCGGTCAGCTTCTTGAGCCCGAGGTAGGCCGAGTGACGCACGAGGCTCTCGGGATCCGCGAGCGCCGTCAGCAGGACTTCGACGTGCTCCTTCTGCTTGTGCTCGGCGAGACCCTCGAGCACGAGTCGTCGCACGAAGAAATCCGGGTCCTTCGCGAGCGGCACGAGGCGCGGCAACACGCGCGGATCTCCCGCGGCCAGCAGTTCCTGGACAGCTTCGAAGCGCACACTCTCGTCGGCATCCGCCAGGCGGTCGAGGTGGTGCTGGACCGCCGGGGGGAACTCCGCGGTGGGATCGGGCTTCCGTTCGGCCGCTCCGCCTCCCATCGCGTCGTCGACCGGCTCCGCGGCGCCGCGCCCCGGTTGCGCGCGCAGTTCGGCGATGTCGCGACCGAGCGCGCGTACGTCGTCCTGCACGAGGGCCAACCGCGCCGCGTGTTGGAGTTGCGCCTCGGCGAGCCGCTGGAGTTGATCCTTCAGATCCGCGGCAGCCCGATCGACGGCGCCGAAGCGATCGTCGACGCGGGTCGCGCTCGCCGTGAGTTGCTCCCCGACGGCTCGCAGGTCGGTCTCGAGCGGGGCGAACTGGCCGGCGCGCGCGACCACCGCGAGACGATCCTCGAGGCCGACCAGGCGATCCTCGAGGCGTGAGATGCGCGGCGCGGAATCGTCGAGACCGCCCCGTAGCGCCGCGGACTCCTGACCGAGCCGCCAGTCGAGGAAGACGGTCGCGGCGGCGATCCCGATCAGCGTGAGGAATGCCGCGCCGATGACCCCGCCGCGGCCGCCGCGCGGCGACTCACCGATGCCCTTGCCGGCGGTCGGCACGATCCGTCCCTCGACGCAGACCGCCGACCCGTCACGGAGCGCCGACTCCGGGATCGAGGTGTTGCAGATGTTGCAGAAGTGGACCTCGGTCTCGTGCGGCTGCGCTTGCATCGGTGGTCTCGCGTTCGACGGGGCCCCACCGCGAGGCGCGGCGTGGCCCGTGGCGCTTCATAGTACGCGAGGTCCCTCCGGGAACCGTTCCGGGCCGATCAGGGCCCGGAACGGTCGGGTCCGGGTCGCTCAGCTGTCGCGGGAGTCGCCGTCGCGACCGGCGTCGCGCTGCTCCTTCTCGCGGACGCGGGCGCCGAGATCCTTCAACTGGGAGGCCAGCGCGCCGAGCGCCGGCGAGCTCTCGGGCTCGCGATGCGGAGCGCCACCCGCGGCCGCAGCCGCCGGCCGCTCGTCTTCGCCGGTCTCGAAGTGCGTCTGGATCAGCGTCAGGCCGATCTTGCGCTCGTCGGGATCGATCTTGATGACGCGGACCTCGACACGCTGGCCGATCTTCACCACGTCTTCCGGGTTGTCGACCTTGTGGTCGGCGAGCTCGGAGACGTGGAGCAGCCCTTCGAGGCCTTCCTCGAGCTGGACGAACACGCCGAAGTTCGTGATCTTCGTGACGGTGCCCGGGACGCTGTCGCCGATGTGGTAGCGCGCGGGGATGTCCTGCGACCAGGGGTCGGCCTGGAGCTGCTTGAGGCCGAGCGCGATGCGCTTCTTCTCCTGGTCCACCGAGAGGACGACGCACTCGATCTCGTCGCCCTTCTTCACGACCTCGCTCGGGTGCGTGATCTTCTTGGTCCACGACATGTCCGTGATGTGCAGCAGGCCGTCGATGCCTTCCTGCAGTTCGATGAACGCGCCGTAGTTGGTGAGGTTGCGCACCTTGCCGCGGATGATCGTTCCCGGCGGGTACGAGTCCGAGACCATGTTCCAGGGGTTCAGCTCGGTCTGCTTCATGCCGAGGCTGATCTCCTGCTTCTCCTTGTCGATGTCGAGCACGACGACCTCGACGCGATCGCCGACGTTGACGACCTCGCTCGGGTGATTGACGCGCTTCGTCCACGACATCTCGGAGATGTGGACCAGACCCTCGACGCCGTCCTCGAGCTTGACGAACGCGCCGTACGACCTGAGGTTGACGACGTCGCCCTGGTGCCGTGAGCCGATCGGGTACTTCTCCTCGATCTTCTCCCACGGCGATGCGGACTTCTGCTTCATGCCGAGGGCGATACGCTCGCGCTCGCGGTCGATCTTGAGGATCTTGACCTCGACCTCCGCATTGATCGCCAGCATCTCGCTGGGGTGGTTGATCCGACCCCACGACATGTCGGTGATGTGCAGCAGGCCGTCGAGTCCGCCGAGGTCGACGAACACGCCGAAGTCGGCGATGTTCTTGACGATGCCCTTGCGGATCTGACCTTCCTCGATCTCGGAGAGCAGCGACTGCTTGAGCTTCTCGCGCTCCTCTTCGACGAGCTTGCGGCGCGAGATGACGATGTTCATCCGCTCCTCGTCGATCTTGATGATGCGGGCGCGGATCTTCTGCGCGATCCAGTCGGTGACGTCGCTCGCGCGGCGGATGTCGATCTGCGAAGCCGGCAGGAAGACCAGCACGCCGATGTCGACGAGCAGGCCGCCCTTGGTCTTCTTGACGATCGTGCCTTCCACCACGTCGCCCTCCTTGTGAGTCTCGATGACGCGTTCCCAGCCGCGGATGCGGTCCGCGCGGCGCTTGCTCAGCTCGACGTGCCCGTTCTCGTCGTCGATGCTCTCGACCAGGACTTCGAACTCACCGCCCGGGACGACCTTCGTCGGATCGTCGAACTCGTCGAGCGGCAGGCGACCCTCGGACTTGTAGCCGACGTCGACGAGCACGGTGCCATCCTCTTGGACGCGGAGGACCCTGCCCTTGACGATTGCACCCGGCGACAGATCGCCGACGGTCTTGGCCATCGCCTGCTCGACTTCCTCGAGCGTCGTGGCACCGAGCGCCAGATCCGCCAGCTGGTCGAGCTGGGCGGAGTCGAGCGCGAACTTCTTCACGAGTTGTTTGCCGTGGATACGCGACATGGAACGGGAACGGGGCTCCGGATCGGGGATCCGGTTCAGGAGGTCGAGATTGGGAACGGACCGACAGGAAATGGACGGGCTCCGCCATCGGAGCCTTCGGATGGATCGTCGCCGCGCGGGGTCGCGGGCGCGAGCGGGGAACCCGCAAGTTCCGCGATGCGGCGACGGAGTTCTTCGAAGCCGCCCGGCGCGAGCACCTCGGCGGCGGACATCGGCGGACCGAAGTGCACCGCGCACCGGACCGGTCGCGGCAGCTTGCGCGTCCGCGGCCAGGCGCGGAACGTGCCGCGGACGCCGGCCGGCACCACCGGCACCGGGACGCGGCGCAGGACCAGCAGGGCGCCCGAGCGGAACGCACCGACCTCACCGGTCGACGAGCGCGTTCCCTCCGGGAACATGCACAAGACCTCGCCGGCCTCGAGCGACTCGATCGCGCGTGCGAGACCGGCGCGCGCGGAACCCTCGCGGTCGACGAAGTGCACGCCCACCGCACGCAACAAGCGACCGAACAACGGGATGCTTGCCAGCGAGGAGCGCGCGAGGAAGTAGCACAGTCGCGGAGTCGCCGAGCCGACGAACGGCGGATCGAGGAAGCTCGCGTGGTTGGCGAGCACGAGCACCGCGCCCGCGGGCGGAAAACCCTCGCGCCCGAGGATCCGGCGGCGATGGAACAGCGTGAAGTAGATCCGGCACGCGAGCCGACACGGCCACCAGATCCAGGTCTTCATCGCGCACCCTCGCGCGCCTCGGTCCTGCGCGACACGACGATCGCCCAGAGCCGCGTCACGACCTCGTCGACCGACAGCCCGGTCGTGTCGACGACGGTGGCATCCGCGGCGCGCGCCAGCGGCGCGAGCGAACGGCCGCTGTCGAGCGCGTCGCGTCGCGCGAGGTCGGCGACGACGTCCGCGAGCGGGACGTCACGTCCGCCGCCCGCATGGTCGACGCGGCGGCGTCGAGCCCGCTCTTCGACCGACGCGTCGAGCCAGATCTTGAACGCCGCCCGCGGGAACACGACGGTCCCGATGTCGCGCCCCTCGGCGACGGTCGGCCGCGCGCGCGCGAACTCGCGCTGCGTATCGCGCAGGCGCTCGCGCACGACGGCGAGCGCGGCGACAGCGGACACGGCGACATCGACCCGCGGCTCGCGCAGGCGCGGGGTGACGTCGGCCCCTTCGACGCGGACGTGGCCGTCCCCGTCGATCGCGAGCTCGAGCCCTGCGATGCAAGCGCCGACGCGCGCGGCGTCGACCGTGACGCGCTCGCCGACCACCGCGACGGCGCCCAGGTCGAGCAGGCGGATCGTCACCGCGCGGTACATCGCGCCGGTGTCGAGATGAGCCCAGCCCAGCGCCTTCGCGAGCGCGCGCGCCACCGTGCTCTTCCCCGCCCCAGCCGGTCCGTCGATCGCGACGACGTCGGTGGGAACGTCGCGCGTTGCGCTCTGAGACGGCACGGGAACTGTGGACATGCGCAGGACGACCGGCCGCGCGCCACGAGAGCGCACACACCCGCCGGGTCGAAGGGCGGAGGAGGCTAGCGCGGCATCGGTCCGGCGACAACGGCCGGCATCGCTCAACGCCAGATCTGCGGCGGGAAGTCGGGCAGCGACGCACCATGGCGATCGCGGTAGCCGAGAAGCCCGTCGGCGGCGACGAGGTGTACGCCGGCCTCGTCGAAGGCGGGCAACACGAGGACCTCGCGCGCACCGCTCAGCGGAGTCCTCGCCGCGCGGTGGACGTGGCCGTGCACGAGCACGTCGCAGCGCGCGGTCGCGAACGCCGCTTCGATCGCCGCGGCCGTCGCCTCGTACCGATCCCTGGTCCCGCGGGCCTGGACGGCGCGGCTCTGCGCGCGGGCGCGGGCCGCGAGGAAGAAGGCGGCGCGCGCCGGCAGAACCCTCAGGAACCCGCGGGTCAGCGGGTGCCGGAGCCAGCGCTTCGCCCGCTGGTACGGCAGGTCGCGCGTGCACAGTTCGTCGCCGTGGAGGAGCAGGGCGTCGCGACCGGCGAGTGCGAGGCGGAGGCCGCCCGCGACGATGCGGCACCCGGTCACCGAAGCGAATCGCGCGCCGAGCATGTAGTCGCGGTTGCCGTGAGCGACCAGCACATCGACGCCCTGCGCCGTCGCCGCCGCGAGGGCCGCAACCGCGCGCGACCAGGCCCGCGCCCGCAGCTGCGCGTCGCTGACCCAGACGTCGAAGAGGTCGCCGAGGACGACGACGCGCGTGTCCGACGGCGCGCATGCGGCGCGAGCGAGCAGGTCGTCGAACCAGTCGTACGCCGGCGAAGCATCGGCCGGCAAATGGAGGTCGGAGACGACGACGGTCGTTCGGCGTGGTGCCGCGGAAAGGTCCTCGATCGCCGTGCCGAGGACCTTCATCGCGGGCGCTCGACGGCGAAGAACAGCCCGCCGAACGGCGGGAGCTGCACCTGGACGGAACGCCCCTTCGCCGACGCCGTGCCGTCGCGCAGATCCGTGAGGATCACGTCCTCGGCGAACACCAACTCGACCAGCGGTCCACCGTCGACGTCCAATCGCGCGAGGAGCTCGGGTCGCGCGAGCGCGTCGACGCGGATCGCGAGCAGGCGGCGGCCGTCGCGTGCGCGCAGGACGACGCGCTCGATGCACGCGGGGAGTCCATCGCCGCGCACGAGCACCGGCGGAACGACTCCCGCGGCGGCAAGGACCTGGCGCACCCGCGAGCGCAGTTCACGCGCGAGCGGGAACCTGCTCTCGTCGAGCCGCGCATCCTCGTACTCGCACACGGCGAGGTTGAGGAAGGTGGCGCGACCCTCGCCGCGTCGCGCTTCGACCTGCACGTCGGCCGTGTCGAGCGGTTCGCCGAGCGCCGCGCGCAGACCACGCTCGGCGATCGCGACGCCGCCGTGGGTCCGATGACCGTCCCGCCCGCGCGCATCGCGCACGAGCCAATCCGAGCGGTTGCGCGACCTCTCGCGGATCCCGAACAGGTCGTCGAGGGCTCCGCGGTCGCGGCGATGGAGGGCTTCGTTCCACATGCCGGTGCCGTGATCCGCGACGACGGTGCCCCCGGCCTCGACGAAGCGCACGATCGCCGCGGCCTCGGCATCGGCGAGCGCGAGCGTCGCGCCCAGGACGAGCACGCGCGGCGGCGCGATCCCGAGGCGCTCGTGCAGGTCCTGGGCGAACACGAAGTCGGGCTGCAAGCCGAGGTCGCGCAGGACCGCGATCCAACTCGCGCGCGCACGAAGCGAGGTGCCGTGCTCCGCCTCGTGGCTCGAGAGCCGGCGCGGCCAGGTGTCGCCGTCCTCGATCGCGTCGAGCAACCACTGCACGCGCACGCTCGGCGCGGACTCGACGATGCAGACGTCCGACGGCTCGAGACGTGCGCCGGCGACCGCCGCGGCGATCGGCCGCGAGGCCGAGAACGCGTCGCTCAGTGCGACGCCGAACGGCGACGGAGCGCCGTCGGCAAGGACGACGTCGCCGGCGCTCCAGACGATGACTCCCGACAGTCCGTGCGCGAGCGCCGCCGCGAGTTGCCCGCGCACGAGCCGTGCATCGACGATTCCCTGCGGCGGGAACAGCGTCGTGAACTCACGCGCGCCGGGCGCGGCCATCGCCGCAGCGAGCGCGCGGGCGCCACCGATGTCGTAGGTCTCGAAAAAGGTCTGGCGCGCCATCAGGCGGCGGTAGTCGTGGCCGCCGAAGGCCGACGGCGCTTGCATGCCGGTGAGCCCGACCGGCACGCCGGGAGCAATCTGACCGGCACGGGCGAGAGCGGCATCGACGAGTTCGACGAACAGCGTGTCGGTGAACTCGAGCTGGTCGGACCAGGGTGCGAGGTTGCGCGGCAGGTCGTCGCCGAGAACCTCCCGGCGCAGGATCGCCGCCGTCGACCAGGGTTCGATCGGATCGAACGCGACGTAGTCCGTCCCCCACCGCGCGTTGAGCGAGCGCACGTCGCCCGCGAATCGCGCGCGGAGCTGCGCGCGGAAGGCCGTGCGGAAGCTCGCGGACATGCAACCGTCGAGCGGGTTGATGTGGCTCGTCGACGACGCTTCGTCGGCGATCGACGCCGCGAGGGGTCCGTGCGGAAGGGCTGCCTCGAGCGCGGCCGCCGTGGCGGCGACGACCCGTTCGCGGGTCGTGGGATCGGCGAGGCAACTCGGTCGCACGAGGGTCGAAGGGTCGCGTTGCGCGAGGTAGCCGTCGAACCAGGCGCGCCACTGGGCGTCGCGGAGTTCGAGTTCGCCTTTCCCCGCGCACTGGTCGCGGTAGAAGCGCAAACCGAAGCGGCCCGGCAGCGCGGGATCCTCGCCGTTCGTGACGCTGACCGCGGTGAACCCCAACTTGCGCAGTTGGGCGAAGAACGCCGCATCGCGGGTCGGACCGCCGTGGAGCCAGAGAACCGTCTCGAAGACGGGCGCCGGCACGGCGACTTCCTGCGCGGGTACCGCGGCGAGGATCGCGAGTGCGGCCGCGAGCGGCACACGGCGCGTCACTCGATCCCGTAGTCCTTCAGCTTCTCCCACAGGACCTTCCGGCTGATGCCGAGGACGCTCGCGGCCTTCGTCCGGTGGCCGCCGACGGAGCGCAGCACCTTCTTCAGGTGGCCGCGTTCGGCCTCGACGAGCACCTCGCGAAGCGACTGCAGTTCGGTCGGCGGCTCGAGCGCGGCGCGGCGCGACTTGTCCACCGGCAGCAGGTTCTCCTTCTTGAGGACGGTCGCGTCGCCGGCCATCGCGATCGCCTGGGCGACGTGGTTCTCGAGTTCGCGGACGTTGCCGGGCCATGAGTAGCCGTTCATCGCCTCGAGCACGTCGGTCTTGACCGTGTAGCTCCTGCCGTTGCAGAGCTTGCGCACGAAGTGCTGGACCAGCAGCGGCACGTCGCCTTCGCGTTCGCGGAGCGGCGGCAGGTTGATCGGCACGACGTTCAGCCGGTAGTAGAGGTCCTCGCGGAAGCGGCCGAGGCGGACGTGTTCGAGGAGCGGAACCTTCGTCGCGCTGACGACGCGGATGTCGACGTGGATCGTCTCCTCGCCCCCGACGCGCTCGAAGGCGCGTTCCTGGATGACGCGCAGCAGTTTGACCTGCGTCTGCAGCGGCATGTCGTCGATGTCGTCGAGGAAGATCGTCCCGCCGTTCGCGAGTTCGAAGCGCCCTCGCCGCAGTCGCTGGGCGTCAGTGAACGCGCCGCGTTCGTGGCCGAAGAGTTCGGTCTCGAGCAGGGTCTCGGGCAAAGCACCGCAGGACAGCGCCACGAACGGTCGTTCGGCGCGCGGCGACAACTGGTGCAAGGCGCGCGCGACGCACTCCTTGCCGGTGCCGCTCTCGCCCTGGATCAGCACGGACGCGTCGGTCGACGCGACGGTCCGCACGATCTTGAACACGTCCTGCATCCGCCGGCTCTGGCCGATGATCCCCGGCAGTCCGCCCTCCCCGCGCAGGTCGGCCCGCAGGCGGCGGTTCTCGTCGATGAGCGCGCGCACGCGACCGATGCGCGCGAGCCGGTCGAGGACCTGCTCGTTGAGGAACGGCTTCTGGATGTAGTCGTCCGCGCCGGCGCGCATCGCGGTGACCACGTGCTCGACCGTCGCGTACGCCGTCATCACGAGCACTTCGGTTTCGGGGCGAGCGCGCTTGGCGGCCTTGAGGACGTCCAGGCCGTCGGCGCCCGGCAACCGGACGTCGGTGATGACGCAGTCGAAGACCTCTTCGGCGAGCCGCGAGATCGCACGCGCGCCGTCGGGGAGGTGGACCACCTCGTGGCCGGCGGCTTGAAGGTCGTCCGTGAGCGTGACGGCGATCGTCGCCTCGTCCTCGACCAGCAGGATCTTCATCAGCGGGGTCCGCGGGTCCCGCGGCGCCCGGGATTATGCACGCACGCCGCCTGAGGTCAGGATCCTGGATCGGCGACGAATTGCTCGCGGCGGAACGCTTCGATCCGGTCCCCGCCGGCAGTGGCCGCTCGATCCCGCGCGTGCTCGGCCTGCGCGAGCAGGGTGTCGAAGAAGAGCGTGTCGCTCGCGGCCGTCGCCGCGACGCCGAAGCTCGCGGTCACGGGACGATCGTCCGCCCCGCGATGCGAGAGGCGCGCGAAGTCGCGCCGGATCCGCTCCGCGACGACCATCGCGCCGTCGAGATCGGTGTGCGGGAGCACGAGCAGGTAGCCGTCTTCACCGATCAAGCCGAGGTGGTCGTAGTCCCGCGTACGCTCGTCGACGAGCCGGGCGAGTCCGTCCCGGACCCGCGCCCGCGACTCGACGGCGGCGGGATCTCCCAGGACGGTGGGACCGTCGATCCTCAGCACGATGCACGCCAGGGCATGTCCGAGGCGACGGGCACGCCCGAACTCGGCCTTCATCAGATGGAGGATCTGCGCCTGGGAGAAGGGCGCTCCCACGGCCGGTCCGGCCGGCGTCGGATCGCTCCGACCTCGGGTGCCGCCGCCGCTGCTGGTCCTTCGAAACGCCGGTCTGGTGCTCACGTCGGCTCGCTGTCGCTCGGGCGGAAGGTACGCATCGGGTCGTGCCGCTCGGCACGCCGACCGGACGCCACCGCCTCTGATCGGTCGTTCCCTAGAGCAGCTTCAGCGCCAGGAGACCAAAAAAAAGTGGGCTCCAGCCGGTCAGAGCTGGAGCCCACAGAATCGGGGAGGCCGCGGATTGGAGAGGGCGGTTAGGGAGGGGGAATCAGATCTCCAGCCCGCAACCTCGACCCAGTTGGTGTTCTGTTCTCGGAATCGCGACGGCCGGTGCACCCGGCCGCTCGGAAGCCCGCGGTTGTCGGCGACCAGAAGGCACTCCGGCCGCCACCGCGAACGGGCGGGAGTATGCCGCTCCGCCGAGCAGGTTTTCAACACCCGTTCAGAGTTTTTCACAACGGCGGTGGGAAGCGCGGGGAGAACGGCCGGTGACGACGGCCGGTCGCGAGTCCCGGTCGGCAGGTCCCGAGGGCGGACCCGATCAGAAGACCGAGCGGACCATCGCCTCGAGCCGATGGGCGATCGCGTAGATGTCGAACCCCGACCAGACCCTCTGCAGCAGGATCAGAAGCACGACCAGTGCCCCCGAGAACAGGGTGTAGAAGACGGCCCGCGCCGCGGTGACCGCAAGCCATCGCTTCAGCGAGTAGGCGAGTCGGGGCGGCGAGCACGGGACCGCCCTGGCCTCGGCGCGTGGGGTCGGCGCGGTCCCCGGCTTCATGACCCAGTCCCGTTGGGCCTGGAGTCCGCGCTGGACGAGCGCGGAAGGGTCGACGTCGTCCGCGAGGACGGCCGTGACAACGTCCGACCAGGGATAGGCGTCCGGAGCCTGCAGCGCGAGCTCGCGCAAGCGGCGCAAGGTCGCGGCCGGGATGCTCCCCGACATCATGCGCAGGGCGGTCTCGGCGACGCGGGCGACGGTGGGGTCCTGCTCGGCGAAACACGGACGCGCGGTGCTCATCGGCGCGGAGGCTACCCTTCGTCGCGGCGATCCGCACCGTCTCGACGACCGTCCGATCGCCCGCGAACGATGGCACTCCTCGATGGGATCGGACTTCGCAGCGCGCCGGATCGGCTGGAAGAACTCGCCTCGGCACTCGATGCCGGCCTGAGCGCAGCGACCGCCGCAACCGCCGCGGGGATCCGCGGCAACATCGCCGAGGGCGTGAGCGGCGCACTCGGCCGCTCGAAGTTCGGCCTCGCGGAGCACGAAGTCGAACTCCTCGCCGCGTGCGAACGGGCGGGTCGACTCCCCGACGCCCTGCGGCTGCTCGCGACGGTGATCCGCAAGCGGACCGAACGGCGTCGCAACGCCGCGAGACGGCTCGCCTACCCGACCCTGCTCGTCGCGTTCGCTTGCATCCTGCTGGTGACGGTGGTCAAGAGCGGAGGTCCGACGGCCGTCGTGACCGCCGTACTGGTCGGTGCCGTTCTCGCCGCCGCGGTCGGCGGCGGCCTGCGGCTGCGCCGCGCGCGGCGTGACCCGGGCTCGGATCCGGAGCGCTGGCCGATCGTCGGGAAGCTGTGCCGGGACGCATCGGAAGCCCCGTATCTCACCGCGATGCACGCGCTCCATGGCGCCGGCGTCGGACTGCGGGACGCGCACGCGATCGCCGTCCGGTCCGTCCCGTTCGCCGCCACGCGGGCGCGACTGCTCCTCGCCGGACCTCTGCTGGCCGCGGGTCGCGGCTTCTCCGAAGCGCTCGGTTCGACCGGCGCCCTTGGCCGCGAATCGCTCGAGATCCTCGAGCGCGCCGAACCGATCGGCGGCCTCGAGGATGCGTTCGCGCGCGCGGCGCTGAGGCGCGGCGACGCGCTGGAGCGTGGACTCGATCGGGCTTCGCATGCGCTCGGTGGGATCGCGTACGCCGGATCCGCGCTCCTCGTCTTCGTCGTGTTCCTGAAGTTCTACGGCGGTTGGTTCAGCAGCGCGGGGCTACGGTGACGCGGCGCGTCGCCCTCGACTCGCTGGCGCGGTCGCCCGCGAACCGAGGGCTATACTCCTCCACCGATGCCCCCCGCGACGCCCGCACCACCGACCGATGCGACTGGGACTGACTCAACACCTGCGCGCCGAGCAGCGACTCGTCCAGTCGCCGCAGATGATCCAGGCGATGCAGGTCCTGCAGTGCCCGATGGCGGAACTGCTCGACCGCATCGATCAGGAGTTGCAGGAGAACGTCTTCCTCGAGGTCAAGGAGGGCGGCGCCGAAGGCGAGAACGGGGAAGCCGGGGAGCAGGTCGGCGAAACGGTGCGCGCGGACGACCGCCAGGAAGTGAGCGACGCGACCGCCGAACTCTGGAACGAACTGGAGCGGCTCGAACGCCGCACCGACGGCATCGCCCCGCGCAGCCCGACAATCAGCGACGAGGAGGCCGATCGGCGCCTGGACGCGCTCTACAACACACCCGCGCACGGCATCTCGTTGCCCGACCACCTGCTCTCGCAGGTGCGGCTTGGCGAGATCGACGACGTCCTGTTCCGGGTCGTCGAGCACGTGGTGTTCTCCCTCGACGAGGACGGCCGCCTCGCGGAGACCGCCGAGCAGATCGCCGACACGCTGCTCGTCCCGATCCCCCTGGCACAGGCCGCGATCGATCTGGTCCGCACGCTCGATCCGCCGGGAGTCGGCGCCCGGGACCTGCGCGACTGTCTGCTGATGCAGATCGACCGCATGACCTACGTGCAGCCGCTGACGCGGCTGATCGTCGAGAAACATCTCGACGACCTCGCGATGAACCGCCTGCCGAAGATCGCGCGCGACACCGGCGCCGATCTCGAGGACGTCAAGGACAGCTGGGCCTTCCTTCGCGACTACCTCAACCCTCACCCCGGCGCCGACTTCAGCGAAACTCGCGGTTCGATCGTCGTGCCGGACGTCACCGTCGAGGAGATCGACGGCAGGTTCGAGGTCCGCAGCGAACGCGCTCGCATCCCCGAACTCGGCATCTCGGCGACCTACAAGAAGCTCCTCAAGGAAGCCCGCGACGACCCGAAGGTCCACGAGTACCTCCGCCGCAAGATCGACGCCGCCAAGTGGTTCATCGAGGCGGTCCACCAACGGCAGAGCACGATCGAGCGCATCGCGGGCGAGGTCGTCTCGCGGCAGCAGGACTTCCTTCGCAACGGCATCCGCGACTTGCGGCCGATGAAGATGCAGGACGTCGCCGACGCCGTCGGCGTCCACATCTCCACCGTCAGTCGGGCGATCTCCGGCAAGTACATCCAGACGCCGCAGGGCGTCATGGACCTGAAGCGGTTCTTCTCGGGCGGGACGATCACGGACAGCGGCGAACACGTCAGCCAGCGCGCCGTGAAGGACAAGCTGCGCCAACTCGTGGAGGCCGAGGACAAGCACAGCCCCTGGTCCGACGACCAACTCGTCGAAGAACTCGCGAAGCAGGGTGTTCACATCGCGCGCCGGACCGTCACGAAGTACCGCAAGGCGCTCGGCATCGAGTCGTCGACGCGTCGCCGCGCGTTCTGATCGCCTGCCGCCGCCGCGGAGCTTCCCCCGGCCGGAGCGACCCGGCACCATTCCCCCTCCGTCCCGTCACCCACTCCGCAATCGATGGCGATCCGAGTCACCGAAGCCAAGAAAGGTATGGTCATCCGCTACGAGGGTGAGCTGTACCAGGTCGCGCGCTACGACCACGTCACGCCGGGCAACTGGCGCGCGATCCACCACCTCAACCTGCGACATCTGAAGACCGGTCGTCAGAAGGACGTGCGCATGAACACGTCCGATCAGATCGAGCCCGTGTTCCTCGAGGCGCGGAGTTGTCAGTACGTCTACAAGGACTCGGTCGGCCACGTCTTCATGGACAACGAGAACTACGAACAGTTCCATCTGTCCGAGGAGATCCTGGGCGAGACGATGCAGTACATGCACGAGGGCAGTTCGATCGACGTGCTCTTCGTCGAGGGTTCGGCGCTGACCGTGCAACTGCCGCCCACCGTCGTGCTCGAGGTCGTCGAGGCAGAGGATGTCGCGCGCGGCGACACGGTCTCGAACGTGCAGGATGCGCGCAAGCTCTCCACCGGACTCGAAGCCAAGGCGCCGGCGCATATCAAGGTCGGCGACAGGGTGAAGATCAACACGGAGACCGGCGAGTTCCTCGGGCGGGCCTGAGGAAGGCGTCGCGCCGCGTGTGCCCGGTCAGTCCGGGCCGGCGCGCGCCGCCGCGAGTCGCTCGACGATCGTGCGCCGCGGCAGCCCGGTCTCGGCCGCGACACGCCGTAGTTCCTGGTCCTCCGGTCGCTTCACGACGCGCCCCGAGGGCAGTCGCGCGCACTTGTGCAGCACCGGGCCGAACGGACCATCCACCGTCTCGCTCCACCGCTCGAGAACGGTGCGCTCGACGGCGGTCTTGCGCACGCCGAGCGTCGTCGATTCCTCGAGCAGGAAGTTCTCGAGCACGGGCCGCCGTGCGCCGCCGGCCAGCACATGGAGCACATGGCCGGGTCGCCCCTTCTTCATCGTCACGGGTGCGACCCACGCGTCGAGCGCGCCCCTCTCGAGGGCGCCATCGACGATCCAGGCCAGCGACTCGCCGTCCGCGGTGTCGAGGTTGCACGCGATCTCGACGAGGTCGTTGTGCTCATGCGCGTGCGCCTCGTCGACCTCAGCGACGGTGAGACGAAGGAGGTTGGGGATCCCGGCGTCGTCGCGCGCGCCGGCTCCGTAGCCGCATGCCATCGAGCGAAACGACGCGAGCATGGGCTCGGGCGTGACGAACTCACGCAGCAAGGCCGCTCCGGTCGGCGTCGTCCGCTCGCCAAGGAGCCGGCGGCACTGGCGGAAGCCGTGCATCAGTCCGGCCGTTCCCGGCGCCGGCACGGGCAGCAAGCCGTGCGCGCAGCGCACGACGCCGTTGCCGACCTCGATCACCGAAGCGTGGCTCCGCTCCACTCCGAGTTGGTGCATCGAGAGGCACGCACAGAGCACGTCGACGATCGTGTCGACGGCGCCGAGTTCGTGGAAGTGCACGGCCTCGCGCGCGATCCCGTGCGCCCGTGACTCGACGTCGGCGAGCGATTCGAACACGCTCCCGGCGCGGGCAGTCACCGCCGGCGGGACATCGGCGCGCGCCAGGATGTCGAGCACAGCCGCGAGGCCGCGCGCTGCCTGATCGCCGCCCGGCGGAACGACGAGGACCTGCGTCCCGGCCAGCCCCGCGCGAAGAACCCGCGCGATGCGCAGTTCGGCTCCCAGTTCGAGACTGGCGACGGCGGCGCGGAGCACGTCGACCTCGACTCCCGCGTCCACGCAGGCGCCGACCCACATGTCCCCGGCGACACCGGCCGGACAGTCGAACAGGGCGATCTTCACGGCGCGGTGGATCGGAACGGGCTTTGCTCGTCTTGGGGCGGCCGGGTTCGACCCTGGCTGCTGCCCCGCCGCTGCCGGACGATACCGATCAGCACACCCTCCACCAGCACCATGAGCGCACGCCACCAGAGCGCAACCGCACGATCGGCAGGCACGGCATCCGCCGCGCTTCTCGCCATCCTCGCGCTCGGTGGCGCAACGCGACTGTCGGCCCAGGTCGGATCGGGAGCCGTCATCAACCTGCTCGCGGACGACGATCCGACCCTGCGTGGCGAAGCCGCCCTGATCGCTGCAGCGCAACGGGCGCCCGGAGCGCGCGACGCGATCCGCAAGCTGCTCGCGGATCGCGACGAATCCGTCCGCGCCCGCGCAATCCTCGCGCTCGGCATCCTCGCGGCGGCGGGCGCGGATGCCGAACTCGGCCCTCGGCTCGCGGATCGCGAGGCGCCGCCGATCGTCCGTCACGCGGCGGCGTACGCCCTCGGCTGTCTCCCCGACGACCAGCCCGCACCCTCGATCGATCGCTACCTCGATCGCGCCGAGGGCGGCAGCCGGCGACGCCATCGCGACACGCTGGCCGCCCTGCTCGCCGGACTCCTCCGCACACCTCATTCCCTCCGCCTTGCACAGGTCGAGTCGCTCCTCCACGACGCCTCGTTGAAAGACCCGGGCCTGCTGGTTCTCGCCCTTCGCGCTCAGCGGCACTGCGGCGGCACTCTCGACGACGCCGACTTCGACCGGATGATCGCGATACGCGACACGACCCTGCGCGTCGCCGCGATCGAGTCCGTGGCGTTCGCGCCGACCGCCGCCGATCCGGAGGTTCTCGCCGTGATCCGCGGTCTCGCCGACCGCGACGCGGATCCCAAGGTCCGCGCCGCCGTGATCGCCGCGCTCGCGGCGCACGGTCGCGACGCTGCGATGCACACGCTCCTGCGGGAAGCGCTCGCGAGCGACGATGTGCGTCAGGTCGAAGCGGCCACCCGAGCCCTCGCCTCGTTCGACGACGATGCGGCGCGCGCCGCCGTCTCCGATCGCGTGCGGAGCACATCGGACATCGTCGTGCAGCGCGCGATCCTGCGGGGCTGGCGCGGCACTCCCACCACCGCGATCCTCGCCGCTGCCCGCGCATTCGGCGCGCGGCCCGATGCTTCCGCGGCCGACCAGGCCCTCGGCCTCCGCGTTCTGGCGGCCGCTCACGAGGCGGACGCACGGACACGCGCCGTCGACTTCGCACGGCACGGCACCGATCCCGCTCTCGTCGCCGATGCACTCGCCGAGCTCGTCGCCTTGGATCGCGACGCCGACCTCAGGGCGGCGCTCGCCGTCGACGCCGAAGGCGCTTTTGTCCGACTTCCCGTTCACATCGAGGCGCTCGGCCGCGTCGACCGCGCACTCGCGTCGGCGCTCGCCGATCGCGCTCTGGCAGATCCCGCGGCGAGCGCCGCGACACGCCGCGGTCTCGTCACCGCTTGGCGGAGGGCACTCTGGTCGCCGCCTCCGGTCGAGGTCCTCGCCGCGCTGCCGGAGGATCTCGCCGCACTGCTCAGGTGAATCGGCCGGCGTCGATCACAGGATCGACTTCCCGAACGCCGACGCGATCATGTCGACGGCAACGCGCCCCGACTCGTTCCGGATGTCGAGGATCGGGTTCAACTCGGCGATCTCGAACGACGTCATGCGCCGCGAATCCGCGATCGCCTCGAGCAACAGATTGCCTTCGCGCCAGTCGATGCCGCCCTTCACCGGCGTGCCGACGCCCGGCACGACGGCGGGATCCATCCCGTCGAGGTCGAAGGACACGTGGAAGCCGGCGGTCCCCGCCGACGCCTTCTGGATCGACTCCGAGATCACGGCGCCCATCCCGCGCTCATCGATGTCGCGCATCGTGTAGGCGTTCACTCCCGATCCGCGCACCGTCTCCTTCTCCTTCTCGTCCAGATCCCGGATCCCGATCAGGGCGACGTTCTCCGGTGCGACCTTGGGCGCGAACCCGCCGAGCCGCGCGAGGCTGGGCTCGCCCATGCCCAGGACGTGGGCCAGGGGCATGCCGTGCACGTTGCCGGTCGGGCTCGTGTCCGGGGTGTTCATGTCCGCGTGCGCGTCGACCCAGATCAGTCCGACGCGCTCGTTCCGCGCGCGGTGGTGTTCCGCGACGCCGGTGATCGTCCCGATCGCGATGCTGTGGTCGCCGCCGAGGACGATCGGGCATTCACCGGCGCCGAGTGCGCCGCGGACGAGTTCGCGGATCGTCTCGCAGGCTTCGCGGATCTCGGTGAGGTACTTCGCGCGCGCGGGTCCTGGGTCGCGGGACTCGGGCACCGGCACCGGGACGTCCCCCGCGTCGACGACGGAGTAGCCCAGGCGTCGCAGCATCTCGGCCACGCCGGCGATGCGGATCCCCGACGGTCCCATGTCGACACCGCGGCGATCCGCGCCGAGGTCCATCGGCACGCCGATGATGCGCACCCTGCGAGCGAGCGGTCCTTTCATCGCGGTGTCCGTCCTTGCCGTCGTCGGCACGTGTCGTCAGACCGGCTTGCCGAGGATCGCGAAGAGCTCGGCCTTCTTCTTCTCCATCAGGGCCTGGGAGTCGGCCTCCAGGCACATGCGGAGGTACGGCTCCGTGTTGCTCGGTCGCACGTTCACCCACCAGTCCGAGTAGGTCACGGTGACGCCGTCGAGGTGGTCGATGCGCGCGTCCTTGTAGCGCGATTCCACGGCGCGCATCAGCGCATCCTTGTCGGGCACCTTGAAGTTGATCTCGCCCGTGCCGAAGTACCGCCGCAGTTCGTCGGCGGACTGCTGGAGCGAGCGACCTTCCTTGCCGAGCTGGTTCATCACCATGATCGCGGCGAGCACGCCGCAGTCCGTGAAGTAGTTCTCGGCGAAGTAGAAGTGGCCGGACAACTCGCCGCCGCCGATGCAGTCGGTGGCGCGCATCGTCTCCTTCATGAACGAGTGACCGACGCGCTCACGGACCGGGCGACCGCCCATGCGCAGGATCTCCTGCGGCACCACCTTCGACGAGCGCAGGTCGTAGATGACCCCCTTGCCCGGGTTCCGGGCCAGCAGGTCGCGGGCGATGATCACGGTGATGAGGTCGGCGTGCACCGTGCGTCCCGCCTCGTCGACGAACGCACACCGATCCGCGTCGCCGTCGAACGCAAGACCGAGCGTCGCCCGCACTTCCTTCACCTTCTTCCGGAGATCGTCGAGGTTCGACTCCTTCAGCGGGTTGGCCTCGTGGTTCGGGAAGGTCCCGTCCAGCGTCTCGTACATCGGCACGACCTCGAGTCCCGGGATCGAGGCGAGGATCGCGGGGCCTTCGTGGGCCCCCATGCCGTTGGCGTAGTCGACCGCGATGCGCATCGGCCGGATGGCGCGCGCGAAGCCGGCGATGTGCGACACGAAGTCGCGCGTCACTTCGACCTGGTCGCGCTTGCCGCGTCGCAGAGCCGGCGTCGCGGTCCCGTGCTCGACCATGCGCTGGATGTCGGGGATCCCGTAGTCCGCCGACAGCGGGCGTGCGTCTTCGCGGCACAACTTGAAGCCGATGTACTGCTTGGGGTTGTGCGACGCCGTCACGCAGAGTCCGCCGTCGCACGGCAGCTTGCCGATCGCGTAGTAGGTCGCGGGGGTCGACGCGAGCCCGATGTCGAGGACGTCGCAGCCGGCGTCGAGGATGCCGTCGATCACTGCGTCCTGGACCGACGGCGCCATCGTCCGCATGTCGCGTCCGACGACGAGTCGCTTCGCGGCGAGGAACTGCGCGAAGGCGTGGCCGATCCGGCGCGCGATGCGCTCGTCGATCTGGTCGGGGTAGGTGCCGCGGATGTCGTAGGCCTTGAAGATGCTCACGGGAGTGTCGCTTCGTTCGGAGTTCGGTTCAGGAGGCGCGCGCGAAGGAACTCGCCGCAACGATGCATCGCGGAACCGCGGTGTCGTCGAGATCGCGGTGGGTCACGAAGCGCACGCGGCTCTCGCCGATCGCGAGCGCGCGGATCCCGGCGCGCGCCAGGGCGTCGACCAACGCGCGCGCGCGAGCGCCGTCGACGTCGACCATCACGATGTTGGTCTCGGGCGGGATCGGGTGCAGGCCCGACAACGCCGCGAGCGCTTCGGCCAACGCCGCGGCGCGCGCGTGATCGGTCGCGAGCAACGCCGGACCCTCGCGCAGCGCCAGCAGGCCGGCCGCCGCGAGCACACCGGCCTGACGCATGCCGCCGCCGAACGCCTTGCGCACGCGCCGCGCTTCGCCGACGAACGCACGGCTGCCCGCGACGAGCGAACCGACCGGCGCACCGAGGCCCTTGCTCAGGCAGAGGGTCACGGAGTCGACGCCGCGCGCGAGCCGCGTCATCGGCACACGCAACGCCGCGGCGGCGTTCGCGAGGCGTGCGCCATCGACGTGCACGCACAGCCCGCACACCCGTGCGGTCGCGACGAGCGACTCGAATCGCTCCGGCGCCAGCACGCGGCCGCCGGCGAGATTGTGGGTGTTCTCGAGGACGAGCAGACGACTGCGCGCCTGATGCACGTCGTTCGCGCGCACGGCCGAACGGACGGCTTCGGGCGCCGGGAAGCCGTCTTCCGCCCGGAGCGTCCGCACCTGCGTGCCGCTGAGGCGCGCGGCGGACCCGCCCTCGAACATGTAGACGTGGCTGCGCTCCTCGCAGATCAACTCGTCGCCGGGACGGCAATGCACGTGGATCGCGACCTGGTTCGCCATCGTCCCGGACGGCACGAACAGGGCGGCCTCCTGTCCCAACGCCGCGGCGCCCTCGCGCTCCAGTTCGTCGACCGTCGGGTCCTCGCCGAAGACGTCGTCGCCGACGACCGCCGACGCCATCGCGGCGCGCATCGCCGCGCTGGGCTGAGTCAGGGTGTCGCTGCGGAAGTCCGCGATCGTCGCTGCCACGGGGCGAGCATCTTGCCCGTCCGCGGCGTGGTGATCCACGCTGCTGGAACTCCGTCGCGCTGGTTCGCAGGGCTGCATGCCGGCATCGTGCCCGGCCACGCATGGCGACCGACCGCGAACTCCGCCTGCAGATCCGTGCGCTGCGGGCGTTCGCCGCGCTGACCTATCCCTTCGCGTGCGTGCCGTTCCTGTGGTTCTGGTTCCATCGGCACGGCATCGACGACGTGGGCTACGGAGTCGTCATCGCGGTCTACTACGCGACGATGGTCGCCGCCGAGGTCCCCACCGGGATGCTCGCCGACCGTTTCGGCCGCCGCCCGATGCTGGTCGCGGGTCCCCTGCTGCTCGCCGTCGGCTTCGCGACCGTGCTCGTCTGGCCGAGCTACTCCGGCTTCTGCCTGGGCGAGGCCCTGCTGGGACTCGGTCACGCCGTGCTGTCGGGCCCGCCCGCCGCGCTGCTCTTCGAGTCGCTGGAAGCCCGCGGTCGCGCCCACGAGTACCACCGCAACGAGGCCGTCGTGAACACGCTGCGGCTGCTGGGCACGGCCGTGTCGTTCTTGCTGGGCGGTCTGCTCGCTTGGGCCTTCGACATCCAGGCGGCGATCCTCGCCACCACGGCGCTCTGCGTCGGCGCGGCGATCGCCGGCGCGGCCGTCAGGGAGTAGCCGGTGCGCGGCGCAGATCCGGCGGCGCGCCGTGCCCTCCTCGCGACCGCGTGCCGCGAGTTCCGCGCCCCGCAGGTCCGATGGATCGGCGCGTACTACGTCGTCCTGTTCTGCCTGCTGCGCTTCCCCTTCCACACCTATCAGCCCTTTCTCGCCCGCGCCGGAGCCGACGATCCGCTGTTCGTCGGCGGCCTGTTCTTCGCGCTGAACGTCGTCGCGGCGCCGTTCAGCCGCATGACGCCGTGGCTCGTCGCGCGCTCCGGTCACCGTGCACTGTTCTGGTCGATGCCCATCCTGATCGCGGTCTCGCTGGTCGCGATGGCCGGGAACGCCGGCGCATTCGGCATCGCGCTGTTCTTCGTGCACCAGATCCCCTTCGGCACGCACTGGGCGATCGTGCACGACTGGATCAACCACCGGATCGGCGGCGCCTCGCGCGCGACGGTGCTCTCCGCCATGTCGTTCGCGGGCCGCATCGCGTTCGGCGCCATGTTCCCGTTGGTCATGGCGCTCGACGACATCGGTCTCGCCTACCGCGTCGTCGGGATCGGCGGTCTCGTCGCGACGGCGCTCGTCATGGTCGCGATGCCGAAGCGCGCGTGAAGCGGCGCTCAGCGCCCGAGATCGACGAACACGCCGCCGTTGCTCTCGGCGAGCACCTTCATGAAGTTCTTCTCGAACTCTCCGATCGCGAGGGCGTGGATCACGATGTGGAAGCGTTCGTTGAGGCGCGAGACCTCGGCGAGGATCTGCGCCGTGTCGGTGTGCTTGCCGGTCGACGGCCGGCCGTCGCTGAGGAAGAACACGGTGTCGATCTCGTTGCGCATCGCACCGGCCTCCGCCTCCGACGCATCGACGCGGCCGTCCGGATCGACGCCGAAGGGGAGGGTCAGCGCGGCGTAGGTGTTGGTCTTCCCGGCGCCGAGGTTCGCCGTCCCGCCCAGTCCGGCGCCGGCGAGCGCTTGCGCCTCGGGCCCGCCGATCGGCTCGAGCCGCTCGACCCAGGCCTTGGCACTCGCGCGGTTCACGACGTTCGCGCGGACCAGCGACGACTTCCAGGTCCGCGTGTCCGTGGCGAATGCGCAGATGTTGAAGAAGACGTTCTCGCCGAGAGCGTCGATCGTGTTGAGCAGTTCGCGCTTCACGATCGTGAGCTTCTCGAAGTCGCGGTAGCCGGTGTCGAACTTCTCCCGCTCGACGACGAGGTCGGCCATCGAACCGCTCACGTCGATGATGAACAGCATGCGGCGCGACGTCGTCGGGATGCCGCCGAAGGTGGTCGTGCCGTCCTTCAGCTTTCCGTACAGCGCGTCGTACTTCTGGCGGCTCGCCGCCGCCTTCTGCAGTTCTTCGTCGGTCGGGATGCGCCAGCCCGGGATCGCGGACAGTCGATCCCAGGTCGTCTGCCACGCATCGGCGTCGCGTCCGAAGTCGAGGCCGGTGATCCGGAACAGCGCGTCGGCGGTCTCCTCCTCGAGTCGACCGCCTTTGCGCATCAGCTGGATCATCGGCGCCACCGCCGATGGCTCGCGGACGATCGCGAGCGTCTTCCCTGCCGCGACCTGCACCTGCCATGCAGGGTCGTCCAGCAGCGGCACGAGCGGCGTGCCGAGCGCGGCGAGGCGGAGCCGGCCGATCGCCTCCGCCGTGCCCATGCGAACCAGCGGTTCGGGGTCGGCGAGCAGGGCCGTCATCAGCGACTCGACGCCTTCCTTGTAGCCGCACGCCGCGAACGCACCGACCGCGGCAAAGCGCAGCTCGGCCGGAGCCTTCTTGTCGGTGGTCGCGATCTCGAGAACGACCGGCATCGCATCCTTGATCTGCGCCTCGCCGAGGACATCGACGAGCTGCGCGCGCCGCCCCTGGTCCTTCATCTTGGGCAGGGCGGCGACCAGGTTCGCGAAGCTCGCCGGATCGCGGTAGCCGCCCATCACCTCGCGGGCGACGACGACGATCTCCTGCGTCTCGTGGCCGAGCAGTTCGAACAGCTCCTCGCAGGCGTCGGGGCTCTCCGCTTCGCGCAGCGTGCGCACCGCCTCGACCTGCTCCTCGACGGACTTGAACTTCCGGAAGAAGCGGCGGAACTCCTTCAGGGCCTCCGCCCGCTCCGCCTGCGTCTGGGCGGCGAGCGGCGCCAGGAGGACGGCGAGGATCGCGATCGGGACGGCGAGGAACGGTCGACACATGGCGGCGCGCGAGGGGTTCGCGCGCGACCTTATACCGTCCTGCGCAGGTTGCGAGTCGGCGGCGAGTCGCGCGCGAGTCAGCGCCGACCGGGGTCCGGCGCCGGCGAGACCGTGGGGATCACGGTCTCCGTCGAGCGTGTCCCGGTCTCGATCGGTTTCTCACCGGGGTCCGATCTCACGCCGCCGCGGCCGAACTGGATCAGTTGCTGGCGCACGCGCTGGTCGAGCCAGCCGTCGTCGCCTTCGAACACGACGTGGGTCTTCGACGTGCCCGCCGAACCGAACGAGTCGACCTGGTCGCGCGGCAGGGTGATCCGCGTTCCCTCGTCCTGGACGATGATCTTGCCGGTCTGTGGGTCGCGCAGGATGCGACCGTAGAAGCGCGTCTCGTTCTTCAGGCGGACGAAACCGCGCTCCGCTTCCATCGCCTCGCCCGAGGCGGCGACCGCGAGCGGTTCGATCCGATCGAGGCTCGCCATCGCGAGCGAGACCTCACCCGGCTCGAGATCGAGCGTGACCTCGTCCGCATCCATGCGACGGACGACGCCGACGAAGATCTCGTCGTTGCGCATCAGAGCCAGCGCGCGAGTGCCGATCGGCAAGGTGCCCGGCGCCGTCAGGTCGGATTCGACGACGGGAGAGACGATCTCGAGGTACTCCCCGATCATCAGCGGCGAGAAGTTCGGTTCGACCTTCGGTCGGGGCGTCGTGTCCGTCGGAACCGCAACCTCGATCGGCGGCTGCGGCTCGATCGGCGGGACCGGCCGCACGTCGACCGGCGGCGGGTTCGGCGGGTTCGGCGGGTCGATCACCGGGATCGGCACGATCGGCGGATCGATGGCGACCGGCGGCGTGGGTTGGTCGGGCTGCGGTTGCTCCGGCGGAGTGGTCGGAATCGTCGGCGCGGTGTCGCCCGGCAGCGTGGGCGGCGCGAGCGAGACATCGATGCGCGGACGGGCCACCTCGACGCGCTCGACGACCGGCGCATCGGCGCCGAGACCGAGCCAACGCGGTTCGATCGCGAGGATCCCCGCACCGACGCCGACGACGATGACCGCGGCGGCCGCGACGCGGCGACGCCAGGTCCGGCTGCCTGCCGACGTCCCCACGACCCGCAGTCGCGGAGCGATGCCGTCGACCGTGGTGGCCGCGAGTTCGACGTCCGTGGTGCTCGGGTCGGGATCGGCCGCCTGCGGGGTCGCCGCGGCGCCTTCTTGCGTCGTCACGGCGTCGGGCTGCGCCTCCGCGAGCCCGCCGTAGATCGGATCGTCCTCCTGCTCCGCGCTGTCGACGAACTGCGGGGCCGGCTCGGCGAAGGCCGCCCCGCGTTCCGCGAACTCGGAGCCCGCGACCGGTACGCCGAAGCCCGAACCCTGCGGCGTCACGCCGCCGCCGCCGACCGTCGCTTCGTGTTCGTCCTCGCGGGTGAACTCCGCACCGGACCAATCGATGCGCGCGCCGCCCACGTCGCTTCCTTCGGCAGCGGATTCCTCCTCGACGCCGCCGAGCAGGGGGCTCGCACCGGCCTGCGCCTCGATCGGCGACCAGTCGTCGTCCGCGGGGGGCTTCTCCTCCCACGCGGCGAGCATGCGCTTGGCGCCGGACGTCGTGTGCGAGGCGTCGTCGCCGTCGGCCGCGTCGATCGCCGCGTCCCTGTCGTCGAGGCTCTCGACCTCGATCTCCTCGAGGAGGAACGGGTCTCCGCCCTCTTCCACTTCCTCGGCGTCGCTGAGTTCCGCCCGGCTTGCCGCAGCGCCGGCGTCGCGTTCGCCGACGAGTTCGGCGAGGTCGACGTCGTCACCGAGCCATCCGGCGTGATCCTCGACGAACTCCGGCGCCGGTTGCGTCCCGCGGAATTCCTTCGTCGCGGCCTGGGCTTCGTCGCCGTCGAAGAGGACGTCGAACTCGTCCTCGTCCGCGACCGAACCCTCGGCGGGGCGATCGAAGAGGCCGTCGAGTCCGAGTTCGTCGTCCGTCGGCGTCGCCGCGGTCGCGGCGATCGGCTCGGCGTCGAGATCGTCGAGGACGAGGAAGAAGTCGTCGTCATCGATGGGCGACGGCGTCGCCGCATGGTCGGGGTCCGTGCCGTCCGTGCCGGTCACGCGCGGCGGCCGCTCCCCCGAAGGAACGACGTTCTCGTCCTCAGGACGACCGGTCTGCGATTCGTTTCGTTCCCCGCTCATCGAGGCCCCTTGCTGATCAGGATCCGGGCTCGTATCGGACGAAGGCGACGCGGCGGTTGACCGTCGCCGCAGGAATCCGCCGCGTGCCCTCTGCATGCGCTGCGCGCCGCGCACACGTGGATCCCGAAACGGGACGAGCCGTCTACTTGGCGAGCAGCGGCTTCAGCGCCGCGAACGCGTCCGACTGCACGAGCAGACGGCGTTCACCGCCGCGCAAGCGCGTCAGTCCCAGACCGTCGACGTGCTCGAGCAGCGGGATGAGGTACTTGCGGGACGTGGTCAGTTCGTCGCGCAGCTTGGGGATGTCGAGCACCTCGCTGTTCGCGAGGCAGTTCGCACAGATCGCCAGCAGCACGCTTCGCAAGGGAGTGGCGCCGTAGAGATGCTCACCCACCGCTTCGAGTCGCCCCTCATCGATCGCGCGGGCCGCGAGGTTCTGCACGCGGGCTTCGCCGATGCCGAGCGTCACGCCGGCCTCCGCCGGAGTCGGCGGGCGGTACGCCGCGATCTCGCAGTGCTCGACGAGCCGATCGACGTCGACCCGATCCGCCTCCTCCAGCGGCCGCAACCGCTCGACGAACAGCACGCGTCCGTTCGCCAGGGAGCGGACCGCGCCGTCGGCAAGCAGCGCGTCGAGGACCGCGTCCTTCAGCTCCGGCGGGAAGTCGCGCGTCGTGCGCAATGCGGAGCGGCTGATCGACGCGGCGATCGGGCGATCGCGGAGCAGTCGATCCACCGACTCGACCAGCGCGACCTTGCCGTCGCCGAGCGACTCCTTCGTGAACGCGCGGTGACCGCGCTCGTGCCAGTGCAGTTCGTCGTGCTGGCGCACGAAGGACCGCGCCTCGTCGTCCTGGATCGCCAGCGCACGCGCGACGTCCGCGACGGAGGCACCGGCCGGTCCGGCGTGACGCACGATCTCGAAGACACGTTGGAGGGGATTCGACCCGGCCTCCACCAGCGCACGGACCTGTTCGGCGACGCGCTGGCGCCGGTAGCGACCGTGGCCTTCGACGATCTGCAGGACGACGCCGCCGCCGATGGTCCGCGGCGGGTTCATCGCGCGCAGGAGGAAGCGGTCGCCCGGTGCCGCGACCACCGGCTCGTCGAGCAGCACGCGCGCGACCGAGCGCGCTCCGGCCGCCAGGCGCTCGCCCTCGAGAACGGAGATCACGCCGAGGACCTCGGCCGTGCCGACGTGGAAGCGGATCGGATCGCGGTGCGCGATGCCATGCGTGCGCTGGAGCACGTCGAGTTCGACGTCGACGTGCTCGCCCGCGACGAACACGTCCGGCGTGGCGGCGACGACTCCGCGGTGCACCTCGAGATCGCGGGCATCCGGCACCGAGAGCGCCGTCGAATGTCCGGCCACCGCACGATCGACGGGGCCGCCGAAGGCCTGGATCGCGCGCACGCGGACACGACCGCCGTTCGGCAGGAATTCGAGCTCGTCGCCGACATGCACGGTGCCGCTGACCGGCACACCGGTGACGACGGTGCCGATCCCCTCGAGCTTGAACACGCGCTGCACCGGCATGCGGAACGGTCCGTCCGCTGTGCGCGGCGGGATCGCGAGGGCCAGCACCTCGAGCTTGGCGCGCAGCTCGTCGATCCCCTGACGGGTCACCGAGCTGACCCGCACGATCTCCGCGTCGGTGAACGGCGTCCTCGCGAGGAGTTCGCGCACCTCGGTCTCCGCGAGATCGGCGAGCTCGGCGTCGACCATGTCGATCTTGGTCAACGCGACGAGGACGCGGCGCACGCCGAGGAGCGAGAGGATCTCCACGTGCTCGATCGTCTGCGGCATCACGCTGTCGTCCGCGGCGACGACCAGCAGCGCGAGGTCGAGCGACGTGCAACCCGCGACCATGTTCTTCACGAAGCGCTCGTGGCCGGGGACATCGATCATCCCGAGGCGCCGGCCGTCCTTCAGGAGGAGCGGCGCGAACCCGAGGTCGATGGTGAGTCCGCGCTCCTTCTCCTCCTTCAGCCGATCCGGATCGATGCCGGTGAGCGCGCGGACGAGGCTGCTCTTGCCATGGTCGATGTGGCCGGCCGTTCCGACCATGACCGGGACGATCGCGCGCGTCATGACCGCGAGCCGTTCGCCGAATGGGCGTCGTCGCGAGCCACGCGGCTCACTCCGCGAGGTAGAGGATCCGCTGGCACGAGTTGCACGTCACCACCGCGGAGCTCGCCTGCAGTTTCACCAGCAGGTTGGGCGGGATGGCCGTGTAGCAACCGGTGCACGTACGGCCGTCGACCGCGCAGACCGCGAGGCTGTCGCGCGCGCCGAACATCTTGCTGTAGCGCGCCATCAGGTCGGGCGGGACGCCGTGCGTCAGTCCATCGCGCCCCTTCGACACCTTCTCCAGGTCGATGCGACGGCGCGCGAGGAACACCTCACCCTCGCTGACGAACGCGTCGAAGACGCCCTGCGCTTCGTCGAGTTCGGCCTTCTTGGCGACGAGTTCGGCTCGCAGCGCCTCGATGCGTTCGAGAAGCGCGAGCCCGGCCTCCTCCGTCTTGCCCCGTTCCTGGCGCACCGACCCGATCTGGAGCAGGGTCGCCTGGTACTCGGCGTTGTTGCGGACCGCGTTGAGCCGCGTCTCGAGCTTCTTGATCTCCTCGTCCGCGGAGCGGATCGAGGTCTCGTTGCTCCGCGCGTCCACCTCCGCCTGGCGAAGACCGGCCACGAGTTCGTCGTGGCGGCGCCGGATCGCATCGAGCGCGGCTTCGCGCCTGGCGCGCTCGCGCGGGATCGAGTCGAGGTCGCGTTGGATCTTCGCGATCGACTGATCGACCTTCTGGACTTCGAGGAGTTTTCGGACGTCCGGATGCAAACGCGGCTCCGCCGTGACGACGCGGATGGACAGGGCCGAGGAGGATAGCGGCGAGTCCGTCCGGCACAAGCACGACGCCGAGCCGCCGCGCCGACGATTCCGGCCGACGCGGAACGGGCTCGATCAGAGCTCGGTCTCGGTCGGCCCGTCGAGGAAGCCGGCGAGACGACGCGCGCGCACCGGGTGCTGGAGCTTGCGCACGGCCTTGGCCTCGATCTGCCGCACGCGCTCGCGCGTGACGCGGAAGATCCTGCCCACCTCTTCGAGCGTGTAGGTGTAGCCGTCGCCGATGCCGTAGCGGAGCTTGATGATCTCGCGCTCGCGGAAGGTCAGGGAGTCGAGAACACTCTCGATGCGGTCCTTGAGCATCTCGCGGCTCGCCGAGATCGACGGCGACTCCGTGCTCTCGTCCTCGATGAAGTCGCCGAAGTACGAGTCGTCCGACTCGCCGATCGGGCGGTCGAGCGAGATCGGGTGCTTGCTGATCTTCATCACCCGCTTCGCTTCCTCGACGTTGATCCCCGCGGCCTCCGCCACCTCCTCGATCGAGGGCTCGCGGCCCTTGGCCTGGATCAGCTTCTTGGTGACGTTCCGCAGCTTGCTCATGGTCTCGATCATGTGGACCGGGATGCGGATCGTCCGCGCCTGGTCGGCGATCGAGCGCGTGATGGCCTGACGGATCCACCACGTCGCGTAGGTCGAGAACTTGTAGCCGCGGCGGTACTCGTACTTCTCGACCGCCTTCATCAGTCCGGTGTTGCCTTCCTGGATCAGGTCGAGGAACGAGAGCCCGCGGTTGCGGTACTTCTTCGCGATCGAGACCACTAGACGCAGGTTGCCCGAGGAAAGCTTGCGCTTCGCGTCCTCGTACGCGGCGTACGCCGTGCGCACGTGTTCGAGCCGGCGCTCGAGCGCCTCCATCGACTCGAGGCCGTCGCGCTGGATCTCCGCGAGCCGATCGCGGATCTCCTGCGCCACCGGGTTCTTGATCTGCGCGCCGCGGTAGGTCTGCAACCGCTTGCTGAGACGCCGCATCTCCGCGAGCCGGCTCTCCAGGAGATCGATGATCGGGCGGATCTTCTTGCCCTGGAGGTTGAGCTCCTCGATCAGCAGGACGGACTTGCGGCGCCGGGAATGGACGCGCCGCTTGAAGCGGATCACGTCCGAGTCGGGCACACGCTTCTTCTCGCCGGGCGTCTCGAGCACGTCGAGCGATTCGTGATCGGCGCGGGCGGAGTCGTAGAGCTTGCGAAGCGTCTCGATGTTCCCGGGGAGACGATCGGACAGATCGGCCTTGCCGACCTCAGGATCCTGCTGGTTCACCTTCAGCGTTCGATCGAACGCGAGTTCGCCGCGTACGACGTCCTCGAGGATCTCGATCGCGCTCGCCATGCCGAAGCCCGAGCTGAGCGCGTCGCGACGGAATTGCTTGCGCGTGAGTTCGATCTTCCGCGCCAGGCTGATCTCTTCCTCGCGGGTGAGGAGCGGGATCTCACCCATCTGGGTGAGGTACATGCGGACCGGGTCGTCGATCTTCTCGGTGATCTCCGACATCGACGCGCGCACGGCGTCGACCTCGACGCTCTCCTCGAACTCGCGCTCGGCGAGCACGCCCTCGGCGCCGGGAGTCTCCTCGTCGTCCGCGGGGCCGAGCGCCGAGAACGGGTCATCGTCGGCCTTCTTCTGCGTGCCGCTCCCGGGCTGGCCGGGGGCACCGCGCCGCGGCTTCGGAGCGCGACCTTCCTCGACGATCTCGATGCCGGCCTCCTCGATCTGCGCCATCACGAATTCGATGTGCTCGGGCGAGCTGGCATCGTCCGGCAGGATCTCGTTGATCTGCGCGAGCGTGACGGCGCCCGCCTTGCGGCAGTCCTTGATCAGCTTCTGGACGGCGCTTTGCAGTTTCTCCATGTGGGTTCGGAGGGTCGGTCGGGAGTCGATGGTTCGAAGACGAACGAACGCGGCGGACGGCTTCACCCGTCCGCGGCCGCGTGCGAACGGCGCAGTAGATCCTGGTACTTCCGCGTGAGCTCGTCCGCGCGGGCGGAGTCGCCGTCAGCGATGGCTTGCTTGACCTGCTGGAGGGTTCGTCTGGCTTGCTCCCGAGCGAAATGGATGTCTCGGTCGCGCCGGAGCCTCAGAAACATATCCCGCGGGTCGCGGATCCGCGCGGAGCGCTCGCTGGCCTCGTGAAGGAAGTCCAGAAGCCGGCTCTCGTCGGTGAACCGCGCGAAGAGATCCTTCAGCAAGGCCTCGCGATCTCCGGCGCCGGCGCGCCGGGCTTGCGTCACGCCGTCGATCACGCGCTGGAACGAGGGGCTGCGATCACCCGGCAGTCCCACCGCCTCCTCCAGCAACTCGGGCGCGGCGAGCACGCATCCGAGCAGTTCGAGATCGGCGTGATCCTGCGGACTGCGACGGACGGGCTCGACCGCCGCGACGGGTTGGGGAGCGTCCTCGGCGGCAGCGGTCTTCCGCTGGGCCGGAACGACGATCGCCGCCTCGCTGATCCCGAGTTGCCTCGCCATCTCGCTGCGGAGGCTCTCGCGCCGCGCGCGGTCCTCGACCTCCGCCAGGATGCGCCCGCACTCCGTCGCGAGCTTCGCGACGACCGCAGAGTCCCCGAGATCGGAGTCGCGGCGCTTGAGGCCGAACCACGCACCGAGGAGGTCGTCGGCGCGATCGATGATGGAAGCGAGTTCGGCGCGCCTCTGCTCGGCGACGGCCTGCTCGATGCCCGGTGCGATCGCCGCGAGGTCATCGGGATCCCGCCCCTCGGGAAGCAGCGCGACGCGCACCGGCAGCCTGGTCTGCACCAGTTCGCGGAACGCGCGGTCCGCCGCGCGACGGCCGGCGGTGTCGCCGTCGAAGAGCAGGACGACACCTTCGGTCGCGAAGAGCTCCAGCAGGCGCGCGTGCTGGGTCGTGAACGACGTGCCGAGCGTGGCGACCGCGCCGGTGAAGCCTGCCAGGTGGCAGGCGATGACGTCGACGTAACCCTCGACGACGACGATGCGCCGCGTGCCTGCGCGCTTCACCTGCTTGAGCCCGTAGAGCAGGCCGCGCTTGTTGAAGAACGGGCTCTCGGGCGAGTTGCGGTACTTCGCCCGAGGATCCTCGCCCTTCTTGTAGCTCGGGTCCGGCAGCACGCGACCGCCGAAGCCGACGAGTCGTCCCCGTTCGGCGGTGATCGCAAAGGTGACGCGTCCGGCGAGGGGCTCGCGGCCGTCGCGGAGCAGGAGCCCGGCCTGTTCGAGGACTTCCCCCGAGAGCTTGCGGTCCTTCGCGAACGCGCCGAGGCGACCGCCCTCGGGATGCGCGCCGAGTCCGAAGTCCTCGACCGCCGCGCGGACGAGAAGGCCGCGACGCTCGAGGTACTCGCGGTGCGCGACGCCCGCGTCGGCAAAGAGCTGCTCCTCGAAGAAGTCGCGGACCTGGCCGAGCACGTCGTGGACCTCGTCGCGCCTCGGACCGCCCTTGCTCGCGCCGGTCCCGAACACGCCCTCGGTCGGGACGCCGGCCCGCTCCGCGAGCAGTTCGAACGCCTCGCGGAACGAGAGCCCTTCGCGCTGGGTGACGAACGTGAAGACGTCCCCCGCGACGCCACAACCGAAACACTTGTAGTGCTGCGTGTCGGGGAACACGGTGAACGACGGCGTCTTCTCGCGGTGGAACGGGCAGAGGCCGACGAAGTACCGACCCCTGCGCGTGAGGGCGACATAGCCCTGCACGAGCTGCGCAAGGTCGGTGCGCTCCTTGATGCGGAGCTTCGCGTCTTGGAATCGATCCATCCGCTCTGGAGACCGCCCACGCAATGGATCGACGGGCTCGCTGCTCGACTTGCTTCGGCCCCAGGGCTGCCTCGGCCCCAGGGCTGCCTCGGCACGAGAGCGCCGTGATCGGTTCGGAGCAGGCCTTCTGGATCTCGACCGGGCGGGCTGGCCCGGCCGAATGAAGCGCGGGACCTTAGGTGCGGGGGCAGGGTCTTTCAAGGCCGGGCGAACCGAGCGCCACGAACAGCGCCGTGAGTTCGTCCGGAGTGAGGCTCTCCGCTCGTCGCGTCGACACGCTCGCGGCGACCGCGCCGAACTCCGTCCAACCCGGAACGAGGCGGTCGAGGGCAAAGCGCAGCGTCTTGCGTCGCGCGGCGAAGAGCACGCGGCAGAACCGCGCGAAGGCGAGGCGGCCGGGCCGCCCGGCCTGCCACGGAGCGAGACCCTCCCGCGCGC
>JACRLW010000005.1 GCA_016235155.1 Planctomycetota bacterium
GGTGCAACCCGGGTACATGGGTGACAGAAGTGTCCGGGCACATGGGTAACACTTTTCAGTGACGCGGGTCGCGTCGCGTGGTCCCGTCGGTGGATGCCCTGGCAAGAAACAGATCTCGTGAACGAGCGGTTGAAGTTCGTGGCGGCCTGGCAGTGCGGGCTCTCGACGATGACGGAGCTCTGTGCGGAGTTCGGGATCAGTCGGAAGAGCGGCTACAAGATCATCAGTCGCTATCGCGCCGAGGGTCCGAGCGGGTTGCTCGATCGGACCCGCGCGCCGCGGAGTCACCCGAATCGCTCGACGGTCGAGGTCGAGGCGAGTGTGCTGCGTGTGCGACGGGCACACCCGACCTGGGGGTCGAAGAAGATCCTCGCGGTGCTCGGCCTGAGCGATCCGGAGTTGGTGCTTCCCGCGCGGAGTACGGTCGAGGCGATCCTCGACCGGGCCGGCGTCGTGCGGCGCCGTCGTGCACGGCGACTGCGCGCACCGAGTGCCGAGCCGTACGTGGACGGGGCAGCTCCGAACGACGTGTGGTCGGCGGACTTCAAGGGCTGGTTCCGCCTCGGTGACGGCACCCGCTGTGATCCCTTGACGATCAACGACGTGTGCAGTCGCTACTCGCTGGTGTGTCAGGCGATGAGGCGTCCACAACTGGAGGGGGTTCGCCAGCGCTTCGAGTTGGCGTTCCGCGAGTTCGGTCTGCCGTCGGCGATCCTGACCGACAACGGCCCGCCGTTCGGTTCGGTCGGGATCGGGCATCTGACGCGGTTGAGTGTGTGGTTCCTCAAGCTCGCCATTCGGCCACTGTTCATCGTTCCCGGGCATCCCGAGCACAACGGCCGACACGAGCGGTTCCATCGCACCCTCGACGAGGAGACGGCCTCGCCACCCAAGGCGACACGTGGTGCGCAGCAGCGAGCGTTCAGTGGCTTCCGGCGTGAGTACAACGACGAGCGTCCGCACGAGTCGCTCGGGATGCTGAGTCCCGCGCAGGTCTACACCTCGTCGCCGCGGGTGTTCCGCCGGCCGGTCGGCGACTTCGAGTACGACACCGCCTTCGACGTGCGGCAAGTACGCCGCGATGGCAGCGTGAAGTGGCAAGGCGGCTACGCGTTCGTCGGTGAAGCCGCGCGCGGTGAACGCGTCGGACTCGAGCGGGTCGACGAGGAGGTCTGGCACCTTCACATCGGCATGCTGCGCGTCGGCGTGCTCGCTGGCCGCACGCGTGTCATCGTGCCCATCCTGCCGGCGAGCGACGCGTCGTGAGCGAGTGTCACCCATGTGCCCGGACACGCGTGGGCTGGGCACGTCCGGGTCACCATTCACAGCAGCACGCGCCAGCCCACCCCTGCCTCGGAGGGCCTCGGACGCTTGCGCCAGTGGCAGCGTCGCCGCTCCTGACACGGTTGCCCTCTTGGGGGAACCCCACCTTTGGGTTCCCCCGCCGGGCAGGCATCCCCTTCCTCTTCCCTTTTCCCGAAGGACTCTCCTGAGGCGAGCCTGCAGCGCCGAGTTCACGACACGCTCCGTGTCGCCGCAGCACCCGCTGAGCCCTCCAGAAGTGTTACCCATGTGCCCGGGCAAAAGTGTTACCCATGTGCCGGGTTGCACCCCCATGCGCCTTCGACCAAGAGGTCACCTCATGCCCGCCAGGCAAGCGCGAGCGCGATCCCGGTCGCCAGCGGCACCGTGAAGGCGAGCGCGGTCGCCCGGAACATCGCTCCGCCGCCGAGCGCCAGGGCGATCGCGGCCTTCCCCGCCAGGTTGCTCGACGACGCGATCAGGATCGCCCGTGCCCCGACCATCGCGTCGACCCGTCCCTCCGCGACGAGCCCCGCGGTCGACAACGTGATCGCATCCACGTCGCTCGCGCCCGCGATCGCGGCGATCGCATAGAGACCGCCGTGACCGAGGCGCTCTTCCGCGAGCGCGACCGCGAACGACACCGCGGCGAAGACCAGCGCGAACACGATCGCCGGTCCGATCTCCGCGGGATTGCCGGACTGCGTCGCACCGACGCCGCCGCGTTCGTCGATCCGTCGCCACGCCACGAAGCACGGCACGAGGAAGGCGGCGAGGAGGATGACGAGGGGAATCGCGAGCCGGGGGAGCGCCGACGGTGCGATCACCGCGATCTCCACGAGCTGGCGCGGGATCACCATTGCCGACGCGAGCACGACCACGAGGATCGCCTCGCGCAGCGGGCGCCCCGCCGTTACGCCGCGCGCCATGCTCGCCGTCGCCGCCGTGCTCGAGACCAGACCGCCGAGCAATCCGCCGGCGAGCGCTCCCTTGCGCCGGCCGAGCGTCCGGAGCGAGACGTGCGCCGCGAGTCCGATCCCGACCACCAGCACGACGACCATCCAGATGCGCCGCGGATTGAGCACCGCATACGGATCGAAGGTGCGGTCGGGCAACACCGGGAGCACGACGAGGCTGATCAGGGCGAAGCGTGCGATCGCGCGCGCGTCGTCCTCGCCGAGCCGCTTCGCGAAGGCGTGCAACGGCGTCTTGCTCTCGAGCAGAACGAACACCACGCCGCCGATCGCCGTCGCGATCTCCCAGCGCGCGGTGACGCACAGCACGCCGACGCCGTACATGACGAGCATCGCGATCTCCGTCGTCATCCCCGCGCGTCCGGCGCTCGGCTCGTCCTGCGGCACGACGTTGCTGACGACGAGCGCGGCGACGACGCCCAGGCAGCCGGCGACGGCGATCCACGGCCCCATCGGCTCCGCGAGCAGCGCGCACACCGCGCCGAGCAGCGTGATCAGGGGAAACGTGCGCGAGCCGGCGCCCTTCTTGCCCGCGCGCTCGCGCTGCATGCCGACGAGCAGCCCGAGTCCGAGCGCGATGCCGAGTGCGACGAAGGTCCGCGGCAGGTCCACGGCGTCAAGCTACGAGACCGAGCGGCACGAGCAACGCGAGCGTCCCGCTCCTGGCCCGGAACGCGTGCGCGATCTCCTGGAGTCCGTCGACGCCGGCGATGCGCACGACGCGGCGATGCGCGCAGACGAACGCGACGTCGCCCGCCGAGAGTCCGGTCGTGATCGCGCGGCGCTTGCGCCCGGGACGCAGGTCGACGAGGTCGTGGTCGAGGCCGCGGGTGGAGTCCGACTCGAGCACGAGGATCGCGGCGAACGGGTACTCCGGTTTCCAGCGCGGGATGCGCCACTGCGCGAGGAAGCCGCCGGCCTCGAAACGCACGGCGGCGATCTCGCCCGGTGCCGCGCCGCGACTCCGCGCAAGGTCGAGCCCGCCGATGAACCGGGACGACCACTGCGCTCCGGCCGATGCGAGTGCGGCGAGGATGGACTCGCGCCGGCGCGCGATCTCGGGGGCGAGCGGCGAGCGCGCGAAGCGCAGCACGCAGCGCGCTTCGTCGTCCTCGTAGCCGAGTTCGTGGCCGAAGGCGAGCGAGCCGGGCGCGGCGAGGCGGGCGAGTTCCGCGCACTGGTTCGGATCGAGGCCGTGCTCGATCCGGCACACTCCCCGCGCGAGGATGTCGCCGGCGATCGCGGCGGGGTCGAATCGATCGCGGTCGTCGTCCTTTGCCGTTGGAAGCGGTGCGTCGGTCGGAGGCGGGAGCGCCGGCCCCAGCGAGTCGATGCGTTCCTCGAGCTCGGCGCGCAACTCGTCGTCGTCGTGCACGGCATCGTGCGCCCGCGAGAACATCGCGCGGGCCTCGTCGGTCGCGCCGTCCTTGCACAAGAGATCACCGAGCGCGAGCAGCGCGTCGACGAACACCGGCGCGAGGGCGATCGCCTGGCGCAGGGCGGCCACACCCGACGCCCGATCCCCGCAGCGCGCAGCGATCGTCGCGCGGTCGAGCCACATGCGCGGATTGACGTGCCCGGCCTCCGCCGCGCGCCGGCTCAGCTTGTCGGCCAGGGGGAACTCACCCTGTTCGAGCGCTTCGAAGGCCTCGTCCATCGTGCGTTCGACGAGTCGCCGCGCGCGACCGCGCTTCTTCGCGGACGTCACCGCCGACTCCGCAGCGCCTCGCGCACGCGCCAGGTCCACGCCCCGATCAGAGCACCGGCGCTGTTGGTGAGCAGGTCGATCACCGTCGTCAACCGTTGCGCGAACCCCAGCTGCAACAGTTCCATCGCGAGGCTGAGTCCGAAGCCGACGACGATCGCGGAACGGAACGGTCGCCGCCGCGAAGCCCCCGCCGCGAGGAAGCCGATCGGCACGAAGCCGAGCACGTTGACGAACAGTTCGCTCGCGATGAGCGGCGGCACGAAGCGCCACGCGAGCAGGTCGCGCAGTCGCCGCGGCCAGCGCACGACGGCGTCGTCGCGGACGAGTCGACCGGACGCGAGCAGGTCGACGGGCTCGGCGTCCAATGTCACGCGCGCACCCAGGATCCGCCCCAGCCACGCGCGTTCTCCGATCGGCGAGTCGCCGAGGATCAAGGTCGTGTCGTCGTCCCACGCGTCGAACGGCACGCCTTCGCAGGCGAGTTCGGCCCGCGCATCGCCCGCTGCGATCCAAGCCGTGTTCCCCGCGATCGCGACCTCGATCGCGACCTCCGCGCCGTCGCCGCGCGCGAACGCCGCGGCGACGCGAAGCGGCGGCGTGCCCGAGTCGTCGGAGCCAATGCGCCTCAACCGCACGATCAGGTCCGCGCCGTCCTGCCCGATGGTGAGATTCGCGCGCTCGTGATCCGTGCCGAGTTCCAGGATGCGCGCCGGTCCGTATTGGGTCGCGCGTGCCGGGCGCACCTGGAGTTCCACGGTCAGGCGTTGCGCCGCGCGCACGGCTGCGACCCACGGCGCGCCGGAAGCGGTCAGGAATCCCGGCTCCTCGAACACCACGCCGCCGCTCGCGAGCCGCGCGCCATTCGGCTGCCGTCGCGGGAGTTCGGGCTCGAACGGGTAGAGCGCCGCCCAGAGGTAGCAGGGCAACGCGAGCACAACGAGACGGCGCGCGGTTCGCGCCTGGTGATCGTGTCGCGCGTCGCCGGTCATCGCGGCGATCGGACGGGACCGCGTGGGTCCGTGCAAGGCCGAGGGCACCTCGTACGGTCGAGGTGCGTCATACTCCCCGCGCGACGCGCCCCGGACATCCGGTCGCGCCGCTCTCCTCTCGCTTCCCGGATCCTCGTCATGAACCTCCGTCCGATCCTCTCGCTCACGTTCGCACTCTGCGCCGCATCCAACCCCGCGGCACAAGGCAGCCCGCCTTGCGGCACGACCCCGATCGTGCCGACCTACCGCGTCGAGCAGGCCGCCAACGTCTGGTCGTCGATCGCCGGCCTCCCCGGCACGGTCACGCTCACCTTCACCTCGGCCGACGACGGCGGATCGACCGTCGTCTTCCCCGCAACGTTCGTGTTCGCGTTCTACGGCGTGCCGAAGACGCAGGGCGTCGTGTGCACCAACGGCTTCGTCAACTTCGGCGCAGCCTCGACGACCTACGTCAACCACCACCCCGACGACCCAGCGCTCCCGAACGACGCGGCGTGCCCGTGGTTCGACGACCTGCACCTCGGCACCGGCACGCCGACGCCGGGACGGGGCTACTCGCGCTTCGACGCCACCGCCGGCTTCGAGACCTGGACCGTCGAGTGGAACAACGTGCGGAACTACCCGTCGACGACCACCGCGACGTTCTCGTTCCAGGCCGTGTTCCACGCGTCGACGCACGTGCTGAAGCCGAACGTCATCGAGTACCACTACGACCGGAGCTCGGGGCCCTCGGTGCCGGCGTGCTTCAACACGTTGCTCGCGACGCCCTCCGCCACCGTGGGTACCGACGCACCGACCACGGCCACGACCGTCGCCGGGCTGGGCGGAGTCGACGCGACCGAGCGCGGCGCCGCCAATGCGACGTTCCCCGACTGCGACCTGCGGCTGATCCCGCTGCGCGCGACGACCACGATCCACTCGGGCTCGCTCAGCGTCCGCCGGCAGGAGCCGTTCTGCACGATCCGCGGACTGCTCGGCACGGTGCAGGTGCCGAACTCCTGCATCACGACCCAGACCTGCACCGACAACGACAACTCGGCGGCGACGATGGGCCGCTGCATCCCGATCCCCTGGAAGTTCGACCTCGAGGGCCGACCGCTCGCCTGCGCGAACATGAACTCCAACGGCGTGCTCACGCTCGGGCCCGGCAACTTCGGCACCCCGACCCTCAATGCGGCGTTGCCGGGCCTGGCGCAGACCAACCTCGCCCTCGCGCCGTTCTGGGACGACCTCGAAGGCTCGGGCCCCGGCTCGGGGATGTTCTTCCGCGTGGACGGTCAGGCCGGCTGCCGCGTGATGACCTTCGAGTGGGCCGACATGGATCTCAAGACCGGCACGACGGGGGACTGCGTCGGCACCGGCGGGCGGATCAGCTTCCAGGTGAAGCTGTTCGAGGGCAGCGCCGGCTCGATCATCGCGAGTTCGGGCTTCTGTCCGTACGACTTCGTCCTCCCGGGAATCGGTGGTGATCGCGTCGAGTACCACTACGACCATGCGAACTTCGTCGCGCCGGGCACGCCGTTCTCGGCGACCATCGGCTACGACAACCGCAGCGGCGCCATCGGCGCGCAACTCCCCGGCTCGCCCACGATCGCGACGCTTCCGATCGACGCGACCGGCGCTCCGGGCAAGGTGATCCTCGACGTCTGCGACACCGGCATGCTGCGTTACTACGGCAACCGCACGACCTCCGTCGCGATCGGCTGTCTGCCCGAGATCAAGGGCAACGGCATCGCCCCGAACATCGGCAACCCGTTCGGGCTCGAGATCGTCGGCGCAACTGCCGGTTCGACCGGCGTGTTCCTGATCGACCTCGGCGGACCGATCCCGGGCATGGCAACGCCCGTCCCCTGCGGCGGCATCGGCCTGTCCTTCGGCACGCTGTGGGTGAATCCGACCGTCTCCGCCACCTGTCCGATCGGCGGCACGCCCGGGCGCTGCGACGGTTGCTGCGACCTTCCGCTCGCGATCCCGAACTCGACGAGCCTGATCGGCGCGAGGGTGTTCGTGCAGGGCGCCGCGGTCTACGTGCTGCCGTCGTTCGCGCTCGGCATCGACATGACCGAGGGCATGGCGATCACGATCGGCGGGTGAGCGCGATCGCCGGCGCGCTCACGGTGTGCGCGGATCGCCGGTCGTGATCACGCGCACGGTGTCGCGAGCGATCAGCAGTTCCTCGTCGGTCGGGATCACCCACGCGGCGAGGCGGCCGCCCGGCACGTGGATCGTGCCGGTCGCGCCGTCGGTGCAGGCGTCGTTGCGCGCCGGGTCGAGTTCGAGCCCGAGCCAACCGAGCCCCGCGCAGATCCGCGCGCGGATCGCCGGCGAGTTCTCCCCGATGCCGCCCGTGAAGACGATCGCCTCGGCGCCGCCGAGTTCGGCCAGGAACGCGCCGACGTAGCGGCGCACGCGCGCGCAGAACATGTCGATCGCGAGCGTGACGCGGCGATCCTGGTGCTCGCGTTCCTCCGCGAGCAGTTCGCGCATGTCGCTCGTCAGTCCCGAGACGCCGAGCAGGCCCGATTGGTTGTTGAGCATCCGCTCGACGTCGGCGGCGCTCGTGCCCTCCTTCTCCGCGAGCCACGCGACGAGCGACGGATCGACGTCGCCCGAGCGCGTCCCCATCATCAGTCCTTCGAGCGGCGTGAAGCCCATCGACGTGTCGAACGAGTCGCCGCCCTTGATCGCGCAGGCCGAGCAGCCGTTGCCGAGGTGCAGGGTGACGATGGTCACGGCCTCGCGCGGAACACCGCGCAGCTTGCGATAGCGGAACGCGACGTAGCGGTGCGAGGTGCCGTGGAAGCCGTAACGGCGCAGTCCGTAGCGCCGGTAGTAGGAGTACGGAATCGCGTAGAGGAACGACGTCTCGGGCATCGTCGCGTGGAACGCGGTGTCGAACACCGCGACCTGCGGCACGCCGGGGCCGAGCAGGTCGGTGATCGCGCGGATGCCCTTCAGGTTCGCGGGGTTGTGCAGCGGCGCGAGTTCGACCTGGTCCTCGATCGCGTGGATCACCTCCGTGTCGATCCGCACCGACTGGCGGAAGCGTTGCCCGCCGTGCACGACGCGGTGGCCGACCGCATGCACGTCGCCGAGTGCTCTGACCTCGTCGACTCCCGACTCGTCGCTGACGATGAAGCGCAACACCTGCTCGATCGCGGCGCGGTGATCGCGCAAGGGCATCTCGCGTAGCAGGCGCGGCCGGCCCGGCCGGCGCAGAGTCACGAGCGCGTGACCGCCGATGCGTTCGATCGAACCCGAGACGAGACGGCGGTCCGCGTCGCGCTCCATCGCGTCGGGATCCGTCGCGATCAGTTGGAACTTGAGGGTGGACGACCCGGCATTGACGACGAGGACGTGCATTCCGGCGCGCAGCATCGGCAGCCGTGCCTCGGCGTGGAAGGCTGCCGACCGATCTCGGATCGGACCGCATCGCTCGCCGGGGGCTGCCCGGACCCGCGGTCGCGATCTATCCTCCCGCGCACTCTCGCCCGGACTCGCTCGCTCTTCACTCGGTTCGTCTCGTGGTGGACACCATCGACCGCTCGTCTGCGATCGCAGGCAACGGCTCTGCTCGATCACCCCGCGCACGTTCGCTGCTCCGCTTCGCGGTGTGGACCGCCGTCGCGTCGACGGTGCTCTTGGAGATCACGCTCCAACTCGGCGCATTCGCGGTCTGGGCGATCGAGCGCAAACCGGTGTCCGCGCCCTCCGCCGGCGAGAACGTCGTGCTCTGCGTCGGCGACTCGTGGACGCACGGCATGGGCACGACGGATCCCGCGACGCGCAGCTATCCCGCGGTCGTGCAGGAACTGCTGCGGGCGCGGAGCAGCCGCGATTGGACCGTGGCCAACGGCGGGCTATCGGGTCAGAACTCCCGCGACGTGCTCGAGCGACTCCCCTCGCAGCTCGCGCAGTACCGGCCGCGACTCGTCTGCGTCCTGGTCGGACAGAACGACTATTGGTCGAGACCGGCTCTGCTCGACGACGCTGGCGGCGCGGCGACCGTCGACCATTCCGCATACCGCTTCCGATGGCGCATCCCGCGCCTCATCCAGTGGGTCGCGGGCAAGTTCAGCGGCGCGGGTCAGGTCGCCGCGGCCGCGCGCATCGGCGACGAATGGCAGCCGCGCAAGGTGGCGGTCGCCGAGCCCTACCGATCGGAGCCGGCCACCTGGGGCCGGAACTCCGCGTCGAACGCTGTGAAGCGCGAGGGCTGGAAACTGGCGACGGCCAAGGACCAGGCCGGCGCGCTCGCGAAGTTCGAGGCAGCGCTCGCGCTCGAACCCGAGGATCCGCAGACGCGCCAGATGCTCGTGTCCCTCCATCGTGCTACCGGCAACGAGGCGGCGATGAAGCCGCACCTCGAGTGGCTGATCGCGGCATGGCAGCGTGAACCCGGTTACTGGAACGGCCGCAGCCTCGTGGTCGCGCTCGAGACTTGCGGGCGCTGGCAGGACGCACTCGACGTCGCGGTGCCCTTCCTCGCGAGGTTCCCCTTGGACTCGATGACGTGGCGCTACCGCGCCGAACTCGAGTTCTTCCTCGGCCTGCACGACGTCGCAAGCCGCTCGATCGAGGAAGCGATCCGTCTCGGCCCTGATCCGTGGGACTTCTTCTGGCGCTGCAAGATCTGGTTCCTGGGCAAGAAAGACGTCGACGAATCGATCCGCTCGGTGTTCGAGGGCTACGAGGTCTTCAACGACGCCCGGAAGGTCGAGGAGCAGATCCGCGCGCTGACCGAGCCGAGTCGCATCGCGCGCGCGGTCGAACTGGCCGCGGTCCACGACTGCGATCTTGGAGTTCGCGAGCGACTGATCCGGATCACCGGCGACGTGAAGGCCTCGCTCGACGGCGACGCCGCCGCGGCCGTCCTCGCCGCGCACCTCGCGCGCATCGCCGTCGCGTGCCGCAACGCCGGCGCCGAGCCGGTGCTGCTCTGCTACCCGGATGTCCAGGCCGCGGATGACGTGCTGCGCGAAGCCGCGAGCGACGCGCCGACTGCCTTCGTCGACCTCCGCACGCTGTTCGACGCGCGCCGCGGCGACCGGAGCTGGGAATCGCTGCGCGCGCCGGATGGCCACTGCAACGACGACGGCTATCGCCTGATGGCCGAGATCGTCACCGACGCGCTGGTGCAGCGGTTCGCCGCGAAGTAGCGGCGAGTGACGTATCCAATCCCTGGCCCTCCGCGCGCATGATGCGCGGGACATGGACGCGCGCGCGCCGGACTTCGCATCGTGGATCGCACAGGTCGAACAGGGCCTGCGCGGCAAGGGTTGGCAGAGCCTCTCGTGGACCACCTCGGATCACGTCGCGGTCCCTCCGCTCGTCTTGCGCGAAGACGTCCAGGCGCTCCCCCATCGACGCATCGGAGCTCTGCTGCGCGCAAGGCGCGGCTTCGCGATCCGCGAGCTGGTCGTCGCTCCCGATCCGCAGACCGCCGCGCGTCGGTCCGCGCGCGCGTTGCAGCGCGGCGCTGACGAGATCGAGTTCTGTCTCGATTCGCTCGCGCACGACGCGCTCTCGCCCGGCGGTTCGGACCCCGACTACGACGACGACGACTTCGCGACCCCGTCGCCCGGCGAGAGCGGCGTGCCGATCCACACCCGCCGTGACCTCGAGGCCGCGCTCGACGGCATCGACCTGGCGAAGACCTCGCTGTGGTTCTCCGCGGGCGAAGGCGCCCTCGCCGTCCTGATCTGGTGGTTGCGCCTCGCGCGCGCACGGCGCGTTCCGACGACGGCCTTGCGCGGCGGACTCGACGTCGACCCGATCGAGCAATTGCTGGCGCGACGGGTGCGCAACGCGAGCGGCGGAGCGGTCGCGTCGTGCCGCACGTCGTTCGACAGCGTGTTCGACTCGGCCGCCGGCATCGTGCGGTGGACGCGGCAGCACGCCCCGGGCATCCGCCCGCTCGTGTTCGACGCCCAGTCGCACCACATGGCCGGCGCATCGCCCGCGCTCGAACTCGGCCTGTTGCTGGCGTCGATCGTCGAGGTCGCGCGCGGACTCGACCGACGCGGCCTCGCATTCGCCGAGCTCTCCGCCGCCGCGTCGGTGCGCGTGCAGGTCGGGCACGAGCTGATCGTCGAGACCGCCAAGCTGCGCGCGCTGCGGACCTGCTTCGCGAAGCTCGCCGCGGCCTGTGGTGCTTCGGATGGAGCGCTCGTGCCGCGCGTGCTCGCACTGACCAGCTCACGCTTCCGCTCCGACCTCCACGACCACCGCACGAACCTCGTGCGTTCGGCGCTCGCCGCGTGCGCCGCGGTGATCGGCGGTTGCGACAGCTTGATCGTCCTGCCCTTCGACGGCGGCGACAGCGACGCCGCGCGCGACCTCGCCCGCGACCAGGGCCATCTCCTGCGCGCCGAGGCACAGCTCGCGCGCGTCGCGGATCCGGCGGGCGGGAGCGGCGCCGTCGAACTGCTCACGCACGAGATCGGACGGGCCGCCTGGAGCGTGATGCAGGAGATCGAGCAGGGCGGCGGGATGGTCGCCGCGGCGAAGTCGGGCCTCGCGATGCAACTCGTGCGGCGCGCGGAGCAGGAGCGCGACGCGGCGTTCCGCACGCGCGCGAGGAGCCTCGTCGGCATCAACCGCTACGTCGACGCCGTGCTCGGCGGCGCATCTTGCGAGGAGCTCGATCTCGAAGCCTTGGATCGCGCGGCCGAGACCGCGCAAACTCGCTTCGACACCTTCGTGCGCCGTCGCAACCAGCAGAACGTCGACGCGCACCTGCTCGCGATGCGGCGCGCGGAGCCGGCCCGACTGCTCGACGTCGCGCTGACCGATCCGGCCGACGACGCGACGCTCGAAGAGCTCGCCACGGCGAACTGGCCGAAGACCGGCCACGACCTCGTCCATCGCTGGCAGCCGATCGCCGCCGCGGACGGTCACGCCTTCGAGGACCTGCGCGCCAACGCCGACGGCCATCGCGCCGAAGGGCTCGTCACGGCGCCGGTCCTCTTGCTCGCGATCGGCGACGCCGCGCCCGTCGTCGCGCGCGCCGAGTTCGCCCGCGATCTCCTGCTCGCCGGCGGAATCGTCGCGACCGAGCGCGCATGCCACACGACCGCGGACGCCGAGGCCGCGATCGTCGCTGAATCGCCCGCCGTGCTCGTGATCTGCGCTCCGGACGAGGGGGCCGAGACGCTGGTCGAAGCGCTGCGCGCGAGCTGCGACGCCCTGACCCCACCCTTGCTGATCTGGTCGGGCGAGCCCCGCGAGTCCCTCTCGCGCGCGATCGACCTCGCGTTCCACCGCGGCATCGACGCCGTCGACGCCCTCGCGAAGGTGCAGAGTGCGCTCGGCCTGGAACTCGGCCAGATGGACGAGGGCGAGTCCGCCGGCGGCGCGATCGAGGTGGACTGAGCGTCCGCGCATCGACCGGGCAGCTTGGCGCGAGTGACCGGCCGACCACCGGGTGGCGCAATGCGCCACGTCCCCTCGCGATCGCCGCAGCTCGGACCGACTCCGGGTGCGCTGGTGCACAGCGTCCGCGCATCGACCGGGCAGCTTGGCGCGGGTGGCGCATGGCGCCATCGGGTCCCGCGCGATGTCGAGCTCGCCATCGGCTCGCGCCGGCCACGGCGGACGAAACGGTGGCTGATGGTTCCGAGGAGCTTCGCTCGCTTCCCGGGCGATTCGCCCTGGCCCGCCCTCCCCGACGGTCCTCCATGGGCCCTAGTAATACTGTCAGCCCACTCCCTCTCGGGCCGGTGAAACGTCCGGCCCTACCGGATCCGCCGGATCTCGAGCGGCGCGATGCACAGCCACGAAGGAGCGGCACGCGTCGGACGCCTGTCGCCGGGACGTCGTCGCCGAGGCCGCAGCCAGACCGGGCTGCCGCCTCCCGGATCACCGTCACCCTTCCCGCAACACCGCGCGCAAGGCGGCGACGCGCGCGTCGTCGACGGCTTCGCCGATGCGGCCGTTGCGCTTCAACGACGTGCCGACGATCGCGCCGTCGCACAGCGGCCACAGCTCCGCGGCGTTGTCGATCGACAGGCCCGAGCCGATCCAGATCGGGAACGCGCCGACCGCGGCGCGCACGGCGCGCAGGCGTGCGGGGTCGACGGCGGCGCCGGTGCGCGCGCCGGTGACGATCATCGCGGCCGCGCCGCTGCGTTCCGCGAGGTCGCGCGCGGCGTCGGCGAGGTCGATCGGCGCGAGCGGTGTTGCGTGCTTGACGAGCAGATCGGCGAGGATCGCGACGTCGGCGCCGAGCAGGGCCTTGTAGTCGCGCACGCGCGCGGCTTCGCCGGCGACGAGTCCCTGGTCGGTGACCATGCAACCGCTCAACACGTTGACGCGGACGAAGCGCGCTCCGGCGACGCTCGCGGCTCCGAGCGCGGCGACGGCGTCGTTGCGCAGGCAGTTCACTCCGATCGGCAGGCCGGTCGCCAGGCGCAGTTCGCGCGCGACGACCGCGAGCGCCGCGGCGACGTCGGGCGTGGTCGGGTCGTCCGGCGTGCCGCGGTGGAACGGCGCGTCCCCGAAGTTCTCGACCATCAACGCGTCGCAGCCGCCGCGGGCGAGCGCACGGCCGTCGGCGAGCGCGCGTTCGAGCAGCGATTCGAAGGCGGCGGCGGCGCGCGCCGCGGACGGCGTCGGCGCGAGGTGGACGACCCCCATGAACGTGCGCGTCATGCTCGCATCTTGCAGCGCGGGTCCCGCGCGCGGAAGGTGATCGTGCATGACGGCGCGCGCGCAGCGGCTCTTCGTCGCGATCTGGATCGCGCTCGCCGTTCTCCTCGTGCTGCGCACCGGACCGCGCGAGCGCGGCGTGATCGTCGATCACCTCGAGTTCGGCCGGCGGCTGGTGACGGGCGCCGAGCTCTACGCCCCGTACCTCGACGACAAGCCGCTGCACCCGGTGTATCCGCCGTCGTTCGGCTTGCTCACCGCGCCGTACGCGGCGTGCGGCGAGACCGCCGCGCGCTGGCTCTGGGGCATCACGCAGGTGATCGCGCTCGCGGTGATCCTGCGCGCGTTCGCCAAGGCACTCGCGGCGCATCGACCCGAACTCGTGCGGCACTCCCATCTCCTCCTTCTGCTGACGGTCCTCCTCCTGAGCCGCTACCTGCTGCGCGACACGCACGGCGGCGGCGGCAACCTGATCAACCTCGCGTTCGCGGTCGGTGCTCTGACCGCGGCCGAACGCGGGCGGACCGCGCTCGGCGCCGTCCTGCTCGGCTTCTCGCTCGCGACCAAGCCGACGATGGCGTTGCTGGTGCCGTGCTTCCTGCTGCTCGGCCACGCGCGCGTCGCGCTCGGTTCGATCGTCGCGTTCGCCGGTTTCGTCGCGATCGCGCTATGGATCCACGGGCGCGGCATGGCGCCGTTCACGGACTGGCTCGCCGGATCGCTCGCGTACGGGGCGCAGGTCGACCTGTTCGCGACGCCCGAGCGCGGCTTCCCGCCCTTCACGTGGATGAACCAGAGCCTGCGTTGTGCGGTCGTCCGCTTCTTCGGCGAGGTACCCGCGGACTTCGCGCGCCAGGTGCCCGGCTTCATGCCGGGTTTCGGCCTCGCGCACGCGACGACCGCGTGGCTCGCGCGCGGTTGCGCCGCGCTGGTCGCGGCCGTCACGCTGCTGGCCGCAATGCGCGCCAAGCACGACGCCGCGCGCCGCAGCATCGCGTTCGCGTCCGCGCTCGCGGCCGGCGTGCTGATCTCGCCCATCGCATGGAAGGCGCACCACGTCGCGCTGCTGCCCGCGTGCTTTCTGTTGACGATCGCCGCGTGGTCGGGAACGCGCGGCGCTCGCGCGGCATGGTTCGTGTTCTTCGTGACGTGCACTGCCGGCGGCGGCGATCTCGTCGGCGACGCGATCAAGGAGTGGCAGCAGAGTCTTTACGTCGCGGCGTTCGCGGCGCTCGCGGCCTGGGCGTGGACCGCGCGCGTCGCGTCGCGCGCTCGGATCGGCTCGTGACACGCGGCGAACGGACCGCGACACTCCTCCTCTCACCATGCGAACCGCAACTGCCCTCGCACTCTTCACCGGAGTCCTCGTCCTCGGAGCAACTGCCGCGCAACCGCGCACGCAGACCCAGGTCCCCGTCCGTCACGGCGTCGTCGCGCAAGACCGCGTCGTCCCGCCCGGACCGAATGCGCCGCAGCCGCCGCGCATCATGCAGGAGAGCCCGCACAAGCACGGGATGCCCGTCGTGCCGATCGGCTACGGCGGCAACCCGCAGCCGCAGAACGCGCCGGTGCTGATCGCGGACCCGCTCGCCGAGGCCGGCGGCACCTACGTCCACTTCCGCAACGACCTGGTCAAGCCCGCGGGCGCGTCGTCGTCGCGCATCGCCGAACCGGCCTGCGTGTTCGCCGACCAGAACAACGGCTTCTTCACCGCGAACTGGTACGCGGCGCGCACGCAGGACGGCGGCGCGAACTGGGCGTACGTGAACCCCTACACCGCCTTCGCCGCCGCGTTCGGCGGCTTCTGCTGTGACCAGCGCCTGGTCACCACCGGGGGCACGACGGTGTGGATGCTCCAGTACGTCGCCGACGGCTCGGGCAACGGCGGCACGCGCCTGGCGGTGGCGACGAACTCCGCCAACCTCGGCGCCGGAGCGTTCAGCCACTCCTGGATGTTCACGCCGCAACTCATGGGTTTCGCGGCGGGCACCTGGTTCGACTTCCCGGACTGCGCGAGCAGCGGCAGCAACTTCTACTTCGCGTCGAACGTGTTCAACGCGTCGAGCCAGTTCGTCGGCGCGGTCGTCTGGCGGGCGGACATCGCCGCCATGGCCGCGGGCGGCAGCCTCGGCTTCCAGTACGTCACGAGCCCACAGATCGGCGGCGCGTCGTACCGGCTGACGCAGAACGCGGGCGCGCGGATCTTCTGGGCCTACCACGAGTCCACGACCTCGATGCGGACCCTGTGGTGGGACGACGGCGTCAACAGCGTCTTCTGGGAGTCGAAGCCTATGGCCGCGTGGTCGTTCAACTACTCTGCAGACCCGGGCCCGGACGGGCGCGATTGGACCGCTCGCGCCGACTCGCGCATCCTCGGCGCGTACCAGAGCCTCACCGAGTTCGGCTTCCTCTGGCACTCGGGACCGATCGGCGTGCAGACGCGCAACTTCGTCCGCCTCGCGCGCTTCGCCCTCGCCGACCGCGCGCTGCTCGAGGAGCGCTCGATCTACAACAACGGGCTGTCCTTCATGTATCCCGCGGCCGCGACCAACGCCGCCGGGCACATCGGGATCGCCTGCGCGATCGGTGGCGGTGCCTACTTCCCGAGCTCGGTGTCGGTCCTGAAGGACGACCTCGAGAACCTGTCCTCGGCGCGCTTCCTCGCCGGCGGGAACGCCGGACCGACGTCGAACGTGTGGGGTGACTACTTCACCGTGCAGCGCCCGCCGTTCTGGCCGTGGGAACAGAACTTCGTCGCGACCGGCATGGCCTTGAACGGCGGCGGCGCCAACGCCAACCAGGAGCCGCGCGCGATCCAGTTCGGCCGCGAGGCGTTCCAGCCCGGCTTCACCGGCCTGATGGTGCTGTCGTCGCCCTTCAACGGCGTGCCGATCACCCTCGTGCCGGCGGATCGCTTCGGCGAAGCCGGCGCGAACACGCCGTTCTACCGGAGCTTCACGCAGAGCTTCGCGAACATCACGGCGACCGCGCCGTCGACGATGGTCAGCGGCGGAGCGACCTGGTTCTTCGAGCGGTGGGCGGCGAAGGCCGTCCCGGGCACGACGAGCTTCGGTCTCGGCCCGGTCGGGCAGCTCTCCTACACGATCGGCAGCATCGGCGTGCAGGCCGACACGCTAGAAGCGCGGTACCTCCGCGCGCGCACGCTCACCGTGCAGTCGACCAACCCCGCGGCGGGCACCGCGATCGCCGTGAGCCCCGTCGACTTCGACGGCAACGCCAACGGGTCGACGTCGTTCACGCGCCGCTATCGCGACGGCCAGCCGGTGACGCTCACCGCGCCGAGCGCGGTCGGGTTCAACCCGTTCAAGCAGTGGCGGGTCGACGGCGTGGGGCAGACCCCTGGTCAACTCGCCGTCGTCGTGACGATGGACGCGGACCACACCGCGGTGGCGGACTACTTCGTCAACGTCGCCGGCACCATCACCGACATCGGACCGGGTTGCCGCGGCAGCAGCGGCGTCGTGCCGAGCCACACGATCACGTGGCCGGGCGGCCAGCAGGGACCGCAACAGGGCACACCGACGACGTACTCGCTGTCGCAGGCGCGGCCGATCTCGCCCTGTGCCCTGAGTCTCGGGTTCTCGGACCGGATCTGGGGTGCGTTCCGCCTGCCCCTGGACCTCGGCATCATCGGCGTGACGAACTGCTTCCAGCGCCACGACATCATCTCGACCGAGTCGGCGACCACCGGCATCGCCGGCAACGCGTCGAAGACCTTCGTCTGGCCGGTGAACGCGTCGGCGATCGGCCTGCCGCTCTTCACGAGCTGGTTCATCGTGGACCCGGGCACGGGGCGACCGACGACCCTCACCCTCAGCAACGCGATGCGGAGCGCGGCCGGCGGCAACCTGTGACGGAAGCCTGCCGCCGGCTACCCTGCTCGGCCCTCCGAACGACTCACACCTCGTCGAAGCGCACCGAACATGGGTTTGTCCTGCGGCATCGTCGGCCTGCCGAACGTCGGCAAGAGCACCGTTTTCAACGCCATCACCCTCGGTGAGACGTCCGAGCGTGCGAACTTCATGTTCAGCACGAAGGACCCGGTGCGCGGGGTCGTCGACGTCCCCGATCCGCGCCTCGCGCGGATCGCCGAGTTCATCGCGACCAAGCGCATCGTCCCCGCGCAGATGACGGTCGTGGACATCCCCGGCATCGTGTCGGGGAGCAGCCACGGCGAGGGGCTCGGCATCGGCTTCCTCGGCGCGATCAAGGAGAGCGACGTGCTCCTGCACGTCGTCCGCTGCTTCGAGTCGGCCGACGTGCAGAGCGTGTCCGGCAGCATCGATCCCGCGATCGACGCCGAGATCGTCGAACTCGAACTCGCGCAGGCCGACCTCCAGACCCTCGAGCGCAACATCGAGCGCACCGGCAAGAAGGCGCGCACCGGCGACAAGGACGCGGTCAAGCAGAAGGAACTCTTCGACCGCTGCAAGGCGCACCTCGACAAGGGCGAGCCGCTGCGCACCCTCGAACTCGCCGCGACGGATGCCGCGACGCTCTATCCGCTGTTCCTGATGACGATCAAGCCGGTGCTGTTCGTCGCCAACGTCGGCCAGGACGACATCGCGGGCACGAGCAAGCGCGTGCAGGAGCTGCGCGACTACGCGGCGCGCACCAAGGCGCGGATGATCCACGTCTGCGCCGACATCGAGGCCGAGCTGGTGCGCATGGATGCCGGCGACCGCGCCGAGTTCATGAAGGACCTCGGCATGACGGCCTCCGGCCTCACGCGCCTGATCCACGAGGGCTTCGACCTGCTCGGCTTGCAGTCCTACTTCACCGCCGGCGAGATCGAGGTCCGCGCGTGGGTCATCCACCGCGGCGACACCGCGCCGGTCGGCGCCGGCGTGATCCACACCGACTTCGTCAAGAAGTTCGTCCGCGCGCAGGTCTACACCTTCGACGACCTGATGGAGCTGCACAGCGAGGCCGCGATCAAGGCGGCGGGCAAGCTGCGCGTCGAGGGCAAGGACTACGTGCTGCGCGACGGCGACGTCTGCCACTTCCTCGTCGCCAACTGACGCAGCCTAGCGTCGCTCGAGGACGATCATCCCGCGCAGTTCCGCCGCGCGTCTCTCGCGCGACGGCAAGCCCGTCGGCGTGAACTCCGGCGCGAGGGACTCCGCGATCGCGGTGCGCCCGTCGCGACGTCCGGCGAGGACGACGAAGCGCACGCCGGGGCGTCGCGCCGCCTCGATCAATTCGTCGGGCGAGAAGTGCCTTGGACTGAGCGGACGCCCGCCGCTGAACCAGATCACGCGGGTCATGTCCCCCGCGACGCTCTCGCCGGTTTTCAGCATCGACCGCAGCCATTCGCCGAGGACGCGCTCGGCATGGCGGTCGTGCGGCTCGAGTCGCAGGCAGCCGAAGATGCTCGTGAGCACCACGACGATCTGCGCGACGTAGCGCGTGCGTTCGCGCAGTCCCGCGAGCGCGACCGGCACGAACAACGCGAGCACCGGCAACCAGGCGACGAGGAAGCGACGCCGCACGAGGAACGCGACGATCGCGAGCGCCGCGACCGCGAACACCGCCGCGAACGCACGCGCGTCGCGGCCGCGGCGCGATGCCCACGCACCGGCGATCGCGAGCAGGCCCGCGCCCCAGAACGCTTCCAGCCAGGCGCCGGGGAACGCGAGCAGGTTCCCGGCAATCGTGCGCCACGCGACGCCGTCGAGTCCGAGTCCGGCATCGCCGCGCGCCGCGTTGAATGCGAGCTTCGGCAGCAACTCGAACGGTTGCCCCGCGCCGGCGCGCCACGCCGCGAGAAGGAGCACGCCGAGCGCGAGCGGCACGAGGGCGACGGCACCCCGCGTCCGACCGAGCACGAGGTTCGCGGCCGGCAGGGCCAGCGCTTCCGGTCGCGTCCAGAACGCCGCGGCCGCCGCGATCCCGGAGAACCAGTGTCGGCCGCGCAAGGCGAACAGCAGCGCCCATGCGGCGAGCGTCGCGAACAACGGCTCGGTGTAGACCTGGCCGACGAAACGCACCGCGAGCGGCACGAGGGCGAGCAGCCAGCCGGTCGCACGCGCCGTGCGCGGTTCGGCGTGCTCCGCGATCCGGACGCACGGCCAGAGACCGAGCGCCGCGACGACCGCAAGCACGAACTGCCCGCCGCGGAACGGATCGACGCCGAGTGCGACGATCGGCGCGACCAACAAGGGCAGTCCCGGGGGAAAGACCTCGCTCACAGCACTCGCGGCGTCGCCGGCGGCGAAGCGCTCGGCCATCCAGAGGTAGTTCGCCGCGTCCTCCGCGGGCACCGGGGTCAGCAGGGCGACGGCGACGCGCACCGCGAAGCCGAACGCGCAGAGACCGGCGATCTCGCTCGCGCGCATGCGATCAGGCGTCACGGCAACGCCCTCGCGAGCGCGTCGTCCTCGCCGTCGCGCGCGTAGCCGCCGAGCGCGAAGACCAGCTCGCGGTAGTTGCGTACGTCGAGGACGGCGAGCGACTGCACCGCGCGCAGCGCCCCGAGGTCGCGCACCGTCTCCTCGACCGAGCGCAGGATCGCATCGAGCCGCCGGCGCGCTTCGTCGGCCGGGCGCAGTCCCCCCGGAACCTGGAGCCACGCGACGACGCTGCGCCGCAGGTCCGCGTCGCCGACGTGCCAGAGCCGCTTGCAGCGTTCGCGCACGCGACGGCCGACCGGCGGCACGAACGACGCCGTGTCGAGCCAGCGATCGACGGGATGGCGCTTGCAGCCGCGGCCCAGCCACGCGAACGCGCGACGCACGCGATGAGCCGGCGACGATGACTCGTCGTGGTCGAGCTCGGGCGCGAGACGCGCGAACCACTCCTCCGCGCGGAACAACGTGCGCACGGCGTCGCGGTCGGCGACGTACGCGACGGTCGCCGCGAGTTCCGTCGCCTTGCGCTCCCGTTCGTCGCGCACCGCGACCTCGATCGCACCCGCGAGCGTCGCGGTGTGGAACTCGACGACGCGCTCGCGCGCGCGCGTCGCGAGCCAGCGCAACGGCTCGCGCTCGCGTTCGCGAAGGCAGAGGAAGTCCATGTCCCGTTCGAGCTCGCTCGTCGTCGCGAACGACGCGCCGCAGGACCAGCTCGCCGGGGCCCCTGCGTATTCCGGGTCGACCGCGGCCCGCAACCGCATCGCCTCGAGCAGTCCGGGTCCCTTCATCCGCTGGATCTTGCGCAGGGCGACCGCGAACGGCGCACGGCCGCGCTCGCGCGTGCGCGCCGCGGTCTCGGGCCACAGGATCTCGCGCACGATCCGCACGAGGCGCGCGATCGTCATCCGGAACCCGGCGAAGAACAGCCGCGCGAAGTAGAGCGGGGCGAAGAACACGCGGCCCCGCGACAGCCGCGCCTCCCAGAAGCGCACGAAGTTGAGCGTGCGTCGCGAGCGCGGCAAGTCATGGAGCGGCCGCATCCCGAAGATCTCGCGGATCATGCGCTCGCGGTCGCGCTGCGCCAGCCGGACGACGCCGCGTCCGAAGCGCTGCGCGAGGTGCTCCATCCGCAGCGGGTCGATCGTGAGGAAGTCGAGCGCCTGGAACTCGGTGGTGTGGAACAGCTCTCGGCTGCCGGGCGGCGCGGTCCGTTCGACGCGCGCCTCGTTCGCGGAGCGTCGCTCGCGCAGCCAGCGCGCCAGCGCCGCGCGCTCTTCGGCCGTCGCGAGGCGCCGCCGCTCGCGCGTCATGCAGTTGCGGTTCCACTCGGTGACCAGCTTCGCGGTCTCGACGGCGACGCTCTCCGCGATGAACTGGAACCACACGTACGGCCCGCGGAACAGCGAGCCCTCGACCAACGACAGCGCGCGCAGGCGACGCCGGTCGCGCCGCGTCGTGCCGAGCCAGACGTTGCGGATGTTCTGCAGCGAGAGGTTGGCGAGCAGCTGTTCCGTCGTCCGCACGTCGCTTTGGTGCAGCGGCGCGCCGTCGAGGAAGTGCAGGTAGAGCAACGCGATGCGCTGGAGGCGCGCTTCGAACGCGGCGTCGCCGACCTGCGGCGAGCCGTGCGCGTTGCCGGTGCGCTGCACGGCGAGCATCGCCTGCAGCTTGCCCGCGGCGCGCCAGGTCTCGAGTTCGCCGCGGAAGACGCGCTCGGCGACGAAGCTCAGGTCGCTCGCCTCGTGGCGCTGCTTGACGAGCTCCGTGAGGTTGAGGAAGTGCACCTCGCTGGTGAGCCGGAACGCGTCGGCCGCGGCGCCGGCGAGCGCCTTGAGCCAACGCCCCAGCGCAAGGAACACGAGGCACGCGCCGCCGAGGATCACCAGCGGCGTCGCGACGAAGCGCGCGAGGAAGCCGCCGATCGAACTGTCGGCGCCGAGCACCATGCGCACGAGCGAGAACAGTCCGCCGAACAGCAGGAGGCGCACCGCCGGCCGTTGCGACGCGCGCACGATTGCACTCGCGACGCGGTCCAGCACCTGCGGCCCGGTGACGATCCCGTGCAGGTCCGCCCAGTGCAGCGCGCGGTCGCGCCACTTCTCGAGAAGCAACGCGACGCGCCGTCCGAAGTCGACGACGCGCTCCTCGGGCGTCGCGAAGGCGCGCGGGCTGCGCAGCGACCAGAGGATCGGCAGCCAGCGCACCAGCGGGGCGTTGATCACCCGCACGAGGCGGTCGAGCGCGAGGACGTCGCGGCGCGGGAGATACGTGCCGAGTTCCGCGGGGCGGATCCGACCCAGGTATTCGATCGCGTGTTCGACGGGGACGTCGCGCGTGGAGACGACCAGACGCGAACGGCCGTCGTCGCGCGGGAGCGACGTGCGCGCGCCGAGCCGCGTCGCGAGCGCGTCGGCGCGCGCGCGGAGGATCGGTGCGGCGTCGGCGATCGGCAGCTCCGTGAGCAGGACGTGTTCGCGCCGCAGCGCGCGGAACGCGAGGTTCCGGTCGTCCTCCCGCTCGGGACGCGACAGCGGCACGACCACCCGCTCGAAGAACACGAAGTCGCGATTCAGGAGGCGCGAGAAGCGCCGCACCAGCGCGTCGAAGCCGCGCACGAGGAACAGCACGAGCCGCAGCACGGCGACCAGCGGCCGCATCGCCTGCAGGTAGCGCGCGATCCACACCCACGCGCGCAGGAAGCGCAGCGCCCGCGCGGCGCCCGCGAGCTCCGCGCCGGGGATCGCGACGAACCACATCGCGGCGGGCAGCGCGGGCAGCAGGTCGGTGACGGCGTTGCGCAGGAACCACGACCCGCGCGCGGGCGCGAGCGCCAGGCGGAACAGGAACTCGGCGACGAAGTACGTGCAGATCGACGCGTCCGCGATCAGGAGCCAGCGGCGCTCGCCCTCGTCGCGCGGCGCGAGGATCTGCACGAACACCAACGCGAAGACGACCAGCAGGAGCAGCAGGCTCGTCGTCTCGAAGACACGCGCACCCCGCACGCCGAGCACGCGTTCGAGACGGAGTTGGAGCCGCCGATCGATCGCGGCATTGCGCGCGCGGCGCGCGAGCCGCCGCAGTTCGCGGTCGCCGCTGCGGTCGGCGAGCGCCCGATAGACCGCGCCGACCTCTTCGAGCAGCGCGACCTTCTGGCGCAGCGAGTAGTCCTCTTCCTCCGTCGACAGTTCGACCCAGCACTCGGCGGCGGCGAAGCGCAGGCTGTCGTCGATGCTCGTGCAGCGCGCGATGCGCTCGTCGCGGGCGCGCGCGGCGTCGGACGCGGGACCGTCCGCCTCGAGCAGCAAGAACTCGGCGCGGAGCTCGGCGAGCTCGAAGAGGACTTCGTGGTCGCCCTCCGGTCGCGCGAGGGCGTCGCGCAGGCGCACCTCGAGCGCGAGCCGACGCGCGTCGACGGTCCGCGCGGCGAGGTCTTGCGCGAGCCGAGGGTCGCGCGCGCGCCGACGCAGGTACTCGAGTTCCGCGAGGTCGAGTTCGGCCGCGTCCGGCCCGCCAGAGGTCGCCGACTCGCGCGCGCGCCGCAGGTCGTCGATCAACGCGCGCGGATCGCGATCGAGTGCCTGGAGCAACCGCGCGAGCGACGGCGTCTCGGCCGCGCCGGCCCCAGTCATGACTCCGCGGGCGATCCGGCGCACGCCGCGAGCGCGGCGCGCAGTTTCGCGACCGCTTCGGCCGCGGGCAGTTCGGTCTTGGTGCCGTCGCTGCGCACGCCGAACTCCACCACGCCCTCCGCTGCGCGACGCCCCGCGACGATCGTGTAGGGGAAGCCCAGCAGTTCGAGGTCGGTGAACTTCGGGCCGGCGCGCAGCGCGCGGTCGTCGAGGCAGGCGTCGACGCCGCTCGCTCGCAGCTCGGTCCACAGCTTCGTGCCGAGTTCGAGTTGCTCCATGCGCTTGTTGTCGACGACGACCACCGCGCACTGGAACGGCGCGATCGACGCCGGCCAGCAGATGCCCTTCTCGTCGTGATGCTGTTCGACCGCCGACTGCGCCGTGCGCGACACGCCGATCCCGTAGCAACCCATCACGAAGGGCTTGGGCTTGCCGTCCTCGGCCATGAACGTGGCGCCCATCGCCGAGGAGTACTTCGTGCCGAGCTTGAAGATGTGCCCGACCTCGATGCCGCGCGCCTGCAGGAGCGGGCCCTTGTCGTCGGGCGAACGCTCGCCGGCCTTCGCGAGGCGCAGCTCTCTGAACTCCGGCATGCGGCAGTCGCGGCCGAGGTTCACATTCAGGCAGTGGTATCCGGTCTGGTTGCAGCCGGTCAGCAGGTTGGATCGCCGCTCGAGGGTCTTGTCGGCGAGAAGGCGCAGCTTGTCGGGGAGACCGATCGGCCCCGCGAAGCCGACCGCGGCCCCGGTGGCCTTCGTGACGTCCTCATCGCTCGCGAGCTTCACCGCGAGCGCGTCGAGCGCATTGACGAGCTTCACCTCGTTGACGTCGAGGTCGCCGCGCATCATCACCGCGACGATCTCCTCGCGATCGCTCCACACCGCGCGGTAGAGGAGGGTCTTCGCCATCGCCGCGGCCGGCAGGCGGAAGAAGGCTTCGAGCTGTTCGACGGTGCGGACGTCGGGCGTCGGGTGCTTCTCGAGCGGGCGCGGCGCGCCGCCGTCGGGCGCGGCCGCCGGGATGGAGTCGGCCTTCTCGACGTTCGCCGCATACCCCGACTCGGCGCAGTAGAGGATCGTGTCCTCGCCGGCGTCCGCGACGACCATGAACTCCTCGCTGCCGCTGCCGCCGATCGCGCCCGAATCCGCCTGCACCGCGCGGAAGTCGAGCCCGCAGCGCGCGAAGACCCGCCGATACGCGCGCGCCATCTTCGCGTAGCTCTCGTCGAGGCCGCCCTGATCGGCGTCGAACGAATACGCGTCCATCATGATGAACTCGCGCCCGCGCATCAGCCCGTAGCGCGGCCGGATCTCGTCCCGGAACTTGTCCTGGATCTGGTAGAGGTTCACCGGGAGCTGCTTGTAGGAGCTGATGTTCTGGTTCGCGTAGGCGGTGATGACCTCTTCGTGCGTCGGACCGAGGCAGTACTCGGCGCCCTTCTGGTCCTTGAGCGTGAACATGATCCCGTCGGTCACATAGCGCTCCCAGCGACCCGAACTTACCCACAGCTCCTTCGGGTGCAGGATCGGCATCATCACCTCCTGCGCCCCCTCGCGATCGAGCTCCTCGCGGACGATCTGCATGATCTTCCGCAGCGTCCGCCACATCAGCGGACCGTAGGTGTAGAGACCGGACGAGACCTTCTGGATGTAGCCGCCGCGCGCGAGCAGCTTGTGGCTCGGGATCTCCGCATCGGCGGGGTCTTCGCGGAGGGTGGTGACGAGGATCTGGCTGAGACGCATCGGGCGGGGAAGGGTATCCAAGCGGGTCGGCGCGCGCCTTCGTCGATGGCGAGGCGGAATCCGGCCGCTCGCCATGGATGCGGCGGCGGGTCCTCGCCCGGCCGGAGCTTGACAGGGCTTGCTCGCAGACTGACCGTGGGCGCCACCGAGATTCTGCAGGCGGACCATGCGATGACTGCAACAGTCGACGGACGTGTTCTGGCACTGCGCCCGATCGGGGCTGGTACGCGGTGCGCGTCGCCGATGGAACTCTTCGATCCGGTCAACAACCTCCAGTCCTTCCTGGTCGTCGACGGCTGGCCTGCCATCCTCGGGATGCGCTCAGGATCTGGATCGACCACGAGTTCGGTCCAGGCCAGCGAGGAGAACACCGTCGTGCGCCATCGTGCGCTCGTCGATCGTGGCGAGCAGTTGCGGAGGCAACGATGAAGTCGCTCACGCTGTGCATGTTCGTTTCCGCGGTCAGTGCGCTCGTGCCGCCATCGGCAGCGCAGTCCTCAGGAACTCCCGTGCGTGCGCCACTCACCCATCCGGTTCTCCGCGAGCTGCCCCTGCCGGGATTCCTGGTTCCAACTGTCTCGATCGGATGGCAGAACGGACGACCCTGCGATGGCCGACTCACGGTTGCGCTGGGTGACGTCGACAATGATGGCGACATGGACGTCGTGTACGGATCAATCGGCGGGCAGCGTCCCCGGCTCCTCCTGAGCGATGGCAACGGCCGGCTCACCGAGGTCACATCGACCGCGATGCCGAACGACATCCGTTCCGTCTATCAGTTCGCACTGGCCGACCTCGACAATGACGGCGACCTCGACTACGTGTCCGCTAACTACGAGGGATCGAACTACGACCCCGCGTCGATCCTCATCAACGACGGAACCGGTCGGTTCACCAACGAAACGGCGCAGCGGGGCCTGGCATGGTCGACGTTTCCGATGACCGTGCAGGCGTGCGTCGCCGCGGCAGATTTCGACCGCGATGGCGACATCGACCTCGTCCTTGGCGGAAGCGCACACAGCTCGCACCCCGCATCGGGCTTCCTGCTCCGCAACAACGGTCAAGGCTTCTTCACGTACGACGCAACCGGCTTTCCCCAGGACCGCGAGCTGAGGGATCCGGGCCTCATCCCGGGCTTCGTTACCGGGGACATGGACGGCGACGGAGACATGGATCTCCTCGCCTCGTCCTACCGAGGCGGAATCGCGTACTGGCTCAACGACGGCTCAGCGCACTTCACCGACGCCGTACCCACCCACCTGCATCCGGTGCCCACGAACTACGTGTCGATGGGAATGAACATCGCCGACCTCGACGGCGACGGCGACCTCGACGCGGTCGTCGGCCGCGCCTACATGCGCGCGCCGGCCCTGCTCTACCTGAACGACGGCACCGGCCATCTCTACGAGAGCTCGACCGGACGCATCCCCCCGCAGAGCGAGGCTGCGCTCAATCCCGGGCTCTTCGACATCGAGGGCGACGGCGATGCGGACATCGTGTACTTCCGCAACCCTCTCGCCCCGGGTTTCGCGGGAGACATCCAGGTGCTCGTCAACGACGGCAGCGCCCGCTTCACGCTCGACACCAGCGATTCCTACCTCGCCCGCGAGCAGAGGAACGGCGGCGTCTACTACGTCGTTCCCGGCGACATGGACGGCGACGGGGACCTCGACATGTTCATCGCCGACGGCTGCACAGTTCCCGCGCCCACCGGCCGGCAGCGCTACTTCCTCAACACCACCCGTCACGTCTGGGCCGAAGCTCGCCCCACGCGCGGCGCGACATGGCGCGTGAACGTCAGCGGTCTCCCAGGCGGAGTCGGCGTGCTCGCGCTCGCGCTCTCGACCAGCAGCACCCCGCTCCCGCCCTTCGGCCGCTTCGGCCTCGATCCCGCCACCACCCTGGTCTGGCCCTCGGTACTGCCATTCGACCGCGAGCGCCTCGCCGTCGTCGACATCCCCATCCCCGACCTGCCGATCCTCGCCGGCCGACCGCTCTACGCGCAGGCACTCTGCGTCGAGCCCTCGGGCCGGGCTCGCTTCAGCAACCTCTGGGTCGAAGATTCGATCCGGTAGCGCGACGGCGCGCGCGCGGCAGCGAGGGACCTTCCGCGCCGCGCGCGACGGAATCGGAGGACACCCGATCAAGTCGCGGGCGTCGCCGGGCCGATACGCGGTGCTGAGGGGAGAGAGAGCTGGCCCGTCCGGTGAGGGGCGGGCCTCAGAGGGTCGGTCGGCCGGGGTCTCTGATCCCGGCCGACTGTTTTTTTGGCCCGACCCTCCTGGCGAGTAGCGTGCGCGGCGCCGACCGCCGACATGGACCTCGACCGCCAGGCGCCGCGCATCACCGCGATCTGTGCCACGATCCTCGCCGCGATCGCGACCGGCGCGGCGCTCTATTGGCTGCGGCCGGTGCTCGTGCCGTTCGTGCTGGCGGTGTTCCTGTCGATCGTCGCGGAGCCGGTCGTCGACGCGCAGATCAAGGGACTGCGCCTGCCGCGAGCGGTCGCGATCGTCACGACGCTGCTGCTCGGCATCGCGCTCGTGCTGGTCTTCGCGACGGTCGTCGCCGCGGCGGTTGTCCAACTCCGCGACGGACTCGACTCCTACCTTGGGCAGCTCCGCGGGGTCGGCGACCGGTTCGAGGGATTCCTCGCCCGCTTCGGCGTCGACAACACCCGCTGGATCGACGAACTGCTGACCGGCGAGTGGCTCGGCACCGCGCTGCAGTCGCTGCTCGGCGAAGTGGTGTCGCTGCTGTCGCAGCTCGCGATCGTCCTGATCTTCCTCTACTTCCTTCTCAGCTCACACGCGGTGTTGCTCGGGCCGGTCAGCGCGACCTGGACCGCGATCCGCCGCGGCATCGCGCAGTACCTCTCGCTCCACGTCGCGATCTCGCTGCTGACCGCGGTGGTCGTCGGGACGATCCTCGCCCTCCTCGGGGTGCCGCTCGCCCTGGCGTTCGCGTTCCTCGTCTTCGTCCTCAACTTCGTCCCGAACGTCGGCTCGATCATCGCGACGCTCCTGCCGCTGCCGGTGCTGCTCGGCACCGAGACGATCACCTCGACGACGGCGATCCTCGCAATCGCGCTGCCGAGCGTCGCGCAGTTCATCATCGGCCAGCTCCTCGAACCGAAGCTGCTCGGCAAGCGACTCGATCTCCACCCGGTCGCGGTGCTACTCGGACTGATGTTCTGGGGCATGCTCTGGGGACTGGTCGGAGTCCTGTTGGCGGTGCCGATGACCCAGGCGATCAAGATCGTGCTGATGGAACTCGGCTACACCAAACCGGTCGCCGATCTGCTCGCCGGCAACGGCGCGGGGCAGACGACCGCGCCGCGCGCCTCGGACAAGTCGAACGAGTCGGACGCCGCCCCGTGATGTGGACGGCCTTCACGATCGTGCTGTTCGTCGCGCACGTCCTCGCGATCTCGGTGCTGATCCTCCACGAGCGACGCCAACCCGCGGCGACGCTCGCGTGGTTGCTCACGCTGGTCCTCCTGCCGCTCCTCGGACTCGTCGTCTACTTCCTGATCGGCGCGCCGCGCTACGCGCGGACCAAGCGGCGGATGGCGCTCGCGTCGCGACGGATCGAGGCCGTGCGCCTGCGCCAGGGCGTCGAACGCAAGCTCGGCGCAGGGACCGGCGCGGGCGCCGAGGCCCGCACCGAGTCGCTGCTCCGCCTGGGCGCCGCGTTGTCGTCGACGCCGCCGAGCGCCGGCAACCGCGCGAAGCTGCTCGACAGCGCGGCAGCGACGTATCGCGCGATGAGCATCGCGATCGAGAGCGCGCGCCATCACGTCCACGTGCAGTTCTACATCATCCGTCCCGACGAGACCGGTCGACGCCTGCGCGAGCGGCTGGTCGCCGTGGCGCGACGCGGCGTCGCGGTGCGCGTCCTCGTCGACGCGGTCGGCAGCGTGCAACTGCCCAACGACTTCTGGAACGAACTGATCGCCGCGGGCGGCAAGGCGGCGGCGTTCCGTCCGGTCTCGCGCACCTTCACGCGGCTCCGCCGGCGCGATCGCATCGACTTCCGCAACCACCGCAAGGTCGTCGTCGTCGACGGCGCCTGCGGTTTCACCGGCGGGATCAACATCGGCCGCGAGTACCTCGGCCTCGATCCCGAGATCCGCGCGTGGCGCGACGCCCACGTGATGCTCGAGGGGCCGGCGGTCCTGGCGCTGCAATGCGCGTTCGCGGAGGACTGGTTCACCTCGACCGGCGAGGAGCTCGACGGCGAGGGCTTCTATCCCGAGCCCGTCTGCCACGACGACGGCGCGATCGTGCAGGTCGTCGACTCCGGTCCCGACCGCGACTGGTCCTCGATCGAGTCGATGTACGCCTTCGTGATCGCGGCGGCGCGCAAGCGGGTGTGGATCACGAATCCCTACTTCGTGCCGTCGGCGACCATCGAGAACATGCTCGTGTCCGCGGCGCTGCGCGGCGTCGACGTCCGCATCCTCCTGCCGATGCACTCCGATCACCTGATCGTGCAGCTCGCGTCGCGCTCGTACTTCCCGCCGCTGATCGAAGCCGGTGCGCGGATCTACCGCTACGCACGCGGCTTCGTCCACGCCAAGACGATGGTCGCCGACGACTGGGTCGCGACGGTCGGCTCCGCGAACATGGACATGCGCTCGTTCCGCCTGAACTTCGAACTCAACCCGTTCATCGTCGACCGGAGCTTCGCCGCGACGGTCGCGAGCTCGTTCGAGGCCGACCTGCTCTCGGCGACCGAGTTCACCGCCGACGACCTCGCCCACAAGACGACGATCGGTCGCTTCCTCGAGGGCGCGGCGCGGCTGATGTCGCCGCTGCTCTGAGCGGAGGCGAACCCCTTCTCACGCCGAGCGGCGGTAGCGGGCGACGAGTTCGGCCGCCGCCGCGAGTCCGCGGCCGCTGCGCGAGCCGTGCCAGCAGAAGTTCTTGCCGTCGACCATCACGATCGGGACGTCGCGGCCGAACGCGCGCTCCTCGACCAGCGCCTTCTTGTGCTCGCGCGAGAACGCGAACGGTTCCGACGGCAGGAGCACGACGTCGGGCCGGAGTGCCAAGAGGTCGGATTGCGCGACCACGGGATAACGCGACTCGCGATCCGCGCAGACGTTGACCGCGCCGGCGCGCGCGAGGACGTCGTGCACGTAGGTCGCGCGGTTGATCGCGATCCAGGGCTGTTTCCAGATCGGGTAGAAGACGCGCACGCTCGGCAGGTCGAGGCCGTCGACCTCGATGCGCGTCATCTCCACTTCGATCTCGAGCGCGACCGCTTCGGCGGAGTCTTCGACGCCGAGCAGCCGCCCGATCTCCTTCACGACCGCCGCGGCGTCGGGCACGTTCTGCGGCATGCTCTCGTGGACTTCGAAGCGGCTCGTGAGCCAATCGATGTCCTCGCGGCGGTTCTCCTCGCCGTTGACGAGCACGAGGTCGGGATCGAAGGCCGCGATGCGTTCGCGATCGGGATTCTTGGTCCCGCCGACGCGCGGCACGAAGCGCAGCGGCTCCTCCGGCGTGTTGCAGAAGCGGGTCACCGCGACGAGCCGCCCGGCGACGCCGAGATCACAGACCGTCTCGGTCAGGCTCGGGACGAGGGACACGACTCGGCGCGCGGGGAGCGACATGAGGGCGCAGAAAGATACCCCGGCCGATCGGCCCGCTCGGGACTCGCCGTCGCATCGGCTCGCGGTTCGCGGAAGCCCCCACGGCGCCGGTCCTCCGGGCCATCACCTCGACGATCACCTCGACAAGCGGATCTCGATCGGCTGAGGGTCGTCGTCCGCGCCGACATCGACGCTCACGTCGCCGACGTGGATCTCCCACCCGATGCCGAGGTCCGGCACGCTCACGACGAAAGCGCCCTTCGCATCGGTCCGAACCGTCGGACGACTCGTGGCGATCTGCAGCGTGTCGCTCGGCCAGTCGGCGAGTCCTTCGGTGAACGTGGCGCCGCCGGCGCGCGGCGTGACCGGCACGGGCTCGGCCGGTGTCTCGATGGCACCGCGCGTCGCCGACGGTTCCATCCAGAGATGCATGCCGTCGCGCGGCACGCCGTCGGGTCCGAGGACCGTGCCGCGGATCGTCCGCGGCGGGCGCAGGGTCAGCGCGATCTCGACCGGCGCGTCGCCGTCGCGGACCAGCGTCTCGAGTCGCCCGCCCGCGATCTCGTCGCCGCGACGCGCGACGAGCGCGAAGGCGCGCTCCGGCGGCACGAGCAGCAATCCGGCGCCGGATCGATCGACGCACAACGCCGGCAGCTCGCTGCGGCCGAACATGTTGCGATTGGGTACGAGGGCGATCTCCGCGTCGAGCGCCGGCGCGCCGTCGGCGCCGCGGACCTGCACGCGCACGGGCACGCAGCGCGCGACGTCGAAGCGTTCGAGTTCGACCACGCCGGTGGCCGACGCTTCGACGACCCACGGCGCGACGATCAGCGGCCACGCGGCGCGCCAGGCCTTCGGGAGCATTTCGAGCGCGGCGGGTCCGAGCACGAGCACGAGGTCCGGCGGGAATTCGGCGAGCACGCTGCCGACTCCAAACGCGCCGCGCGCGTCGAGCGCGATCGCCCGCCGCCCCCACACCAGCGCGCGCGAGTTCTTCTGGCTGTAGTGCAGGGCACCTTCGGAGAGGACGAGGTCGACGGCCGACAGCGGCGCGTCGCCGAACGACACGCTGCCGCGCAGTTCGACGCCCTTGCCGACGTGCGCCGCCCACTCCGGAGTGAAGCCCTCGCGCAGCGGCTTCCAGTCCGGCTCGCCGCCGGCGTGCTCCGCCGCCTGCATGCCGGCGAGCGCGAGTCCCGGCCCGCAGGCGCGGAACTCGGAGCTGCTGATCGCGGCGAGTTCGGCGCAGCCGTCGGCGTCGGTCGTGCCGATCGGGACGGCGGCGCCGCCGGCCATCTGCAGGAGCGTGGCGCCGGGCACGCCCTTGCCCGTGTCGACGTCGCGCACCGCGAAGCGCTGCCGCTTCGCCGCGGGCAGGTCGATCGTCGTCGTCGGTCCGCGGAGTCGTCCGACGTCGAGAGTCGACTCGACGAGCACCGCGCCGTTGGCCGCGCGCACGCGCACGCGCAGCACCGTGGTCGGGATCGGCGGCACGGCGAAGGCGTCGCCGGGAAGTGGAGCGAGGGCGATCGTCACGCGCGGATCGGTCGTCGCTTCGAGTTCGACGGCGAGCGGCGCGGGCCAGTCCGCGACCGCCGTGAGCTCGAGACGCGCGAGCCGGTTCGCGGCGGGCTCGCCCAACGCGAGCGCGACCGGCGTGCGCGGCACGATGCGTTCGACGATCGCCGACGATCGCCGTGCGCCGCCGGCGTCTTCGATCCAGGCCCACGCGGCGTAGGTGATCCCGGGCCGGAGCTCGGCGCGGAAGCGACCGCGCGCGTCGCTCGTCACGCGCACGACGTCGCTCCAGCCGATCGCCGTCGCTTCGGGCCAGGGGCGTCCGGCGAACTCGACCGTGGCTCCCGCGCACGGCTTGCCGTCGGCGTCGCGCACGATGCCGACCGCCGCGTCGCGCGCATCGGTCTGGGCGCCGAGCTTCGTCGCGAGCAACAGAAGAGTCAGCGCGGCGCGGGCGGATCGGTTCATCGCTGCATCCGCTTCGCGACGTCGCGCGCGACCAGCCGTCCCATCTCGACGTAACCGCGGTCGTTGCAGTGCCCGTCCGCGACGTACCAATCCTCGCGACGGCCCTGCGCGACGAGCCGCGCGAAGTGCTAGCCGAGCCGCAGCCGCGCGACGCCGTGCGACGCCGCGACGCGATCGACCGCGGCCAGGATCGACGGCCGATCGAGGGGGTAGTCGAGCAGCACCGGTTCGGCTCCCGATGCGCGGCACGCCGCGACGATGCGCTCGAGGTTCTGCTCGAGCCCTTCGCCGGTGAAGTCCTTCCGCGCGAGCGCCGCATCGAAGGCCGCGAGCACGCGTGCGCGTTCGTCCGCGGCGAGACCCGCGGCGGCGACGGCGGCGGCGAAGGCCTCGCGCGTGAAGCGAGCGCGGTTCCACACGACGGTGCGCACGAAGCTCGACTCGTCACCGCCGATGCGCGCCGCCTCGACGAGGCAGCGCAGCGTGACCGTCGGGTCGTCCCCGCGCAGGACCTGCCGCATGCCGAGGAGGCCGAGGCGCTGGTGCTTCGTCGCTTCGGGTCGGGCCAGCGCCCGTTCGACCGCGGCGTCGAGCACGAGCGGATCGCCGGCGTGGAGTCCGACGCGCGCGAGGAGTTGGACCAGCGCGTCGTCGATCGGCAATTCGACGAGCAAGCGTTCCAGCACCTGCGTCGCGTCGGCGGCGCGGCCGGTCGCGAGCAACGCGTCGACCAGGCGCCGGCCCAGCGCGACGTCGGCGCCCTGGCCGAACGCCCCAAGGACAGGCTCGAGCAACGGAGCACCCTCGACCCCGCGACCGCGATCGGCGAGCAGCGTCGCGAGGTCGAGCCTCGCATCGATCGACGTCGCGAGGTCGTCGAGCGCCGCGCGCAGTTCGCGCTCGGCGGCGTCGAGTTCGCCGCGCTGTCGAGCCGCGCGCCCGCGCTCGAGCGCGTTGCGCTCCGGCATGCCCTTGGCGAGCACGATGCCGCCCGGAAACGGTCCGCCGCTGAGCGCGAGCGCCACGCCGTCGATCCGCCACTCGATCGCGGTCCGCGCTCGCGACTCGCGATCGTCGAGGAAGACCTGCGTTCCGTCGTGGCTCCACAGCGACGGCAGGTCGCCGTTCGAGGTGACGACGCGGCCGTCGTCCTTGAAGTCCACCCACACGCCCTCGTGATGCCATGCGCCGAGGAACGGTGCTTCGCTCCGCAGAAGAGCGGTCGCCGGCGGCTCGTCCGCTCCGTCGGGTCCGCCGCGCAACGCCGCGACGATCAGGCTCGCCAGCCGCATCGTGCGGAGTTCGAGCGGGAAGGCGTTCGCGTCGCGCCCCTCGACGCGGCGCTCGCTCCAGAAGTCGTTGTAGCCGACGAGCACGTAGACGAAGCGCGGCCGGTTCACCGCGAGTTGCGCGTCGAGTCGCGCGAGCACCGCCGCACTGTCGCTGCCGGCCCATCCCGCGTTGACGAAGCGGAGCTTCGTGGCCGGGTCGATCACGCGCAGCTCGCGCTCCGCCGCCGCGGGATAGGCGTTGGCGGAGTCGGCGGCGCCGAGGCCGTAGGTGAACGAGTCCCCCACGCAGAGCACGGTCTCGCCGGCGACGGTTCCCGGCGGCATCGACTGCGCGGCCTGGAAGCGCCGCCACTGCACCCAGGCGACGACCTGCAACACGAGCTCGAGAGCGACGAGCCCGGCACAGAGGCCGACGACGATCAGTGCGAGCTTCCGCCGCATGCGAGGCCGCGCATGATAGGGCGCACTCCGAACGATGCTCCCTCCACCGATGCCCGCGTGCTCCTCGCCCGTCGTCGCCGCCGTCCTTGCCGTCTTCCTCGCCGCCGCGGGATCCACCGCGCAGCAACGCGAAGCGGTTCCGCCGCTCGTCGTCCGCGAGACGGTTCTTGCGCCGCGCGCCGCGGTCTGGGCGGCGTGGACCACCAGCGCCGGACTCATGACCTTCCTCGCCCCGCGCGCGCGCATCGAACTCCGCTCCGGCGGACCCTTCGAAGCCTGGTTCGATCCGGCGGCGGAGCCCGGCAGCCGCGGCTCCGAGGGCTGCGAGGTGCTCGCCTGGATCGATGGCGAGATGCTCACCTTCTCGTGGTCGGCGCCGCCGTCGCTCGGCCACCTGCGCGCACGCCGCGGCTTCGTCGTCGTGCGCCTCACGGATCGCGATGACGGCAAGAGCACCGCCGTCGAACTCGTGCACGGCGGTTTCGCGTCCGACGAGGGTGGCGCCAAGGTGCGCGCGTACTTCGCGACGGCCTGGCCCTTCGTCCTCGCCAACCTCGGGAAGTCCTTCCGCGAGGGGCCGCTGTGGACGGCGACCGAAGCGGCCGATGCGCCGCCGGGAACGACGTGGGTCGTCTTGCTGTCGCCGGTGCGCAAGGAGACGGCGATGAACCCGACGGACGAGGAAGCGGCGATCCTCGGTCAGCACGCCGAGCACGTGCGCACGCTCGCCGACCGCGCCGCGGTCGTGATCGCGGGCCCCTGCCTCGGCGAGACCTTCGCGCCGCGCGGCGAGTCGGCGCGCGCACTCGATGTGCAGGAGCCGCTCGGCGTGGTCGTGCTGCGCGCGCGCGACGCCGAGGAGGCTCGCGCGACGATGGAAGCCGACCCGGCCGTGCGCGCCGGGATCTTCGCGGCGCGCATCCTGCCGCTCCGCGTGTTCGTCGAGCGCTGAGCGACGCGGCGGCGCGTCACTCCTCGTCGGTCACTCCTCGTCGTTCATTCCTCGTCGGCGACCTGGAGATCGGGGCGATGATGGCGTCGCACGACGCCGGTCTCGTCGACCCAGATCTCGTCGACTTCGACGAGCGCTCCGTTCAACCAATCCGTGCGCAGGAAGTGATGCAGGTCGCCGTGTTCCGGATCGCGGCGGATGCGCGGCACGACCGCGGGGTTCATGAAGTCGATCCCGTCGCGGCGCGCGAAGCGCCGCCTCGACGCGCCGCGCGGGAACAGCAACCGATCGTGCATGTGCCCGGCGATCACGCCGCGCACGCGCTTGCCGGTCTCGGGGATGCGATCGAGCGCGAAACGCAGGTCGCGATCGCCCCAGTCGCCGCCCGGTCGCATGCCGAAGTCCTTGCCCCAGATGTCGCCGGGCGCCTGGCTCATCCCGAGCGGGCCGTTGTGCGCGACGATCAGCACGTCGTCGTGCTCGGCGGCAGCGACGAGTCCGACGATGCGCTCCGCCGACTCCTCGTGCGACGTGATCCCCCACAGGTCCGCGTAGAGCTCGGGACTGCGGATGTCGCGACCACCCCACGAGAACGGTCGCGCGCCGACGAGGGTGAGGCCCGCGGCCGGCAGTTCGCGCCGGGTGTAGCCGAGGTGGTCGTCGCCGAAGAGGGCGAGGATCTCGCGCAGCGCGGGCGTCGCCTCCTTCTGCGAGAAGCTCTGCCAGGCGTCGTGGTTGCCGAGCACGATGCCGAGTTCGGCGTCGATCTCGCTGATCCGGCGCGCGATCACCGTGTCCTCGTCGCCGAGATCGCCGATGAAGATCGTGAGGTCCTGGTCGCCGCCCTCGACGAACTGCGTGTCGACGTCGGTCCAATGACCATGGACGTCGCCGACGACGAGGATGCGGAACGGGCGGGCGTGGGACGTCATCGGGTTGGCGGGGCACTCCTTTAGTCCCCGCGGCGCTCGGTTCACGCAGAAAGTCGCGCCCGGCTCCCGACGGCTCCCGACGGCTCCCGACGGCAACGCGATCGGTCGACGGACCGTCGCCGGAGGCGATGATGCTCCTGCCCACGAAGCCATGACAACCAAACGACGCATCCTGGTCCGCCAGGTGAAGGAGTGGGGCGAGATCCTCACCGGCATCGAGACCCGCAACCGCTACGAGCTCTTCGGCGAGGACGGCGCTCTCGTCGCACGCGCGGCCGAGGAAGGCGGCGGAGTGGGTCGGATGCTCGGCCGGCTGTTCCTCGGCAGCGGACGCAAGGCGACGCTGCACGTCGTCGATCCCGAGGGCAAGCGGTTGCTGCGCGGCGAGAAGCCGTTCACGTGGTTCTTCCACCGGCTCGAACTCTTCGAGGGCGACCGTCGCATCGGCGCGGTGCAGCGCCGCTGGTCCTGGTTCTGCAGGCGCTTCACGGTCGAGAACGCCGCGGGCGAGGCGGTGTTCGAGATCGTCAGCCCCTTCCTCCGCATCTGGACCTTCGAACTCCGCTTCGGCGACCACGTCGTCGGAGTCATCCGCAAGAAGTGGGGCGGCATGCTCCGCGAGCTGTTCACCGACGCCGACGCCTTCGGCGTCGAATACGAGGACCTGCCGGAACTCGACGTCCTCCGCCCGCTTCTCATCGGCGCCGTCTTCCTCGTCGACTTCACCTGCTTCGAGGGGAATCAGGGCCGGTCGAGCGTCGCCGATCTCGTGCCGTGAGCCCGTCGCTGCCGCGACGGCGCGAGGGGCCATCCTCAGCGGAAAGTCACCGGCTTGAGGTTGCTCAAGCGCGGCGCCAGCGTCGAGAAGGCGAGGCTCTGGAACATGAGCTGGCCACCGATCAGCTGCGGGGAGGGCGGAACCTGCAGGGGCAACACGCCGATGCCGTTGACGTCGAGCGAGATCGGCGCGACGACCAGGATCAGCATCGGATCGAGCTGCAGGAGACCGAAGCCCGGGACGTTCATGCCGGTGGGCAGGGCGAAGGGGCTCGCGAGCAGCAGGTTCTGACCGAAGGGATCGTTCGCACTCGCAGCCTGGATGTCGTACTGACGCCCGACCGTCGCGTAGGCGTCGCCCGCGAGGAAGTTGCGATGCGGCCCGAGGGCTGCGATCGCAGTCCGCACGCCGAGTTCGATCAACACGCCGCGATCAGAGAAGAAGTCCGCGGTCTGGATCCCCTCGACGCCGCGCGGGTTGCAGACGGTCGTGATGCAGAAGGTCTTGCACTGGTTCGGCTGGATGGAGCTCGCGTTGACGTCCGCGAACCAGCACACCTCGTTGGTCCCCGCGTTCACGGTCCCGCTCCAGCCGGCGGGCGACTGGATCGAACCGGAGTCGAGCAGAGCCGTGCCGAGGTTGAACTTCACGCACACCCTGCGGATCGGCAACACGCACGGCGCGGGGTTGCAGACCTCGTAGCAGTAGGTGAACGTCGAGCAGAACCAGCCCTCGTTGAAGGTCGTGGTCTGACGAATCGTCGGGTGGCACTGGGCGGCGAGCGCGGCACTGAACAGGGTCGCGATGATGGTCGAGCGGATCATGGTCGGGTCCTCGTGGTCGGGGGTTGGCTTGGGCCTCGATGGGTCCACGAGCAGGACCGAGACCCCGGGCGGGGACCGGACCGGGAATCCCGGAATCCTTCGCGGGCCGCGCTGCCCCGCCACGGATCCCCGCGGAGGCCTTCCGTTCGGGGGTTGGGCCCGCGGGCGCCGGGGGAACCGGACTGCGAGAGGTCGCCGTCCTTCGTGACGATGACGAACCCGACGGTCGCAGCGCCGGTCCCGATCGACGACGCGATTCAGGTCGCCGGCGGTTCCGCGAGGCGGCGCTCGCGCGCAGCAGCGAACGCCAGGACCGCGCGGATGTGTTCCGGCCGGAGCTCGGGGAACTCACCGAGGATCTGCGCTTCGCTCATGCCTCCCGCGAGGTACTCCAAGACGTCCGCAACCGTGATGCGGGTGCCGCGGATGCACGGCTTGCCGCCGCGAACACCGGCCGTGACCGTGATGTGGTCCTCGAATCGCATGCAGCGATGCTTAGAGGCGAGCAGTTGCGGTCGCCAGTCCCACCGGGTCCGCAGACCAGAGGATCGTCGCTCCGGCCGACGTTTCACCGGCCTGCGAGGCCCAAGCCCCGCACAACCCGTGCGGCGCGCATCGGGAACCTCGTTCAACGAGCCTCGATCACCGCGAGCACCGGGCGGTGGTCGGACGCGAGCGTCTCCGCCACGGCGCGGACCTCGTGCACGCGCCAACCGTCGGTTGGTGACGCGAAGACGAAGTCGATCTCCTTGACGGGCGCCGGCGCCGGATAGGTCAGCCGGGCCGCGGCGGGTTTGGCGATCTCGAGTGCTTGGCCTTGGAACAGTTGCAGCGTCCGCGAGCCGGGCTCGTCGTTGAAATCGCCGAGCACGAGGTAGCGCGGGCCGATCGAAGCGAGCTGCTCGGCCAGGGCGCGAGCCTGCGCGTATCGCAGCGTGTCGTCGCCGACCCAGTTGAAGTGCACGTTCACCGCGGTCAGCTCCCCCACGCCAGGCACCGCCACGTCGATGCGCAACGCGATGCGCGGTTCGTCGCCCGGCGGCAAGCGGATCGCGTGCGAACGGAGGATCGGGAAGCGCGACAGGAACGCCATCCCGTAGCGGCCGCCCTGGTAGTCCATGAACGAACCGAACGCGTGGTGCATGCCGAGCAGGCGGCCCAACTCCGCGGCCTGATCGACTCCCCCGCTGCGACGCACGCCGCAATCCACTTCCTGCAACGCGACGAGGTCGGGCGCGAGTGCCCGGAGCGCGGCGGCGGTGCGTGCGAGATCGACGGTGTCGTCGGAGCCGCAACCGTGGCGGATGTTGTAGCTGACGACGCGCAGGGTCCCGCCCTGCCGAGCGGCGTCGCGCCCTTTCGTCCCCGCACATGCGTCGAGCAGCCCGCCCGCGACGAGCGCGAGCACGAGTAGCAGGCGGGATCGAGTCGATGCGTGGGCCGGCATCATGTTCAGGGCCCTCAGGAAAGCGCCACGCACCCGCCGCGCCCAGGACGATCTCGCCGCCCGATCCGCTACTCCTCGCCTTCCTTCAGCAACCCGTGCTTCACGAGCCGTTCGCGATAGGTCGTGCGCGGCACGCCGAAGAGCTTCGCGGCGCGCGTGAGGTTGCCGCCCGCTTCTTCGAGGGTCTTCTGGAGCGCGGACTTCTCCTGGGCTTCGAGCCGCTCCTTCCAGGTCGCCGCAGCGTCGAGTTCCTCGGCGTTGCGACCGCGGGCCTGGAGCGGCGCGGTGTCGAGGTGTTCGGGACGCAGGGCGGCGCCGCCCGCGCGGAGGGCCGCAGCCTTCACGACGTGGCGGAGTTCGCGGATGTTGCCGCGCCACGGCCGTGCTTCGAGCGACTCGAGCGTTGCGTGGGTGAGTTCGGGGACCTGGGCGAAAGCGAGTTCGCGCGCCGCCTCTTCGAGGAAGCGCCGCGCGAGCAGCGGGATGTCCTCGCGACGCCGGCGCAGCGGCGGCAGGACGATCTCGAGTTCGCGGAGCCGGTAGTAGAGGTCCTCGCGGAAGCGGCGCTCGTCGACCATGGCTTCGAGATCCTGGTGCGTCGCGGCGAGGATGCGGACGTCGACGCGGATCTGGCGGCTGCTGCCGATCGGCGTCACCACGCGATCCTGGAGCGCGCGCAGGATCTTCGACTGGAGATCGAGGGGCATGTCGCCGATCTCGTCGAGGAACAGCGTGCCGCCGTGCGCTTCCTCGAAGTGACCGCGGCGGTTCGACGACGCGCCGGTGAACGCGCCCTTCTCGTGGCCGAACAACATGCTCTCCATCAACTGCTCCGGGATCGCCGCGCAGTTGACCGGCACGAACGGACCGTCCTTCCGCCGGCTGAGTTCGTGGATCGCGCGCGCGAGAACCTCCTTGCCGCTGCCGGTCTCGCCGCGGAGCAGCACCGTGTAGTCGGTCGGCGCGTAGAGCTTGACCCGCTCGATCATCTCCGCGCAGGCCGGCGACGACGTCGCGAGCGCTTCGTGCGGCGGAGCCTCGCCCGCGACCGGCGCGCGGACGAGCGACGACACGAGATCGCGATTGCCGAGCGACTGGGCGAGGAGCCGCGCGATGAACACGACGCGCTGCAGGTCTTCGGCGGTGAGCACCGCGCCCTCGCGCACGCAGTCGGCGTAGAGGACCCCGATCGTGCGGCCGAGCGCCGTCAACGGCAGCGCGATGCCCGCGCTGATCCCCTCGCGACGGACGGACACGAACTGCGACGCGACCGGGTCGGCCGACGCGAACGGCACGTGCACCACCCGGCCTGCCTCGCGCACCCGCTCGACGATGCCGCTCGAGATGCGGAACGGCGTGCTGTTGCCGTCGCGTGCGCGGAAGAACGCAGTCCGTCCGCCGATCGCGTGCTCCGCGTCGAGCGCGACGTGGATGCGGTCGGCGGCGGTCGCCGCGAGGATGCCGTCGATCGCCGCCGCGATGCCCTTGTCGGGATCACGCACCGCCTCGAGGTGGTCCGCGACCGCCATGAAGGTCTCGTACCAGGTGCCAACCGGCGCACCGGGACCGCGCACGCGCGCGAGGTCGAGTTCCTGCGCGGCGCCCTCGACGCTGGCCTGGACGCGACTCAGCTTCACGAGCGCCGGTCCGACGTTGAGCACGTCGCCGTCCATGCACTGCTCGAAGCGGCCGCCGACGTTTCCCGTCACGCTGCGCACCGGGAACGCGAGGCCGGGTTCGGTCCGCACCGTGAGCGAACCGTCTACGGCCTTCACTTCCAGCACCCGCGATCGGCAGTTGGGGATCTCGACCTGCACCGAGCAGGACGGCGCGCAGCCGATCCAGAACTGCTCGCCGTCGACGGTCTGGGTGCGGAATCCGAGGGAGTCGGTGACCTCCACGTGAACTGCCATGCGGCGGATTCTCGCCACCTACCAGTGGGTGCGATAGCCCCGACCGTCGACTTTCCGCCGGACGCTGTTCGGCAGGGCGGCGAACGCTATCCTCCCGCCCGGCTCGCATGAACTCCGCGCCCCAGGATCGCGCCCGTCCGACCGCATGGATCGTCGGTGCGTCGGCGGACCGAACGCTATTCGTCCGCCGGGAGGGCGACGGTTCGACGCGCCTCTTGAAGCGCTACGACGGCGGCTCGCCGGCCGACGCCGAGCGGGAAGCGCGCTCGGGACGGCTCGCGGCGGGGCCAGGCGTCGCGGTGATGCGCGAGGTCGTCGCGGATCCCGAGAGCGGTCGCGCCTGCGTCGTGCAGGACTACGTCGACGGCGTCGATCTCGAGTCCCTCGTCCGACGCGACGGCGCGTGCGCGACGAGCACCGCGGCGGCGATCGGAGCGAGCCTCGCGCGCACGCTGGCGCGACTCGCGGCGCTCCGCGTCGATCACGCGCCGTACGGGTTGGCCCACGGCGACGTGAAGCCGTCGAAC
>JACRLW010000139.1 GCA_016235155.1 Planctomycetota bacterium
ATGCCGAGCTTCTGGCCGATGCCGTACAGGCTCTGCCGCATCGTGTTGAGCGCCGGGTAGACGTCGAGCAGGCCCTGGAGGAAGCGCACGGAGGCCTGCACCTCGCCGAGGCTCTCGAGCGTCGTCGCCACGGCCGCGTCCTTCAGGAACGAGGCCTCGGTCGTTCCGCGGAACACGAGCACCGCCGACTCGAACTCGCCGATGTCGACGTAGGCGCGACCGACGGCACGGATGTCCTCGAACGGCACGACGAGGTCGGGGTAGCGGTCCTTCAGCTCCTCGAACCACCGCACGGTCCCGCGCGCGTCGTTCTTCTGGATCGAGACGAACAGCATCATGCGCGCGAGTTCGCGGAGCACGTCGCCGCGCAGCGTCCAGTTCTCTGCGAGCTGGCCCAGAAGTTCGTGGGCGCGATCGTGGTCCTTGCGCTCGAACGCGGCCTTGCCGAGTTCCCAGAGCTCGTCCGGCGTGAGCCGATAGGCGTCGCTGACGGTTCCGCCGCGCGGCAGGACCACCAGCGAGGCGGGCGTCCCGAACGCGACGAGGTCGGGACGCAACGCTCCGTACACCACGGTCGGCAGCGCGCGGTACTGGCCCGGGAAGCGGCCGACGAGTTCGTAGCGCAGCGTGTCCGCCCGCACGGCGTCGCGGTACCACGCCACGATGCGATCGGGAAGCACGTCGACGCGTTCGAACGAACCCTGGATCGACGCGCGCGGCACGGTGCAACCGGCCGGGATCGGTTCCTCGACGACGAGCGGCAGGACCGGCAGCTTCGCGTTGGAGTCGCCGACCGACCAGAAGGTGGTCTCGACCCGCGCGATCGCCCCGACCGGCAACTGCGTGAGCAGATTGTCGAAGGAGTCGTAGCGGCCGGACACGACGCCGAAGCCCGGTTGGATCGCGCGCCCGTTCTCGCGCAGGCGATCGGGGCGCACCTTGCGATCGATGCGCACGAGGTTGCGGTTGCGGTCCGCGTCGGTGAAGTCCCTGGCGAAGCCGCGCAGCAGCGCCGCGAAGCGGATCGGCCCGGAGCCGTCGAGTTCGAGTTCGACGACGTTTTCGCCCTCGCGCAGCAGGGCCGCGGGGACGTCGATCGTGACGGCGTCGAGGCCGTCGCGACCCGCGACCGGCTCGAGCGCGGTCGTGTTCACGCGCGCGACGACGCTGCACGCGCCGGCGGTCGTGCGCCGCGCGCGGCGCGTTGCCTTCGCGAGCGCCTCGATCGCCGCGGCCGTCGCCTCGGGCGTCGCCCAGGCATTGCCGACCCGTTGCGCCTCGAGCCACTCGACGATGCGCACGCCGATCGCGTCGCCGGCGTTCGAACCGAGCAACGAGTGCGCGACGAGCGCGAGCGCCTCCACGCGCGAGGGATCGTCGCCGATCGGCCGGACCTTGCCCGGGGCATCGAGCGGTCCGACGCCGAGCTTCTCCTTCGCCGTGGCATCGACCTCGGTGGCGAGTTCGACGCGGCCGAGCGCCCGCCAGGCGAGCGCGAGGCGTCCGAGGCTCGCGAGGTCCATTCCCGCGCGGCGGCGGTGCAACGCGTTGAGCGACTCGAAGCGGTCCTCGCCGGCTTCGGCGAGGGCGCGCTCGGGCTCGACGCGCTGGTCGTCGCGCGCACCGCGCAGGGCGTTGTGCAACCACGCGCTCGCGCGCTGCAGCGCGTCCGCCGCCGGTCGCGAACCACGAGCCTTCGCGAAGCGCAGCGCGCGGACCGCGGCCGCGGTCGCGCGCAGGTCGGGCTCGCCCTGGCCGATCCAGGCGAATGCGCCGTCCGCGCGCTGGATCGAAACGAGGCTCTGCACCGCGGCCGAAGCAAGCGCTTCGAGCGCGACGCGGTCAGCCTTGCGCGAGTCGCCGGTTCCGTCGAGCGCGAGCAACGCCGCGAACGCGCCGATCGCACGACTCGCGGTGGCGAGCACCGACGGCGCAAGCATCCGGCAGTTGCGCGCGGATGCGCCCGGCGCGAGCGCCGCGGCGGCGAGACCCGCGTCGGTGCCGAACGCCAGCTCGATGCGCATCGCGAGGTCGCGCACGCCGCGCTGCGCAGGGACGGTCAAGGTGAAGCGCTGGGCGTCGACGAGCACGCCGGCGCGACCGTCGCGGAGTTCGATGCCGAACGGGACGATCGGGATCGTGAGGTCCGCGTCGCCGGCGCGATCTCCGCGCGCGGCGAGCGCGATGCGCAAGGCACCTTCGTCGCCGGCCGTGATCGCGACCTCGCTGGTCTCCTCCTGCCCGGCGGTGAGTGTGACGTCGCGGTCCTGGGCGACGTCGTCGACCGTGACGGTCACGTGTTCCTTCCGTGCGTCGCCGGTCCGGTTGTGCAGGTGCGCGCGCACGACCGATTGGTCCTTGGCCACGAGGAAGGCCGGCGCCGAGAGATCGACGACGAGGTCACGCGCGGTGCGGATCTTCGCGCCGGCCCTGCCGACGTCGGTCTCGCGCGTCGTGCCGCGGGCGACCAGTTGCCACTCGCTCGCGCGATCGGGCACGCGCAGCTTCACGGTCGCGCGGCCGGTGTCGTCGGTCCGCACCGAGGAGAGCCACGCGCCGTCGGGCGCGAACGCGGTGCGGGGGGCGTCGGTGGCACGCGCAAGCTCCGGAGGGCGGATCGCGCCGTTGAAATCGATCGTCGTTCCGAGCGCGAAGACGTCGAAGCCCGCGGTCTGGCCGGCGACGTACCCCTGCGGCACCCTGCCGAAGTAGGGCGACTGCTCGCCGCTGTATTTGAAGAGGGACTGCCCCGGAGCCTGTTGCTGCAGGAACTGCCCGACGTTGCTCGAGAAGGAGTCCTCCCTCTGCGCCGCCGTCTGCCCCTGCGGTTCGAGCCCGCGCGTGCCGTCGGCGAAGGCGCGGAGTTGCGGCATCCCGCCGGTGGGTCCGCTGCCCGGTCCCTGGAAGCGCCGTACGAGGTCGCGGCCCGCGTCATGGTCGAGTTCGCCCTCGGGTGAGTGCTCGGCGAGTCCGGCGCGATCCGCTTCGGCACGACGCCGTTCCTCGGCGAGCAGAGCCTCGCTGACCGGGCGCGACGGACCGTCGTAGCTCCAGCCGCAACTCGAGACCGTGCGGAACGCGGTCTGCCTGCGCATGCCCCAGAAGGTCGCGGCGAGGTCCGGCGCCTGGTCCGCGTACATCGCGAACAACGAGGCTTCGACCAGCGCGACCGCGACCTCCGCGGCGACCGGCTTGCCCTGCGAGTCCTTCGCTTCGACCGAGAGTTCGATCTCGCTGCCGGGCTCCGCGACTTCCTGCGACGGCTTCACCGTGATCGTGAGATCACGCGCCACGAAGAACTCCGACTCCGCCTCGCGCAGCGCGGTGCCGTCGATCATCGCGAACGCGAGCGCGAAGTTCGGCGCGTGTCGACCGTCGAGCGGGAGGCGCAGCACGCTCTCGCCGGCGGGAATCCGCACCGCCTCGCACGCGAGCACGCCGTCGGCCTGCAAGGTGCGCAACGCGAGCTTCTCACCCGCGCGGTTCACGATGCGCGCCTCGAGCGTCTCGCCGACGCGCCACGACTGCCGGTCGCTGAGCACGCGGAGCTTCAACTCGTCATCGTCGCCCGAGATCGTCAAGGATCGTTCGGCGGTCAGCAGTTGGCCGAAGCGATCCATCGCCTGCACGCGCAGGACGTGCACGCCGCTCTTGGGAGCGCTGAACTGGAGTTCGACCGTCCCGCTGTCTCCGCCGGTGCGGAACGGCTTGCGCGCGACCTCGATCTCCGCGGTGCCGCGGCGCGTGGTCTCCTTGCGCAGCAGCAGGACTTCACCCGCCTTCGCGAGCGGACCGCCCGAACGATCCGCGATGCGCACCGTGACGTCGAAGGTCTGGCCGACCAGCTGGACGTCGCGCCGCATGGTCACCGCCGGCACGAACTCGGACGTCACCACCGGCACGACCGCCTGCGCCGCAAGACCGTCCTCCGCGACGGTCGCCGACAACATCGCCAGCGCTTCCTCGGTGAACTCCTGGGTCTCGAACGAGAAGTCCAGCCGGCCTTCGGCGTTCGTCTCGCCGCGCCGCACCTCGCTCGAACCGTCCGGCCGTCGGAGTACGACCTCGACCGCGCGACCGCGCGCGGGCTCGCCGTAGAAGTGACGCAGCGCGACGTGCCCCGCGATCGCCTCGCCGCGGAACACGATCCGCTCGGCCGGTTCGATCGTGAGCATGAGCCGCGGCAACTCGAAGCGAGCGACCTCGAACGGGATGCTGCCCTCTCGGCCGTCGCCGCGGTCGAGCGTCGCGCGCCAGGTGCCGAGCTCCGCTTCGACGGGGAGATCGACGTCGAGCGCGAGCGTGCCGAACTCGGTGAACGCGACGGCCGACTCGACCACGACGCGCCCCGACGGCGAGACGACGCGCAGCCGCTCGTCGGGCTGCGCCTTCGGGAGGACGTACAGCCCGTCCTTCACGTCACGGACGATTCCCTTCAGGTGCACCGACTGTCCCGGAAGATAGGCGGGGCGGTCCGTGCAAAGGAACACGCGCGCCGTGAGTCCCTCGCCGGTTGCGAGCGCGGACAGATCGAGCGTTCCCGCGCCGGAGCCCGACGCATCGACGGCGAACACACGCAGGTCGCTGACCTCCGCGAGCTTCTCCGACTTCCAGCGGAACATGCCCGCGTCGTCGGTGCGGCCCTCGGTGAGGATCTTCTGGCCGTCGCTCACCACCACGCGCACGCCGCTCTCGACCCGGTCCTTGCTCAGATCCTGCGTGAACGCGAGCAACTCGGTGCGCGACGACTTCACGATCAGGCCGAGATCGGTGACGAGCACCATCGTCGTCGCCTCGCGCGCCTGGTCGTCGACCTTCACGACGTAGCAGCCGGGCTCGGTGAAGCCGATGCCGACGTCGCGGACGGTCTCCTTGTACGGCACGTACTCCGGCACCGGGCTCGCAAAGGTCTTGTCGGGAGCGATGACCTCGATGTCGAGGCGTTCGACCGAACCGGGGAGATGTGTCGCGCGGAACCAGGTTTCGAGGTCGAGCCGGAACACCCGCACGCGCACCTCGGGGACGTTGCGCGACGTCAGCGCGAAGGTCGCGGCCTCGCCGACGCGGAAGGTCCTTGGCGTGCGCAGCCCGAGCGACTTCTGCTCGAGCCGCCGGATGCGAGCCTGCGCATTCGGTTGATGACTGCCCCAGGTGACCGCGCGATAGGCGTCGAGTGCCTTCTGGTAGTCGAAGCCCTGGTTCTCCCACAGGTCTCCGATGCGGAACTGGGCGGCCGACGACTCCTCGCGGCCGGGGTACTTCTTCACGCATCGTTCCAAGGCCTGCCGCGCCTCGGCCCACTTCGACTCGCTCGCGAAGGTCTCGCCGATGCGACGCAACACGTCGGCGTTGCGCGGATCGAGCGGATGGTCGCGCCCGAAATCCTCGTACAGCTTCCGCGCGTCGGCCCAGCGCTCGTCGGCGACCATGCGCTCGGCGCGCCAGAACTCCGCGTCGACGATCGCGCGCTGCACGCGCTCCCACTCCGCGTGCGACGCGTGCGCGGCGAGGTAGGCGCGCCACGCCGCGATCGCGTCGTCGACCTTGCCCTGGCCGAACAGGACGTCGCCGATCAACGCGCGCGCCGTCGCGATCTCGTCGAGCGGCTCGTCGGCGTTCTTCTCGACGAACGCCTTCAACGCGACGAGCGCATCCTCGCTGCGTGCGGCGGAGAGGTAGCTCTGCGCGGCGAGGAACTGCGCGATGCGCGCCTTGCCGTGCGCGGGGTAGCGCTTCGCGAACGCATCGAGCGCGGCGATCGCGAGGTCGAGGCGCTGCGGGCCGGGCTGCGGGACGCCAAAGGTCTCCGCGATCTTGAAGCTCGCGTCCGCGCTTTCGGGCGAGTCCGGCGCCGTCGCACAGAGGTCGCGGTAGGTCGCGCGCGCTCGCGACGGATCGCCGAGGCGATGGAACGCGTCGCCGAGCAACAGCCGTGCGCGACGTTCCTCGTCCTTCCCCGCGAGATCACCGACCAGCGGCTCCAGCCGTCGCACCGCGTCCGCAGCGTCGCCGGCCTTCAACACGGCGTCCGCCGCGAGCAGGCGCACGTTGCGCGCCCGCTCCGGCGCGAGTCCGAGATCGATCGCGAGGTCGTAGAACGTCACCGCGCGCCGTGGATCGGGGTGGTCGCCGGCGAGCGCCTTGTCCGCGAGACCGAGGTAGGTCTGCGCGATCGTCTCCTTCCGCTGCGGCCCGGTGAGCTTCTCGATCTGCTCGCGATACGCCGCGGCCGCTTCCTGCATCCGCCGGCTCCGCACCAACGCCTCGGCTCGCTCGAGCCGCGCGCGATCGGCGAGTCGCGCATCGGGCAGGTCGCGCAGCAACCGCTCGTAGGTCGCGATCGCCGCCTTGGGATCTCCCGCCAGTTCCTGCGCCCGCGCGAGCAGCACGAGCACCCGGTCCCGGCGCTCGACCGGCTCCTCGTCGAGCGCCTTCTGCAGCGCGACGACCGCTTCGGCGTAACGCTTCGCGATCAGGTTCTCCTCGCCGTCGTGCAACGACGACATCAGCCGGATCGCGGCGAGGAGCAGGAGACAGAGGGCAGGAACGAGGACGACGCGAATGGTCGTGCGCATCGGGCGGATCGCGGATCGGGTGAAGGGTCGACGACCGGACGGAGCTTCACGCACCCGCCGCGCCGTTCGAATCGGGCGCGCGCCGAACCCGGCGCGACCGCCACGGTTCCCGCGGCAGGCAGCGTCGTCTCGGACGATCCGTTCGCCGAAGGGATCGTAGACGGGTCCACCGGGGGGCAGCTTCCCGCAGGAAGGAACGGCGCGCAGAATCGCCGGCAGGTGCTCGGATCGGTCTCTGGCGCCGACCTCGGCCTACGAGTGCCCCGCGGTCATCGAACGCATCACCACCATGCCCGCCGAACGAGCCCTGAAGCGCTACCGAGCGATCTGCCTCGCCCTGCCCGAGGCCCACGAGACCCTCACCTGGGGCGAACCCCACTTCCGCGTCGGCGCGAAGATCTTCGGCGGATACGGACTCGAGGACGGACGGCCCGTGATCGGCTTCAAGCTCGAGCGCGACCACGCAGCGGCGATCGTCGCCGATCCTCGCTTCCGCCCCGCGAAGTACGGCGGTCGCCACGGCTGGGTCGCGATGGACGCGAGATCGATCGACGACTGGGCCCAGGTCCGGGCACTGGTCACCGAGAGCTACCGGCTGATCGCCCCCAAGCGCCTCGTCCGCGCGCTCGATGCCGGTGTCGGGATGCCGAAGAAGCCGACTCGCGACCGCGCCAGGCCGCGCTGACCGTTGCTCCCCCGCCAAGGCGGCTCGAGCGCCACGCGTCCCGAAACTGGCTCGTGTGCTCGCCTCGGACGACGGCGGGTGCCGAGATCCACCACATGCACGACGCGACCGGCCCGCGCGGCGAAGTGCTGCTCCTTCTGCGCAGCGCCGTCGTCGTCGCGCCGCTCGCGGTCGCCCTCCGCCGCCGCGGTCTCCTCGTCGACGAGGTGAGCGACCTTTTCGCCGCCCGGGCCGCCTTCATGGCGCGCGGTGGCCACGATGCACTCGTCGTCGCACCCGACGTCCCGGTCGCGATCGCGCGGGAGGTGGCGGCGGCGCTGCGGGCGGTGGATCCGCGCGTCGAGATCGTGGTGTTCGGGGAGCACGGCCTGGGGATGGTCGGGGAGCGGCGGGTGCGGGGACTGCACCCGGCGGCGCCGGTGGCCTGTGGGGCAGTGGTCAAGGCACTCGCGGATCCCTGATCCCGCTCGCGTGACCGATCGCACGTCGCGCACACCACAGCGCCGTGCCCGATGAACCCGTCCCCCTCGCCCGCACCGGTCCACCCACCGTCGCCATCGGCTGCGGCGTCGTGCTCGGCGTCGACGCCATCCCCGTCCTGATCGAAGCGCGCATGCTCGGCGAGACGAGCACGCCGCGGATCCTCGGCTCGGTCGATCAGGTGATACGCGAGGCCTACCACCGGATCCTCAGCGCGTTCGTCGCGCAGGGCCTGCCGGTGCCGCGCGGCTCGCCCGTGCTGAACTTCGTACCGGCGGACGTGCGGAAGGCCGGGAGCGCCTTCGATCTGCCCATGGCTCTCGCGCTGGCGGCGGCGGGCGGAGTGCTCGATCCGAGCCTGCTCGAGGACCTGGTCGCCTACGGTGAGGTCACGCTCGACGGACGCGTGCGGCCGGTGGCGGGCATCGTGCCGGTGACGATCGCCGCGGTGCAACGCGGCTGGCGGCGCGTGCTCGCGGCACCCGACGATGCGCGGGCGGCCGCCCTGGTGAGCGGGGCGGAGCCGCTGCCGGTGCGCACGCTCCACGAGGCGATCGCGGGCCTCGCCGCGCGCCGCTTGCGTCCCCTGCCGGCGGCCGACGGTCGCGCGGCGCTCCGCCTCGCGGCGGCGCGCGAACCGGTGGCGGACCTCGCGGACGTGCGCGGGCACGAGACGCCCAAGCGCGCGCTGGTCGTCGCGGCCGCGGGACGGCACGACCTGCTCTTCGTCGGGCCACCGGGCTCGGGGAAGAGTGCGATGTCGCGCCGCATCGTCGGCATCCTCCCGGGGCTCGACGACGACGAGAGCCTCGCGGTCCTGAAGGTGCTCTCCGCGCACGCGGCGATCGTCGACGGACGACTGCCGAATCTCGCGCGATCGGGTCGGCCGTTCCGGTCGCCGCACCACACGAGCAGTGCGGCCGCGGTGCTCGGCGGCGGCCCCGAGCCGCGGCCCGGCGAAGTCACGCTCGCGCATCACGGCGTGCTGTTCCTCGATGAGTTGCCCGAGTTCCGGCGCGAGGTGCTCGAGGGGCTGCGCCAGCCGCTCGAGGATCGCTGCGTCACGATCGGCCGCGCCCGCCGCACCGTGACCCTGCCCGCCGATTTCCTGCTGGTCGCGGCGATGAACCCGTGTCCCTGCGGTCATGCCGACGACCCGCAACGACCATGCTCGTGCACACCCGGGGATCGGCGGCGTTACCTCGGGCGCGTCTCGGGTCCGCTCCTCGATCGCTTCGACCTGCGCATCGACGTGCCCTCGCCACCGCCCGAGGCCTTCACCGTCCCGCGCGATCCGGAATGGTCGACCCAAGCGCTCGCCGCGCGAGTGGCCGCGGCGCAGGACCGGCAGCGACAACGCAACCCGGGGGGCATCGCGAACGGTCGGCTCGACGGTTCCGAACTCGAACGGGCCTGCGCAGCGAGCGACGCGGTCCATGCCGCGCTCGATCGGGCGATGCGATCGTGGCACGTGTCGGCGCGCGGGCGAACGCGCCTCCTGCGCGTCGCGCGTACGCTCGCGGATCTCGACGAACGCGACGCGCTCGACGTGGAGGACGTGCTGCTCGCCGTCCGCATGCGCGGCGCGGATCGCGCGTGAGTCGGATCGACAGGTCCGCTCAGCGACCGGGTCGCGGCGACCCGGACTTCCGCGCCGGTCCCGCGGGTTCCGCGGAGAAGCCTTCCGCTGCGAGTTCGAAGCGTTCCGCGATCCAGACCAGGTCGGGTTCGACCTGCGCGAAGTGCGTGCGCGGCGCGGTGCCGCACGCGGCGAACCAGGTGTCGCCCGCGCGGACCACGTGCACGAGAGTCTCGTACTGCTGAGGCCCGCCGGTGATCTGGTCGCGGCCGTCGAACGCGGCGCGGACGCGCGTGGCGTGAGCGCCGCGCAAGGTCACCGTCGAGCGATCGAGGACGCGGAAGCCGGGCTGCACGAGCGCGAGCCAGCGAAGCACCGCGTCGGTCGCCGAAGGCAACGCGAGTGCGGAGTCGAGATGGTCGAAGCGCACGAGGCTGACGCCCGCCTCGTCGATCGCGTCGAGCGCGCTGATCTGGCCGGGCGTCTCGTTGGGCTGAAAGGACCAGACGGTGCTCGGCAACCACATCGCGAAGGTGCCGCCGGGTTCGGCGACGAGTGCCTTGGGGAATCGGTCGCTCTGCGATCGCCGCGACGCGTCGGCGGCGGAGCACGGCACGGCGACCAACGCCGGGCCGTTGACCTCGCGCCGGAGCGTCGCGCCGGCGGCGTCGAGCCACTCGCTGCCCGACGGCGTGGCGAGCCAGCGCGCGCGGATCGCATCGCCGGAGGGACCGGGGATCCGGCGGAAGGCGCCGCTCGACCAGGCCTCCGACGCAAAGCGCGCGCCCTGCACGTCGAAGACCGCGTGGTTCTCCACGGCCGGCTCGCCGCCCGGTCGCGCGCGCAGAGCAGCGCGCAGCTCCAGGGGCAGACGGGTTCTTGGTCCGAAGTCGTGGCTCTTCCGCTCCTCGCCGCGGAGCGAACGCACGGTGACGGCGATCTGGCCGGCGGCGATCGAGCCCTGCACGACCCGTTCGTCCGTGAGGCGCTCGTTGCGGTCGATGCTGCGCTCGCGCGCGAACGCGGAGACCGGCGCGCCGTCGGTGCCGACGACTTCGAGGCGCGTGATGTCCGTCACGCCGTCTTTGTGGTGGAACCGCCACTCCTCACCGAGCCGCACGCTGCCGTCCGCGTCGCGAGCCGCCGTCTCGTGCAGGGTTCCGACGCCGCGACCGGCCGCATCGTGAAGGACGAACCACTCGTCGCGCTCGCGAAACCAGTGGAGGGCCGGCGGCAGTTCGGGCGTCGCGCGGACTGCCGAGGCGCCCCGCACGATCGCTTCGACCTGGTCGAGCGCGAAGCCGACGACGTTGCCGGGACCGATCTCGATCATGACGAAGTCGTCGGTCTGCGCCGTGATCCGACCGGCGAGTTCGGTGCCGACCTTGAGGCGGACGACGTCGTTCGCCGCGGCGTCGGTCGCTTGCTGCGGCGGAGTCGACTCGAGAAGCGCGAACGAGGCGGCGAGGATGACTGGAGCGAGGATCACGATGCGATGCCGGGGAGACTGCGATCGGTCCATGCCATCGACCGGATCGGGCGCCGGCTTGAGTCCGGACTCGCTCGAGCCCTCAGGTGCCGCCCACGGTCACGCTCCGCACCCAGGCGAGGTAGCGCTCGTCGCCACCCTCGACCGGCACGACGAGGATCTCCGGCACCGCGTAGGGATGGCGCGCCGCGATCCCCGCTCGCAGCTCATCGGCGCGCGACCGCACGGTCTTGGCGACCAACAACACTTCGTCGGCACGATCGATCCGGCCCTCCCAGTGGAACAGGGAGACGACGCCGGGCACGAGGTTCACGCACGCGGCGAGACGAGCCTCGACCATGGCGCGCGCGAGCGCCTCGGCGGCGTCGCGCGGGGCGGCGGTGAGGACGAGGACGACGTCGTCGGTCATGGCGCTCCTGAGCGCTCACTTCCCCCGCGCGAGCCGTTCGGCGAGCGCCGGATGCAGACCCGCCGCGAGGATCTTGGCCTGGGTGCGACGGAAGTCGTAGGCCACACGGTGGTACTCCACGCGCCGCTCGTCGACGACCACGAAGCACGCCCGCGGATCGCCGTCGCGCGGCTGGCCGACGCTGCCGACGTTGACGATCATCGGCTCGTCGCCGAGCACGAGTTCGCGTACGTCATCGGTCGCCTGCGTGAAGCGGAAGCGGGCGTCGTGCCAGCCCGGCCAGTGCGTGTGACCCACGAAGCACGGGCGGTCGATCAGCGCGAAGTTCGCCGCGAGCTTCTCCGGCTCGAGGAAGCCGTCGCTCTTCAGCATGTACTCCATGATCGGGTCGCGCGGCGAACCGTGGACGAACGGGAAGCCGTGCTCCGACTTGCGCTCCGGCAGCTGTGCGAGGAACTCGTGGACGAGTCGGCGGCGGCGCGCGAAGAGCCCCGGGCGAAGGCGGCGGCGCGTGAACTGCAACGCTTCGCTCGCGAGCGGGTTGAAGTCGCGAAGCTCGTGCGTGAGGCCGTGATCATGGTTGCCCATGATCGTCCAGCGACAGCGCCGCATGACGAGCTCGGTGCAGGTCTCGGGGTCGGCCCCGTAGCCGATGACGTCGCCGAGGCAGTAGATCGCGCCGATGCCGAGTCGATCGATCCGCTCGAGCACCGCCGTCAGTGCTTCGAGGTTCGCATGGATGTCGGACACCAGCGCGAACGCGGTCACGATGGCCCGCCGCCTCCGCGTGACGGCGCGAGGCCGTCGACGGCGCGCTGGACGGCCGCCGCAACGCGTTCCCCGACCGGATCGAGCGAACCCGTCACGGTCGCGCCCGCGGCCTTCTTGTGACCTCCGCCGCCGAACGAGCGCGCGATCGCCTGCACGTCGACGTCGCCCGACGCGCGCCACGAGACCTTCACGCGCTCGACTCCGACCTCCTTCAACATGGCGACCACCTCCATCCCCGCCACCGACCGCAACGGCTCCATCACCTGATCGAGATCGAGCCCGATGCGCGCGGCGCGATCGACGAGCGCCCGCTCGAGACGGATCACGCCGAAGCGTCCGCCCGGAGCGACGCGACTGCGCGCGATGCCGTCGGCAAGCACGGCCACCGACTCCGGATCGTTGCGGCGATGGAGCTGGTCGTAGATCGCGGCGGCGTCGACGCCGTGCTCGAGCAGCCGTGACGCGAGCGCGAACACGCGCGCGTCCGTGTTCGAGTACTTGAACCAGCCGGTGTCCGCGACCAGCGCGACGAACAGACCTTCGGCTGCGGCCGCGGTCAGCGGCTGTCGGAAACGCTCGTAGAGACGATGAACCAGTTCGCCGCTCGCGGCCGCGTCGACGTCGACGAAGCAGGAATCGCCGTCGCCGCGTTCGCTGTCGACGTGGTGGTCGACGACGCCGATCGTGGGGCGCGCCGCGACGATCGGCGCGCGCAGATCCCCGAGTCGGGACAGCTCGGCGCAGTCGACGAGGATCACGACGTCGGCGAGAGGCAGTCCGACCTGCGGGTCGAACACCTCGATCGGCGTGTGCCGCGCGAGGAAGTCGAGGTTCCGCAGCGGCGCGTCGGGCAGCACGATGCGGACCGACTTCCCCATCCCGCGCAGCAGGTGGTAGAGCCCGACCTGCGAACCGAGGCAGTCCCCATCGGGATGCTCGTGGCCCGTGAGCACGAAGCGCTCGCTCCGTTCGATCAGGCCGAAGAAGTCACGGACAGGAGGCTGCAACGGGTCACCGGCGACCGACCCGGAACTGCGGATGCACCCGAGCGGAAGCGCGGGACCTTAGACCGGGGAGCGCAGGCGCTCAACGACCGGATCGTCGCTCAGGACTCGAAGACGACCTCGAAGTCCTCGATGACGACGTCGGTCTCGACCAGGCGGTTGAAGACGATCATGAACCGCAGGCCGGTCGCGGCGTCGCTGTTGATGCTCGCGCGGCCGCCCTCACCGTTGACGTAGCTGCGCCAGGGTCCCGGCGTGCCTTCGAGCTGGTTGGAGGTGGCATTGACCGTGCCGCCCTGGATCCACAATCGGATCGGCAGTGTGTCACGGTCGGCGGGATTGAACTCCGCCGGGTTGTCGGAGTACACGACCGTGTTCCCGCGAACGCGGGCGACGATGCGGTAGTGAAGCCACAGCGGCGCGAAGAGCTGCCGGGACGGACGCCACAGCGAGGTGAACGCCGAGTTCGCGTCGCCCTCGGTGGACGCCAGCTGGCCGACGAATCCGGGGAACGGCGCCACGGGGCCGACGACGATTCCGAGATCGGTCGTCGCGATCGGGCCGTCGGCCTCGAAGCGCACCGCGCCGTGACCGCCGGCGCCGCCGGTGGAACGCGCAAAGGCCGACACCCGTTGGGTCGCTTGCGTCGACGCGAGGCCGCCGCTGATGTCGACGCGTCCGCCCTGAGCGAGCTTCGTGAGGTCTTCGATCTGGACGACGATCGAACCGCCCGAACCACCGCCGCCGGGTGAAGGGGCGCCGAAGCCCGGGACGGCCGTGTTGGCGTGCGTCGCGCCGCCGCCGCCGCGCGAGGCGACGACGCCGCTCGCGGAGACCTGGAAGTTGTGCCCGACGCGGAAGGCCATCGCGCCGCCGCCGCCGGCACCACCCGCTCCCGCGTTCCAGTTGCGGCCCGCGTTGATCTCCGAAGTCAACATGTTGAGCGCTTGCGAACCACCACCACCACCACCGGCACCGGCGACCAGGAAGTGGTCGAGCGAACTCACGCCGCCCGGCAAAGCCGTGAACGGCACCTGGGTGCTTCTCGTGCTGGCCGGTCCGAGATCGAGCGGCTGCGTGTTGGTGAACGAAAGCAGCGGGACACCGGCCTCACCCCAGCCGAGGAACGAACCGCCGCTGCCGCCGCCGGCGAGCATGCCGCAGATCTGGCCGAAGTAGGTGTAGAGGAGGCTCCCGTCGAGGCCCGAGGCCGGGTAGAGCAACGCGCCGCGACCGCCCGAACCGGCGATCACGCTCGCATAGCCGGAAAGCGCGGGCGGGCGCGCGTCGCTGCCGTTCTGCCCGGAGTGCGCGGCCAGCGCGCCCGAACCCGGGCAGCCGAGGCCGCCCGTTCCGCCGGTACCGCCACCGGCTCCACCTGCACCACCGGGCTGACCCGCCACCGACACGTTCGGGGTCAGCGTCGCCGGGATGTAGTTCGACGCTGGCGCCTCGCCGTCGCAACTGAGATCGCCGTCGATCTGGATCAGGCCGAGGACGCGGATCACGGCCCGGTTCGCGCCACGGAAGATCACGCGGACTCCCAACGGCACGACGAACTTCGTGAACTCGAAGTTGCCGTCGGTGACGGTGATCGTCTGCTCGCCGAACAGGGTCTGGTCACGCGGCACCGAGAAGCTGCCCGTGTTGATCACGTAGGTGTTGGTCGTGCCGGGCTGGAGCGAGCCGAGCGCGTGGTTGAACGCGCCGAGGAGGCCGCGTCCGCCGAAGCGGGCCGGCGTGCCGACTCCCGCGGTCCACTTGCCCGCCGAGATGTTGCGGTCGAGCCGCGACTCGTTGGCGAATGCCTCCGTGATCCGCTGCTGCGTGACCACGCCGGTCTCGGTGAAGAAGCGGTAGGTCGCGCGCTCGGCCGGGTTACCGGCGAGGTCACGTACCTGGCTCGTCAGGATCACCTCGACGCAGACGCGATTCGGCAGTTCAGCGGCCGGTTGCAGCGACACCACGGTCCGCGGCGGCGAAGTCCCGTCGACGGTCGCGACCGGCACGCCCTGGATCAGGATCGGTTGGAAGCCCGGCTCGCACAGTCGGCGCGTCGGGTCCGCGGGATCGGGGATCGTGCGGCGGATCTGGTAGATGATCGGGCTCGCGATCGTGCTCGCGCCGTTGAACGACGAGACGTCGATCAACTCGCTGAAGCGCACGATGATCGAAGTGCCGCGCGGGACCTCCGTGGTCGCCGTCGGCAGCACCAACTCCGCGCTCGGCGGCCGGCCGTCGAGATCGACGAGGCCTTGCGTGACCTGGAGCGAGCAGACGACCGA
>JACRLW010000148.1 GCA_016235155.1 Planctomycetota bacterium
GCATGTCGAGGATCGGCAGCCGAGACGTCGACGACGCGGTCCAGGAGGTCCTCCTCCGGGCGTTCCGCGGGCTCCCCCGTCTCCAGGCGACCGGGAGCTTCGTCGCCTACCTCGGGCAGATCGCCCGCAACCACTGCATCGATCGCCTGAGGACCGCGCCCAAGCAGAAGCCGGTCTCGCTCGACGAGGTCGAACTCGACCCGCCGGATCCGCGGCACGCCGAATCGGACGACGAACTGCGCGCCGAACGCCTCGACCGGCTGCGGAAGGAGATCGGGCGACTTCCCGAGAGCCAGCGCGAGTGCCTTCTGCTCTTCTACTTCGAAGAGATGAGCTATGCGCAGATGGCGGAGTCGCTCGGACTGACCGAGGCGGCCGTGAATCAACGCCTCAGCCGCGCGCGGCAGCATCTGCGCTCAGTCCTGACCGCGCGACGTGAAGGGGAAGCGCCGTGACCGCCGAACCACGCGACGACGACCTGCGCGACGCGCTCGCCCCATTGCGGGGCGATCCGGTCGACGACTGGGCGCGTGTGCTCGCCGCATTGCCGTCACCGCGACCACGCCCGCTCCTGCCGCTGCTCGCGACGGCCGTCGCCGCGGGTCTCGCCATCGGTTGGGTCGCCGCATTGCTCACGCGGCCCTCGGCCCCGGTGCATCAGGAGCCGATCGTTCGCAAAGAGCCGGACTCCGGCGCGGTCTTGCCGGTGCGCGTCGTCGCACGCGCGGGAGACACCTTCGTCGAGACTTCGTCCGGCGCCCGCAAGCTCGGCATCGGCGACGCCTTGAGCTTCGAGGAGATCGTCGCGACGGGCAGCGACGGCCTCTTGTTCCTCGCCCTGCCCGGCGAGATCGAGCTCCGTCTCAACGGCGGCACGCGCCTGACGCTCGAGGGCCCCACCTCCGCGACCCTCGGCAAGGGGCAGTTGTTCCTCGGCAAGCGGAGCGCGGACGGCACCTATGTCCTCGTGACGCATGAGGGCGAACTCCGCATCGAACGCGGCGACGCGGCGGTGTTCAGCGGCGAGGGCGGCACCGAGATCGCCGCGCTCGACGGCCGCATGCGCTTCGCCACCTTCGCCGGCGAAGATCGCATCCTCGGCGCGCGCGACCGTGTCGCGATCAAGGACGGCGTGAGCGTGGCGGAGCCGGCGTCGACTTCGCGCTGGAAGTACGTCGGCTGGCAGGTGCACGAGCTATGGGCTTCCTATGAGCGCCGCGAGGAAGCGTTCGGCTACGCCTACGAACTGATCCGCGGTTTGGAGGATCCGTCCACCGCCGTCGAAGTCGAGCGCGAACTCCGCCACATCGGCGCACTCGGCGCCATGGCGCTCGGCATGGCCGCGACCGAGTTGCCCGATCAGCCCGCCCTGGTCCGCCGCTGCTGGTCCGTGCTCGCCGACATCGCCGACTCGCTGTCACTGCCCTACCTGCATCGCGGCATCCTCCATTCCGATCCCGAAGTGCGCGTCGCCTGCGTGCGCGCGATCGAACGCATCACTGCGATCCCGTCGGGCCGGGATCTGGGGTTCTGGCGCGATGCGTCGGAAGCGGACCGCTTCGACGTGGTGCAGGGCTGGCGAAAGAGACTGCGGGGAGACTGAGACCCCGCGCCCTCACTCCCCCGCGACGTGCGGCCCGCGATATCCCCGACACGCATAGACGTCCGCGTAGTAGAGGCGGATGCCGAATCGCTCGACGACGACGCGCTCCTTGCGCTCGACGCTCGCAAAGCGCGCCTGGAGCTTCTGGATCTCGCCGGGCCGCTTGTCGGCGCGGGGCAGGACGTAGATCGCGTCCTGACCGATGCGCGCCGACGGCTGATCCCAATGGTCGAACTGGAGGGAGGGCATGCCGAAGACGTTCTGCGCGAGCGTCGGCTCGAGCGCGTGCGCGCCGCCGCGCTCGGCGAGGATGCGCAGGTGGCGTCCGAGCTGCGCGGCGTCGCGGTAGTCGGAGCAGAAGAAGAAGACGTTGCCCTCGACGCCGTCCAGTGGATCGAGCGTCTCCTCCCAATGCTCGGCGCGTTGCGCGAGTTCGTCCCAGCCGGTGGCCGAACTGCCGGCGCCGATCGGGACGACGTTCATCACCGGCCCGAGCAAGGGCAGCGCAGCCGAGACCAGCAAGACCTTGCGCGCGATCGCGAGTGCGCGCGGCACACGCAAAGCGACGCCCGACTCGCGCCACCACAGGATCGTGCCGATCAAGAGCGCCGGGAACGCCGGCAGGAACCAGTTCGGCTTGATCCTGATGTAGAACGAGTTGGCGAGGAAGAAGAGCGGCAACGGCAGGCCAAAGGCGATCAGGAAACGCGCACGCGGGTCGCCGCTCCACGCGCGCCGGACGAGCCAAGGCAACGCGCACAGGGTGAGCAGCACGAGCACGGGGTGATAGAGACCGGACTGCATCCACAGCGTCGTGGTGAGGTGCTCGAACCCGAACTCGCCCTTCGAGTATCGGCCGTCGGTCTGGAAGAGGAACGACTCGAAGCCGTTGCGCGCATTCCAGATCACGACCGGTGAGAAGACGAGCGCCGCGGTCAGCACGCCGAGCCAGGGGCCGGCGCGCAGCCATTGGCGCCGAAAGGCAGGATCCCAGAGCAGCGTGAGCACGCCGCCCGCGGCGAGGAAGGCGGCCGCGTACTTCGCGAGCAGGCCGAAGCCCGCCATCGCGCCGGCGAGCAGCCACCAGCGCAGCGCACCGGTGTCGCGCGCGCGCCAGAGCGCGTAGAGCGCGACCATCCAACCGAGCATCAGCGGCGCGTCCGGCGTCGCGAAGAAGCGCGACACGAGCAGCATCGGCATCGCGAGCGACGCGACGAGCCACGCCTTCTGCGCCGTTGCGTCGCCGTCGAAACGTCGCAGCAGGAGCAGTCCCGCCCAGGTCGCGCCGACGCCGCAGAAGACCGTCCCGAACCTCACACCGAGAGCCCCGTGCCCGAGCACTTTGGTGCCGAGGGCGATCAGCCATGCGACCATCGGCGGATGGTCGAAGTAGCTGAGGTCGGGGTGCTGGGCGTAGGTCCAGTAGTACGCCTCCTGCGCGAAGACCGGCACCGTGAGCGCGAGCCAGCAGGCAAGCGCGATGCTGAAAGCGAAGACGACTCCGAGCGTTCGTTCGCGAGAGCTCGCGAGCGACGGTGATCCGATCGGTGGTTCCACGTTGCTGCGCGAGGATTCTGCGGCGGGCTTCGACCCGTCGCTATGCTCTTCCGCCCCCAACCCAGGAAGCGAGCACCATGCCCTTCTCCCACTCAGGTCGCAGCATCACGAAGGTCGCCGTCATCGGTTCGGGCCAGATCGGGCCCGACATCGCGCTCTTCTTCGCGAAGGTCCTCGCGCCGATGGGTGTGAAGACCATCGTCGTCGACATCTCGCCGCAGGCTCTGGAGAAGGGGAAGGCGAAGTTGCACAAGAAGGTGCAGAAGGGCGTCGAGTCGGGCGCCTTCACGCCCGCGCAGCAGGCCGAGATGCTCGCGCAGGTCGAGTTCACGACCGAGTACCCCGCGATCGCCGGCGCCGAGCTGGTCGTGGAGGCGGCTACCGAGGACAAGGCGCTCAAGCGCCGGATCTTCGGCCAGGTCGAAGCGCTGGTTCCGGAGACGGCGCTGCTCGCGAGCAACTCGTCGCACCTCGAGCCCGAGGAGATCTTCGCGGACGTGAAGCGGAAGGGCCGCGCCGCGGTCGTGCACTACTTCTTCCCCGCCGAGCGCAACCCGATCGTCGAAGTCGTGCCGGGTGCTGCGACCGATCGCGCCGTCACCGACTGGCTGCTCGGCTTCTACGAAGCGATCGGCAAGGTCCCGATCGAGGTCCGCTCGCGCTATGGCTACGCGCTCGACCCGATCTTCGAGGGCTTGTTCCAGGCCTGTGCCCTGCTCGCGCAGGACGGCGTGGCGACGACCAAGCAGATCGATGCCGTGGCGGCGAAGGCGCTCGGCATGACCGTCGGCTCGTTCACCGCGATGAACCTCACCGGCGGCAACCCGATCACGGCAGTCGGCCTCGACCACTACACGACGAAGATCAACCGCTGGTTCGGCACGCCGAAGCTCCTGAAGGACCGGCTCGCGTCGGGCGCGCCATGGGAAGTGCCTGCGCGCGGCGAAGTCGTCGAAGTGCCCGACGCGTTGCGCGACAAGCTCACGCGACTCCTGCGCGGCGCCTACTTTGGCCTGTGCTGCGAGGTCCTCGACGCCGGACTCGTCGATCTGTCCGACTTCGACATGGCGCTCGAGATCGCGCTCGACATGAAGCCGGCCTTCCGCTTCATGAACGAGATCGGCACGGCGGCGGCGTTGAAGCTCGTCGAAGAGTATCGCGCTGCCTATCCGACCTTCGTGCTGCCGAAATGCCTCGCACAGAAGGGCGCGCGCAACGATCGCTGGGACGTCCGCAACGTGCTGCGCAAGGACGACGGCAAGGTCGCCGTCCTCACGATCCGCCGCCCGAAAGTCCTCAATGCGCTCGACCAGGGCGTGTTCGACGAGGTCGCCGCGCGCTGCAAGGAGGCCGACGCCGATCCGAAGATCGACGCGATCGTGATCACCGGCCACGGCCGCAAGGCCTTCGTGTCGGGCGCCGATGTCGGCTTCCTCGCGCGCATCGAGAGCGTCGAGCACGGCCGTGTCACCTCGGCCACCTCGCAGGCATCGCTCGACGTCGTCGCCGCGTGCAAGAAGCCGGTCGTGTGCGCGATGAACGGCCTCGCCTTCGGCGGCGGCAATGAGCTCGCGATGGCGTGCACGCTGCGCGTCGCGAAGCACGGCCTGCCGGTGCTCGCCTGCCAGCCCGAGGTCAACCTCGGCATCATCCCCGGCGCCGGCGGCACGCAGCGCCTGCCGCGCCTGATCGGTGTGGCCAAGGCCGCGGAGCTGATGCGCACCGGCAAGCCGATCTCGTCATCCGACGCGCTCGCGCTCGGCCTCGTGTCGGAGCTCGTCGAGGGCGACGTCTGCGCCCGCGCCGTCGCGATCGCGCGCGAACTCGCTTCGGGCAAACGCGCCCGTCCCGCGCCGCAGAACGGTCCGATGCGCGACGTCCCGGCGACGCTGCCGGCGGTCGAGATCGGTCACCGCAGCAAAGCGGTCGACGCGATCCTCTGCCGCGCGATCCTCGACGGCTGCCGCACGAAGCTCGCCGAGGGCATCGCGCTCGAGGCGAAGTGCTTCGGCGAGGTCTGCGGCACGAAGGACATGCGCATCGGCGTCGAGAACTTCCAAAAGAACGGGCCGCGCTCGAAGGCGGCGTTCGTGCACGGCTGACCGCGAGCACCGGCTCGCGTCAGGGCGACACGCTCAGCGTGCGCGCCGCGGCGTCGAAGCCGGCGATCTGCATCGGGCGCAACTCGGCGTCGCGCACTTCGAAGCGCGTCTCGCCGGCGCCGAGGCCGGAGAACATGACGACGCCGCGCGCGTCCGACTGACCGTACGCGCGGCACAGTCCTTCGTCCTGATCGGCGACGACGTGCGTGAACGGCTTCGCGGCGCCGGCGGAGTCGACGACGGTCACGCGCAGCGGCTCGCGTTCGGCGTGAGCGACCGCCACGTCGCCGAGGTCCGCGTCGCCGCCGACCACCGCGCGGATGCGCCGCCCGAGGTGGCCGCGGTGAGGCAGCACCGTGACGGTGAGTTCGCCGCCGACCAGTGACGAGACGACGAACAAGCCGCCCTGCTCGGAATGGACCGTGCGCATCACGCCGACGTTGTCGACGACGATCGCCGCGTCGACAACGCTCTGGCCGTCGGCGTCACGAAGGCGCCCGCGCACCGTGTGGCCGGGAGCGAGGCGCAGTTCCGGTAGCGGGAGCTTGCCCTGCCGTCGCGGCGGCGCCGCCGACTCGGACACCGCGACGCCGCCGTTGTGGTCCCACGCGACGATCGTGCACGGCACATCGGGGAGCGAGAGCAGATAGCGACCCTGTTCGTCGGTGCGCGCGGCGGCGCCGGTCTCGCGCACGACGATCTTCGCGCCGGGCGCCGGCTCGCCGCTCGCGGTCCGCACCCAGCCTTCGCCGACGAGCAGGTCGTCCGCCGGCGGCGCCGGCGCAACCCGCGCGGTCGCCGCTTCCGGGTTCCAGGGCAGTGCGTCCTGGAGCACGAGCGCGAGTTCCTCGACGCCGCCGCGCGCGACGAGCGGCGCGTGGCGACCGGGCGCTTCGATGCGCAGCACGCGATTCACCGCGCCGGGTCCGCGCAGGCGGAAGCGACCGAACGCGTCGGTCTCGACCAGTTCGTCACCGTCGATCAACCGCACCTTCGCGCAGACGACCGGCAAACCGCGGCGATCGACGACGACGCCGGCGAATTCGCTCGCGATCGGTTTCGGCGCCGACGTCGCATGACGCACGACCGCGCTGCGCGGTGCGGTCTCGCCGCGCGGCTTGCGCTCCGCGTGGCGCGCGACGAGGTACTCGTGCAGCACGCCGGACCACCAGAGCAACCCGCCGGCCACCACGAGGAAGCCGAGGATCCAGTGCGAAGGTCGACTCATGCGGCGCGGGAGGATAACAGACGAGCCCGCGTGCCGCGCGCGCGCATCGTGACGCATCGTGACCGCGTCCACCGCCAACTCCGCTCGCCCGGGCCTCTCGATCGTCGTCCCCCTGTACGACGAAGCCGGCGGCGTCGCCGATCTCGTCGCTCGCGTCGGGGACTTCGTCGCCGCGGAGTCGCCCCGCCGTGAACTCGAGGTGATCCTCGTGGACGACGGCTCGCGCGACGGCACCTGGGACGCGCTCGGCGCGGCGATCCCCGCCGGCGATCCGCGCTGGCGACGCCTCCGCCACGACCAGAACCGCGGACTCACCGCCGCGCTGCGCACCGGCACCGACGCGGCGCGCTTGCCGTTCGTCGCGTGGCTCGACGCCGACCTCAGCTACGAGCCCGCAATCCTCGCCCCCCTCGTGGCCGCCCTCGACGAGGGCGCCGACCTCGCCACCGCGAGCTGCCACATGCGCGGCGGCCGGATCGCCGGCGTGCCCTGGATCCGGGGGTGGCTCTCGCGCCAGGCGTCGCGGCTCTACCGCCTCGCGACCGGCCGGCGCGTGGCGACCTTCACCTGCATGGTCCGTGCGCAACGCCGCGAACTGCTGCTCGCGACCTGGCCCGAACGCCAGGGCTTCCTCGGGGTGACCGAGCAGTTGCTCCGGGCACTCGGGCGCGGCGCGGTGGTCGTCGAGGTCCCCGCCACCCTTCACGCACGCCGCAGCGGCCGCAGCAAGCTCAGGGTGGCGCGCGCGATCCGCGCGCACCTCGGCCTGATCGCGGCGGCGCGGCGTGGGTTGTGAGATCCCAGCCGGCGCGATGGATCAATCGAACAAGGTGACGATCCCACCGGTCCAGACGCTCGGCGCGCGCATCGCGCCGGTGGCCAGGCGGTAGCCGTAGACGCGAGTCACCGTCGCAGGAGTCGCGGCCGGGTTCGGGAAGACATGCGAGCGACCGTTCGAGAGGGCGAACGGCAGCACCGGCTGGCCGAAGTCGGGCGCAAGCGCCTGCGAGTAGAGCGCCGTGCCGATCAGGGCCGCGCTGTAGGGGATGTTCTCGAGCGCGAGCTCGGGAACCGCGCCAGCGATGTCCGAGATGCCGACGCCGAACGAGATCGTCGGCACGGCGATGACGTTGGCGCAGAGCCCGGGCACCGGGAGATTCGAGTTCACGAAGTCGATGTTCATGAACACCGGCGTCGAGGCGGGCGCGCGCGTGACGGTGTAGGCGAGGCGGAAGCGCGTGACCTGGTTCTTCAGCGTGCCGGCGAGCGACATCGCCGCGGTCTGGCCGGTCGCGATGCAACCGGTGCCGAGCGACGTGCCCGCGGTGGACGTCGCCGTGCTGCCGGTGATCGACTGGAAGTCGTTGCCGTAGTCGGACGCCGACGTGTTGTTCGTCACGTTCAGCTCCCAGAGGAAGGGCTCGAGTCCCGCGTAGACCCACGGCAAGTCGAGCGGCAGGCTGAGGTTGAACGGGGCGGGCGAGCCGAGGTTGGCCGTCCAGTCCGGGAGATTCACGGGACGGCTGATGAACACGTTCGTCGGCGTGCCGCTGTAGTTGGCGGCGTAGCCCTCGGAGATCGCACCCGGCACCACCGAGTTCGACAACACCGCGCCGATGTCGATCGTCCGCGCGATCCAGGTCGGGTCCGCGCCGGTCGTGCCGTCGCGGCGCCACGAGATGCGCTGGATGAGGGTCGGCGCCTGCCCGACGCTCGTCGCATCGAGCTGCTGCCAACGGAGGTCGTTGTAGCGGAAGAGGATGTAGTCGTGATTGCTGCTGCCCTCGACCGTCGTGTAGCCGGCGGGGCTCGTGAAGCCCTGCGCGGCGAGCACGCTCGACAGGAGGATGGCCGCGAGAGAGGAACGCGTGATCGACATGGTCTGGTGGTGGTGCGAACTGGTGGGTTGGGGCGATGCCGAGGGCAGGCGGCGTGGGCGGCGAGGAATGCTAGCCCGGAATCTCGATCCGCGGCGCCCCGTACCCGTGGCACATCAGAGCTTCCCGACGAGCAATTCGATCAGGAATCGCTCCGCTTCCGGCGCAGTCCGGACACCACTCCACGCACGCACGGCGGCGCGGGCACGAATGACTTGGTCCTCTGCCTGCCGTCTCGTGAATCTGCTGCTCAGGTCGTAGTCGGCCTCGTGACGAGCTTCCTGAAGTTCCACGAAGACATCCGCGAGGAGACTCAAACCTCGAGGCCCGGGTGAGGTCGACCAGGCGTGCGCAATTGCCTTCATCTGCTTGTGCGTGAACTTCCGAGCGAGCTGATGCCGCAACGGCTTGTTCCGGGCTGGCAGGAACAGCGCGACGGCGTCGCCGACCAGTAAGTGGAACAGCGCGTAGTAGGTCGCAGAGATCGCCCGGCGCAGATTGGCTTGCTTCGGGCGCTTCGGGTCGAGCGAACACAGTCGCTCCGCCTGGTCGAGCAGGTCGTCGTGCAGACTCACGCAGGCGACCTCTCGAGTTCCTGCTGCTCGGATTCGGTTCGGAAGGAGACGTAGGTCAAGTCCTCGATGCCGGCCGAGCGAACGGTCTGCTTGGCCCACTGCCGCAGTTTCTCCCGGCTCTCGAACGACCAAGCCCGTGGAAGCGATGCGTCCTTCAGGATGATCCAGATCCACACCGCGGGATCACCAGTGGAGTCCGTGCCGATCTTCGTGAGGACCCGGCTCACGGAGCGCGGGCGCTTCTTGGCAAGGGTCGAGTCGAGCTTGGTGGGCGAAGGCAATCGGGCCATACGCGGAGCATAGCTGTCGCTTCGGGCCGCGTCGGCGACCGCGCGACCCGATCAGGGACTCCCGCCGTCGACCTCACGCTCGGTTTCCCCGCCGCCTCGCGCCCCCGCGAACGCCACGTCGTCCTCGTTGGTGCCGAACACTCCCTCCCACCTCGCGACCACGGCGCTCGCGAGGCAGTTGCCGATGACGTTGGTCGCGGTGCGCGCCATGTCCATCAGCACGTCGACGCCGAGGATCAGCGCGATGCCTTCGAGCGGGAGGCCGAAGGACGACAGCGTGCCGGCAAGTACCACGAGCGAAGCCCGCGGCACCGCCGCGATGCCCTTCGAACTCAGCATCAAGGTTGCCAGCATGAGCAACTGGTCGCCGATGCCGAGGTCGCGGCCGGCGGCTTGTGCGACGAACACTGCGGCGAGCGAGAGATAGAGCGTGCTGCCGTCGAGGTTGAAGGAGTAGCCGAGCGGCAGGACGAAGCTCACGATCCGGCGCGGCACGCCGTAGCGCTCCATGTTCTCGAGCGCGAGCGGCAGCGCGGACTCGCTCGACGTCGTCGTGAAGGCCAGCAACGCGGGCTCCTTGACCGCGCCGAAGAAGGTGCGCAGCGGCAGACGCGCCCACAGCGCGATCGGCAGCAGCACGAGCAGGATGAACGCGACCAGCGCGCCGTAGAGCGTGAGCACCAGCACTGCGAGGTTGCCGAGCACGGCCGGCCCGCTGCGGCCGACGGTCTCCGCCATCGCCGCGCCGACGCCGATCGGCGCGAGTTTCATCACGAAGCCGGTGAACACGAACATCGCCTCGGCAATCGAGTCGCACACCGCGACGATCGGTTTGCCCTTCTCGCCGATCAGCAGCACCGCGATCGCGAACATCAGGCTGAAGACGACGAGCGGCAGCACCTCGTTGTCGGCGGCCGCCCTCACGACGCTCGTCGGCACGATGTTGATCAGGTGCTGTTGTGGGGTGAGGTTCGCCGCGTTCGCCGCGATGTCCTGAGCGGCCTTGCTGGTCTCCGCGGGGAGATTCACGCCGACACCGGGCTTCACGAGGTTGACGGCGCCGAGCCCGATGAACAGGGCGAGCGTCGTCACCGTGATGAAGTACCCCATCGTGCGCAGCCCCATGCGCCCGAGCTGCCGCAGATCGGAATGCCCCGCGATGCCGACGACGAGCATCGTGAAGATCAGCGGCGCGACGATGCACTTGATCAGGTTGAGGAAGATCTTGCTCGGGACGTTCAACCACGCGAGTGCCTGCGGCGACGCACCGGTGGAGTGGACCCACACGCCGATGGCGATGCCGAAGGCGAGGCCGAGGAAGATCCTCGTCGTCATCGAGTTAAGCATGGTTGGCTGATTCTGGACCGAGGGCGCGGACGGTAGCGCGGCGCCCTGCCCCGGTCGTCAGCGGATCGCGAGGACGTCGGCGATCCGGACGAAGCCGTCGAGCCAGAGGCCGAGCGCGAGCGTGGCGGCGAGGCACAGGCCCAGAACGATCCGGGTGCCCGAGGCCATCGACCGTGGATCGTGAACCGCGACCTCGTCGCGCGCGCCGAACAGCGCCGCGCGCAGGACCAGCAGGTAGGACCACGCGGCGAGCGCGGCGGAAGCGATCATCGCGACGCCCGCCCAGACGAGGAACGCGTGGCCGTCGTCCGCCATACCGCGCTCGAGCGCGATGCGCAGCACGCCCCACTTCGCGAGGAAGCCGGCGAGCGGCGGCAGTCCCGCGAGACTCAGCACGAACACGGCGAGCAGGGTCGTGAGCACGGGCCGTTGGCGCAAGGCGCCGGCGAGCGCCTGGAACGAGCACGAGCCGCGTTCGCGCTCGAACTCGGCGAGGCACACGAACGCGCCGAGGTTGGCGACGGCGTAGGTCAGGAGGTAGTAAGCCGAGGCCGCCGCCGCGTCGCGACCCGGATGCGCCGCGAGCGCGAGCAGGATCGCACCGGCGTGGCCGATGCCGCTGAGTGCGAGGACGCGCTTGGCGTCGCGCTGGGCCAACGCGGTGAACGCCGCGACGACCAGACTCGCGACGGCCAGCGCGCTCAGCGCCGCCGCGAGCGCGACCGACGACGGACGGCCCTCGGGCAACGTGGTACCGAGGCATCGCACGAGCGCGGCGACGGCGCCGACCTTCGGCACGATCCCGACCAGGGCCGCGCTCAATGCCGGCGCCCCCTCGTAGACGTCGGGCGCCCACGCGTGCAGCGGGACGATCGCGAGCTTGTAGGCGATGCCCGCGCCGGTCAGGCAGACCGCGGCGACGATCGCGGCCGAGGGCGCGTCGCCGAGCACGCGGCCGATGCCGGCGAAGTCCAAGCTGCCGGTCATCCCGTAGACGTGGCTCGCGCCGAACAGCATCAAGGCACTCGCGACGCCGCCGAACAGCGCGTACTTCATCCCCGCCTCCGCCGCGCGGCGATCGCCCGCGCTCCACGCCGCGAGCACGTAGCCGGCGAGCGACGCGATCTCGAGCCCGAACCACAGCGAGACGAGGTTGTTCGCGAGCGCCGCGCACGACGAACCGAGAGCGAGGCTGAGCACGCACACGAGCCAGGCGCCGTGCTCGGGATCGAGGCGGCCGTCGCGGTGTCGCGTCAGGATGACCAACCCCGTGACGGCGTAGATCGTCGCGCGCGCGAGCAGCGCGATGCCGTCGGACTCGATCATCGCCTCGAGTCCGCCATGGCTCGCGATCAGCGACATGCCGAGTGCCGCCATGCAACCCGCGAACGCGATCGCGCCGAGGATGCCGCGGCGGTTCACCGGCAAGACCATGTCCGCGACCATCGTCGCGACGAGCCCTCCGGCCATCACGGCCTCGGGAGCGAGCACGACGGTCACCGATGCGGTCGTCGTCGCGATCACGGGATTGCACTCCGGACGTGGTGCACCAGCGCCTCGCAGGCCGGGCGCACCGCGTCGACGAGCGGCGCGGGCCAGAGGCCGAGCAGCACGATGAACACGACGAGCGGCAGGGTCGCCGCGAGTTCACGCCGATCACAGTCGGCGAACGCAGCGTGCTCGGGATGGCGCAGAGGCCCGTAGAGGACGCGACGCGTGGCGGACAAGAGGCACGCGGCCATGACCACGACCGACGGGATCGCGCACGCGGCAAGCACCGGAAACGGTGCTTCGCCCGTGAACGCGCCCATCCACACCAGGAACTCGCCCACGAAACCGGCGAGCGCGGGCAGGCCCGCTCCGGCGAGTGACGCGAACAGGAACAACTTCGCGAAGCGCGGCATGACCGCCGCGATCCCGCCGAAGCCGTCGACGCGACGGTGATGCGCGCGCTCGTAGACCACACCGACCAGGAGGAACGCGAGCGACGAACTCAACCCGTGCGCGACGGCTTGCACGATCCCACCGACGGCGCCCGCGGTCGTGAGCGACGCGAGCCCGAGCAGGCAGATGCCCATGTGCGAGACCGACGTGTACGCGACCAGCCGCTTGAGGTCGCCCTGCCCGAGCGCGACCCACCCGCCCCACAAGATCCCCACGACGCCGAGCACGCCGAGCGCCGGACCCCACGCGATCGCCTGCTCCGGGAAGAGCGGCCACGCGATCCGATAGAGCCCGAACACGCCGAGCTTGAGCAGCACGCCCGCGAGCAGCACCGAGATCGCGGTCGGCGCCTGCACGTGCGCGTGCGGGAGCCAGGTGTGCAGCGGCACCGCCGGCAGCTTCACGAGGCACGCGATCAGCACCGCGAGGAAGCCGAACGCCGCGAGCGGGATGCCGAGGAAGTCGATGCTCGTGAACGCGCGCCACTGCAAGGCGAGGTGCCGCACGTCGAAGCCACGCGGCACGTGCACCGCAGCGGCGCCGCTCGCGTCGCGCACCACGTCGAGGCCGTGCAGCGTGAGGCCGCCGTCGCTCGACTGCGCGGCGAGCAGTTCGGCGGCGATCGGGGCATCGCGTCCGCCGGCGGGGGTCGTCGCCCACAGCGCGACGATCAGGACCAGCATCAGGGCGCTGCCCGCGAGCGTGAACACGAAGAACTTCATCGCCGCATAGCGACGCTGTTCGCCGCCCCAGAGCCCGATCAAGGCGAGCATCGGGGCGAGCATCAGCTCCCAGCACACGAAGAAGACCAGGAGATCGAGCGCGACGAAGACGCCGTCGATCGCGCCGAGCAATGCGAGCACCAGCGCGTGGTAGGCGCGGGGACGCTCCGTCTCGCGCCAGGCCTGGATCGTCGCGACCAGCGCGATCAACCCCGACAAGGCGAGCATCGCCGCGCCGATGCCGTCGACGCCGAAGGTCCACGACGCACCGAAGCTCTCGCTCCAGGTCGTGCTGGTGACGAAGCGGAACTCCGCGCCGGGATGCCTCGCGAAGTCGGCGAGTGCGTACGCGCCGATGCCGAGCACCACGGCACTGCCCAGCGCGGCGCACCAGCGCGCCAGGCGCGCGGGCATCGCGAGCGCGAGCGCCGCGCACGCGAACGGGACGAGGACGGTCGAGGCGAGCAGGTCGATCACGGCGCGAGCACCGCGAAGAGGACTGCCGTGACCGCGATCGCCGCGACCGCGACGTAGACGCCCAAGCGCCCGGCGTGGACGAGCGAGCCGGCGCCGCCGATGCGGGTCAGTCCGCGGCCGAGGCCGTCGATCAGGCCGTCGAGCGACGTGATCCGCGCACCGTCGCCGAGGTCGAGCCGCGCAATGATGCGCGCCAGTCCGCGGCCGAGACCGCGTGCCACGACGCGGTCCTGGATTCGATCGATCCAGAACAGCTCGCTGCATGCGGCATGCACGGCGCGCAAGCGACGCGCGAGCAAGGCACCGAGACCCGAGCGTGGCGCGAAGAGCACGAACGCGACGAGCGTGCCCGTGACGAACAGCGCCGTCGCGATCCACGTGGCGGTGTGGTGCGCCTCGGCGAGCGCCGCGCCGGGGACGCGCGTGCCGGACAACGCCGTTTCGAGCCACCCGCCGAAGGTCCACGGCAAGCCGAGCGTGAACGGCGCCATCACGAGCAGGACGACGCTCGCGCTGCGCGCCGGATCGTGCGCGTGCGCGCTGCAGTCCGGCACGCGCGCGTCGCCGGCGAAGAGTCGCAGCCACCAGCGGAACATGTAGATCGCGGTCAGCAGGCTGCCGATCACCGCGAGGACCAAGGGTCCGTACGCGAGTCCGCCCGACGCCGTCGCATGCGCGAGCGCCGCCGCGAGCACGCCGTCCTTCGAGAAGGCGCCGCTCGTGAGCGGGGCGCCGCTGATCGCGAGCACCGCGAGCAGGCTCGCGATCGCGGTGATCGGCATGCGCTTGCGCAGTCCGCCGAGGCGCGCGAGGTCCTGATGGCCGGCGCAGGCGTGGATCACCGCGCCCGCGCACAGGAACAACAGGCACTTGAAGCCCGCGTGCGTGAAGAGGTGCGCGATGCCCGCGGCGCGACCGCCGGCCTCGGGACCCGCGCCGAGGCCGACGAACATCAGACCGAGCTGGCTGATCGTCGAGTAGGCGAGCACGGCCTTCAGGTCCCACTGCACGCACGCGATCGCCGCGGCCAGCAGGCACGTGATCCCGCCGATCCAGCCGACGACGTCGAGCGCGGTCGTGGTGAACAACGCCTCGCAGCGCGCGACGAGGAACACGCCGGCGGCGACCATCGTCGCGGCATGGATGATCGACGACGCGGTCGTCGGACCCTGCATCGCGTCGGGCAGCCAAGGGTGCAGGGGGAACTGGGCACTCTTCGCGATCGCGCCGCAGAACACGCCGAGTGCCGCGAGCGTGAGCAGCGCCTCGCTCGTTCCGCCGGCCGCGAGGGTCGCGAGCGAGGACCAGCTCAACGGATCGCGTTGCCCGTTCGCGAGCGCGGCGACGAGCACGATGCCGATGCCCAGCAAGAAGCCCGCGTCGCCGACGCGGTTCATCACGAAGGCCTTCTGCTGCGCGAACGACGGACTGAGGCTCGCTTCGATCACGCCGCGCGCGCCCGCACCCTTGTTGCGCTGGTACTCCGCGTCGTCGCTCGCGGCCGGCTTGTGGAACCAGAACCCGATCAACAGGTAGCTGCCGAGCCCCACCAGCTCCCAGCCGACGAACGCCATCAGCAGGTTGTCGGCGAGGACGACGGCGAGCATCGCGAAGGCGAAGCCGCACAGCTGCCAGGGGAAGCGCGCCGCGAGCGGATCGCCGCGCAGATACCAGGCGTCGAAGACGAGCACGAGCGTCGCGAGTGCTGTGACGATCACCGCCATCACCGCGCCGAGCGGATCGACGAAGGTGCCGGCGCCCAGCTCGAACCCGCCCAGCTCGAACGCGCCGAGCTCGAGCCAACGCAGGTGGGGGCCTTGCACGGCGACGCCGCGTCCGACGACGTCGATCGCGACGACGACCGCGAGCACGGTGCACGCCGCCATCGCGACCGCGCCGATCGCGTGCGCGAGGTCTGAATGCCGGATGCGGGCGGTGAGCGCCGCGGCAGCGAGCGGGATCAGCAGCACGACGACGCTGAGGACCTCGACGCTCACGAGTGCAGCTCCCGCGTCTTCTCGAGATCGATGTCGTGCGCGGACCGGTAGACGGCGAAGAGCAGGGCCAGCGCGACCACCGCTTCCGCCGCGGCGACCACGACGACGAACACGCCAGCCGTCTGACCCTGCACGTCGCCGGTGGCGGCGTGGATGCGCCCGTAGGCGGTGAACTGGAGCGCCGCTGCGTTGAGCATCAGTTCGATCCCGATCAGCACGCCGATCGCATTGCGCCGCGCGACGGCGGCGAACACGCCGGCGACGAACAGCACCGCGGCCGCGACCAGGTAGCCCGTCAGCCCGTCGGGTCCGAGCTCAACCATGGCGTGCTCCGGGACTGCGGCGGAAGCGCTTCACCGTCGCGACCGCTCCGATCAGCGCGACGGTGAGCAGCACGCCCGCGCACAGGAAGGGCACGAGCCACGGGCCGAGGAGCAGTTCGCCGATGCCGGGTCCGGGACCGCCGATCGCGTCGACGCCGTGCGCGGGACCGGCGGTGCCCCGGCTCACGGTGCGCAGCGCGTCCTGCGCGATGCGCGTCGCGACACCAGCCGCGATCGCCGCCGCGAGCAGGCCGGTCGCGACGAGCCAGCGCGGCGCACGTTGCACGCTGCCCATCACGTCGGCGCTGAACAGCGTCGCGAACAGGATCAGCACCAGCACGCCGCCGACGTAGACGACGATCTGTACGCACGCGAGGTACGCGGCGTCGAGATACAGGTAGAGACCGGCCACGCCGGTGAGCGAGAGCCCGAGCAGCAGCACGGCGTGGAAGAGGTTGCGCACCGTCGCGGCGCCGAGCGCGCCGGCGATCACGACGAGGCAGCAGGTCCAGAACAGGCCGAGTTCGAACACGCCGGCGGCGATCACGGCTTCTGCTCCTGCTTCTCGCCCGGATCCGGGCGCGGCTCGGACTTCTGCGCGGCCTTCGCTTTCTTCTTCGCCTCGCGCTCGGCGTCGGCCGCGGCCTTCTGCTCGGGCGTGAAGTAGCCGAGCCCGAACACGCCGATCAGATGGCGTCCCATGGGGTCGATGCGGGCGTCGAGCCAGTCGCGATCCACCGTGCTCAACGCTTCGCGCGGCGTGTTCGCCAGCGCGCGCAGCCGTTCGATCTCGGGCGCGTCGAGCCGTTGGTCGAGTTGCGGCGTGCTGCGGCGGAACAGGAAGCGGCCGAGTTCGGCCTGGTGCGGATCGACTTCGAACGACGTCGTCATCGACAGCGAGTCGGTCGGACACACGCGCACGCAGAGGCCGCAGTAGATGCACTTGGACAGGTCGATGTCGAAGCGCGACGCCCGCAGCTTGTTGTTCGCGTCGCGCTCGCCGTCCATCGTGAAGCAGTCGACGGGGCACGCCTTGTCGCAGGCGTGGCAGACGATGCAACGGTCGGCGTCGTTGACGAGGTGGCCGCGCGAGCGTTCACCGACGACCTCCGCCGGTTGCTCCGGGTACTCGCGCGTGACCGCCGTCGCGCCGCCGCGGTCGCGCAGGTTCTCGACGAAGTAGTGCGCCGTCGTCCGCATGCCGGTGACGAAGGTCGTGACGCCCTCGTAGATGTCGTTGATCCAGACCAGGATCACGCGGCGCCTCCGGTCAAGCGGCGCAGCGCGGGATGCACGCGCCCGTGTTTGCGTCGAGCGAGGATCACGAGCACGGTGCTCAGCGCGAGCGGCACGAGCCACCCGAGCACGTGCCCGAACGAACCGAGCGTGACGCGCGGCGCGGCGGGCAACCGGCCGAACGGCGTGCCCGGCGTCGTGGAGCCGGCGATCAACATCGTCACCGCGAGTCCGAGCAGCGCGATCAGGCACAGCGGCACGAGCGTGAGCCAGCACACGCGCATCACCTGATCCACGCGCAGGCGCGGCAGCGTCCATCGCATCCACATCATCAGCAAGAAGCACAGCACGACCTTCACCAGCAGGATCGCGACGTGCGCAAGCGTCTCGAGCGCCACCGGCAAACCGACGATCCACTCCTCGCCGATCGGGGACTGGTAGCCGCCGAGGAAGAGCGTCGCGACGAGTGCGCCGACGAGCAGCATCTCGGTGTACTCCGCCATCGCGAACATGCCCCAGCGCAGGCCGGAGTACTCGGTGTTGAAGCCCGACACGAGTTCGCTCTCCGCCTCCGCCATGTCGAACGGCGTGCGTTGGCACTCGGCCATGCCGGCGAGGAGGAACACCACGCCGAGCACGGCGAGGAACGGGCTCTGCATCGCGTTCCAGCCCAGCAAGGTGAACACGCCGTCGCGGTACTGCTGCGCGACGATGCCGTGCAAGGAGAGCGTGCCCGACCACAACACGACGCCCGCGAGCGCCAGTCCGATCGGGATCTCGTAGCTCACGAGTTGCGCCACCGCGCGCATGCCGCCGAGCATCGACCACTTGCTGCCCGAGCCCCAGCCGGCCATCAACAGCGCCATCACCGTCACGCCCGAGACGGC
>JACRLW010000141.1 GCA_016235155.1 Planctomycetota bacterium
GAGAACGCGCCGGGGCCGGTCACGAAGTTGATGCTCTGCCAGTTCACCGGGCCCGCGCCGTTGAGCGCCGGGTCGAGCGGGACGTTGAAGTTGTAGGTGAACTGGCCGGGACCCATCAGGCCGCCGCCGTTGACCAAGTCGGAGAACACGATCGGGCTCACGAGCACGGTGCCGAAGGGCGTCGGCACGTTGGCGCGGCCGAAGCCGAGCACGACGAAGCCGAACACGTTGACGTCCTGCTGGTCGATCGTGAGTTGCGCGGCCTGTCCGAGGATCGGCAGCGCGGTGGTCTTCATCGTCGGCGCGGGAGCGCCGGTGCCCGAGGCCGAGCCGACGTCGTAGGCGAGGCCCACCGCGGCGGAGATGCCGATCGCGACGCGCCCGAGCGCGCCGGCGGCTTCCGACGAGTAGGCGCCGTTGCCCGATTGGGCGACGAGGTTGGTCTGCGTGAGGAAGCGCGTCAGCGTGACCGGGTTGCCGAAGATCGACGACAGGAACGGCCCGACCGGCGTGGCGTACGAGCTGCGCATCGTCGTCGCGTCGCCGCAAGCGCCGAGCACGCCGACGAACTCACCGGTGTCATAGCTGACGACGCAGGGGATGACGGCCGCGCTCGGGGTGCCGGCCTGGAAGAACTGGAGGCCGCCGCTGGCATTGGCGGAGTACGCCGGCGGCGCGGCCGCCATGCGGTAGACGGCGACGTTCTGCAGGCCGTGGGCGCTCTCGTCCGGGACCTTGAGGCTCACGATGGAGAAGCGCGTCGGCGCCTGGAACCAGAGGCCGCGCGTGAGGGTCGCGGAGCTGAAGGTGCTGCCGAAGCCGGGGATCGGAATGATCCCGACGCCGAGCACGGTCGTGACGGTGTCCGTGCTGATCGCGTCGGTGACCGTCAGCTTGCAGGTGTACTGGCCGGCCGCCGGATAGGTGTGGATCGCGTTCTGGAGCGTCGAGTCGACGATGCCGTCGTTCTCGAAGTCCCAGGCCCAGCTCGTCGGTCCGCCCGTCGAGGTGTCCGTGAACAGCAACGTGGTCCCGCTCAGGATCGAGGTCGTGAAGCTCGCGTCGACGAAGCCGACCTGGATGTAGGCGTTCTTCGTGATGCTGACCTGCCCGTGCGTGCCGTCGATCGCGGTGAGCGTGACGTTGTAGCTGCCCTCGGTCATGTAGGTGAACGAGGGGTTCTGCGCCGTCGAGTCCGGCACGCTGTCGCCGTCGAGGTCCCAGCTCCACGCGAAGACCCCGTTCGGATCCGACGTGTAGGTCTGGTCGGTGAACTGCACGGCGAGCGGCTCGGTGCCGCTTCGCGGCGTGCCGCTGAAGTTCGGGTAGAGGCCCGTCGCGGGCAGGTAGCAGAGCGTGCCGTTCCAGACGCGCGGGTTGAACGGCGTGCCGGTCCACGGAACGTTGAGCGTCGTGCCGAGCGCGAGCGCGATGAACGCGTCGCTGTAGTTCTGGTTGGTGCCGTTGCCGTTCGTGTAGCGGTGCGCGGAGCCGCGCGCGATCAGCGCCACGCCGTAGCTTCCGGCGCCGAGGAGCAGCGGGGACGCGAGCGTGATCCGCGTCGGAGCGTTCGTGCCCGCCGAGGTCGAGGTACCGTTGTCGGTCGCGGACAGGGTCCACAGCGCCTGGTTGGTCTGGTTGCCGATCGAAGTGCCCGGCGTGATCCAGATGTCCATGCCGACCGGCGTGCCGATCGCGGCGGAGTAGTTGGTGTCGAGGTACTGCACGAGCACGGACGAGGTGACCGTGATGTCGAAGTAGACGGCGCCGTTGGCAGAGCCGCCGTTGTTGCTGGTGAAGAGCGTCGTGACGCAGTTCTGCGCGGGAAGGAGTGAGGCGAACGCCAGTGCGAGACCGGCGAGACTGGGGCGAAGCATGCGGATCGATCCGAGGATGGTGAGAAGCGTGGCAAGAGGGCCGATCCACATCGGCCTCGCTGCGAGCACAGCGACCACGAGCGCGGGAGATGCTAGAACGCGCGCCGTTCCAGTCGCCAGGGGGTGCGTCCCGGAAACAGGACCTGCGGACCACTCGGCGATGCGACGCGGCGTATCGCCGCGTCGCTCGGCCGTGCGATCGCGATCCCTTGGCTTCGATCAGCGCCGCGAGCAGCGGCTCAGTTCGACGCGAGCCACCACTCCTGGCCGTTGGACATCGAGAACGCGCCGGGGCCGGTCACGAAGTTGATGTTCTGCCAGTTCACAGGGCCAGCGCCGTTGAGCGCCGGGTCGAGCGGGATCGGGAAGTTGTAGGTGAACTGCCCGGGGCCCATCAGCGCGCCGCCGTCGACGACGTCGGCGTAGACGATCGGGTTCACGAGCAAGGTGCCGAAGGGCGTCGGCACGTTGGCGCGGCCGAAGCCGAGCGCGACGAAGCCGAAGACGTTGACGTCCTGCTGGTCGATCGTGAGCTGCGCGGCCTGACCGAGGATCGGCAGCGCGGTGGTCTTCATGGTCGGCGCGGGAGCGCCGGTGCCCGAGGCCGAGCCGACGTCGTAGGCGAGGCCGACCGCGGCGGAGATGGCGTAGACGACGCGGCTCACCTCGAACGCAGCCTCGGACGAGTAGCGGGCGTTGCCGCCGGTCACTGCGATGTTCGTCTGCGTCAGGAAGCAGGTCAGCGTGACCGGGTTGCCGAAGATCGACGACAGGAACGGCCCGACCGACGTGGCGTACGAGCTGCGCATCGTCGTTGCGTCGCCGCAAGCGCCGAGCGCTCCGACGAACTCACCGGTGTCGTAGCTGACGACGCAGGGGATGACGGCCGCGCTCGCCGTGCCGGCCTGGAGGAAACGGCGGCCGCCGCGGGCGCAGCCGGAGAAGGCCGGGGGCGCCGACGCCATGCGGTAGACGGCGACGTTCTGCAGGCCGTGGGCGCTCTCGTCCGGAACCTCGAGGCTGACGCTCGAGAAGCGCGTCGGCGCCTGGACCCAGAGGCCGCGCGTGAGGGTCGCGGAGCTGAAGGTGCTGCCGAAGTCGTGGATGGGGATGATCCCGATGCCGAGCACGGTCGTGATGGTGTCGGTGAGGCGTCTTGCCCGCGAGAATCTCCGCATCACTCATGCACTCCATCTCCCAAACGATCACCGCCTACTTCTCCGCGATCGGCAGGAAGGACCGCGAGAGCTGGGTCGCCTGCTTCGCCGACGACAGCGTCGCCCACGATCCCGCGCACGCCCCCGCGCGCGCCGGCAAGGACGCACACCGCGCCTTCTTCGACGCCGTCGCCGCCCTCTTCGAGACCCTCGAGTTCCGCGCCGTCGACGTGCAGATCTGCGGCGACGAAGCCGCCGTCGCCTTCCGCGCGAAGTGCCGCGCGAAGAACGGCAGGCTCGCCGAAGCCGGCGGCATCGACGTCTTCACCTTCGACACCGAGTCGCGGATCCGCATCGTGAAGGGCTTCTGGGACCCGTCCCCGCTCTTCGCCGCCGCCGGCGCCTGACCGAGCCTTGCCTCTCCCGCCCCGATCGCTACCCTTCGCCCCTCGCGACGCCGACCCGCGTCGCGCCGCATCGGAGCGTGGCGCAGCCTGGTAGCGCACCTGCATGGGGTGCAGGGGGTCGCAGGTTCAAATCCTGTCGCTCCGATCGTTTCCGCTCGTGGTTCACGGGCCTCGTGCGGCGAGGTGAGCCGGGCCATCCCTGCACAGGTAGCGAAAGGGCCCTTGGGTGCCCGAACCAGGAGCTGGCGACGGGACCGGGGGCTGGATAGACTTACCTACAGATATCAGGTTCGATGGCGAAGTCTATCCGTGATCCCGATGGGCGCGATGCCCTGCAGCGAGCTGCGAGAGTGTTCCGCCGGCACGGCGGGACCCTGCGCACGATGCAGGCCGTGCGACTCGGCGTGCATCCGCGGACCCTCTACGCGATGAGGGAGAACGGAATCCTCGATCAGCTGGCGCGTGGCCTCTACCGCCTTGCTGACCTGCCGCCGCTCGGCACGCCGGACCTCGTCGCCGTGGCGAAGCTCGTGCCCGCAGGCGTGGTCTGCCTGATCTCCGCGCTGTCGTTTCACGAACTGACGACTCAGATCCCACACGCGGTGCACGTCGCGATTCCGCGCGGCGCCGAGACGCCGCGTGTCGATCATCCGCCGCTTCGCGTGTTCCGGTTCGGCGGCGAGTCGTTCGGTGCGGGGATCGATGAGCACGAGATCGACGGAGTCAAGATCAGGATCTACGGGCCGGCGAAGACCATCGCCGACTGCTTCAAGTTCCGAAACGTCGTCGGCAGCGACACCGCGCTCGAGGGGCTCAAGCTGTACCTGAACAGCAAGCATGCGAGCGTCGACGAACTGATGCGGTGCGCACGGATGTGTCGCGTCGCAGCCGTCATGCGCCCCTACGTCGAGGCCCTGCTCTGATGCGGCCCGGCATCAAGAACGTCGCGGCCTCCGTGCGCCAGCAACTGCTCAATCGGGCCTACGCCAATGCCCGTCCGTTCAACGAGTTGCTGCAGCACTACGCGATGGAGCGATTCCTCTATCGACTGACGAAGTCAACGCATGCCGGGGGCTTCGTTCTCAAGGGCGCCCTCATGATGGTGGTTTGGAAGGTGCCCGTCTCGCGGCCGACGATGGACATCGATCTCCTCGGCTACTTCGACAACGACATCGACACGATCGTCGCCGTGATCCGGGACGTCTGCGGTCAGGAGGTCGAAGCCGACGGGGTGGTCTTCGATCCGGCGACCGTCGAGGGCGGCCGGATCGCGGAGGACGCCGAGTACCAGGGAGTGCGCGTGAGGTTCCGAGGCCATCTGGGGACCGCACGCATCCTGATGCAGATCGACATCGGTTTCGGCGACGCTGTGTTCCCGAAGCCGATCGTGGCCGACTACCCGGGGATGCTCGCCTTCCCATCCCCACGTCTGCGTGGCTACACGCGCGAGAGTGCGGTCGCCGAGAAGCCCCATGCGATGGTGAAGCGCGGCATGCTGAACAGCAGGTTGCGCGACTACTTCGACGTGTGGCTGCTTGCGCAGCAGTTCGAATTCCTCGGGGAGGTGCTCTCCGCCGCGATCCACGCGACGTTCGACCGCCGCGGTGTCGAGGTTCCCGCCGAGCCGGTGGCGCTGACCCTGGAGTTCGGCGAGGACGCGGTGAAACGAACGCAGTGGCAGGCGTTCCGTCGCAAGAGCCAACTCGACGTCGCGCCGTCCGACTTGGTGGTCGTGGTGGAGAACCTGGCGAGGTTCCTGCGACCGGTCCTCGGAGCCATGGCTGTCGGACAGCCCTTCGACGACATGTGGGATCGCGGGGGGCCATGGCGTCGGAGGTCGAACTGAGTCTCCGCGCAGTCGCTTCTCCGCGGCTGGCCCACTCCGCGTCGCGCACCAGCGCATCGACTTCCCCTTCGGCGAGATCGCCCGCGAGGCTTGCGGTGTGGGTCAGGCCCGTTCGGGGGGCAAGGGCACGAGACCGAACGCGCGCGCCAGCACGGCGCGGCCGGCATAGATGACGGGTGTCAGGGCGATCGCGAGGGCGAACTTGAGGAGGTAGCCCGTCGCTGCGGTGCGCAGGACGAAGCCGGGCTCGGCGACGTCGAGTCCGAGCATCTGGGGAAACGTCCGGAAGAAGAGCCAGGTGACGACGAGCGAGTCGAAGACCTGGGAGATGACCGTGGAACCGGTTGCGCGGAGCCAGACGAGACGGCCGCGCGTGAGGCGCTTGAAGAAGCCGAAGAGGGCGATGTCGAGGAAGGAGCCGAGGAGGAAGGCGACGAGCGACGCGACGTACATGACCTGCGACGAGCCGAAGATCTGCTCGAAGGCGCTCGCGGTCGCGGTGCCGGGCACGCCCTCGCGGATCGGCAACCAGCGCGCTGCCGAGATCAGCAGAAGGGCGAGGACCGCCATGGCGAAGGCGAGCAAGGCGACCCGTCGCGCGCCTCGTCTGCCGTAGTACTCGTTGAGGAGGTCGGTGAGCAGGAAGGTCACCGGGAACGCGAGCATTCCCGCGGTGTGCTCGACCGGGACCGTTCCGAGCCCGGGCAGCTCGACGTGGAAGAGGAAGAGCTTCACGCAGAGGATGTTCGCGAGCAGGAGCGACGTGACGAAGACCGCCGCGAGCCACAGGTACACGCGCTGCGGCACGTCGGGCTCGTGCGAGAGCTCCGCGAGCGAACGCGGGAACGGCGAGGGATCGGTCATCGCGGACTCGGAGGGGGAACGAACGGCACGAAGGGACCGCGCCCCGATGAGTGGGACGCCGGTCCGTGCGACGCAACGTGCGGCCCTCGCCCTCCGGATCGTCGTGTCGCGCGATGCCATCGGGCTTCATCGCAGCCGAGGCCGCAACTGGAGTTCGGGCGCCGTCGCTGCCGCGCCGACCAAAACGGCTTCGATGCCGAGGTGGCGCAATGCGCCGGGTCAAGCCAGCGTCGGCAGGAATCGCGGCGTCCGCCGCGCCTTCGATGCCTGCTCGTAGGCATGCGCGAGCGCGATCACGCGTGCGTCGTCGAAGCGTGCGCCCATGAAGGAGAGGCCGACCGGCAGGCCCTGCACGTACCCGGCGGGCACCGTCACGTGCGGACATCCCGAGACCGCGGCCGCGCGCGCGGAACCGCCGAGGCTGCGATCACCGAAGAGCAGATCGATCACCGCGGCGGGGCCGGTCGTCGGGGCCACGACCGCGTCGAGCTTCTGCGCGGCGAGCAATGCCGGAAGACCCTCGTCGCGCGCGAGCCTCCGGCACTGCGCCAGTGCGTCGAGGTAGGCCTGCTCGGTGAGCGGTCCCTTGGCTTGCGCGCGCACCAAGGTCTCCTGGCCGAAGTAGGGCAGCTCGCGTTCCCGCTCGCGTTCGTTGAAGGCGATCAACTCTGCGAGTGATGAAACCTCTGCGCCCGGAGCGAACTCGACGAGATAACGGTCGAGTCCGTCCTTGAACTCGTAGAGAAGGACCTCCAACTCGGCGCGTCCGTACTCGCGCAGATGGGGGATCTCGACGGGGTCGACGATCTCCGCACCCCGCTCGCGCATCAAGGCGATCGCAGCTTCGGCGATCGCGTCGGTCGGCGCGTGGTAGCCGAACAGGCCGCGGCGCACGACGCCGATGCGCGCACCCTTCAGGGTCGCTTCGTCGAGCTGGCCCGCGAAATCGATCGCCGTCGCGTCCTGGGTCACCGGGTCCTTCGGATCGACGCCGGTGATCGCGGTCAACAGGATCGCCGCGTCGCGCACCGTCCGCGCGATCGGTCCCGCGGTGTCCTGACTCTCGGCGATCGGCACGATGCCGCGACGCGACACCAGGCCGAGCGTCGGTTTGATGCCGACCACGCCACACGTCGACGAGGGGCTGACGATCGAGCCGTCGGTCTCGGTGCCGACGCACACCGCCGCGAAGCTCGCCGATGCCGCGGCCGCGCTCCCCGAACTCGAGCCGGAGGGATTGCGATCGATCACGTACGGGTTGCGACATTGACCGCCGCGACCGCTCCACCCGCTCTGCGAGTCGTTCGAAGGGAAGTTGGCCCACTCCGACAAGTTGGTCTTGCCGAGGATGACGGCACCCGCAGCGCGCAGTCGTCGCGCGAGCTCCGAGTCCTCGGGCGCCTTCGCGCCGAGCAGGGCGAGCGAACCGGCGGTCGTCGCCATGGAATCAGCCGTCGCGATGTTGTCCTTGATCAACACCGGAATGCCGTGCAGCGGTCCGCGGGGACCGCGCGTTCTGCGTTCGGCATCCAGTCCCGCCGCGATCGCGAGTGCCTCGGGGTTGGTCTCGATCACCGCATGCAAGGAAGGCCCGCGTCGGTCGAGGGCGTCGATGCGCCTCAGGTAGAGCGAGCACAGCGACTGCGAAGTCTGCTCGCCGCGGTCCATCGCCGCCTGCAGGTCGGCGATCGTCGCCTCCTCCAGTTCGAACTCGGCCCGGGCATGCGAGCCGGTCGTGGAGCAGCTCGTCGCTCCCAGCGCGACTGCCCCGAGTTTCAAGAAGTCGCGGCGTCCGAAGTCCGGCTGGTTCATCTCGTGGCCTCGGGGCGGGACCATAACGCCGTGCCCTTCCAGGTCGGAAGCCGCGTTGCGGTCGCTCGGCGGGCCGCGACGGGCTCAACGCGAGCCTCCGGCGCCGGACAGGCCGTGGCTGATCGTCTTGATCACGTCGCGGCTGACCCACTCCGCGTCGCACACGAGCTTCTCGATCTCGACCTCACCGATGCGCCGATCGAGGCTCAGCGCGTTGGCGTCGCGGCGGTGAGGGTCCTTCAGCACGAGCACGCGGCGCGTCGTGCGTTCCTCGTCCCAGCGGGTGATCGTCGGCTCCTGGTAGAGCAGGCCGGTGGGGACGACGAACGGCTGGTGCTCGAGGGCGAGCGGCCCGTCCTCGCGGCGGCGGATCCGCGTCCGCGGGTCGCGCAGGCGATGCAGCACGTCGAGGACGCCGGCGAAGGGCATCGTGATGCAGAGGACGTAGAGCGGGCGGCGCAGCGTCCACGCGGCGGTGCCGTCCTCTGCCGCCTCGCGCACGGGGAGCCCGGAGGGGAACAGGCCGGTTTCGTCGAGCGAGCGCAACACGGCCTCGAAGCCGCGGGTCCAATCCGGCGCCTTGCCCTCGATATGGTTGATCGCCTCGGTCACGAGCCGCGCCTCGACGTGGATCGCATACGGCGGCCGCTCCTCGACGAACATGGACGACAGCATCGCGCGCGTGCGGCGGAGCTGGTCGACGGCGATCGGCAGGACGAGCGTGCGATGGTCGCCGTCGGGGATGCCGAAGAACGTCACCGCATTGCCCTCCGGCAGGAAGTACTCGAGGTGGTAGGCCTGCTCGAGATGCCGCTTCGCCGTGCGTCCCCAGAGGGGATCCGAGCACAGGCCGACGAAGTGCGAGAGCGCTCTTGCGAGCGACAGCTCCGCCGAGACCACCGAATACGGTCCCTCCAAGGCGCACCAATGCTGTTGGATGGAGTAGCGATGGGCGCCCGCGTCGTAGTCGATCGCGAACTTCGTTCCCGCCTCGAGTCCGACCCAGCAGGCGCTCCAGCCGTCCGGCCGGAGGTGGAACGACGTCTCGTCGAGCCCGCCGAGGATCAGATACGGCGGGAGATCCGTCGCGAACGCGACCTTGCGCGGGTCGAAGGTCGGGAACGAGAACTCGCGCCGCACCGGGACCGAGTGGCCCATCGGGATCAGCGCCGGCGGCGGCTCGGGCTTGCGTGCGGGTGCGTTGCTCATGACGCATCCCTCCGCGCCGCGCCGACGTTCTGCTCCCAGGGCAGCGCGAGATCGTCGCGCCCGAAGTGCCCGTAGGCGGCGGTGTCGAAGTAGATCGGCCGCAGCAGGTCGAGGTGGCGGATGATGCCGCTCGGCGTGAAGTCGAACTCGGAGCGAAGCGCGTCCTCGATCTCTCGGCAGCGCCGCGCATCGCAGCCCTGCGCGTCGACGAGGAAGCCAACCGGCTCCGCCACGCCGATTGCGTAGGCGAGCTGCAGTGTGCAGCGCGGCGACCAGCCCCGAACCACGATCTCTCGCGCGAGGAAGCGCGCGAAGTACGCCGCTGAGCGGTCGACCTTCGACGGATCCTTGCCGGAGAACGCGCCGCCGCCGTGAGGGGCAACGCCGTAGGTGTCGACCATGATCTTGCGCCCGGTCAGGCCGGTGTCGGCCTCGGGACCGCCGCGGACGAACGAGCCGCTCGGGTTGATCAGCACGCGGCAGTCGCGCGCGATCCACGCTTCGGGAATTGCGACGTCGATGACCTCTCGTCGCAGGACCTCGCTCAGCGTGCGCTGATCGACGTCGGGCGCGTGTTGCGCCGACAGCACGATGGCGACGATCTCCATCAGTTGGCCTTCCTCGTAGCGCACGCTGACCTGCGCCTTCGCGTCGGGGCGCATCCAGACGAAACGCCCGGAGCGGCGCAGCTCCGCGTGCCGCCGCATCAGGAGATTCGCGAGCAGGATCGGCACGGGCATGAGCACCGGCGTCTCGTCGCTGGCGTGACCGATGGCGAGGCCCTGGTCGCCGGCGCCGAGCGTGCCGTCGGCGCGATCGACGCTCTGCGCGATCTCCGCCGCCTGCCGGCGGAAGCGCACTTGCACGTCACAGAGATCCGGGTCGATGCCCGACGCGCGGTCGCGATAACCGGCGTCGCGCAACACCTCGGCGACGAGGCCGACGGCTCTCGCGCGGACATCGCGGAACACGTCAGGGTCGCGCGTGCGGAACTCGCCCGCGACGACCACGCACTGGTCGGCAAGCATCACCTCGCAGGCCACGCGCGCGTTTGGTTCGCGCGCGAGGAACTCGTCGAGGATGCGATCCGCGATCCGGTCGGCCAGCTTGTCGGGATGGCCCTCGGATACGGACTCGGAGGAGAGGACGCCGGTGCGCGCGCGGCGGGAAGCGGACGCGCTGGCGGAATTCGAACTCGATCGGTGCATGACTCGCTCCACGGATGCACCAAGTGCGGCGCGTCGCGCCGCAGGAGCCTTCGTTCGCCGGGCCGGGGGCCCGCGCGCATCGACCCGGCCGCCTGGCCCGGTCAAACCACCTTGCCGCTCCTCGGCAGGTTGGCCGCCCGTCGCGCGCATTGCGCTCGCGCCGGGCTGTCCTGATGCAGGCGCGGACTCTCCTGTCGCGGTCGCGCCGAGTCAAGCACCTCGTTCCTCACTGCACCTCGTCCTTCACTGCGACAGCACGCCGGCCGCGTTCGTGAACTGCACCGGCCCCGCGAAGTCGATCGCCTGGAAGGACAAGCGTCCCCAGGCGGTGCACAGCGAACTGACGTTCATCTCGCCCTCGCTCGCGCCCGACCCGATGGTGACCGGGGTCACGAAGAAGGGGAGCGGAACCAGCGGCAGGCAGAAGTTGGCCATCGGTCCCCAGGACACCGGTGCGCTGAAGGGCGTGAAGTTGCCAAAGACGAACGCCGTGCTCGGACCGGTCGTACGGACGCGGAAGGCGAATTCGTCGCAGGCGGTCGCATTGTCCGGGTAGATGCCGGCGATGCCGTATTGGGGGTCGTTCGGGTTCGTGCGCAGTGGCGACAGCGACGCGCCGACCTGCAGCAGCGGGGCCTGGGTGAGGACGCCGACGCGGAAGCTGCGGTCGAGGTAGTTGCGAATGATCGGCAACCCGGCGGGATCGATCGAGCAGGCGAAGTTCGTGCGCGTGACGCCGCCGGTGATCGGATCGTCGCCGAAGCCGACGCGACCGATGTGCACCGAGAGCCCGTCGGCGGGCCAGAGCGGATTCGCGGGCAGGCCGCAGGCCATGAAGAAGTCGCGGTCGGCGGGCAAGCCGTCGAACGGAGTCGTGAACGTGATCGAGAGCAACCACGCCGCGGGCCCATTGGTGCCGCCAGGAGTCGTGAGGTTCCCGACGCGCAGGTACTCGCCGCTCTGGAGCAGATCCGGCTGTCCGGGCATCCCCGAGTCCTCCGCGATCAGCGCGACGGAGAACGGCTCCTGCGTGATCGCGTCCTGGTCCTGCAGGACGAGGCGCATGCCGTTGACACGGCCGACGACCGAGAGCGAACCCGGGTCCCAGACGCCGCCGACGCTGCTGAACCACTCGGCGGGGACGCGCGTGCAGACGTCGCCCGAGTGCGGGCCGGTGATGTGGCCGCGCGACGTGAAGCTCGTGTGACCACAGTGGATCTCGAACCAGTTGGTCTGGGACGGGGCCGCGGCGGCGAATGTGACGGCGGCGAGAACAGCGATGCAGGGGACGTTCATCGGGCGGACCTCGGGTGGAGGGTGATGGGGAGCAAGGGTCCATCGCCGGTCCGCCTTCCCACCAGACAGCGATTCCCAACTCACCGCGGCGCGGCGAGATCGAAACCGGTCTCGATCGGGCGCCGCGGGTCGGCGGCCCACTCCTTCCACGCACCGTCGTAGAGCGCGACTTCGCGGCCGAGGACACGCAGCGCGAGGAAGGCGAGCGCGGCGTCGGCGCCCGTGTTCGCGTAGACGATCGCGCGTCGTGCCGGGGGCAGATCCGCCGTCGCGCGGGCGAGGCCGTCGGGCGACGCCAGGCGCAGCAGTCCGCCGCGACGCTCGACGAGCGATGCGCTGTCGAGGTGGCGCGCGCCGGCGACGTGGCCCGCGCGACCGAAGGACGGCGTGAAGCCGACGAACTCGTCCTGCGTGCGCACGTCGACGACCACGCCGGAGTCGTCGCGCAGCGCGGCGAGCACGTCGCTCTCGAGCGCGAAGCGCCGCGCATCGAACGTCGCGGCGAAATCGGAGCGCGCGGAGATCGATGCCGTCGTCGCGACCGGCAGGCCCTTCGCGCGCCATTGAACGAAGCCGCCGTCGAGGACCGCGACGCTCTCGTGACCGCACAGTTCGATCACCCAGAACACGCGCGCGGCGTCGCGCAGGGCGCCGTCGTCGTAGACGACCACCGGCTCGCGGCGATCGACGCCGGCACGGCTCAACGCGCGGCGGATCGCGTCGTGCGGCGCGAGTCGATCGCGACGGCCGTCGTTCGCGTCGAAGGTCTCGCTCACCGGCAGGTGGACTGCGCCGGCCACGTGTGCGCGCGCGTACTCCGTCGCGCCGCGGACATCGAGCACGAGGACCGTCGCGAGGCGCGCGGCCAGGTCGTCCGCGGCGACGACGATCGACGGCGAGCGATCCACCGCACGCGCGGGTGCGTTCGTCCTCACCGGCTCCGCTCGCCGGCACGACGGCGCGCCGAGCGCGAGGCACGTCGACGCCGCGAGACCCACGGCGAGCGTGACTCTCCGGTGCATCGGGAGCATCGCGTGCACGGCGTGTGCCCGCCGCACGAGCGCCACCGCCGGAAAGGGCTGACCGGGCAGGTGCATGGATCGGACGCGACGGCGTCGCCGTGTCGATCGGGCCGGGTCCCTCGCCTGGACACCGCAGCGCCTCGCGACGGTGTCGACGTGACGTGTCGCGCTTCGGTACGGCCGGGCGTTCCGGAACGAGGCGGTTGCGACGCCGCACCTCCGTCGCTCCGCTCCGCGCCATGACGCCGGGCCGACCGTCCCTCCTCCGCCTCGTGCTGGTTCCCTCGCTCGTCACGCTCGCCGTCAGCGTCGCCCGCGTTGCGTGTGAACTCGCCGGGATCGTGAACGCGAGATCCGGCGGTGCCGCGTCGCCGCTCGGGATCACGTGGCTCGTCGTGGTGTTCGGCGCGTGGTTCGGTTGGCGGCTCGCGCGCGAGGGCGAAGCGCCGGGGCGGCGATTCGCTTGGGCCTGGTCGCTCGTCGCGGTGATCCTGCTCGTCGCGATGGTCGGCGTGCGCTTGGGAGGACTCGACCCCGAGGATCGCAGCGAGTCGGCTTACGTCGTGCTTCGGCAGCAAGTGCTCGTCGTGACCGGCGTCGCGGTCGTGCTCGCGTTTCTCCAGGTGCGCGTCTGGTCGCGTCTCGCGGTCGTGCTGTTCGTCTATGGGATCGGGGCACGGCTGACGGTCGCCGCGATCGCGATCGCCGCGAAGCTCGGCGGCCAGGACACGCACTACACCAAGTTCGGGCCCGCGGGCATCGAGCGCGATCTCGGCGACACGATCAAGAGCGTGCTGCTCTCGCAACTCGGCTTCTGGGTCGGCTTCACGGTCGTCGTCGGTTCGCTCGCGGGCAACGTCGCGGCGGCGATCGTTCGGCGCGGGAGGTCGCGGTCGTGACGGCTTCGTGCTCGCCGCCGACCGGCATCCGGTCGCATCGTCATGGTCCTGTCTTCACTCGAACGCGTTTAGCGAGGTTGGTGTGGCAATGAACGAGCGTCGCTCGTGGTGGTGGTGGATTCCGCTCCTCCTGGTCCTCGGTCCGCTCGGCTCGATCGCGGCGCAGACCCGACTGACGCTCTCTGAGCGCGCCTACCTCCCCGCGGAAACCGGGTTCGCGTACTCACTGGCGTTGGCCGACCTCGACGGCGACGGTGACCCCGACCTGGTGGTCGGCGCCTTCAACCGGGCAACGGTCTTCGCGAACCAGGGCGATGGGCGATTCGTCTTCGAAGCGGAACTGAGGGACTCGAGCCGACTGATGCGGGTCGCCGACATCGCGATCGGCGATCTCGACGGCGATGGCCGGCCCGACATCGCACTCGCCGACGGGGGATGGGCTCCTGACCTGTACGGCGTTTCGCAGGTCTTCTCGCGGGGCGGATCGGGCGGATACATGGCTCGCTCGGTGATTCTGGTTGCGCACACCAACGGGATCGCGATGGCCGACTTCGACCGCGACGGCGATCTGGACATCGTCACGGCCAACGGCCACCCGGAGGTGATGAAGGGAGGCACGCACCCGGAGCGGAACTTCGTCTTTCTCAACGACGGACGAGGCGGGCTGACCCTGGTATCCCTGCCGCCCGCGCCGGACGACGTGTCCATGTGCGTCGCCTGCGGCGACGTCGACGGGGATGGTGACGTCGACGTGCTGTTCGGCAACGCGGGTCAGGATCAACTCCTGCTGAGCACGGGTACCGGGACCTTTGTCGACGGCACGTCGGCGCGGCTTCCCGCGGAACGGTTCTTCGAGACCGGCCTCGCGTTCGGCGACATCGACCGCGACGGCGATCTCGACCTGGCCCGGGCGAGCCAGTGGGGGCTGGCGATCTACAGCAACGACGGAAGCGGCAGGTTCACGAACGAATCGGCGACCCGATTGCCGTCGCTCGACGCGCGTTCGACCTCGCTCCGGTTCGGTGACCTCGACGGCGACGGCGACACGGACCTCGTCTACCTCGACGACGCCGCCAACGGCGGTTCACCAGGCATGTACGTCCTTGCGAACGACGGCATGGGGCGTTTCACGCGATGGACGTTGCAGCCGGACCCGCTCGTGGGAGGCACGCCTTCGGCACTCGTTCTCGTCGACTGCGACTCCGATGGCGACCTGGACATCGCCGTGGCGAATCGCGCCTGGACCCGCTCACAGCTCCTCCTCAACGACGCTCGCGGAGGTTTCGTCGACGCCACGATCACCCGCATTCCCCGCGACCACACGCGAAGCGTGTGGGCAGCCGGCGACTTCGACGGCGATGGGGACGAAGACATCGCGACGGGCGGTGATGGCGATCGACCCGCGGCGACCTGGCTCAACGACGGCACCGGCCAGTTCCAGTCGATCCTGCCGAACCCCGTGGCGAGCTTGCCCTATTTCGTCAGGTTGATGGAGAGTGACGACATCGATGTCGATGGCGATGTGGACCTGGTCGTCCTCACCAATGCATCGACCGGTTCGGCGGGTTGGATGCACGTCGTGCGAAACGCCGGCGCCGCCCGCTTCTTGGTGGCGACTTCGATCACGACCCCGCCGGGTGCACGGGTACTCCGCGTGATCGACCTCGACGCCGACGGCGATCGCGACCTCGTCGCGGCGTTCGCGGACCGCATCGTCGTCTACCGGAACAACCGCGATGGGCACTTCTATCCGGTGCTCTGGTTGCCGTTCGCGGCCCCGGTGGCGCTGCCCCCGGGCGTGGCGGCCGGCGACATCGACGGCGATGGCGATGACGACCTCGTCATGAACCGGGGCGATCTGCGCTGGCATGCGAACGACGGTGCGATCGGCTACGGCGCGGGGATCGTGATCGACGCATCCAACGACGCCGGCGACCTCGAGCTGGTCGATGTCGACGGCGATTGCGATCCGGATCTCGTCGTCGCCGCGGAGTACGGAGCGGATCGTCTGTTCGAGAATCTCGGCGGCGGTCGATTCGTCGACGCGACGTCGCGGCGATTCCCTCCACCGGCGTCGACTCCGGGCCGCGCGGTGACTCCTCGTGATTTCGACGGGGACGGCGATCTCGACCTGGTCTTCGCGTCCGGTCGCTTCCTCGAGAACGACGGGACGGGTCGCTTCGTCGATCGCAGTGCGGCGTGGCTGCCCGCGAGCGGAACGAGGGGGTTCGACAACCCGATCGCCTTCGACATCGACGACGACGGCGATGTGGATCTCGGAGTCACTCCGCGGGTGTTCATCGGCGCGCTCGGCCACTTCCACGTGAACCTCCTGCGTCAGACCGAGCTGCCGCGATTGGCCCGCGTCGGGCGTGAGTTCGCGATCGACATCCACGGTGGGCCGGGAGACGTCGCGATCCCGCTCGTCGCGCTCGGTGAGGCGTGGCTCCCACTTCCGCCATTCGGCACCCTGCGCCTCGACCCGGCACTGATCCACGCGCTTCCGGAGGTCACGCTTCCGGCGTCGGGTCGCGTCGAGGTGCTGCACCGCATGCCGAACGACCCCGCGCTGATCGGCTGGCGCTTGTCCTTCCAGACTTTCCTCCTGCGGCCGGCGCAGCTCGATGCGAGTCGCTTCACGAACCTCGCCCACGACACGATCAGCGGGGGCTGAGCATCGGGTCGCGATCTCGACCGGCGCGCAGTCTGTCACCGAGACTGGAGCACCAACTCGATCCGGTTCGGCGGTCCGGCGCGCAGGGTGACGAGTTGCTCGGTGCCACGGTAGCCCTCGCCGTCGTCGACGAGCAGGCGGTACTCCCCTGCTTCCAACGGCGGATCCCAAGAGGTGCGGCCGTCGCGGAGGCCGAGATTCAAGACGGGCTGCTTCCTACCCCGTGGGACGAGGAATCCGCGAAGTTCCCTGATCGAGTGGCCCTCGGTCGTGCGCGCACGGAGTTCGGGCACGACCGGGTCGGGCACGGACAGCACGCCGAGGTCGATGTTCTGCCCCGGCGAGATCAAGATCTCCGCGACGCGGGCGTTGTTGAAGGGCGAGTGGCGACCGTAGGCGCGGATCGAGTAGCGACCGGGCGGGAGCGGCCCGAACCGCAGCAGTGCGTCCCTTGACACGCCGCGGACGACGCTGGGGATCTTGTGCCACTCGTGCCATAGCGCGATGCGGAGCGCCTCGTCCTCGTAGCCCTCGGGCCGCTTCACGACGGCACGGATGTGGGCGCTGGGGAGGCAGTAGGTCGGCACGACGATGCGACAGATTCCGGCGCTCGGTCGAACGTCCACGCCTTGCAGGACGGGGGTCGCCAGGAGTTCCGGTGCGTGGATATCGACGACCGTGCCGCCGGCCGGGACCGGCAAGACGAATGCCCCGCGCCTGTCGGTGATCGGCACCGGTACCTGATCGACGACCACGACGAGCATGTCGGAGAGCGGTCTGCCACTCTCGTCGACGATCTCGCCGCGAAGGAGTACGGCGTCGGGGACGACGAAGCGTGCGGGTTCGGCGGAGTCGGCGCGTACTTCGACCGTGTCGCGGAGCGGCGGATGTTCCGGGTGGATGATCTCCACACGATGCCGCCCCGCGGGCAGTCCCCGCAGGACGACCCGGCCTTCGGCGTTGCTGAACACCACCCACTTGGCGGAACCCGTCGAAACGAGGACGCGCGCTCCCTCGACCGGACCTCCGCTCGCGCTCACGACCTCCGCTTCCAGACCCGGCCTCATGCCGAGTCCGAGCTCGAGCCCGGTCATTCCGCCCGGTGGCACCGTGACGGTGAGATTCCCCGCGCCGTGGGCGGCATCGAAGCCGTCGATGCTCAGAATCCCGGCGAGCATCCCGTCGAGCGTGACTGCGCCGCGCTCGTCGCTGTGCTCGTTCCAGGTGCGGCCATCGTGGCGCGTCGCGACGACGCGTGCACCGGCGACAGCGCGACCCTTGCTGTCGACAACGACGCCGCTCACGGAAAACGGCGCAACGGTTAGTTCGAAGCGGATCGCGACGGTCTCCCCGCCGAACACCTCCACTTTTACAGGGCGCGACGGCGCGTGCCCTGGGCAGGACGCGCTGACGGGGCAGTCGAGCGCGATGACGTCGAACGCGAATTGGCCGTCGGCGCCGGTCGCGGCCACCTCGCGGAGTTCGCCGGAGCGGTCCTTGTGGATCCGAACGGAGGCTCCTCGGAGCGGCGTACCGGTTTCGTCGACGACGACCCCCTCGACGCGGGCGATCGGTGGGACCGTGAATCCGATCACGGCGTCGCGCTTCGTCTCGAGCGTCACGCCCTTCGAGAGCAGGCCCTCGATATGCACGACCCAGTCTCCCGGCCCGAGCGATGCGAAGCGGGCGCGGCCGGTCGCGTCGCTGATCGCTTCCGGACCCTCGGGGTGAGGGTCCCAGAGTCGCGCGCGCGTCGCGTTCACGCGCGCCCCGCGCAGCGGCACGCCGTCGAGATCGCGGAGCAGAACGGAAAGCGTCGCAGTGCGCGCCGATGGGTCGCTGTCGAGCGTACGTTTCGCCGGCGTTTCGCCACCGCGTTGGAGTAGCACCAACGCGACGACCAGCGCCACGCCCGCGACGACCGCGATCCAACGCGCTCCGCTCCGCATCGGCGCGGAGTCTACGCGCTCAGGCGCGCTTGGGAGCGTCGAGGAAGGCGCGCAGCATCCAGACGGTCTTCTCCTGCGCGTCGGCGAAGCCGATGCAGAGGTTGGCGGTCGCCATGTCGCCGTGTTCGGAGGCGGCGAGCGCGAGATCGCGCTGCGCTTCGATCAACGTCTCGAAGTCGCCGGCGACGTCGTCGACCATCTGCATCGCGTTGCGGTGATCGGGGCTCTCCTTGAGACGCGCCACCGCGACGGCGCGCGCCAGGGTCGGCACGGGCCGGTGGCCGAGGGCCACGCTGCGCTCCGCGACCGCGTCGGCCTTCTCCGCCGCGTCGTCGTAGAGCTTCTCGAACTGCGCATGCAGCGTGAAGAACGACGGGCCGCGCACGGTCCAGTGGTAGTTGCGCAGCTTCTGGGCGAGCACGAGGTAGTCGCCGAGCAGGGCGTCGAGTTCGTGGGCGAAGTTGGTCATGGGTCGGACTCCGGTTCGATTGCTTCTTTGGAGCGGCCTCTATCGGACCAGGAACCCCGGGGCACACGACGACTTTCCCGATCGCCGCGATCACCGTGGCTTCGCGACGGGCCGCCGCGCACATTCCGCCGCCTTCGCCCCGATGTCGCCGTCGCTCTGGTTCGCCTTCCTCGGACTCAGCCTCGTGCTGGCGATCTCGCCGGGCCCCGCGGTGCTCTTCGTCACCGGGCAGGGGCTGCTCGAGGGGCGCGCGGCCGCGCTCCGCGCCGCCTGCGGCATCCTCGCGGCGAACGCCGTCTATTTCGCACTCTCGGGAGTCGGCCTCGCCGCAGTCGTCGTCGCCGTGCCGGGGCTGATCCCGATCGTCACCTGGGCGGGGATCGCGTGGCTCGTCCGGTTGGCGATCGGCGCCTTGCGGAGCGGCGGCGCGCGCTTCGATCAAGAAGGACGCTCGCGCAGGACGCGAGCACCGCTCCGCGACGGCTTCGTCCTCCAGCTCGGCAACCCGAAGGCGCTGATCTACTTCGCCGCCATCCTGCCGAATTGGGTCGACTCCCGCAGCGACGCCGCCTGGCCGGTCGGGGCGCAGATCGCGGCCTTCGGGGCGACCTCGACCGCCGCCGAGTTCCTCGTGCTCTGGTGCTACGGAATCCTGGCCGGCCTCGCCGCAGCGCGGCTCCGCTCGCCGTCCTGGTCGCGTCGCATCGACCACGGCAGCGGCCTGCTGCTTCTGGTCGTGGCGGCATGGCTGGCCTGGCGCGCGGTTTCCGCCTGAGCGTCGGTCCGCACTCCAGCGTCAGGCCCGGGCTTCCCGAAGTCAGTGCCGCGCTCTAGCATCCCGCGCCGTCACCGTTCGATTTCGGGCGGGGACTCACTCGACCTGGCGTGATCCAGGAAAGGACAGGATCCGGATGGGAAACCTCTGTCGGATCGGCACCGTCGCCGCCGCGATCGGAACGCTCGTCGTTCCCGCGCTGGGCCAAGCGACGGTCGTCGAACTGAAGTTCAGGCCGATCAAGGCCTTCAACCATGTCTTGCCGGCGGAGGTCTGGAGCCCCGCCAACGCGATCGCGATCCGCCATGCCGGCGGTGAGAGCTTCGCGAGCGAAGCGACCGAGACGTCGCTGCGCGTCGACACCGATGGCGACGGCGCCGTCGACCAGAAGGTGCAAGGGACGACCGGCTATGCGGTGCTCAAGGGCGAACGCGAGGGCGGCGAAGCCTTCCAGTACGCCGTGCGCTTCCGCAACACCGGGTCCGCCTTCGAGTACTCCTGCAGCGGCGCGATGAGCGGCTCGCTCGCAGGGACGTCGATCGAACTGATCGACGGCGACAACGACGGCGTCTGGAACGAGTACGGCGTCGACGCGATGGTCGTCGGCGGCGGAGTCGCGGCGAGCTGGCTCTCGCGCGTCGTCAACATCAAGGGCGATCTCTGGGAGATCGACGTCGACGCCGACGGCAAGCGCCTGCGCGCGCAGCCCTTCACCGGGGAGACCGGGACGCTCGAACTGCGCAGCGGCCTGGCCCTGTCGGGCAAGCTGGTGTCGGCGGTCGTCAGCGACTCGACCCGCCAGTACTCGTTCGAAGTCGGCAACACGAGCAAGCTCACGGTCCCGGCCGCCAGCTACGTGTTCAGCGGCGGCTTCGCAACGAGCGGCAGCGACACCGCGCGGTTGCGCGCGGGCAAGATGACGCCGCTCGACGTCGAAGCCGGCAAGTCGGCCTCGATGCAGTGGGGCGCCCCGCTGGTCGCGGAGTTCGGCTTCCAGCGCCAGGGCGAGACGGTCACCGTCCAGCCCAACGTGAAGTTCCTCGGCCGCGGCGGCGAGGAGTGGCACACGCTCCTTCCCGACGCCAAGTCGCCCAAGCTCGAGTTCTACGACGGCTCGTCGAACAAGCTGCTCGCCTCCAAACGCTTCGGCGGATGTTGAGGCGGCGGCTTCACTGCCACCTCCGTGCGAGTTGGCGAAGAGATCGAGAACATCGTCGTGAAGCTCGTCCACAACCGCGCCATCTTCGGCCCCATCTCGGGGACCTCGGGCGTGGAGTGGAGTTCGGGCGATCAGCGCTGAGGCGCTGAGTCACTGAGTCGCTGAGTCGCTGAACCGGGAGAACTGCGAGCGCCGTGCGATGCGCGGCGCTCGCCCGCTCAGGCTCGCCCCGAGCGGAAGCTGAAGCGCGCGACGCGCGGCGCCCAGTACTTCAGATCCGTGAGCGGGTGCTTCTCCCCGCAGCAGTCGCGGTAGGCGCAGAGCCCGGCGTCGAGGTAGTCGAACTCGGGATCGCCCTTCAGCGTCGCGACGTCGGCCAGGAGCCCCGTCACGGTCTTGCTGCTCTCCGCGTGGGCAAGCTTGCGGAGCACGTCGATCGAGAGTCGCGGCGCGCCGGTGAGCATCGCGAGGATCGCCATCGCGGCGCGGTAGGCGCCGGACTTGCCGCCCTCGACGACGAACTCCTCCGCTTCGGTGCCGTCGAGCGATGCCTTGAGGATCCGGTAGGTGTTGACGAAGCGCTTCAACCGCCGCGGCGACTTCCCCATCGCGCCGGCGAGCTTGAGCATGAACTCGCGCTCGGCCGCTTCGATGTGCAACGCGCTCGGATCGAGCATCGGACGCGTCGTCGGCGCGACCGGCTTCGTCTCGCCGTCCGCGGCGCCGTCCTGCCGCGGCGAGTCGTTCGCTCCGGCCGGCCGCGCATCTTGCGGGTTGGACTTCGATGCGTCTCCGAGAACGGGTGCCGTGCCGGACGTCGCCTCGACCGGCACGAGAGCGCGGATCAGTTCCTGACTCGCCGCAGCTTCCATCGGCGGCAACCAGAACGGGACCTGGAAGATCTTCTCGATGTAGTCGAGCGCGGAGGCGCTCTCCGCGTGCTGCGGCGCGTCGGGCGCCGAACCGAAGGAGACCGGTCGCAGGTGATTCGGGTAGCGCTCGAGCAGGGACTGCGCCGCCCAGCGGATGTCGACGCCGACGACCACGACGAACAGATCGATCGCGAGCAGGAGGTGGATCGCCTCGAGCATCGCGACGACCTTGTCGGCGGGGCAACGGTCGAGGTCGTCGACGTAAAGCACGATGCGGTCGATGACGGGGAGCGAGGTCCCCTTGATCTCGGCGGCGACGGCCTCGAGAGCGTTTCGATCCTGCTTCGAGCGGCTGCGCGCGAGGAGCTTCGCCAGGCGTTCGAAGTCCTTGCGGATCGTCGAGACGATCCCGAGGTGCTTCGAGTACTCGCGGCCATCGATCCGCTCCTGGATGAGGCGGGAGATCCTGCGGATCGCCGTCCCTTCGTCGACCGCGCGCGCCGCGCGTTCGACCTCGGCTCGTGCGGCGGCGAGCGCAGACTCGGCGGCCTCGAGTGCGGTTCTCGCCGACAACGACGCGGCTCTCGCCTTGTCGAGTTCGATGTCGCGATCGACACGGGCCGCTGCAAGCCATTGGTCGAAGTCGGCCTGGAGCGCGGCGATCTGGTCCAGTCCCGTCTCGATCGACTCCGCGCCAAGGCGGGCCTTCTCGAACCCGACCTTCGCGACCGCGAGGAGCTGGAGGAGCACAGTCGACGCGACTGCCAACGAGTCGCCGAAGAAGTAGCGGAGCGCGGCGAAGACCGCCGCACCGGCGGCGACGACCCAGAGCAGGAGGATCGCGAGTTCCTTCCACGGCATCCTGGTGGCGAGGAACCACCGCGCCACGCCCTGCGCCTTCGCGGCGACGGCCGACACCTTGGCGAGCGCTTGCCGGTACTTCGCACCGTCGTCGCGAGCCGCTGCCGCGATCGTTCCGATTCCGGCGAGGTGAAGGTGGGTCTCGGCGAAGTTCGCGACCTTCGCGAGACGATCGCCGTCGAGCAGCTCCTTCTTCAGGTAACCGATCACGTCGCGCGCTTCGACGGCCGCGAGCGCCACCGTTCGGTCCTTCGCGTTCTCCTCCGACGTCGCGAGTGCCGTGCGGCAGACCTTCTCCTCCTCGCGTGCCGCCGTGAGTCGTGTCTCGGCCGCGGCGCGCGACTCCTGGGCGAGGACGAGGCCATCGATGAGTCGCGCAAGACTCGCTGCGTCGTCGCCGTTGCTGCTCAGCGCCGCCTGCAGTTGCTCGAGGATCTCCTGCACCAGGCTCGCCCAGAGGTTGCTCTCGGCGTAGTGCCAGGCGTTGAACTTCACCGGCACGATGCGCTCGACGACCTGCCCGGCGACTTCGGGAGCCTTCAGGACCGCGTCGGTCTGCGCCCGCATCAGCCGCATGAAGAAGCTCTTGCCCGAGCCCCAGTCGCCGAACACGCCGATCGAGAGCGGCGGCGTGAGATCACGCGAGGCGATCACCGCGGCGAAGGCGCGGGCGAAGCGGGTGACGTCGAGTTCGTCGGTGCCCGACTCGGCGTCGTCGGCGACGACCTTCGCGATCTGCGGCGGACGTTCACCGATCAGGTGGAAGCGCCAGCGTTCACCCTCGTCGTTGACCCAGCGCGCGACGATCGACTGGTAGGTGCTGCGGCGCAGGCGGGGGAGTGCGAGCTTCGTCTCGAGGTCCTTCGCGGCCTTCGACGCGGGCACGAGCATCAGCGACGCGATCAGGTGCCGTACCGCGATCGAACTGCCCGGGCTCGTTTCGCCCGCGAGCAGGCGCGCGCGGTCGAGGACTTCCTTGAGTTCGCCCGTGAGATCGACGCGGCTCGCGCGTTCGGCGAAGCTCGTCGTGGCAGTGGCCGGCTTGCTCGCTGCCGGCGCCACGTCCGACCCCAAGGCCTGCGCGAGCGCGCGGCAGTCGGAGTCGGCTTCGAACGCGGTCAGAAGCGCGTCGAGCAGTTGCTTCGAGTCGGCGACCGCGCGCGCGGATCGTCCCTTGCCCCGAGTCGGCGCCGCCGGCGGCTCGACGGCGCGCATCAAGCCGAGCGCGGAATCGTCGAAGGCGTAGTTGGCGAGGACCTCACCGGGGACGCGATCGCCGTCCTTCGACTCGCCGGCGCCGTAGCCGGCGAGCACGCTCGACCAGGTCTTGCGCTCCGAGGAGTACTCGGCCGCGAGGAACTCCGCGAACGCACGCCGCCACGATTCGAGATCGAATCCCCAGTCGCGGGTGAGGTGGCCGTCGTGACCGGGTGGGTTGCGGAAGAAGTACGCCGCGAGGACGTGGCGGACTCCGAGCGGCTCGCCGTCCTTCCGCCCGCATTCGCGCGCGATGCCCGTCGCCTGCTCGAGGACCGTGCGCGCGGAGATGCTCACCGCGTCGGCGGGCGACGACGAACGGAACGGCACGTCGGCGCGGCTCTCCGAGCGGATCTGCGCGACCATCTCCGGACCGACGCGGCGTTGCCGATAGATCGGCGCCGGGTCCATGCCGCGCTCGCTCATCGTCGACGTGAGCCAACGGCACGTGGCGTCGTCGCCCTGGACCATCGCGAGGAACAGCGACGTGTAGCTGACCAGCACCTCGTCGCCGCTCAGCACGCCGATCCGCGAAGCGGTCTCCAGGACGGTGCCCAGTTCGTCGTCGGCGACGAGTCCGGTCGCGCGGAGGACTTCGTCGAGGAATCGACGCGGCTCGGTGTTGGACTTCATGGCTCGCGATCTCCGCGTCGGCGGTGGGATTCTCGCGAGCGCGGCCGCGCCGGACAACGAACCGATCACTTCCCCGCAGCGTGGATGCGCTGCACGGCTTCGCGCGAAGCACTCGCGATCGAAGCGTCCTGGTCCCTGGTCCATGCGATCAGCAGCGGCAGGGTCTCGGGTGCGGCGAGCAGGCCGAGCGAGCGGATCGCGAGCAGGCGCGTTTGCACGTCGTTCTGCGGCGAGGCCTGGTCGACGAGCGCTTCCGCCGCCGCGGCCGTGCCGAGTTCGGGCTTGCCGCCGAGCATGCGGGCCCAGCGCGCTTTCTCGTCGTGGTAGAGCCGGATCGCCTGCAGCGATTCGGCCGCGGCGCGGCGAACGGTCTCGGACTCGTCCTTCAGGGTCTCGAGGAGCGCGGGCACGGACTCGAGCTCGACGCGCGCGGCGAAGTGACGGCAGGCCTCGATGCGGACTTCGGCCGCTTCGTCGCGCAGCAACGGGAGGATGAGGTCGGAGACGGACTCGGTGCAGCGCTTCGACTGCTCGAGGACGAAGAGGCGCGCATCGCGGTCCGTGCTCGCGAAGCCGCGCACGACGCGCGCGCGGTCGACCGGGGCGCCGAGCGCATCGAGCTTCTCCCAGGCGGCGACGGCGACGAAGGACTCGGGATCGGCGACGAGCTGGTGCAGCGCGGTGAGCGTCGCGTCGTCGCGGCGCCGATCGACCTGCTCGACGGCGACTCGGCGGACCTTGGCGGATGGCGCCGCGAAGGCCGCGACGCGCAGTCGCGCCAGCGCGTCGCGACGCGTGGCCTCGGCGTGATCGGGCTGGTCGGCGATCCACAGGAGCGGCCGGAGCGCCGTCGACTCCGGATCGAACCACGGGTCGGCAAGGCAACGCGCGCGGTGCGCGTCGCAGATGGCGAGGACAACGGCGTCGGGTGGAGCGCTGTCTTCCTCATGCACGACCGAGATCGCAGCGCTGCTGCGCAGCCAGTACGGTCCGTACTCCCCATCAACGGGCTGCAGCAGCCGCGACCAGATCGCCGTGAGCGCGGCCGGGTCGTAGCCGTGCCACCAGACCTTTCGTCCCTCGCGCTCGACGCGCAGCGCGAGCCAGTCGTCGATGCCGAGCGAGACGTTCGCGTCGAATGCCGTCCCCGGCCACCACGCGAGCGCTTGGACGCGCACGTCGCCGGCGCGGGTTCGCACGTCCGTGAGGTCGTCCCAGATCCGCTCGTCGCCCATGCTCACGAGCTGCCCGAACAGCGCGACGCGTGCGGCGGGTTCCTCCGTTGCATCGCTGGTCAGCAGCTCGCGCAGGAAAGCGCGCGTCGCGTCGTCGTTGCGGCGCGTGCCGTACCACACGGCGGCTCGCTCGACGTCGCTCTTGCCGAGCCGCGGGCTGCCCTTCACGCGCAGCGCGCGCAACCACGTGAGCGCCTCGGGATGTCCGGTCTTCGCCAGCGCGAGCAGGAGCAGCGAGGGTCGCCAGCGCTCGCCTTCGTCGCTCGCCAGCAGCCAGTCGAGCGTGCGGCGGATCGGTTCGAACTCCGCCCCGGTCAGCGCCTGCTGCGCGAGCCAGTGCGAGGCCTCGCTCAGCGCGGCGCTGCCCGCGAGGACTTCGACGACGCGCGGCGCGTCTTCAGCCGTCGCGTTGTCGATGAGCCATTGCGTGAACTGGGAGGAGCTGGTGACGAGGCGCGCGATCCGGAGCACTCCGTCGAGCGCGGGCCGTCGCCAGGCGCGCTCGCGGTAGTAGAACTCGACCAGCTGGCTCGCGACGACGCGCACGCCCTGTCCGGCGTCGACCGGGAGCTTCTCGAGCGTATCGGCGAGTGCCACGGCGTTCTCCGACTCGCCGGCGAAGTCCGCGCGACCCGGCAGGTAGATCGTTCCGCTCGCATCGCGGAGGCGCGGCAGCCACTTCACGAGGAGCGTCCTGCCCTCGGTCGAGAATCCTCCGGCGAAGAGGAGGCAAAGCGTCGCGAGCTTGAAGTCCTCCGGCGACGTCGACTCGAGCACAGGTGTCAGCGCCGCGGCGATGGCGCGTGACTCGCGCGCCTTCTGCGCCAGCGCCTGATCCATGCGCGCCATGCGGTTCTGGAGTTGCGCGGTGAGTGCCTGCAGCGCCGTGCTCCGCACGCGCGGGCGCGCGCTCGCCACCAAGGTGCAGAAGTCTTCGATCTCGATCGACTCGGCGCGGGACAGTGCGGCGAGGGCGACCTCGTCGTCCGCGTCGAACAGGGCCGTGCGGACCAGTGCCGCCGCGGCCGGCGCCAGCGGCGCGGACCCGATGCCGGAGAGGATCGCGCGCCGGGCCGCGACGTCGTCGCTCGCGAGCTGGTCGCCGACGAACCCGAGCGCGCGCTTCGTCCCGATGCGCCACAGCGCGGCGCTGGACCTCGCGTCGCGCGACTCGAGATGACGGTGGATCAGGGGCGGCACCGCGGCGTCACCGAACCACGCGACGTTGTCGAGCGCGCGATTCAGGTCCGTCAGCGTCTCGATCAGCCCGGCGACCGCGCGCTCCGCGGCGTCGGCGAGCTCCTTCGCGCGCGCGGGGTCCTGCGGCTCCTGCTGCGCCAAGGCCTGCGCCGCGCGCGCGATCGCGTCGTCGCCCTGCGCCGCTTGCGCGAGAGCGTCGCGCGCGAGATCCGTCTCGCCGCGCCGGTGCGCGAGGCGGCCGAGGCGCAACCAGGCGTGGCGGCGGATCGCGGCGTCGCGCGACGCATCGCGTGCGATGGCGTCGTAGCGCGCGCGCGCCGTCGTCGCGTCGTGCTCGAGTTCCTCGACGGCGATCGCGGCGCGCAGCGCGTCGTCGGACGGGAGGTCCTGCGCGCGGGTCCGGTCGGCAAGCAGCGCCAAGAGGACGAAGATCGAAGCGACAAGCGTGTGGGTCATGGCGCGTAGGACAGCGGAGCAGCGGTGGATGCCGGTCGGCGAACGGTCGAAGTCCCGTCAAGGATCGGTCGAGGCGTCCGGCTCGCGCACCAGCCGGTAGCCGACGCCGTGGACGGAGAGCAGGTGGCGCGGCGTCTTCGGGTCGCGCTCGATCTTGTTGCGGAGGTTGAGCACGTGCGTGTCGATCGTGCGCTGCGTGACCGCGCTGTCCTTGCCCCAGACGCGGTCGAGGATCACTCCGCGCGGGACCGCCTTGCCCCGGGCGTCGTCGAGCAAGGCGAGGATCGCGGCTTCCTTCGGCGACAGCGACGCCTGCCCGCGCGATCCGGTGACCACGAACGCGGCGAGGTCGACGCGCAGGTCGCCGAGCGAGAAGGGCGCGTGCGCGGCCCCGTGCTCGGCGGCGAGTTCCTTCGCGCGGCGCAACAACGCACGGACGCGCGCGATCAGTTCGCGCAGCCCGAAGGGCTTGGTCACGTAGTCGTCGGCGCCGAGTTCGAGGGCGACGACCTTGTCGCTCTCGTCGCCGCGCGCGGTGAGCACGAGCACGGGCGTCTTCCTGTCGCGTGCGCGCAGTGCGCGCAGGATCTCTAGCCCGCCCGGTCCGGGCAGCATGAGGTCGAGCACGAGGAGGTCGAAGGGGAGCGCGAGCAGGCGCTGCGCGAGATGGCCGTCGCCCGCGGTCTCGACGGCGAAGCCCTGGTTGCGCAGCGCGAGCTGCAGGCCGTCGCGCAGCGTCGCGTCGTCCTCGACGAGCAGGATGCGCGGCGTCGCGCTCACGCGGACCCCTCTGTCGCTTGGAACGCTGTCGCGTGGCAGGGCAGGCGCAGGACGAAGCGCGCGCCGGGGCCGTCGAGCGGCGCGTCGACGTCGAGCGACCCGCCGTGCCGATGGGCGATCACGCGCGCGAGGTGCAGGCCGAGGCCGACGCCCGGGACGCTGCCGTGTTCGTGGGCGCTGCCGCGGCGGAAGCGCTCGAAGATGCGCGCTCGCTCCGGCTCGGGCACGCCGGGGCCGTGGTCGCGGACGACGAGCAGCGCGCGATCGCCGTCCTGCGCGAGCATCACCTCGATCGGCGGCTTGCCGTACTTGCGCGCGTTGTCGAGCAGGTTGAGCAGCGCCTGGCGGAAGGCCTGCCGATCGACGTCCGCATGGATCGGTGCGGGCGCGAGCACCGCGCGCAGCGCGATGCCGTCGCGTTCGCACAAGGCACCGAACAGCGCGAGCGTCTCCTCGCAGAGCGCGACGAGTTCACAGCGCTCGGGGGCGTGATGCGCTTCGCCGCGCTCGCTGCGACCGAGGTCGAGCACGTTCTCGATCAGCATGCCGAGGCGTGCCGCTTCGCCTTCGAGTCGGCGCAACCAGATCACGCGCTCGCGCTCCTCCTTCACGTGGCCGTCGGCGAGCAACTCGGCGACGAGGCGCACTCCGGCGAGCGGCGTCTTGAGTTCGTGCGTCACGGTGGTGAGGAACTCGGTGCGCAGGCGCAAGGCCTCGCGTTCGCGACGCACGGCCCGCGCGGCGAAGGCGGTGCCGGCGGCGCAGAGCATCGCGAGAGCGGCGGCGACCAGGATCGCCCCGAGCGGTCCGAGCAGCGGCGACGACGGCGCGGCGAGCGACGGCGCGAGCGCTGCGAATCCGCCGGCGATCGGCACCGTGCCGGGCTCGGCGTCGCTCGACGCGACGAGGCGCGGACCGTCGCGCGGCAGCCAGTCGAGCAGTGCAAGGAGCTGCGTGCGATCGAGGACGGCGCCGTTCGACGTCGCGGGCCAGAACAGCAGCAGTCGATCGCCGAGCCCGAGCGTGATCGGGTCGCGCGCGTCGCGCAGCGCCGTCTCGTGCGCGCGTGCGAGGCGAAGGACCGCGCGGCGTCCGCTCGCATGTTCGATCGCCGCGTCGATTCCGCGCACGTCCACCCCGCGTTCGCGCAGGCGCGCGGCGAAGGCGAGTGCCCGGGCGGAGTCGATGCGCGGCACGATCGACGTCGCCGCGCGCATTGCCCCTTCGGCGAGCGTCGCGCCGCGATCGCGCTCGGCCGTCAGCAGCAACGCCGCGAGCACGGTTTCGGGCGGCGAGATCGTGAACTCTTCCGCGGCGAGGAGTCGGGCGAGCCCGGCGTCGCGCTCGGCGTGCAATCCGGCGCGATGGGCGAGCCAAGCGCAGCGCGCGCCGATCCAGGACCTGGCATCGCGCGGCGTGGCGGGATCGTCGTGGAGCGGGCGCAGCTCGGTGAGCGCGAGTTCGGGCGTCGCGGCGATCGACGCACGGCGCACGCGTTCGAGCGCGGGCACGTCGAGCGCCGTCGCCGTATCGAAGCGCCGCGCCGGATCGAGCGCGCCGAGCTCCGGATCGTCCTGCACGACTCCGCCCTCGAGCAGAAAGCGCGCGGGATCCGGCACGCGCTCGAAGAGCCGCGGATCGCGCAGCGAGTGTTCGACGAGTCCGGCCTGCACCGCGACTCCCCGGCCCAGCGCATCGCCGAGCTCACGCATCGCATCCTGGTAGGCGAAGACCACCGCGACGACGAGCACCAAGACCAGGAGCAACGCCGAGGACCCGGCGACGGCAAACCACGCCGTCCCCGTGCTTCTCTCTGCCGTCGATCCGCGTGCCACGCGCGCGGAGGTTAGCGAGGCGCCGCTCGGGGTTGTCGAGGAACGGTCAAGGTCCGAGCGCGCGCCGACTGGGCACCGCCTTGCATCGCACGCTTCCGATGGCCGCGGCGGTGGGCGACGATGCGCCGGCCGTGGCTTTCCCCCGAATCGCGGCCCTCGCCGCGTTGAGCACCTCGGCGATCGCCCACGCCGCCGCGGTCGCGCTCATGCCCGAGGGCTACTCATGGCTCGCACACACGACCAGTGAATCGGCCGCCCAGGGGCTGCCGTTCGCATGGGTCGCGCGGGCCGGGTTCGTCTTCATGGGACTCGGTGCCCTGACGCTCGCACTGGCGGCCGGACGCGAGCTCGGCGCCGTCGCGGCCGTGAGCCTCGCGCTGTTCTGCGTGGGATCGCTCGCGACCGCGGTGTTCGCGCACCGACCTTGGATCGACGGCGCGCCCGTCGATGAGTTCGAGGACCTGTTGCACTCGATCGCGGCGTCGGTGATCGGCGCGTCGTTCTGCCTCGCGGTGGTCACGGCCGCGATCCGGCGCCGACGTGTGCCCGGTCTCGACTGCGTCGCCGTCGCCGCGTCGATCCTCCTGCCGATCGCGATGAGCGTGTGGCCAGACCGCGCCGGTCTGCTCCAGCGCGGGATGTTCGTGATCGCGTACCTCTGGCTCGCGCGCGAGGCGCTGCGTTTGCGCTGAGATCCGAGCTACGGCCAGGTGCGCAGGAAGCGCGCGAGGGCGTCACCCGCGGTCGCGTTGCCGCGGCGGTTCCAGTGCGTGTCGCGCACGTGGTAGACGTGGCGTGCGCCGTCGGCGAGGGGTTCGACGGCGCGCAGCGCGGGCAGCAGATCGAGCACGGCGACGCCGCGTTCGCGCAACCACGCGTGCAGGATGCGTTGCGGGCGATCGCGCTCGAAGCCGGGTTTCGCGACCTGGGCCCACAGCGCGTCCTCGACGTGGAACTCGTCGGGGATCAGCACGAACGCGATCGGCGTTCCGCGCGCGGCGGTGAGGATGGCGTCGAGCGCGGCGAAGCACGGTGCGTACGCCGCCGCGTCGTCGCCGTGGCAGACGAACGCGGCGCGGCGTCGCTCGACGGCGAGAAAGGTCGCCTCGGACATCGTCGGCGCTTCGAGCATCGGATCCTCGAGCCAGGGGAAGCGGGCGCCCGGTGCGGCGTCCTCGCCCTGGATCGCGCCGACCGCGCGCGAGTCGCCGCGCGCCTCGTGCTCGGCGTTCTCGCGCGCAAGTGTCGCGAGGCGTCTTGGGAGAACGGCGAGCATCAGGCGCTCGCGGTCGAAGACGTTCGCGAGGAAGGTCCAGCGCGACGCGAAGCGCGCCGACTCCTCGACGTCGTTGCCGGCGAAGAACGCGACGACGATCGCATCCGGCCGCACCGGCAGCACGTCGTCGACGAGCAGTCGCAGGTACTCCGCCGGCCCCGCCGCGATCACGCTCGCGTTGTAGATCTCGACGTCGCCGAGCACCTGCTCCGCGACGGTCGTGTAGTGGAGCGCGTGCGGCACGAGGCCGAAGCCGAACGAGTCGCCGATGCACGCGACGAGGCGCGCCCCCGGGGCACGCACGAGCCGGTCGCAGAAGCCGCGCTCGTCACAGGGGAAGCCGAGGTGCGTTTCGCCGGGGAGCTTGCGGTAGCGCGCGAACACCTCGTTCGCCGTCGCGGTCACGCCAAAGAGCGGCGACGGATGCACGGCCGCGACGACGCGCAGCACGAGTTCCGCGCCCAGCGCGAGAGCGCAGACGTTGAAGAGCACGACCTCGACGCCGCGCGGGATGCGTAGCCGGATGCGCCACGCCGCGGCCACCACGCCGCCCGCGACGCCCGCGTACATCAGCAGCCACAGCGCCTTGAACGGTTGCACCCAGACGAACCACGGGATCGCCACGAGGACGACGGCACAGATCGAGAAGCGCACGAACGAACCGGTGCTCGCATCGGCGCGCGGGCGCACACGTTGCGCACGCAGCGCCGCGAATCCGAGCCCGAGCGACGCAGCGAGTGCGGCAAGCAACCCGGCGAACGCCGCGTCCGACCAGAACACCATCGACCAGGGCCGCGTTGCGGCGATGACGAGAGCGGCGGCCGAGGTCGCGCAGGCCGCGAGCATGACGAACAAGATCGCGCGATCGAGGCGACGGCGCGCGCGGACCATTCACACGCCGATCAAGAGCAGCAGTCCGTTCGTCAGCGCGAAGGCACCCAGCCACGCCGCGCCGGGATCGATGACGATCGCCTGGGCGTCGAGCTCGAGGCCGACGAGGTTCTGCGTCGCGGGGATCGGCAGTGCGAGGCGCGCGACACCCTGCGTGTCGGTCGCGATCCTGCACTGGACCATTGCGTATGGGAGATACAGCGTGCAACCGCCGCCGGCCGCGAGCGCGCCGCGCTGGAGGTCGACGAGGACGACCGTGGGGACGTTTGGCGGGGCGTCGTCGACGATCAGGCAGAAGCTCGTGGTCCCGACGCGCGGCGCGGGCTCGGCGCGCAGCCGCGGCGATCGACCGTTGCTTCCCGCGCATCCAGGGCCGAACGCATCGGCGAGGCTCACGCCGAACGATCGGAGTGATAGGGACCAGAGTTCGACGCCGTGGAACTCGTCGTTCGCTCCGAAGAGCATCGTGGTGCCGGTGCGGCCGAAGGCGCGCGGGTCGCCGTGCATCTGACCTGCCGCGACATCGGCGATGCGCCACGTTCCCTGCGGCGTGCCGTCGCTCACCCAGGGCTCGAGTCCGAGCCCATTGCCGTCGTCCGCTGCGAAGACGACCTGCGGACCCGCGCCGGCCGCGACGAGTTCTGACCAGAAACCCATCGACGACGCCGCGCCCGCGCGGAGGTCGGTGACCATGTGCGTTCCCTGCGGCGTACCGTCGCTGACCCAGGGTTCGCGGCCGGCCGCGGGGGTCGTTGCGCTGAAGAAGAGCCGGCCGTCTGCGACCGTCAGGTACCTCGGCTCGTGCACGCCAAGCCTCAGCGGAAGGGTGCCGGACGGGGTTCCGTCGCTGACGAAGAGTCCGCGCTGACTGAAAGCCGTCGCGAAGAAGAAGAACCGGTCGCCGTCCACGCAAAGGTCGGACACCACACTGCCTTCCAGGCCGGGTCCCAAGTCGATCAGCAGGTGCGTGCCCGCGGCCGTGCCGTCGCTGATCCACAGTTCGTCGCCGACGATCCCGTCGTTCGCGGTGAAGACGAGTCTCGTTCCGAACGCGGTGAGGTTTCGCGGTCGCGACGAGCCGGGGCCGGGTGCGAGATCGGCGAAGAGTGTCGTGCCCGCGAGAGTGCCGTCGCTGCGCCAGAGCTCGTTGCCAAGTGCGGGATCGTCGGCGGCGAACCAGCAAGCACCGGCCCAGCCGGTGGGAATTCCCAACCCGGGGCTGCCGGGCGCAGGGGCTGGGAAGGCCTTCACCACGGTGCTTCCGATCGTCGTGCCGTCGCTCCGCCACAGCGCACCGCCGGGCGAATAACCTGTGATGAAGAACAGGTACTCACCGACCGACGCGAGGCAGCAGGGGTTGCTCCAAGCCCGACTCAGATTCCGGCTCATGACGACTTGCGTGCCCGCTTGTGTGCCGTCGGTCGTCCACAGATCGATATCGGGTCCTCCGTAGGGAGGGTGGGCGGTGAACCAGACGCGCGCCCCGGTGGCTAGCGGCCCGCCGACCGAGTACTCGAAGGTGAACACTCCCGCAGGCAACAGCGGCGTTGTCCCGGTCGGAGTGCCGTCGCTCGCCCACAGCCGTTCGCCTGCTCCGTCGTCCGCGTAGAAGAGGAGCTTGTCTCGGAAGCGCAGCGGACTCCGCGGGTTGGAGCCCGCCGCCGTCGAGTGGACGTCGATCAGAAGCCGTGTGCCGGCCGCCGTTCCATCGCTGAGCCAGGGTTCGCTACCGCGCCGGCCGTCGTTGCCGGCAAAGAGGACCTCGCCGGTCGGGAGTGCGATCGGCGCCGTCGTGTCGCAGCCGCTGTCGGCGCCGGGACGCAGGTCGAGGATCCGCGCCGTCGTCGCGAAACTGCCGCCGCTGAGCCAGGGCTCGCGGCCATGCAGCGCCGACGTCGCGCAGAACCAGATGCGGGTGCCGAGCGCGACGAACTGCGCGGGGTCCGAGGACGAAGCGCCCGGTTCGACGTCGGCGAGGATCTGCGTACCCGCGGCCGTGCCGTCGCTGATCCACGGCTCGCGGCCGGAGGCAGTCGTCGCCGCGGAGAACACGACGGACGAACCGTATGCAGTGAGCGCACGCGGATCCGATCCGGCGGCGCCGGGTTCCAGGTCGGCGACGAGGCGCGTGCCCGCTGCGGTGCCGTCGGTGACCCAGAGCTCGCGGCCCGTGCCGGTGTCGTTCGCAGCGAAGAACACACGCGCACCCGCGCGGCAGAGCAGGGTCGGCGAGGAACTCGCGGCACCCGCCGCGATGTCGCGCACCAAGCCGGTGTTCGCAGTGCTGCCGTCGCTGCGCCAGAGCTCGATGCCGGTCGTCATGGTGTTCGCAGCGAAGAGCACGGCATTGCCGAGGCGTACGAGGTGTTGCGGATACGAACCCGCATTGCCGGCCTCGAGGTCGGCGACGCGCCACGTGCCCGCGCTCGTCCCGTCCGTCCGCCAGAGCTCGCGATCCGTGAGTTGGCCAACGGTGGCCGCGGAGAAGAACGCGATGGCGCCGCCGGCGTCGACGAACGTCGCCGGGTTCAACGGAGTGGGTGAGGGCAGCAGTGCGAACGTGCCGCCGGGGGTGGCGTCGCTGCGCCACACGCGTTGGTCGAACGGAGCGGCGCCGCCGGCGAAGAGCGCAAGGTTGCCGAAGACTGCGAGCTGCGGGTTCCCGGCGAGGACGACACCTGCCAGAGGACCGGTGCCTGCGCTCGTGCCGTCGGTGCGCCAGAGCCGCGAGCCGCCCGTGGCCGTGGTCGCGGCGAAGAGCACGGCGCCGTTGGCGTCGACCAACGTGTTGGGTTGGAAGCCCTCGCCGATCCGCACATCGGTGAGCACGTACGTTCCGCCCGGCGTGCCGTTGCTGCGCCACACCTGCGTTCCGCGCGCGGCGCCACCTGCAACGAACAGGCTCGCGCCGAGGTTCGTGCGCGTGAACTGATTGGGAAACGAGCCCGTCGGATCGATGCTCGGCGCCTGTGTGTTGATGTCCGCGACAAGCGTTTGCGCGGACACGTGACCGGGCGCGGCGCTCGCGGCGAAGCCGACGACGAGGAGAGCGCAGGGCCGGAACCAGCGGGCGGTCATGGGCCCGAAGGCCGCAGAATCGTCGCGGGACGCGACGATTCGGAAAGGCCGGAGGGCCCCGGCTGGTAAAGCGGCCGAGGCCTGAACGGTCGTCGCGCCAGCGACGACGCCGGCAGCCCGAATGGGCTGCGGCCTCGGCCGCGATGGGCGTCCTCGAAGTCGCTCCGACATGGTCGCGAA
>JACRLW010000142.1 GCA_016235155.1 Planctomycetota bacterium
GCTCTTCCGATCTGGATTGGCCGGGTCACTGATGTCCACGCACTGGTAGCCCTCGGTGTACCAGCTCACGTGGCACAGATTCCCCACGATGTAGGCATTGTGGGGGATGGACGTGGCATTCGGCGTGAACTGGCCTCGCGCGATCGGGGCCGACTTGTTCGTGATGTCGAAGAACTTCACGACGCCGCCAGCGCGTTCATCCGTGGTCACGCAGAGCGTTCCCGCCGTGTTCGGCCAGGCATTGTGCGTGAAGGACGAGGGCGTGGTCGTGTTGCTGAGGGTCGTGCCGGGGAACGGCGACGTGACGTTGATGATGCGCAAGACGCCGTTGTAGATCATCGAACCATAGGCGTAGCCGTTCTCCACGCAGAGGTCGTGGAAGTAGTTGCTCTGGCCCGAAGCCGTCATGTGACCGACGTACGGCGGATTGGCAGCGTTGGCAGCAAGGTCGAAGACCGGCGTGCCCGTGTTGGTGCCGGCGAGGTAGAGCTTGCCCGTGCCGAGATCGACGCAGATGTTGTGGGCGTTGCCGAAGTAGCTCGAGCCGAACACGCCGAGGCTCACGGGCGCGTCGGGATTGCTGAGATCGACGATCATGAATCCGCCGCCGCCCTCACTGCTGACGTAGGCGTAGTGCCCATAGGTGCGGATGTCGCGCCAGGTGGACGTCGCCCACGGGAAGAAGCCGCGCTCGACGGGAGCGGTGGGAATCGAGCAGTCGATGACGACCAGGCCCGTGGTGGCGCCGAGCAGCGCGTACTCCTTGCCATTGGGTGCCGTGTATCCCCAGACGTCGTTGTACGGCGCGTGCTGGTCGTGACGGCCCAACAGCACACAGTTGAAGCCCTGGGCGGAGAGGGCGGAGCCTAGGACGAGCGCGGCGAGCGCGACGGTTCGCAGATGCATGGACGCTCCAGAGCGGCGGACGAGACGGACGGGGAGGGGCGGAGCAGGCGCTGGTCGCGGGGTGGCGGCGGAATGCTAGCGAGCGCCGAGGGCGGACGTGGATGTACGTGTCGATGCGGGACGACGCGATCGTTCCGCGACAGCCGGCGGTCCAAGACCGCGACGCCGTCGTTCCGCAGGGGCGAAACGAGTGATCGCGCTCGCAGGGCTAGACTCGCGCACCGCGCCGCCCCGCCGCAGACCGCGTCACCATGTCCACCTTCGTCCTCTGCGCTGCGCTCGCCTTGTCGGCGTCCGGCGGGCCGACCCTCACGGCGACCGTCAACGATCCCCTCTCCCACGGCGTCGTCGGCGACCTGCGGCTCTCGCTCGACGAAGCGATCCGCCTCGCCAACGGCACGCTCTCGATCGCGGCGCTGTCGGCGGCGGAGCAGGCGCAGATCACCGGCACGGGGACGACGGTCGAGGAGATCGTGATCGACCCGATGGTCACGCCGGCGATCACGCTCGAGGCGCCGCTGACCGACGTCATGGGAATGGGACCGAGTGCGGGGCACGTCGTGATCCACGCGGCGGCGCACACCACCATGCCGCAGATCCTCGGGGGCAGCCATGCGACGGTGTTCTCCCTGCGCACGCACCTCGTGCACGTCGAGGGTCTGCACGTGATGGGCGGGCAGGTGGCGATCGACGCGCAGATGGCGCCGATGGGGCTGCCGTCGATGCAGATGGCGCTCGTGCACGGGTGCCGTCTCGAAGCACAGAGCGTCGCCGCGGTCCGTCTCCACGGCACGGGAATGGACGAGTCGATGCTCATGCTCGAGCACACCGACTTCGTCAACCTGCCGATCGGGATGATCCTCGACGACCAGACCGCGGGCGGAGTGGTCATGGCAGAGTGCGAGTTCCTGGCGATGGACGGCGTCACGCTCGGAGCGGACGTGCTCGAGAACGGCAACGGTCCGATGTCGATGCTGCTGATGCTCCGCAGCAGTTTCGTCAACGGCGAGACGCTGGCGCGCAAGCGTCGCGGCGCGGGCAGCACTCGGCAGTTCATGTTCCGCTTCGTGCATTGCGACGCGATCTGCACGAGCGACGTCGTCGACATCGAAGGCGGTGCGAACGCCTTGACGATGGTCCATCACCACCACAGCGACTTCGTCGCCGGCCCCGGCCGCAAGGCGTTCTGGGTCTGGCCGCGCAGCGCTGAGTTCGACATCCACGGCAGCGAGATGGTCTATTCCGGCGACGTCTTCGTCGCCGGCAGCCGCTTCACGCCGCGCGTCTGGCAGCAGAACAACACCTATCGCGGCGGACGGATCGTCTACGACGTCGACGGCGCGCTCCCGAACCTGCTGTGGAACCGCTACGAGAACTGCACGCTCGAGGTGCCGAGCACGGCGCGCTCGCCGGTGACCGTGCGCGCGAGCGAGTTCGTCGCGACGACCGTCAACGGAAGTTCGATCCTCGCGCCGATCGCGCTCACCGGTTGTTGGCGCAGCGGCGGCGCGCTCAATGGCTTCGCCGGCGAGTCGCAGCCCGCACCGTCGCGCTTCCTGGGCACGACGTCGATCACTCCGGTCGATCCGCAGCTCGGCACGAGCCTGGACCTCGCGACCGACCTGCCGCTCGGCGTCGGCGCGATCTGGGACGTGATGCTCTCCCATGCGCGGCCGGCCACTGCGGCCGAACCGGTTCGCCTCTACGGCGACATCTCGACCGCGGTCGTGATCCACGGCCTCTACGCGTTGCAGAGCCGGATCAGCCTTCCGTTGCCGAACGACGTCGGCCTGGTCGGCATCGAGTTCTACGTGCAGGCCGTCGACTTCCCGCTGCTCGGCCAGGGCTTCGTGCCGGCGTTCCATCTGCCCCGCGGCGCGCTGGTGCGGCCGCGGATCTGAGCCGCCGGCGGGCGAGAATCAGAACGACACCGACTGCAGGTTGGTCAACCGCAGGTTCGTCGCGCCCGCGCTCAGCGTCGCCGCCTGGAAGTCGACGCTCGCGCCGATCACCGAAGCCGGCACGCCACCGGGCGGGACGACCGTGACGGACGCGACGCCGCCGGAGATCGCTGCGATGCCGGCAGTGATCGGCGTGAACGCGAGGTTCAGCCAGAGCCGCTGCTCGACTCCCGGCAACGACACGCCGGGCGTCGCTCCGCCGAGCGACAGCAACAGAACCGTCACACCGCCGTCGTTGACCGAGTCGAGGATGCGCGCCGCGATGCCATCGTCGCGGCCGGACCCGACGTTCTTCACATCCGGGTAGAGCCCGCCCTCGCCAAAACTCGTGCGTGGCGTCAGTGGATTGCCCGGATCGATGCAGCCCATGTCGAGCACGGGACTCTCGACGCCCCCCGCGAAGCGCATCGCACGTCCCGACGCCGCGCGCGATGCCGTGGCGCCGCTGACATACCAGGCGTTGATCGGCGCGGTCGAGCGAGGGATGTCGCCGGTGATGGTCGCGAGCGGGGCGCGTCCGGCCATGTGAACCGACTGACCGTCGGTCGCCGGCCAACCCGGCGCGGCACCGACCTCGATGCCGTAGAGGAAGCCGTCGAGGCAGGGCACGTCGAGCGGGATGCCGAAGCTCACGGTGACCATCAGAGCCCCGACTCCGCCGCCCGATCCGAACAAGCCGATCGCTCCACTTCGGAACAGGAGGCCGGGCGCGGTGAGGTCCGGCGTCCCGGCCGCGGTCTCGGCGCGGAGGATCATGCGGCACGTCTCGGGTGTCGCCTGGTTCTGGTCCTGCGTGACGAAGCGGAACGAGCGCAGCTCGCAGCCCGCACCCGAGTCGCCGATGCCGGCGTGATGGTTCGCCGTCACGTCGTAGAGCAGTTCGCCGACGCCGGTCCCGAGGCTCATGCGCGTGGTGTGACTCGTTCCGGTGCCCGCCGCGTCGGGGTAGACCTCGAAGAGGTTGGCGGTGACACCGGCGAGCGCGGCGAGGTCGTACTTCTGCGCCGCGTCGATCACAGAGCCGCGGCCGTCGTCATAGAGCTGCCGCTTGTAGAGGTAGCGCCTGGTGATCGACGTCGAGGGGACGGGGATCACGGCCGAGGCTCCCGGCGCGAACGGCGTCGAAGAAGAAACGAGCACCGTCCAGGGCAGGGCCTGGAAGGTCGGGCTGCTCCACTGAACGTCGTAAGGGCCGACGTCGAGGTCCGACTCACAGACGCGAAGGTCGAAGACGATCACGCTCACCGATTCGCCGTTGCGTGCGAGCACTGCGGTCGGCGATTCGATGGTGAGGTCGAGCGGACGCGCGGTGGGGATCGGCGGATAGTCGGCGACGGCGTTCTCGGTGGCCTGCCAGTCGGTGATGCGATTGCCCGCCGCGACGGTGATCGTGTAGGTCGGCACGTTTGCATTGATGCGCTGATACACCCACCAGGTCGTCGCCGGCCCCGTGCCGCCCTTGGTCGCGGGATGGACCGAGTCGATCGCGGGCGCCGCCGCGGTGACCGAGCCCTGCGCGAGCGCGATCTGCGCCGCCAGTCCACCGGCACCCGGACCGGGCGCCGCTCGGTTGTTGGTCCCGGGCGCGTCGATGAGCCAGGCGCGGAAGCTCCCCAACTGGGGGTTGGGAGTCACCGACTCGGTCTGGGGCTTCGGGGCACGGCCGCACGCCGCGAGGGACATGGGGAGCGCGGCCAACGAAACGATGGCCGTCGCACGCGCGAGAGCGCGAAGCGTCATGGGAGCGATCTCCGGAACGAGGGTGGAGAGCGAGGAGCGAGGAAGACGTCCGGTCCGCGGTCCGGGATGAGGTCGCAGGCGAAGCCGCGAGCAAGGCGTCGGCCCTCCGACGCACCGATGGCGCGGGAAGATCCGTGCCGCCTCGGGTTTCACAGTTCGTCGGGCTCGGGTCTACCATCCCGCGCGTGCAGGAGGACCGACACACGACGGCGGACCGGCGGCGCTTCCTCGGCGCGCGCCAGCCTCTGGCCGGACTGGCGCAAGCCTTGATCGCCGAAGCCTCCACCGCGCACGGCGAGGTCGATCTGTCGCGAGAGTTGATCGTCGTGCCCGGTGCGCGAGCGCGGCGCGCGATGCTCGCGGAGCTGTGCGGATCGGCGGAGCAACGCGGCGTGCGGCTCGTGCCGTCGCGACTCGTCGGCCTCGGCGAACTCGAAGCCTCACTCGGCGCGCCGCGTGCGCGACCACTCGCGTCCGAGACCATGCGCGTGCTCGCGCTCCACGCGGCGCTCGCGGCGAGGTCGCCCGATGCATCGATCGCGCAGGCGCGCGACCTGCTGCGCGTGCAGCGCGAACTCGCGGCCGCGGGGGTCGAACTCGCGAGCGTGGCGCGCGCGGTCGACGAGAGCGGAGCGGACGGCGATCGCTACCGCCGCATGGGTGAGTGCCTGCACGACGCGCAGGACGCACTCGCGGCGCTCGGCTTCGACGACCCCGACGCGTGCATGCCCACGGCGCGCGAGGGATCCGGGTGCGTGCACCTCGTCGGAGTCGTCGCGCCGAGCCCGCGGCAGCGCACACTGCTGGAGGCACTCGGCGAGCGTGTCGTGCCGTGGTGCGTCGCGGATCGACGGGACGCGTCGCGCTTCGACGCGCTCGGCGTCCTCGACGTGGCCGCGTGGTCGCAGTTCGAACCCGAGGTCGACCTCGCGCAGGTGCATCAGGTCGATGGACCGGCCGAGCAGGCGCGGGCCGTCGTCGACGTGCTCGCCCGGTTCGCGGCGGAGTCCGGCGCCGAACTCGCGGCGGACGAGGTCACGCTCGCTCTGGCCGACGGCGCTCTCGCGGGAGCGGTCGTCCGCGAACTCCGCGCGTGCGGGATCGGAGTGCACGACGCGCAGGGCGTGACCGCGTCGAGGCTGCCGCCGCTGCGCCTGCTCGCTCGGCTGCGCGATTTCCTCCGCGAGCCGACCACGCGAACGCTGCGCCGGCTCGCGATGCTCGCGGACCTCGACGCCTTGGTCGATCGCCGGTCGCTGCGGGACTTCGATCACTGGCGGGAGCACCACAACGAGCGCGAGACGCCCCCGGGTTGGCTCGACGATGTCGCGCGGTCCGGTGCGACCGCGAGCCTCGACGTATGCGTGCGCGAACTCGTCGGTCGCCTGCCGGCGCGCGGTCGACTCGCCGACTTCGCCGAGCCGGTCGCGGCGGTGCTGGCGCGCGTGTTCGGGGACGAACGACCCGCAAGCGAGCGCGGCGTCGTCGTCGCGGCGGCGGTTCACGTGCGCGGCGTGCTGGAGGAACTCGCGGCGGTGCCGGACCAGCTCGGCGTCGAAGTCGGCGCAGCCGACGCGCTCGAACAGATCCTGACCCTGGCGCAGGGCACCGGCATCCGCGAGACGCCGCGCGACGACGAACTCGATCTCGTCGGCTGGCTCGAACTGCCGCTCGACTCTGCGCGCGCCGCGATCGTGATCGGGTTCAACGAGGGCGCGATCCCGTCGTCACCCGACGACGCACTCCTTCCCGACTCGCTGCGCCGGCGGCTCGGGCTGCCCGACGCACGTGCGCGCAAGGCGCGGGACCGTTGGGTGCTGGCGACGCTCCTCGCACGCGGACCGGCGCACTTCGTGCTCGGCCGTCGCGACGCGCGCGGCGAGCCGCTCGCCCCGAGCTCCTTGCTCCTCACCGGCGGCGGTCGCGCGCTCGCGGAGCGCGTGCGCGCGTTCACGCGCGAACAAGAAGCGCCGCCACCGTTGCGGGTCGGGGTGAGTCGATTCGGATCGCCCACACCGCCGCCGGGACCGGTCGCGTTCGACGAGATCTCGGTCACGGCGTTCAAGGACTACCTCGCCTGCCCGTACCGGTTCTGGCTGCGACACGTCGTCGAACTCGAGGCGGTCGAGCCCGCGGGCGAAGCGCTCGACGAGCGATCGTTCGGCATGGTGGTCCACCGCGTTCTCGAGCTGTTCGGAGAGGAGGAGTCCGAAGCGCCGATCCGCGGCGAGGACGCGATCCGCGCTCGGCTCTTCGACCACCTCGACGCCGTGCTCCTGGAACGCGCGGGTGAACGAGTGGGCGGCGGGTTGCGGATCCAGCGCCGCATCCTCCGCGAGCGCCTCGCCTGGTTCGCGAACGCCTTGGTCGACGGGTGCGGCGATCGGAGCGTGCTCGCCGTCGAGCACAAGCTCTCCTGGCGCATGCCGATTCCGGGCGATGCGCCGGTCACCATCACCGGCAAGATCGACCGCATCGAGGGCCATCGGTCGCAGGACGGCTGGCACCTGCGCGTCATCGATTTCAAGACCACGAGCAAGGCGCAGCAACCAGACGCCGCGCATCGCAAGAGCGTCAAGCGGGGCGAGTACGACGGCGATTGGATCGACCTGCAGCTGCCGCTGTACGACCGGCTGCTTCGCCATGCGGAAGACCTCGGGTTCCTCCGTGACGATCGCCGCATCGTCTCGATCGACCTCGGCTACTTTGCCATCGGCGCGACGCGCGACTCCGTCGGGTGGTACCCCGCGACGCGGATCGTGACCGCGATCGACGACGCGGTGTCCAAGGCCAAGGAGATCGTCCGCGACGTCCGTGCCGGGAAGTTCGCGATGAACCGCGACCACCGCGGGTACGGCGGCGATCCGCTCGAGATCCTGTGTCGCACGACGATCGGCGGAGCAGCCGACGACGGGGACGACGACGACGAAGGGGACGCGGCATGAGCGGCGCCGGTCGCATTCCGCTCGTCACGCGCATCCTCGCGTCGGCGGGGTCCGGCAAGACGTTCGCGCTGACGAGCCGCTACCTCGCGCTCGTGCAGCGTGGCGTCGACCCGTCGCGCATCCTGGCGACGACGTTCTCTCGCGCGGCCGCAGCGGAGATCCTCGCGCGCGTGCTGCGGCGCGCAGCCGACGCCGTCCTCGACGAAGGCAAACGCGAGGAACTGGCGAAGGCGATGGCGGACGACGATGCGTCGCTCGGGGAGCGCTCGTTCGACGCCGCTGCGGCCGCGAAGCTGCTCGAGGGCGTCGTGCGCGGCCTGCCGCGTCTGCAGATCTGCACTCTCGACAGCTTCTTCGCCGGCGTCATCGGCGCGTTCGCGACCGAACTGGGCGTGGGCGCGGCGCTCCGCGTGATGGACGACGGCGAGGAACGGATGCTGCTCCTCGACGCGATCAGCACCGCAATGGAGGAAGAGGACGAAGAGGCGCTACTGGCGACGATCCTGTCGCTCGTGCATGGCAAGCGCGTGGCCTCCGTCGTGCGGACAGCGGAGCAGGAGGTCGAGGGTCTGCTCGAGATCCTGTCGAACACCGCGCCGGGCGCGTGGGACTGGGACGTGCGGCCGGCCATCGGCAACGACCTCGAGCAGGCGCTCCTCGAGAGGATGACGCGACTCGCGGAGAAGAAGGAAGGCGGCGGGAACGTCGCGAAGTCCGTGCGCAGCGACGCCGCCAAGTTGGAGACCGCGATGCGCCTCGGCGGCGACGCATGGCATCCGAACCGTTTCGGCAAGCTCGCCGGCTCGGCCGTCGCGGGCGATCCGATCGAGTACGGCGACAAGCCCGTCCCCGAGAGCGTCGCGGATGCCTACCGCGACCTCGCCGACGTGATCCTCACCGAGTCCGCGGCCGGCTACGCGCGAATGACCAAGGCGATGCACGTGCTGGCGACCAGCGTGGCGATGCGACGCACGCGCCTGGCGCACAGCCGCCTCCTCGCGTCGTTCGGGGACCTCACCGCGTTGCTCGACCCCCAGCGCAATCCGCAGCCGGAACTCGCCGAGGTCTGGTTCCGACTCGACGGCCGCATCCAGCACCTGTTGCTGGACGAATTCCAGGACACCAGCGTCGTGCAATGGCGCGCGTTGCAGCGGCTGGTCGAGGAGATCGTCGCGGGCGGCGAGGACCCGCGCAGTCTGTTCGCGGTCGGCGACGTCAAGCAGGCGATCTACGGCTGGCGCGGCGGGGAGCCGCGGCTGCTCGCCGAGTTGCAGGACGTGCTCGCCGACGGCGCGACGGTCGAACTCGACGAGCGGCGGCTCGTGCGCTCGTACCGCGCGTCGCCGTGCGTGATCGCTTTCGTCAACCGGCTCTTCTCCGCCGTCGGGAGCCACGCCGACCTCGAACCGACGCAGCTCGCCGCGGCGCAGCGCTGGTCGACGCGCTTCCCGGCACACGAAACGGCGATCGACGACGCGCCAGGCATGGTCGAGGTGGTCGCCGTGCCGTTCGGCGACGGCGGGTACCCCGACCTGGCGGCCCAGATCACCGCCGTGCGCGAGCGCGTTCGCGCGTTGCGCGCGCGACTGCCCGCGACGGCGAACATCGGCGTGATCGCGCGGCGCAACACGATCGTCGCCCGCGTCGCGCGCGCCCTGCAGCGCGATGGGCACGCCGTGCGGGTCATCGGTCGCGGCGCGCTCCTCGATCGCGAGGCGACGCTCGTCGTGTTGCAGGCGCTTCGCCTCGCGGAGTGGCCCGGCGACACGATGGCCGCGTTCGACCTCGCCTGTTCACCGCTCCGGGACCTGGTCGGACTCGACTGCGTGGAGCCGTTCACGACGCCGTCGCTCGGGGACGCCGCGGAGGCCTCGCGCATGCTGCGTCGCGCGTTCGAGAGCCGGGGCATCGCCACGGTCGTCGACGAGTGGCGCCGCCACCTCGCACCCCTGCTCGACGACCACGAGCGCCTCCGACTCGAGCAGTTGGTCGCGGTGATCGAGCGGCTGGCCACGACCGTCGATCGGAGTCCCGGCGAGATCGCGGGCCTCGTGGGTGAAGCACGGGTCGAGCACGCGGCCGGCGGCGAGGTCGCCGTGATGAACGTGCATCAGTGCAAGGGACTCGAGTTCGATGCGGTGATCGTTCTGGATCTCGAGAGCAAACTCGAAGGGCTCCCGTCGAACCGGAAGGTGGCGTGGTCCTCGCCGTCGCGGCCGACCGATCCGGTCCCCCATGTCGTTCGCTGGCTGCAAGCGGACCTGATCGATCGCCTGACGGAGATGGGCGCGGTGTGTCGGGCCACGATCGAACGGCAGACCGAGGAGTCGCTCGCCGTCCTCTACGTCGCGCTCACGCGCGCGAAGCGCGAGCTGTGTGTGGTCGTCAGCGAGACGAAGCCGACCAAGGACGGTGGCGTGCGGTCGTGTTGCGCCGGCACTCTTGCGGCGCTCGTGCGAAGTGCCGTGGCGAATGGCGAGGAGCGACCCGATCCGCACGACCCTGCGGTGTGGTTCCGCGACGGCGAGCCGTGGTCGCCCGCCGTCGCCGTCGAGGGCCGCGCAGCGGCGCCGGCCGCGGGAGCGCCGCCGCCGCCCCACATCCGCCCCGCGACGCGTGCACGCCACCGCGCGCGCGCCGCGTCGGAAGCGGAGTCGGCGACGGCGTCGCTCCGCCTCCGCGATCGCGAGGCCGTCGATCGCGGCATCGCCTTCCATGCCGCGCTCGCGCGCGTCGGGTGGCTCGACGACCACCGCGACGACGTCGAGTTGCTCGAGGCGATGCGCATCGCGCTGCCGTCCCGCGACACCGGCTGGTTGCGTGCGCGACTCGTCGAGGTGCGCACGGCACTGGAGCGGCCCAGGCTCCGCGACCTCCTCACGCGCCGGTCGCCGCGCGCGGAGCTGCGCACCGAGTACCCCTTCGTGCGCGTCGTCACACTCGGCCTCCAGACCGGCGCGATCGACCGCCTCGTCGTGCACCGCGAGTTCGGGGGTCGGGTCGAGCGCGCGGAACTCGTCGACTACAAGACCGACGCGATTCCCGCGGACGAACTCGACGCCTTGCGCGTGCGCCACGCCGAGCAACTGCGCGTCTACCGCGACGTCGTCGCCAGCCACTTCGGGCTCGCGCCGGAGCGCGTCGCGGTGCGCCTGTTCGCGCTCGCGCACGACGCGGTCGTCGAGTTCGCCGACTGACCGGAATACGCTCGCGCCATGAGCGACACGTCCACGGCTCGCGCGCTGCGCGTCTGCGTCTACTGCGGCTCGCGCACCGGCGCGCGCCCGGTCTACGCCGAGGCAGCCCGTCGCCTCGCCCGCGAGCTCGCCGCGCGCGGCTGCGATCTCGTCTACGGCGGCGCGAGCGTCGGACTGATGGGAGTCGTCGCCGACACCATGCTCGCGGCGGGGCGTTCGGTGACCGGCGTGTTGCCGAGCGCGCTCTTCCAGACCGAGGTCGCGCACGCCGGGCTCACTCGACTGGTCGAGGTCGGATCCATGCACGAGCGCAAGGCGACGATGGCCGAGCTGTCGGACGCTTTCGTCGCGCTGCCGGGCGGTTTCGGCACGCTGGAAGAGATCTTCGAGGCGCTGACCTGGACGCAGATCGGACTCCACGCCAAGCCCTGCGGACTGCTGGACGTCGACGGCTACTTCTCGCACCTGGCGAGCTTCCTCGCGCACACCGTGGCGGAGGGCTTCGTCGCCGCGCGCAACCTCGATCACCTCGAGATCGACGACGACCCGGCGCGACTGCTGGACGCGATGGACGGTCGACGCGGCGCGGCGGATCTCGCCGTCGACTGGACTCGTGCGCGCGGAGGAAGTCCGTCGTGAGCGGAATCCAGGCTCGCGCCTGATCGGTGCAGCGCGGTACCATCCGCCGCGCTCCGCTCCGATGAGACGCCTCGGCACTCTCGCCCTCGTCGCGTTGATCGCGTTCGCCGTCTGGCGAGTGCAGACGGCGGAACCCCTGCCCGAGGTCGTCCGCGTGCGCGTCGACTTCGACGGGAACATCACCGTCTCCGGTCAACCCTGCACCCTCGCCGAGGCTCGCGACCTGCTGAGCAGCTACATCGGTCGCTCCGCGGAGATCTGGTACCAACGCGAGGAGAGCGAAGGCCGCCCGCACAAGACGGCGATGCTGCTCCTCGACGCGATCGCCGGCCTCGGCCTGCCGATCTCGCTCTCGACGGTGCCCGACTTCGGCGACGTCATCCTGGCGAACGGTTCGGTCGTGCCGCGCGTGAACCGAGGCCGGCGTTGAGGAGCAGACCGGCGACGACGATCGCGCCGCCGAGGATCGCCAGGCCGGCGGGTCGCTCGCCGTGGACCGCGAACGCGAACAGCGGGTTGAGCGCAGGTTCGATCATCAGGAGCAGGGCAGCGTCGAGCGCCGGCACGTGTCGGACGGCGCGCGTCAGCAGCACGTAGGCGAGCCCGACCTGGAACACGCCGAGCCAGATCAGGGCGAGCCAGTCCGCGAACCGGGCGTCGCCGACCGCGGAGAAGAACGGCGCCGCGGCGGCGAACGCGATCAGGTTGCCGAACGCCGCGGCGCTCGCGCCCCGGTTGCTGCCGCGGCGACCGAGCGCCCGCAGGCCGAGCACGGTGCCCGCCCAGGTCAGGCTCGACGTCGCCGCGAGCAGGTTGCCGAGCGCCGGATCGCTTGCGGTCGCGGTCGCTGAGTCGCCGGCGACGAAGAAGCAGGTCACGCCGGCGGCGAGCACCATCAGGGTGAGCGCGTCGCGAGGGCGCACGCGTTCCGAGAGCAGGACCGGGCCGAGCAGGATGACCCAGATCGGCGCAGCCGACTGGAGGAACACCGCGTTCGCCGCGGTCGTCAGCCTCGTCGCGACCGAGAACAGCATGAGGGTCGCCGCATAGGTCGCGGCGACGCCGAGCACGGCGAGGTTCGGACGGACGCGGCTCTCGCGTACGAACCAGAAGATCACCAGCGCCGCGATCGCCGATCGCAGGCCCGCGACGTCGAGCGGGGCGAGGTTGGGCGCGAGCTTGAGCGCAGCACCGCCGGTCGCGAACAACACGCCCGCGGCGAGCACCGACAGGCGGTGGACGTTCATCGGTTCGGGGAATGCAAGAGGCTACGACCGACCGTCGCGGTGCGCGACGTGCGCGGCGCCGCTACGTTCGTCCGGATGAAGTGCGCCTCGCTCCGCTTCGAGACCCTCGCGCTGCGTGCCGAGGGCGCGGTGTTGTCCGTGCGGCTGAACCGACCCGCGGTCCGCAACGCGTTCAACGGGACGCTCGTCCGCGAGCTGTCGGCGGCGTTCGCGGCGATCGACGGCGACGACGACGTGCGCGTCGTCGTGCTCTCCGGGGAGGGGAAGTCGTTCAGCGCGGGCGCCGACCTGGCGTGGATGACCGAGCAGGCCGGGCTGCCGCGCGAGTCGAACCAGGCCGGCGCGGTCGAGATGGCGACGATGTTCCTGCGCATCGCGCACTGCGCGAAGCCGGTCGTCGCACGGGTCTTCGGTCACGCGCTGGGCGGAGGATGCGGACTCACCGCGGCGGCCGACTGCGCGATCTGCACCGACGACACCGTGTTCGGACTGACCGAGGTCAAGCTCGGCATCGTGCCGGCGGTGATCTCGCCATTCGTGATGCAGAAGCTCGGCGCCGGCCGCGCGCGGACCCTGTTCCTCACGGGCGAGCGATTCGACGGCAAGGAAGCCGAGCGGATCGGGCTCGTGCACCGTTCCGTGCCGGCGGCGGCGCTCGATGGCGAGGTGACCCGCGTGGTCGACGAACTGCGCTCGTCGGGACCCGCTGCCGTGGCGAGCGCGAAGCGGTTGATCCGCGCCGTCGACGGTCTCGCGCTCGACGACGCGATCCCCGTGACCTCGCGCTGGATCGCCGAACTGCGAGCGACGCCCGAGGCGCGCGAAGGGATGGCGGCCTTCCTCGACAAGCGCACGCCGAACTGGAACTCAGGGCCCTCATGAACCTCGCACGTCCCTCACCGATCTTCGCCGTCCTGCTCGCATCGTTCGCGATCCCGTCCTGCGCGAGCCGCGTGGCCGTCGTGGTTCCGGAGTCCGACGTCGCCTCACCGCGTGACGTGCGCGCGCGACAGCTCGTCGAAGCGGCGCTCGAGGGCGAGGCGTACACGATGCTCAAGGACCTCTGCGCGACGGCGCCGGCGCGACTCTCCGGTTCGCCGAACGCGCAGCGCGCCGTCGAATGGGGGCTCGCGACGATGCGCCGCATCGGACTCGAGAACGTGCGCGCCGAACCGGTGATGGTGCCGCACTGGGTGCGCGGCGAACCGGAGCGCTGCGAACTGCTCGACGACAGCGATCGCGTCGTCGAGGAACTCCAGATCCTCGCGCTCGGCGGCAGCGACGCGACGGATCCCGGCGGGGTCGTCGCCGACGTGATGATGGTGCGCAGCTTCGAGGAGCTGCAGCAGCGCGCGGCCGAAGCCCGCGGCCGGATCGTCTTCTTCAACCGGCCGATGCCGAAGATCCTCGCCAACACGTTCCGGGCCTACGGACAGGCGGTGCCGCAACGCGCCAACGGCGCCGTCGAGGCGAGCAAGGCCGGGGGAGTCTTCGCGCTGGTGCGGTCGATGACGACGCGCATCGACGACAACCCGCACACCGGCGCGATGAACTACGCCGGCGACGTGCCGCGCATCCCGACGGCGGCGATCAGCACACTCGATGCCGACGCGATCGCGGCGCGGATCGCGCGCGGTGAGCGCGTGCGTCTCCGGATCACGCTTCACTGCGCGACGCTGCCCGACGTCGAGTCGGCGAACGTCGTCGGCGAGATCCCCGGCGGCGAGCTCGGGCGCGAGATCGTGGTCGTCGGCGGGCACCTCGACTCGTGGGACGCCGGACAGGGCGCGCAGGACGACGGCGCCGGGATCGCGCACACGCTCGAAGCGGCGCGGCTGCTCGTCGCGTCCGGCGCGCGGCTGCGTCGCACGATCCGCTTCGTCCTGTTCATGAACGAGGAGAACGGACTGCGCGGCGGACTCGGCTACCGCGACGCGCATCTGGACGAGACCCACTTCGCGGCGATCGAGAGCGACGCGGGCGGCGACGTGCCGCTCGGCTTCGGGACGAACGCGACGGACCTGCGCTTCGAGGAGCTGCGAGCCGCGGTGCGCGCGCTCGAGCCGTGGGGGATGGGCGCGCTCACTCCCGGCGGCGGCGGTGCGGACATCGGCCCGCTCGCGGAACGCGGCGCCCTGATGTTCGGGCTCTCGGTGATCTCCCACCGCTACTTCGACTACCACCACAGCGTCCTCGACCACGTCGACAGCGTGAACGAGCGCGCGCTCGCGCTCGGCGCGGGAGCGATCGCCGTCCTCGCCGCGGAGCTCGCGGACCTCGGATCGTCAGCGCCCGCGCGGTGACCGCACGAGCGCCAGGACGCGCTCGCGCAACGCCGCGACGTCCGCCGCGCTCGGCGCCGCGCCGTCGTCGGCCGCCTGCACACGCAGCGACCACACCAGCGCGTCGCCGTCGCCCGTGTCGCAGAAGCCGCTGTCGATGCGCGCGCCGCCATCGCCGGTCCCGGTCGTGAAGCCGTGCCTGCCGCCGCTCTCGTCGCGCGCGACGAACAGCAGTCCCGCGAGCGCGTCGGAGGTCGCCCGCCGCACGCCGCGGACGTCGCGTGCGGCGATCGCGCGAAGCGTGCGCACGATGACGGCGGGCTCCTCCAGCGAGCGCATCCCGACCGCGAGCGAACGCGCGCGCTGCTTCGCGAGGGCCGGCCCGTCGCCGCCGAGCAACTGCTCCGCGACGGCCACTGCCGCGGCGCGGCGCGTCCCGTCGGTCCCGAGCAGGTCCGCGCCGATGCTGCGCACGGGCACGCCGGAGCGCGGCTCGTCGAGTCGTCCGTCGAATGCGGCGAAGAGCTCGACCGCCAGCGTGATCACGCTCGCGCCGTCGTGACGGTCCTCGTCGTGGAAGCCGTACTTCTCCTCGGACGCCACGCGCGCGAGGTGCAACGAGATGCGTGCGCCCGACAACGCGCCTTCCTCGGCGCGCAGTTGCCCGTCGAGGGTGCGCCGATCGAAGCGCTCGTCGGGCTCGCGCGCCGGCATGCGCCACGCCCGGTGCCAGCCCGCGCCGTCGTAGCGCAGTCCCCGCGTCGTGAACCGCGCGGCGAAGTCCGGCAGGTGACCCGCCCCGTAGAAGATCCCGATCCAACGGCCGCGCGGTCCACCGGCGAGCGTGCGTTCGAGGTCGGCCATGACGGCGCCGTTGCGGTGTTCGATCACCGCGCCGCGCATCCCGGCGAACGCGGGGCGTTGCAGGATCGCGTCGGCCTGGGCGAGGCCGGGACCCATCAGCGCCTTCAGGCGGTGCTGCAGACGGATCGAACGGCGAGCGTCGCTGCCGTCGGCGAGCGACAGCGCCGTCTTCAGCAGCCGCGCGACGACCGGGTGATCGGTGGGCAGCGAAGCGGAACGCTCGCGCAGTGCCGCGCGCAGTTCGGAGTAGTCGACGTCGGAGTTCACCCACCACTCGCGCGCGTAGTCGACGTGGTCCTTCTGGAAGCCGAGTCCGGTCGCGCCGCGCATCGCGAGCTGCATGCGCATCATCACGTCGAGGCTTGCCAACTCCTCGTCGCTCGCCTCGCCCTTGCCGACGCCCTCGAACAGCACGAGGTCCTGCGCGTCGAGCACCTTCTGGAGTTCGCGGTAGTACGCGGGATCGGCGATGTGCACGACGCCGACCAGGAAGATCGCGGTCTCCGTCGCCGGATCGAACCACCGTGACGTGGCGGTCTCGAGTCCGCCGTCGTCGCCGTCGCGCGACGGCACCCAGCGCACGTAGGTCTCCGGCGCCTCGCCCGGATCCTCTTGCGGTTCCGGGGCGAACGGATCCGGCGAACGGCCGCCGGCGAGCACCGCGCGCACGGCGGTCCGTGGGACGTCGATCGCACCCAGTTCGCGGTCGTTCAGCGCGACGAAGGACGAACCGTCCGAGACGACCTGCCCGACCAGCACGCGTCCGCTCTTGAGGACGACCTTGTCCAGCTCTTGCGCCGGAATCTCCTGCGGCAGCACGCTTCCGGCGGCGGTCAAGAGGACGAGCGCGAACTTCAGCATCGTGTGGCCTCGGTGACGGAGCGTAGTGCCGGAGCGTCCGGTCGCGTCGCGATCGAGATCGCGAAGCGTGCAGCCTCGTGATGCTGCGTCGCGACGGTCAGACGTTCCAGGCGTTGGGCCGCGATCCGGCCCTCGCGCGACACGCGCGCCAGGAGTTCGCGCGGCGTTTCGTCGGGTCGCCGGGCGATGCGCAGTCGCACCAGGCAGCGTTCGTAGTCGCGGATCGCGCGGTGACCGAGCCGCCGGCGGCGGAGCACGGCGAGACCCGTGACGGCGATGAAGATCGCGATCGTCGCGAGCGGGTGGCGGAGCGAACCGGCGACGATCTTGCCCGGCGACGCGAGGAGCGCGTCGAGCAACGCGCGCCGCCGCTGCGCGTCGAAGGTCGTCACCGCGGTCCAGGCGTCCTCGAGGGCGGTCGTGAGCTCCTCGATCCAGGTCCCGGCGCCGCGGTCACGGTCGTCGCGCGGGGGCGTCGCGTCCAGCGAGTACCAGCCGCGGCTCGCGTCGAACACCTCGACCCAGGCGTGGGCGTCGCTCTCGCGGACGACCATCGAGCGGCGGTCGTCGCTCCACTCGTTCGCGAGGTAACCGGTCGCGACGCGACACGGCACGCCCTGGAGACGCAGCAGGACGGCGAGCGCGGTCGCGAAGAACTCGCAGTGCGCCGGCGCGCGACCGGAGAGGAATTCGTCGAGCGAGCCGGCCGCACCCTGGTTGCCCGGAGCGAGGTAGTGGAAGCGGGACGCGAGGAGGTCGCGCGTCCGCTGGGCGATGCGATCGGGTTCGGCGGCGCCTCTCAGCGTGCGCCCGATCTCGTCGACGAGCGCGAGCGCCGCCGGCGGAACGACGCGCGGATCGTCGCGATCGATGTGCAACCAGCGCTTCAACATCCGCTCGTCGACGTCGTCGTGCGGCGCCGGTCCCGAGCGAATCGCGAGTTCCCACGCCGGCGACTGCTCGCCGATCGGCAGGCGCACGAAGCTCCCGTCGGGGCGCGGCACCACCGAGTCGGCGTCGTTGGGCGACGTGACGGTCAGACGGATCGTCTCGAGCGGAGCGAAGACGCGGCGCAGGCCGGTGTCTTCGGCCTGCACGCGCACGACCGTGTCCGCGGGGGCGTCGTCCGCGACCCAGCGACCGGCGGCCGTCCGGCGCCACTCGCGCTCGACGTGCGGCGTGCGTCCGCCGCTCGGCAACGTCATCCAGGTGCGACCGTCCCAGGCGTCGAGCGTCGTACCGCGCCAATGCGACGGCACGTCGTCGGCGCGGCCGGCCGTCAGCTTGGCGCGCAAGACCACACGCTCGGAGACGGTGACGTGGGACGAGCGGCGCAGGTCGATCTTCTCGGCGAAGCCGACCTGCGCGACTTCGTCGAGGTTGCCGAGCAGGAACGTGTCGTCGACGAGTCCGGGCCGGCGGAAGTCGCGCGGCCAGAACGCGAACACCAGTCCCGTCGCGGCGAGGATCGTGAACGCGCGCGCCGTGCCTTCGCGCAACATCGACCACGCCGGTCGTGAGCCGCCGTCGTGCGCGAGCGCGAGGGTGGTGACGAACGCCACGGCCCACACCGCGAACACGAGCGAGAAGGCGAGGTCCTGACAGAAGAAGCTCGTGACGACCGTGATCAGGAACGAGTTGAAGAACAACAGGTCGGATCGCTGGTCGTCTCGCAGGACGTAGAGCAGGTGCACCTGGCAGAACGCGGCGAGCGTCATGCCGTCTTCGAGGAGCATCCGCGGTCCGGACGCGACCGCGTCGCGCACGAGCGCGGCGAAGGTCGCGATCACGCCGAGGTTCCACGCGGCGCACCAGATGCGGCTCGCGCGCATGCGGCCGGTCCACGGCGCGCCGAGCGTGGCGACGAACAGGAGCGCGAGCCACGCGCGATCGACGGCGCCGGTCAGGTGCACGAACACGAGGTTCAACGCGACGAGTGCCACCAGCCCGTTGCGCGTCGCGGGCGTCGTGCAGTGATTCCCCTTCATGCGCGCGCCTCCGGCAGGGCTTGCACCTCGGTCAGGGCGCGCGCCGGCGTTGCCGCGCGCGTGCGTCGCGGCAGATGGAGGGCGCGCGGCGGGCCGACCGGCGGCGGCGCCGCGTCGGAAGGCAGCACCGATGCACCTGCCAGCCATCGCAGCAGTTCGTCGATCGGCGCACCGCCTTCGCCGAAACGCAGGTGCGTGTCCTGGCTGATCAGCTCGATCGGCTCGGCGCGGTCGCGCGCGGCGAGCGCGAGGGTCGCGGCCTCGCCGAGCGCGCGCTCCACGCGCGTCGCGTCGCCACGTCGATCGAGGACCACGACGACGCAGTCACCGCTGCTGCCGTCGCGCTCCTTCACGATCGGTTGACCGCGTCGCGCCGTCGCGCGCCAGTGCACGCTGCGCGGCGAGTCGCCGTCGCGCCACTCGCGCAGGCTCGCGACGACGTCGTCGCCCGGGACGAGCGGACTCTCGCCGAAGCTCGCGGCGACCGCGGCGAGACCGCCTGCTGTGCGGAGCCCGGGCAGGTCGATCGGCGCCGGGAACACGACCAACGCCGGCGGGGCGACGAGCGCGCGCGCGGCGCGGAACAGACCGAAGGGCGAGGTGGAGATCGCGCGGGCGGCGCGGATCGGGTGGATCCCGCGCGGCAGCGGCGGCAGTCCGCCGCGCACGCGGACGATCGTCGCGGGCGGGACCTCGACCGCGTCGCAGAGGACCGCGCGCACGCCCTTCGCGAGCACGAGCTCGATGCGCACCGCGTGAGTCGTCCGGCGTGTGCCGGCGAGTTCGCCGTCGAGCACGGCGTCGACCGAGCCCGCTGCGAACGGGCGCGGCTCGTGCACCCGTCCGGTCAAGCGCGCGACGTTGAGCGCGCAACCGACCACTCCGGCTCCGAGCAGCGCGCCGAGGAAGGCGATCTGCAGGAAGAAGAGGTTCGAGTACGGGCTGACGAAGAATGCGGCGACCAGCAGTCCACAGAAGCCGATCGCCTTGGCGCCGAAGGCCGTCGGACGCACGTAGCGACTCAGCACTTCACAAGCCCACGGGTTCGCGCGCGATGGTCTGCTCGACGGTCTCCGCGCTCGGCCCTCCGTCCTTGCGGACCAGCCGGTGCGCGAGCACCGCGACCGCGAGGCGCTTGAGGTCGTCGGGCAGCACGAAGTCGCGGCCGTGCAGGAAGGCGCGCGCGCGCGCGGCGGCGAGCCACGACATCGCGGCGCGCGGACTCGCGCCGAGGAGGAGCGTGTCGTCGCGGCGGGTCGCCTCGACCACGCGCAACGCGTAGCGCGCGACCGGCTCGGCGACGCCGATGCGCCGCGTCCGGTCGATGGCCCGTCGCAATGTCGCGCGGTCGATCACCGGTTCGAGCAGCCCGAGCAGGGACTCGGGGGACTCGCCGCGGTAGAGCGCGAGCTCGCGGTCGGCGGACGGGTAGCCGAGTTCGATGCGCAACAGGAACCGGTCGAGCGCGGCTTCCGGGACCGGAAACGTGCCGTGGAACTCGATCGGGTTGCGCGTTGCCAGCACGAGGAACGGATCGGCGAGCTGGTGGGCGTGGCCCTCGACCGTCACGAGGCCGTTCTCCATCGCTTCGAGGAGGCAGGACAGCGTGCGCGGGCTCGTGCGGTTGATCTCGTCGGCGAGGACGATGTTCGCGAACAGGGGGCCGGGCACGAACTCGAACACGCCGCTGCCCGCGCGCCAGACCTGCGCGCCGACGACGTCGGACGGCATCAGGTCGTTCGTGAACTGGATGCGGCGGAACTCGCAGTCGACGCAGCGCGCGAGCGTGCGCGCGAGCAGCGTCTTGCCGATCCCCGGCACGCCTTCGATCAGGGCGTGCCCGCCGGCGAACAGCGCGACGAGGACGGACTCGAGCGTCTCGTCGCTGATCGCGACGATCCGACCGAGTCGTTCGCCGAGCTCGCGTACGCGCGTCTGGATCGGTTCGGTCGCCGTCGTCGTCATCGCAGGTCGGCGACGGATGCAGCATCCGGCGCTCGCACCTGGATCGGCGCGGTGACGAGCGTCGCGCGAGCGGACATCCAGGATCGGGCGGTGCCCGATCGAAGCGCCGATGCGATGGCGATTGCATCGGCGCCGATCACCCGCAGTCGATCAGGAGCCGCCGATCGTCCAGCTCAGGCAGTTGCTCGTGAAGTTGTCGACGAGCGGCGCGCCGGGGCAGATGCCGACCCACTGCGACGACATCGGGATGCCGCAGAGTCCGAGGTTGGCGGGGATCGGGATCGGGAAGCGAACGCCGCCGGTGCAGCCGATTCCCGGGCCGGTCGGGAAGCCGCCGAACGTCGAGACGGGGAGCGGCGTGAGCAGCGGCGAGCAGAAGAACAGCGGCAGGCCGGGGCCCGCGCAGTGGGCGCCGAAGCTCAGCACGAGGATCGCGACCGAGTTGTTCGGCGCGTTCTGGAGCGTCAGCGCGAAGGTCGGGTTGCCGACGACCGGATCACCGAAGGTGCCGTGGACCATCGTCGGGCACACCGGGCATGCGCCCTGCGTGCAGTTCGGACCCATCGCGACGCCGTCGGACGGCAACACGCACAGCCCGGCGTAGGGCGCGGCGACGGGCGTCGGGCAGCAGGTGACCTGCGTGACCTGACAGTTCGGCTGCAGCGTGACGCCGACGACGCTCGGGCCGTCGGTCGCGTAGAGGATGCGGCGGCACGGCTCCCAGCCGAGGCCGGTGATCTGCAGCAACAGCGCGCCAGCGCAGCCGGGGATCGACCAACGGCAGAACGGGGCGCACGGTGCCGCGAGCGGCGCCTGGTAGACGACGCCGAACGGCAGCGCCGCGATCCCGACCGGCGACGACGCGTAGAAGATGAAGCCGCCGAGATCGTCGGTGGCGAGGCCGCTCAGCATGTGGCCGGCGGCGACCGGCGCCTGGCAGAAGCCGAGAGGCTGGAGCTGACAGACCGCGGCGGCGGGAGCGCCGAGCCACCCGATCACGTTGTTGTCGTACGCGATGTAGAGCGTGCGGGTCTGTTCGTCGTAGGCGAGGCCGGTGGCGTAGTTCGCGCCGGCGATCAGCGGAATCGGCTGCGGCGCGCAACGCACGACGCACTGCCGGAAGTCGACCTTGGCGAGGAGGATGCCGTTCGTGATCCAGGTGGCGCCGTCCTGAGCGTCGTGCGCGGTGCCGCCCGCGAGCGGAGCGACCGGCGGACCCATCGGGATCGCGGGGCAGACGCGGATCGCGCAGGTGAACGGGTCCTGGGCCATCAGGTTGGCGGCGAAGGTGAACCCGATGACGCGCGGCGGCGGGGGCGCCTGCGCTTGGAGGAGACCTGGTGCGGCGAGTGCCGCGAGAGCGAGCAGGGAGCGAAGCTTGGTCATGGTGGAATGATCCTGTGCGGGCTGATTGTCGCCGTCGCTCCCGGCCGCCGGACATTCCTCGCGAAGTCATGCGTTGCGTGCTGGCGCAAGCCATCGCGTTCGACGCGGTGTGACCGGGAGGCCCGGCCGCAGTGAGCGCTTGCCCCCCGCTCCCCGCGCCGCGATCCTCTTCGCCCCGCGACACGACCCGAACGAGCCCGACGAGTCCCGACCGAAATCCCCATGGCAAAGATCACGATGAGTTCCGCCGGCCTGAAGGTGCCGGACCAGCCGACGATCCCGTTCATCGACGGCGACGGGACCGGCCGCGACATCTGGCGCGCGTCCGTGCGCGTGTTCGACGCGGCGGTCGCGAAGGCCTACGGCGGCAAGCGCGGGATCGACTGGCTCCACGTGCTGGCGGGCGAAGCGAGCTTCCAGAAGTCCGGCGACTGGCTCCCGGATGCAACCGTCCAGGCGTTCAAAGACCACCTCGTCGGGATCAAAGGGCCGCTGACCACTCCGGTCGGCGGCGGCATCCGCAGCCTCAACGTCGCGCTGCGGCAGATGCTCGACCTCTACGTCTGCCTCCGGCCGGTGCGCTGGTTCACCGGCGTTCCGAGCCCCGTGAAGCGCCCCGATCTCACCGACATGGTGATCTTCCGCGAGAACACGGAGGACATCTACGCGGGCATCGAGTTCAAGCAGGGCGACAAGGACACCCAGCAATTCCTCGCGATGCTGCAGGAGAACTTCCCCGCGCACTTCAAGAAGATCCGCTTCCCGAAGACGACCGGCATCGGCATCAAGCCCGCGTCGCAGGAGGGCACCGATCGGCTCGTGCGTGCCGCGATGGAGTACGCGGTCCAGAGCGGGCGCAAGAGCGTCACGCTGGTGCACAAGGGCAACATCATGAAGTACACGGAAGGCGCGTTCCGTGACTGGGGCTACGAGCTCGCGAAGCGGGAGTACGGCAGCAACGACCTCGACGGCGGCCCCTGGCAGGTCTTCGAGAAGAACGGCCGCCGGATCGTCGTGAAGGACGTGATCGCCGACGCCTTCCTGCAACAGATCCTCACGCGCCCGGCCGAGTACGACGTGATCGCGACGATGAACCTGAACGGCGACTACATCTCCGACGCCCTCGCGGCGTGCGTCGGCGGCATCGGGATCGCGCCCGGCGGCAACATCAACTACGTGACGGGTCACGCCATCTTCGAGGCGACGCACGGCACGGCGCCGAAGTACGCGGACCAGGACAAGGTGAACCCCGGCTCGGTGATCCTCTCCGGCGAGATGATGTTCCGTCACCTCGACTGGAACGAGGCGGCCGACCTCGTGATCAAGGGCATGAACGGCGCGATCGCCGCCAAGACCGTGACCTACGACTTCGCGCGCCTCATGGACGGCGCCACCGAGGTCAAGTGCTCGCAGTTCGGCGCTGCGGTCGTCGCTCACATGAAGTGAGCGGGCACGTCGCCGTCATCGCCGCCGGCGCAGCATCGCGAACAGCCGGTCGAGCAACGACGGCTTGCCGACCGGCGCGGCGGGAGTCGTCGCAGCCGTGCCGCGCACGACGCGCGTGACGCAGTTCGCCGCGATCATGCGCCCGACGTCC
>JACRLW010000006.1:0-23843 GCA_016235155.1 Planctomycetota bacterium
ATCGCGGCCTCGTGCGCGCGGAACGCCGGCCAACCCTCGCGCGCGACGAAGCGACGGATCGATCCGCGTTCGCACTCGAACAGCGCGTCGCTGTCGACACACTCGAGCCCGAGCTCCGCGGCAAGGAGCGGGGCGAGCGTGCTCTTGCCGGCGCCCCGCATGCCGACCAGCGCGATGCAGCGCGGACTGTGGCGCGCGCGGCGCAGGTCGGCGAAGAAGCGCGGGCAGCTCTTCGACACGCATCCCGGATCGTCGATCTCGATGCCCGGCACGAGTTGGCCGAGCAGGGCGAAGGCCATCGCGAGGCGATGGTCGTCGTGGCAGGACAAGCAGGCACCGTGGAGCGCGCGGCCGCCGCGGACGACGAAGCCGTCGGCGGTGGGCGCGAGGTCCGCGCCGGTCCGCGCGAGTTCCTCGCACAGGACACCGATGCGGTCGCTCTCCTTGCCGCGCAGGACGGCGCCGCCCCGGATGCACGTCTCGCCGCTGCGCATCAACGCGGCGACGACGAGGTTCGGAGCCTGGTCCGGCACGCCGGCGACGTCGATCGCGATCGCGCCGGGCGCGCGCAGATCGTCGAGGAGGACGGCGAGCCGGCGATCGCCTTGCGCGGAGTCGATGCGCAGGTTGGCGCCGCGGAACCGGCCGCGCGTGAGACGCGCGAGGACGAAGAACGCGCCGGCCGCGCTCCAATCGCCCTCCGCGCGCAGGTCACCGGGACTCGTCGGTTCGCCGTGAGGGATCGTCCAGCGTCGTCCCGCGACGGCGACGCCGACGCCGAAGTGCGAGAGCACCTCGCGCGTGAGTTCCGCGTAGCTCGGCGACGCGAGCGTGCTCGAGATCGTGATGCGCAGGCCGCCGTCGAGGCGCGGCGCGATCGACGCGAGCGCGCTGAGGAACTGGCTCGAACCCGACGCATCGAGGACGACCTCGCCGCCGCGGAGCGTCCCGCCGCGGACCACGAGCGCCGATCCGGGCACGTGCTCGATGTCCGCGCCGAGCATGCGCAGGGCGTCGACGAGCGGCGCGTGCGGCCGCGCGAGCAGGCGGGGCGCTCCGGTCAACGTCCACGTGCCCGGCACGAGGGCCGCGATCGCGAGGAGGAAGCGCAGCGGTGCGCCGCCCATGCCGCAGTGGAGCGTCGCGCCGAGCGGAGGCGTCGCCGGGAGTCCGCCCTCGACGACGAGGATGCCGTCGCCCTCGTCGAACCACGCGACGGAAAAGCCCATCGCGGCGAGACCGGCGACGAGGGTGCGCGTGTCGTCGCAGGGGGTGGCGTCGCGGATCGTCGTGCGTCCTTTTGCGAGGCACGCGGCGACGACCAGGCGCTGCACCTCGGACTTCGAGCCCGGCAGGCTCAGAGTGAGGTCGAAGGGCAAGCGCAGCGGTTCGATCTGCATCGGCGCCGCATCGAAGCACGCGGCGTCGATTCCGGCGAGCACCGGCCGTACCTTCGCCGCCCCTTCTTCACGCAGCACGACATGGATCTCGATCGACGTCCCGAGTGGCAGGCCCTGCTCGCCCACGGCCAGGAGCTCGCCGCCACCGGGTTGCGCTCGCTGTTCGCGAAGGACCCGCGCCGCGGCCGGCGCTTCGCGTTCGAAGCCGCGGGCTGGTGGGTCGACTGGAGCAAGCAGCGCGCGACCGACGCGACGCTCGCCCACCTGCGTGCGGTCGCGGATGCCGTCGACCTGCGCGGGCGAACGCGGGCGATGTTCGCCGGCGAGCGGATCAACGCGACGGAGGGCCGCGCGGTGCTGCACGTGGCGCTGCGTGCCCCGCGCGGGACCGCGGTCGTGGTCGAAGGGAAGGACGTGGTTCCCGACGTGCATGACGTGCTCGACCGCTGCGCGGCGTTCGCCGAGACGGTGCGCCGCGGGGCGTGGACCGGTCACGGCGGCAAACGCATCCGCAACGTCGTCAACCTGGGCATCGGCGGCTCCGACCTCGGCCCGGCGATGTGCGCCGAGGCGCTGGCGCACTACGCCGACCCCGCGATGCGCTTCCGCTTCGTGTCGAACGTCGACGGCACGCACCTCGCCGTCGCGCTGCGCGATCTCGACCCGAGCGAGACGTTGTTCGTCGTCTGCAGCAAGACCTTCACGACCCTCGAAACCCTGCTCAACGCGCAGAGCGCGCGCGAGTGGCTGCTCGCCGGGATCGGCGGCGACGTCGCGGCCGTCGCCCGGCATTTCGTCGCGGTGTCGACCAACGCGGCCGAGGTGCGGCGCTTCGGCATCGACCCGGCCAACATGTTCGGGTTCTGGGACTGGGTCGGCGGACGCTACAGCGTCGACTCCGCCGTCGGTCTGTCGCTGATGATCGCGATCGGGCCCGAGCGCTTCTTGGAGTTCCTCGCCGGCTTCCGCGCGATGGACGAACACTTCCGCGACGCGCCTTTCGAGCTCAATGCGCCCGCGCTGCTCGGCATGCTCGCGGTGTGGAATCGCAACGCGCTCGGCTGCGCGACGCGCGCGGTGTTGCCCTACGACCAATACCTCGCACGCTTCCCCGCGTACCTCCAGCAGCTCGACATGGAGAGCAACGGCAAACGCGTGACGGCGGACGGCACGCCGGTGCGCTGGAAGACCGGCCCGATCGTGTGGGGCGAACCGGGCACCAACGGCCAGCACGCCTTCTACCAGCTGCTCCACCAGGGCACCGAGCTCGTGCCCTGCGACTTCATCGCGTCCTGCCGCAGCTTGAATCCGCGCGGCGAGCATCACGACCAGTTGCTGGCGAACTGCTTCGCGCAGAGCGAGGCGCTTGCGTTCGGCAAGACCGCTGACGAGGTGCGGAAGGAAGGCGTTCCCGAAGCGCTCGTGTCGCACAAGACGTTTCCGGGCAACAAGCCGTCGACCACCCTGCTGGCCGATGCGCTGACGCCGCATGCGCTCGGCGCTTTGATCGCGCTCTACGAGCACCAGGTCTTCGTGCAGGGCGTGGTCTGGGGCGTCAACTCGTTCGACCAATGGGGCGTCGAACTGGGCAAGGTGCTCGCGAAGCGGATCGCGGGCGAACTGTGCGCGGTGGACGAGCCGGAGCTCGCCCACGATTCTTCGACCAATGAACTGATCCGCCGCCGTCGCGCGGCGCGAAAGGGAACCTGATGCAGATCGGAATGGTGGGTCTAGGGCGCATGGGCGCCAACATGACGCGGCGTCTCCTGCGCGCGGGTCACCGCTGCGTGGTGTTCAACCGCAGTCGCGATCCCGTCGCCGCGCTCGAGAAGGAGGGCGCCCTCGGCGCGCTCGACAAGGCGGACCTCGTCGCGAAGCTCGACCGGCAGCGCGCCGTGTGGCTGATGCTCCCCGCGGGACTCGTCGACGGCACGATCGCGGAACTGATGCCGCACCTGTCGGCCGGCGACATCCTGATCGACGGCGGCAACTCGCACTTCCCGCACGACATCCGCCGCGCGAAGGATCTCGCCGAGCGCGGGCTCCACTACCTCGACGTCGGCACGAGCGGCGGCGTGTGGGGTCTCGAACGCGGCTATTGCCTGATGGTCGGCGGCGAACGCGAAACCGTGGCCCGGCTCTCACCGATCTTCGACGCATTGAGCCCCGGCCGCGCCGCGGCGCCACGGCTCCCGGGAGCGGAGCGACTCGGCAGCGCCGAGCGCGGCTGGCTCCATTGCGGTCCGGCCGGCGCCGGGCACTTCGTGAAGATGGTCCACAACGGCATCGAGTACGGCCTGATGGCTGCCTATGCCGAGGGCCTCAACCTCCTGCGTCACGCCAACGCCGGCGCGGAGCTGCGTGCCCACAACGCCGAGACCTCGCCGCTCGAGAATCCCGAGCACTTCCGCTACGACCTCGACCTCGCCGCGATCACCGAACTCTGGCGCCGCGGCAGCGTGATCGGCTCCTGGCTGCTCGACCTCACCGCGCAGAAGCTCGCCGAGGACCCGACCCTCGGCCACTTCGACACGATGGTCAAGGACTCCGGCGAGGGCCGCTGGACCATCGAAGCCGCGGTGCAGGCCGGCGTGCCGGTGCATGTTCTGAGCGCGGCCCTGTTCGACCGCTTCGCCTCGCGCGGCGAGAGCGACTTCGCGGGCCGCGTGCTGTCGGCGATGCGACGGGCGTTCGGGGGGCATTGAGGCCGGGGGGCTCCGGCCCGCGCGCTCACTTCCCCGGCTTCGCCCACCCCATCTCCTCCGGCACGTAGCGCACCTTCTCTTTCGGCCAGTCCGCGAACAACGCCTCCGCGCGTGCGATGAGCGTGTCGCGCTCCTGCGCGAGATCCGCGGCGTCGAACTCGACGATCTCCATCGGGATGACGCCGATGCCCTCGATGCCCTTGCCGCCCTGGAAGCGGGCCTTGTTCGACGCGATCGACACGTAGAGCGCGAACAGTCCGCTCGGCAGTTCGATCGTCGTCTTCTGCGAGGACATGCCGGCGGTGGCGCTCTCGCCGATGGAGAACGCGCGGCCGTCCTCCTGGAACATCCCGGCGGCGGTCTCGCCGGCGCTGCGCACCGTCGCGTCGACGATCACGACCAGCGGCCCCGCATAGGGATGATCGCCGGCGCTGCGGTACTCGCCGCCGCCGCCGCGCCAGGTCTTCCCCCTGGCGAGGAAGCGGCCGAAGAAGGCGTCGTGATCGAAGCCGCCGCCGGAGTTGCCGCGGAAGTCGAGGATCAATCCCGGGAAGCCCTCCAGCGTCGCGAGCGCTTCGTCGAGCTGTGCCACGACGTCTTCCTTGCAGCGCCGTACGTGTACGTAACCGAAGCCCTGTGCCGTGCGGCCGAAGTGGAGGTCCTTCGTGCTCGTGAGTCCCGGCGGTGGGAACGCGGGGCCGAACGGCGTCTGGTTGGCCTTGCCCCAGGTCAGCGTGCGCTTCTTCGACTGACCGTCCGCATCGCGCAGTTCGAACGCGACGCGCGTGCCCGGCGCGTCGGCGAGGCCCTGATGGCACGCGAAGAAGAACGCCTGTTGCGGGGTGGAGAAGGACAGCAGGTCGCAGAGCGTCGTCACGCGGCGCTCGAACCACTTCGCGGCCGGCTGGTCGTCGACCTTCACGATCTCCATGCCGGGCTCGAGTCCGGCGGCCTTCGCGTCGCCCCAGGCGTTCTTCACGAACAGCCTGCCCTGCGCGCGGCACAGGAAGAGCCCGGGACCGGCGCTGCGGTCGGGCCATTCCGCCCTCACGTCCTTGCCCTTCTCCAGCGGCCGCAGCTCCGCGTGGCCGTCGTGCAGGCGCGCGAGCAGGCGCTGCAGCAGGACCATGTGCTCGGCGTCGGTCTTCACCTTCCTGCTCTCGGCGAGCAGCGGGGCCGTCGCCTTCCGCCAGTCGATGTCCTTGAGCTCGATGAGCTCCCGGCACTGCGTGCCGAGCTCGTCGACGGCGAAGCGGAGGTCCTTGCCGTAATCCGTCCGGCCCTGGGCGACGGCGGATCCGGCAAGGAGGAGGAGGACGATCGACGAGGCGACGCGGATCGACATCGGTGCGCAAGCTACAGTCCGCGCCGCCCGATGGCGCCCGCTCGCTGCCGCATCGTCATTCCGATCCTCGCGCTCGCGAGCGTGCAGGCGATCGCGCCCGCGCAGGACGCCGCGACGCACTGGGCATTCGCGTCGCCGCGCCGCTTGGTGTTGCCCGCGACGCGGAGCGAACCGTGGGTGCGCAATCCGATCGACGCCTTCGTGCTCGAGCGGATGCGCGCCGAAGGTCTCGCGCCGGCGCCCGAGGCGGATCGCGTCACGCTCGCGCGGCGTCTGGCGCTCGATCTCACCGGACTCCCTCCGGAACTCGAGTCCGTCGACGCGTTCACCGCCGATCGCGCGCCGCGCGCCTACGAGGACCTCGTCGATCGCCTACTGGCCTCGCTCGCGCACGCCGAGCACTTCGCCGTGCCCTGGCTCGACGCCGCGCGCTATGCGGATTCGAACGGCTACCAGCACGACGGCGACCGTCAGGCCTGGCCCTGGCGCGACTGGTTGATCCGAGGCCTCCACGCCAATCGCCCGCTCGACGCGATGGCCGTCGAGATGCTCGCGGGCGATCTGCTCCCCGCAGCGAGCGACGAGCAGCGCGTGGCCACCGCATTCCTGCGCCACCATCCGATCAACGACGAGGGCGGCGCGATCGCCGAGGAGGTGCGCTTCGAATACGTCGTCGATCGGACCAACACGGTCGCCACGACTTTTCTCGGGCTGACGATGGCGTGCGCGCAATGCCACGACCACAAGTTCGATCCGATCACGCAGCACGACTACTACGCGTTCTTCGCCTGCTTCGACGACGTCGACGAGGATGGTCGCGTCGACGTGCGGCGGCGCAACGGCTGGCACGAGTACGCCATCGAGGCGCCGTTCGTCGACCTCGCGAGCGATTCGGAGCGGGCGGCCCTCGCTGCCGCGGAGGACAGCAAGAAGCGCAACGAACCCGGCGCGGACGCGGTGCTGGCCTCGCTGCACGAACGCATCCCGTTGGTGATGGTGATGCGCGACCGCACCGAGCGACGGCCGACGCGCGTGCACGTGCGCGGCGCCTACGACAAGGAGAGCGGCGAGCCGCTCGAGCCCGGCGTGCCCAAGGCGCTCGGCCGTCTTCCTGACGACGCCCCGCACGATCGCCTCGGCCTCGCGCGTTGGCTGGTCTCGCGCGACAACCCGCTGTTCGCGCGCGTGATGGTCGATCGGCTGTGGCAGGCGGTCTTCGGTCGCGGTCTCGTCGCGACGCCCGAGGACTTCGGAACGAGCGGTGCTCCGCCGAGCCATCCGGATCTGCTCGATTGGCTCGCCGTCGAGCTGATCGAGAGCGGCTACGACCAGCGACGGATGCTGCGGTTGATGGTGACCAGCGCGACGTATCGCCAGTCGGCGCGTGCCGAGGCGGCGGCCTTCGCCGCGGATCCGCAAAACCGCTGGCTCGCGCGCAGCGCGCGCACGCGGCTGTCGAGCTTCGCGCTGCGCGATCAGGCGCTGGCGCTCGCGGACCTGCTGGATGGGCGGGCATTCGGGCCGCCGGTCTTCCCGTATCACCCCGAGGGTCTCTGGCGCGACGTCAGCTTCGACGTCTTCGATTACCCCAAGCAGCGGCTCGACGGCCTGCATCGCCGCACGCTCTATTCCTTTCGCCGTCGCACCGTCCAGCCGCCCGCGCACTTCGACGCCGCGCATCGCCAGGCCTGCGTCGTCGCGGCGTCGCGCACCAACACGCCGCTTCACGCGCTCGTCTTGCAGAACGAGCCGGGCTTCGTGGAGGCGGCGCGCGGGCTCGCGCAGCGCGTGCTGCGCGAGTGCGGCGACGACGAGACCCGACTCGCGCGGCTCTGGCGACTGGCGACGGCGCGCGTGCCGGGGAACGGGGAATTGGCGGTGCTGCGCGCGAGCCTCGCGCGTGCGCGCGATCGCTATGCGGCGCAGCCGGCGGACGCGGACGCGCTCTGCGCCGCCGGCGTGCTGCCGCGCGCACCCGAGCGCGACGCGGTGACCGTCGCCGCATGGACGACCCTCGCGCAACTCGTGCTCACGCTGGACGAGGTGCAATGCCGGCCCTGAGCGGACTGTGCCGCCGCGCGTTCCTGTCGGGTTCGGCAATGGGCCTCGGCGCGATCGCGTTGCGCCACCTGTTGGCGCGCGACGCGACGCCGTCACCGTCACGCGGCCCGCACTTCGTGCCGCGCGCGAAGCGCGTCGTCTGGCTGATGCAGAACGGCGGGCCTTCGCACGTCGACCTCTTCGACCACAAGCCGCGCCTCTCGCGCGACGCCGGCCAGGACCTCCCCGAGTCGGTGCGGCGCGGCCAGCGGTTGACGACGATGACCGCCGGCCAGCAGCGCTTCCCGCTCCTGCCCGCGCATCGACCGTTTGCGCGCTTCGGCGATTGCGGCCACGAACTCAGCACCCTGCTCCCGCAGCTCGGCGGCGTCGCGGATCGGCTGCTGATCGTGCGCAGCATGCACACCGAGGCGATCAACCACGCGCCGGCGGTGACGCTGCTGCTCAGCGGCGCGCAGCAGCCGGGACGGCCGAGCTTCGGTGCATGGGTGAGCTACGGCCTCGGCTCTTCGAACGAGGACCTGCCGGCCTTCGTGGTGTTGACCTCGCGCGACCGCGAGAACTCGTGCGGGCAACTGCTCTATGACCACTACTGGGGCAGCGGTTTCCTCCCCTCGCAGTTGCAGGGCACGAAGCTCCACGGTCAGGGCGATCCGGTGCCGTATCTCTCTGATCCGCCGGGCGTCGACCGGGCGACTCGCGCGGCCTCGCTCCGTGACCTCGCCGCGCTCAACGGGTTGCGCCACGCGGTGGTGGGCGACCCGGAGATCGACGCGCGCACCGCGCAGTACGAACTCGCGTTCCGCATGCAGGCGTCGGTGCCCGAGGCGCTCGCGCTCGACCAGGAGCCCGAGCACGTGCGGCGGATGTATGGCGACGACGTGACGCGCCGCGGTTCCTTCGCGCAGAACTGTCTGATCGCGCGCCGTCTGCTCGAGCGCGGCGTGCGCTTCGTGCAGCTCATGCACGCCGGCTGGGACCAGCACCAGAACATCCCGACCCAGCTCGCGATCCAGTGCCGCGACACCGACCAGCCGTCGGCGGCGCTGGTGCGCGACCTCGCGCAGCGCGGCCTGCTCGACGACACCCTCGTGATCTGGGGCGGCGAGTTCGGCCGGACGCCGTTCTGCCAGGGCGACCCCAAGGCGAAGACCTACGGCCGCGACCACCACGGCAATGCCTTCTCGATCCTGCTCGCCGGCGGCGGCGTGAAGGCCGGCAGCAGCTTCGGCGCCAGCGACGAGTTAGGCTACGACGTCGTCGACCGATACGGCGCGCCGATCCGCCCGACGAAGTTCGCGCCGCACGCCGACGCCGTGCACGTGCACGACCTGCAGGCGACCGTGCTCCATCTGCTCGGCTTCGACCACGAGAAGCTCACACACCGCTTCCAGGGCCGCGACTTCCGTCTCACCGACGTGCATGGACGCGTGGTGCACGAGTTGATCGCGTGAGCGCGCGCTATCCTCCGCGCGCCACCGATGACGATGTCGTTCCTCGCGCTCGCGTCCCTTCTCGCCTTCCTCGGGCCCCAGACCGCTCCGCACGAACCCGACGGCACGACGATCCAGGGCCTCGTGCTCCCGGCCGGACGACCGAGCGGGTTCACCGTCGCGCTCGACTTCGGCGGTGCGTCATTCGTCGTCGACCTGCACGCGCATTCGGTGCGTGCTCCCGACTTCGCGGTCGCGATCACCGACGCAGTCGGTCGCGTGATCCCGTCCGCCGCGCCGGCGCCGTCGACCTATCGCGGTCTCGTCCGTGATCGCGCCGGTTGGCGCGTCGCAGCAAGCCTGGAGCACGACGGCCTGTACGCGCACGTGCTCGGCCCGCGCGGGGAGTCGGGCTTCGTCGTGCAGCCGGCGCGCGCGCTCGACCCGAGCGCACCCGTTGGCCTGCACATCTCGGCGCCGTCGCGCGGCTTGCCCGCGGGGGCGTGCGGCGTTCACGCTCACGGCGCGCCGATCGAGCCGGGGACCATCGCGCTGCCGAACGCGGGCGACGGCAATCCGCTGATCGCCGAGATCGCGTTCGATTGCGACTTCGACTTCTTCACGTGGAAGGGCAGTTCGAGCGCGGCGGTCGTGGCAGACATCGAGCGCACCTTGGATGCGGTCAACCTGTTCTACGAGCGCGATGTCGACCTCACGCACCGCATCACGCAGGTGATCGTGCGCACGAGCGAGCCCGATCCCTACTCCGGCAACGACGCCTATGCGATCCTCGACCCGCAGTTCAGGGGTGAGTGGATCGCGAACCAGGGCGGCGTGCGACGCGACATGGCGCACTTCGTCACGTCGCGCGCCATGGGCAACATCCTCGGCCTCGCCTACGTGGCGGTGACCTGCGATCCGGGTTGGCACTACGGCCTCTCGCGCTTCGGTGGCGACTTCGGCACCAATGCGTCGGTGCTCGGCCACGAACTCGGTCACAACTGGAGCTGCCCGCACTGCCTCGATCCCTGCGACGTGATGTGCGGCTGCGGCGCGGCGGCGGGCTTCGGTCCGAACGACCGCGCGCAGATCGCGTCCTTCGTCGCGACGCGCAGCTGCCTCGAACCGCTGATGGCGGAGCTTGCCGTCCAGTACCGCCTCGACGAGAGCGGCGGCGCGGTCGCGAGCGATGCCGGACCGAACGCGCGCCACGGCAGCTTCGTGAACGGCGCCCTGCCCGGCGTGCCGAGCGCGCATCCGTCGCCCAACCTCGCGGCGCGCTTCGACGGCGCCGACGACCATGTCGCCATTCCGGGCGGTCCCGGCCTCGACGGTCTCGCCAATGCGCTGAGCGTCGCCTTCTGGATCAAGCCGCGCGCGTTCGGCGGCTGGCGCTTCGTGTTCGGCGACGGCACGAGCTGGTCCGCCGGCCTGTTCGGCGATCGCGTCGGCTTCGCGGTCCGCGGCGTGCGGAGCTACCTGAGCAACCAGCGCTTGGTCGCGAACCGTTGGACGCACGTCGTCGTGACCATCGACCCGACCAACGGTGCTTTGTTCTTCGTCGACGGTCTGCGCCGCGAGCAGCTCGCCGGCAGCGTGAGCTTCCCGCCGACCGGCGCGACCTGGTTCCTCGGCGCGGGCTCGGCGACCCGCGAGTTCGTCGACGGCGAGATCGACGACGTGCAGGTCTACCGCGGCGCTCTGCGCGACCACCACGTCGCCGCGCTGTTCGCGCGCCCGGGCGAGCCGCTCTGCACGCCCGGCTTCACGAGCTATGGCACGGGTCTGGCCGGAACGCTCGGCATTCCCGGCCTGAGCGGCAGCGGCATCCCGCTCGTCGGCCGCGAGATCACGCTCGTCGCCGGCGGCTCGATGAGCTTCATCACGCCGGGCATCGTCGTGATCGGCTTGGCGCCGACCTCGATCCCGATCCTCGGTGGCACGCTCCTCGTCGATCCGCTGTTCACGACCGTGATCCCGCTGTTACCCGGCAACTTCAACACGATCCGCATCCGCACTCCCGCCGACCCCACACTGTCGTGCGTGCCGATCCACGCACAGGTCGTCGAGGTCGACGCCGGCGCGGCGCAGGGCTTCTCGTTCACGCCGGGGCTGCGGATCGTGCTCGGCGGGTGAGTCCGCAGTTCAGTCCGCTCGCGCATCCTCCCGCACGAAGCGCGCGAGCTCGTCGAGGTGGCGCGCGGCAGCGCGGACCGAACGACCGCTGAGGGCGTCGAGTACGCGACGCGCGAATGGACCGCGTGGTTCGCGCTCGAGCCAGCGGTTCGAGGCGTGTCGGCCGAGGACGCAGAGCGCGAGCCCGAAGATGAGGTTCGCTTCGAGCCAGGCGGGTTGCACGCGTGCCAGCGCGGGGATCCCGGTGACGAACTCGACGAGGAGCATCAGCCCCGGCAACCAGCACAGCACGCCGCCGAGCAAGGACCACTTCAGGGCGCGGTACTCCAGTCGTCGCAGCTGCTCGAGATCGCGTTGGAGACGGGTGACCGGACCGGAGTGGTCGAGGCGCGCGCCGTGCACGAGGAGCTGTGCGGCGCATGCGGTGAAGCTGACCAGCACCACGGCGAGGGCGCCGCCAGCGACGAGATAGCGCGGCTCTTCGAGGTGCGCGACGAGCAGCGGAACGACGACGGCGAGCGCGGTGACGCCGAACAGGACTTCGAGCGCGCGAACGAGGACGAAGGGTCGCAGCGAGCGGCGAAGCTTGCGGAGGACCATCTCGCGCAGGATCCGTTCGTCGATCGCGAGGCTCCGCTCGAGGAGTGCACCGTGCGCGGACCAGACCATCTTCAGTTCATCGAGGTTCATGGGGCATCTCCGTCGAGTGCGAGCGTGGTGCGTAGCCTGGCCCGGATGCGGTGAAGCTTGGTGCCCACGTTGGACACCGAGAGCCCGAGCACGTCGGCGATCGTCGCATGGTCCTGGTCGTCGAGGTCGAGGAGCACGAGCGCCTTGTCGAGCGGCGGCAGGCCATCGATGCAGCGCAGGAGGCGCTCCACCGCTTCGGACGGCTCGCGAGTCGACGGGGCGGCGAGGGTGATCGCGTGGGCGTCGAGCGATTCGCGCCGCGACCTGTGCCGCCGCTCGCGCCGGTGGAACGAGATCGCCACGTTCAGCGCGATGCGGTAGACGAAGGTCGACTCGGCGAAGCGCGGGTCGTAGCGGTCCCAGGCGCGCCAGAGCTGGACCGCGATCTCCTGGACGACGTCCTCACGATCGCTCGGGCTCTTGCAGTACGCGTGCGCGACCTTCGCGATCAGGCCGGCGTGGTGCCGCAGCAGCTCGATGGGTTGGTCGGCGTCCATCCGGTCGCGGGGATGATTCGCCGCGCGGGGCTTCAGCGTCACGCTCGCGGGCGAGTTTTCCTCGCGCCCGTCTCAACGCGGCTTGTTCACGTGCTGATCGATCAGGACCGGGTTGCCGTCGGGGTCGGTCAGCATGAGGTAGGCGGTTCCGGTCGAAGCCGGATCGGCCTTGGCGTCGAGAGCGAGGCCGGCGGCTTCGAGCTTTTGCTGGATTGCGCGGACGTCGGTGAACGACGCGAGCGGCTGCTTCTGCTGATCCCAGCCCGGATTGAAGGTCAGCATGTTCTTCGGAAACATCCCCTGGAACAGGCCGATCACGTGGTCGCCGTTGCGCAGGACCTGCCAGTTCTGCGCCGGGTCGCCGGAGGTGGGAGTGAAGCCGAGCTTCTCGTAGAAGGCGCGCGAGGCGGCGAGGTCCTTCACGGTCAGGCTGATCGAGAAGGCGCCGAGTTCGAGCGAAGCGGGTTTCGACGTGGGAGCGTCATCCATGCGGGTCGAGGCGCAGGCGCAGAGCGCGGCGCAAAGGGAGAGGGCGAGCAGGGGATTCATCGGTCGGGGTCGTAGCGCGGCGGGGTGGTCGAGGGCAACCGCGACGCTGCGTTCGGCCCACTGTCGGGCGATGATCCCCGCCCCATCGCGGCCGAGGCCGCAGCCCTCCGGGCTGCAGGCGTCGTCGCTGCCGCGACGACCAGAAGGCCTCGGCCGCTTTACCGGCCGGGGTTCTCCGGCCCGCGAATCGTCGCGTGCCGCGACAATTCGCAGACCTACGAACCCTCGTCGCGCAGGACTCGCCGCAGGACCGCCTGCTCGACGGGCTGCATTGGCGCGAGGTCGGGCCATACCGCGGCGGGCGCGTCTGCGCCGTCACGGGCATCCCGGGCGATCCCGACACGTTCTGGATGGGGAGCTGCGGCGGCGGCGTGTGGCGGACCGACGACGCCGGACGCACGTGGCGCAACGTCTCCGACCGGTTCTTCGGCGGCTCCATCGGCGGGATCGACGTGTGCGCGAGCGATCCCAACGTCGTGTGGGTGGGCACCGGCGAGAAGACCGTGCGCGGCAACGTGAGCCACGGCGACGGCGTGTGGCGCAGCACCGATGCCGGGCGCACGTGGCAGCACGTCGGTCTCGCCGACACGCGCCAGATCGGGCGCGTGCGCGCGCACCCGCGCGATCCGGACTGCGCCTATGTCGCCGCGATCGGCCACCTCTACGGGCCGAACGAGGAGCGCGGGGTGTTCCGCACGCGCGACGGCGGCACGACCTGGCAGCGCGTGCTCTTCGTCGACGCCGACGCCGGCGCCGTCGATCTCGTGCTCGATCCGACGAACCCGCGCATCGTCTACGCGACGACCTGGCGCGTGCGCCGAACGCCGTGGAGCCTCGAGAGCGGCGGGCCGGGCTCGGGGCTGTGGAAGTCGAGCGATGGGGGCGACACCTGGGTCGAGCTGACGCGCAACGAGGGTCTGCCGAAGGGCACGATCGGGATCGGCGGCATCGCGGTGTCGGCGTCGAATCCCGACAACCTCTATGCGCTGATCGAGGCCGAGGACGGCGGGCTGTTCCGCTCGCGCGACGCGGGCAAGACCTGGACGAAGGTCGACGACGACCGCGAGCGCCGGCAGCGCGCGTGGTACTACACGCGCGTCGTCGCCGATCCGAAGGACGAGGACGGCGTGTGGGTCCTCAACGTGCGGCTCTGGCACAGCAAGGACGGCGGCAAGTCGTTCACGTCGGTTGCGACGCCGCACGGCGACAACCACGACCTGTGGATCGATCCGCTCGAGCCGATGCGGATGATCGAGAGCAACGACGGCGGCGCGAACGTCTCGCTCGACGGCGGCACGAGCTGGAGTCCGCAGGACAACCAGCCGACGGCGCAGATGTACCGCGTGTCGCTCGACGATGACTTCCCGTATCGCCTGCTCGGCGGACAGCAGGACAACAGTGCTTTGCGCATCCGCTCGCGCAACGTCGACGGCAGCTCCATCGGCGAGCGCGACTTCGAGCCGACGGCGGGCGGGGAGTCGGGGCATGTCGTCGCGCGGCCCGGGGAACCGGAGCTGGTCTTCGGCGGCAGCTATGGCGGCCACCTCGAGATGCGGAACCACCGCACACGGGAATCACGGCGTATCAACCCGTGGCCCGACTCGGTGATGGGTTACGGCGCGCGCGACGCCCGCTGGCGCTTCCAGTGGAACTTCCCGCTGTTCTTCTCGCCGCACGGGCGCGACCGGCTCTATGCCGCGGCGCAGGCGTTGTTCGCGAGCGATGACCTCGGCGCGTCGTGGCGCGTCATCAGCCCCGACCTCACGCGCAACGACCGCGACAAGCAGGGGCCGTCGGGCGGGCCGATCACGAAGGACAACACCGGCGTCGAGTACTACTGCACGATCTTCGCGGCGTGCGAATCGCCGGTGCAGCGCGGCGTGCTCTGGTGCGGCAGCGACGACGGGCGGATCCACGTGACGAAGGACGGCGGAACGAACTGGAGCGACGTGACCCCGCCGGACCTGCCCGAGTTCGCGCGCGTCAACTGCATCGACGCGCACCCGCGCGAGGCAGGCGCCTGCGTCGTCGCCGCGACGCGCTATCAGCTCGACGACTTCCGCCCGCTGTTGTTGCTCACGAGCGACTTCGGCACTCACTGGGAGTCGATCACGGGCACGGGCATCCCCGCCGACCACTTCACGCGCGCCGTCCGCTTCGATCCCGAGCGCGATGGGCTGCTCTACGCCGGCACCGAGCGCGGGCCGTACGTCTCGTTCGACGACGGCGCGACGTGGCGCTCGCTCCGCATCGACCTGCCGATCGTGCCGATCACCGACCTCGCGGTGCGCGGCGACGAACTGATCGCAGCGACGCAGGGCCGCGGCTACTGGATCCTGAACGGGCTCTCGGTGCTGCGCCGCCTCGACGCCGCTGCAACGCGCCGATGACCCGCGTCTCGCCGGCACGAACCCACACGGTGGAGTCGTGGTCCGGTACTGGCTCGCCGAAGCGCCGGCGAAGGAGACGCGCGTCGAACTCGAGTTCCAGGACGCCGAGGGCAAGCTCCTGCGGCGATTCGACCGCAAGGACCTGCTGCCGAAGGACTCCAAGGACTCTCGCGACGAACAGCGCTACGTGCTCGAGCCGAAGGCTGGACTCAACCTCTTCGCGTGGCCGCTCGCGACGGAGGGCGCGCGCCGCCTCACCGGCACCGCGATGTGGAACGGCAACCTGTCGGGACCGCGCGTGCCGCCGGGGGAGTACCGCGTCGTGCTGCGCGTCGGCGACGTCGAGCAGCGCATGCCCTGCGAGGTGCGCATCGACCCGCGCGCGACGGCGTCGCTCGACGAGCATCGGGCGCAGTTCGCTTTCCTGCGGGAGATCGTCGACCGTCTCGACGCGATCCACGCCGCGTTGCTCGAAGCGCGTCGCGTGCGCGGGGCTTTGCGAGCCGTCGCGGGGAAGCTGCCGGAGAGCGTCGCCGGCGAGGAACTGAAGACGGCCTGCGAGGCGACCTGCGCGCGCATCGACGAACTCGAGAAGCAGCTCTGCCAACCTCTCGGCAAGAGTGCCCAGGACCCGTTGAACTTCCCGATCGGACTGAACGACAAGCTCGCCGCGCTGAACGCCGCATCGGGCGGCTTCGGGCCGACGGCGCAGGACGTCCTCGTGCGCGACGAATTGCTGGCGCGCATCCAAGAGCCGCTCGCGGCTCTCGAGCGGTTGCTCGCCGACGACGTGCCGGCGCTGGAGTCGAAGGCGCGCGAAGTCGGCGCGCCGGTCATTCGCTGATCGCCGCGCTGCGGACCCGGACTCGGCGGGGCGGATCCGGCAGGACCGGACGTCCAGCCCGCCGGGGGGGCGCAGGGATACGTATTACTAGGGGCTCGCGGCGGCTCGCTGGAGGAGGGGGGTCAGGGCGAATCGCCCGAGTCCCGTCACCCGGCCCGGGAGGGAGGCGATCGGTGAACCCAGCGCGTCTCGCCACGCGAGGGCGCAGTGCGCCACTCGATCACCGCCCGGCCACCCGATCGCGGCAACCCGTTCGACGCGGAGGCGCAGTGCGCCACCGCACCCGGACTCGGACCGGACTGCGGCGATCCCGACGTGAGCCTGGCGCAGTGTGCCACTCGATGACCGCCCGGCCACCCGATCGCGGCAACCCGTTCGACGCGGAGGCGCAGTGCGCCAGCTCCTCCCCGGACCCACCGGCCACGCATCCTCCGCCGTGGCCTGTGCCAACTGGTGAGGGCTCAGTTCCCGAGCTTCAGCGTCATCGGCGCGGAGAGCACGTACGGCCCGAACGCGAGCTTGAAGGTCGCCGTGCCGTTTTCCTCGCCCGGCTCCATCGCGAAGGCGAGCTTCTCGGCGACCTTGTCGCTCTTCTCGAGCGCGAGTTCGACCATGGTCCCGCCGCTCGTGAGGTGCGCGACGTAGGCGTCGAGCTTCTTCTTGCGCACGATCGCCGGGTCGTTGAGCGCGAGCAGGAACTTGCCGTCCTTGCTGCGCTCGAGGGTGAGGTAGTAGGCGCCCGCCGGCACCGCGACGCCGCCGATCTCGAGGTCGATGTTGGTGTCGAGCGTGGTCCAGAAGTCGACGCCGCAGCGCCAGCGACGTCCGGCGAGCGAGGCGTCCTCGGCGTGCTTGCTGTAGCTGTCCTTCCACACCGGCGAGCCGTAGTCGATCGAAACCTGCCCCGGCGAGCCGCCGGCGCTGAAGTAGGCGAGCCGTGCGCCGACGCGGGCGCCGGAGTAGGCGTAGGGCTTCGCGGCGTTGGCGCTCGGCGCGTCGGGCAGCGACTTCACGAGCTTCTGGAAGCGCGGGTCGTCGTGCAGGTTCGCGAAGTCGGTGTCGCCGAGGACCTGCTCGCGGTCGCCGAAGCCGCCGGCGACGGACTTCTCGAGGCACGCGATCGCGTCGTCCTTCCGCCCCTGCATCGCATGCACGCACGCGGCGTTGTACCAACCGATCGCGGCGACCTGCGGGAACTTCGTCGCGGCGAGGTGGGCCTTCAGCGCCTCGTCGAGCTTGCCCTGCATGTGCAGCGCGTAGCCGAGGTGGTGCCAGGCCGTCCCGTCGGTCGGATCGAGCGCGACGACCTTCTGGTAGGCATCGCCGGCCGCCGGCCAGTCCTGCGCCTCCCAGACCTTGTCCGCGGCGGCCTTCGCGGCGCGGGCGTCGACCGTGTCCTGCGCGGAGAGGGAGAACGAGAGCGGGAGAGCGAGGAGGAAGGGGAGCAGTCGTCGGAACGGGTTCATGGCGAGTCGTCGGGCGAGGGAACGTGGAGTCCGCGGCACCGCATCAGCTCGGTGCTCGCGGCAGGCGAACGAATGGACGAAGGCCGATCCGGAAGCAACCGGCGAGCGTTTCCCGAGCCTCACCCGAACCGCACGCACAACACCGGCGGCAGGTGCGCGGACACGCCGACCCATGAGTCCCCGCCGTTCTCGCTGACCCACAGCCCGCCGGTCGTGCTGCCCATCGCAAGGCGCTCGCCGTCCTGGGAGATGTCGAGGCCGTGGCGGTAGACGAGGTCGTAGGCCGGGGCCTCGGGGAGGCCCTTGCTCAGCACGTCGAAGCTCTTGCCGCCGTCGCGCGTGCGGGTCACGACGAACTTGCCGTCGACGGGGAAGCGGAACTCGTCCTTCTTCGCGGGGACGAACCAGGCGCTGTCCTTGTGTTTGGGATGCACCACGACGGCGAATCCGAAGCAGGACGGACCGGCTTGCTTGATCTCCGACCACGACCGTCCGGCGTCGTCGCTGCGGAAGATGCCGTTGTGGTGCTGGACCCACATACGGTCCGGTCCCGAAGCACAGCGGACCATCTGGTGCGGGTCCTGCGCGAGCGGCTCGAACTCCTGGCCGGGCGGGGCGTACTCGGCACGCATCCCGGCGCAGGCCGCTTCCCAGGTCGCGCCGTCGTCGCTCGAGTGCCAGATTCCTGCGCAGGAGATCGCGATCGACAGCTTCCTGCTGTCGCGCGGGTCGACGCAGATCGAGTGGATGCCGGGCGCGTCGGCGCCGCCGCCCATCCACAGCTTGCGCGTCGGGTGGTGCCAGAGGGACTCGACCAGGGTCCAACTCGCGCCGCCGTCGTCGGAGCGGAACAAGGCGCCGGGGATCGTGCCGCACCAGAGGCGCCGAGGCTGGTCCTTGCCGCCGGGGACCAGCGCCCAGACGTCCTTGAGCGTCTGCGGGATCGTGCGCCCGATCATGTCGACGATCGGCGGTTCACCCGCCGGGACCGGCGGACAGGCGGGTGCGGCCAGTTCGCGCCAGTTCGCGCCGCGGTCGTCGCTGCGGTGGAACTTCACCCCGAAGTGCCCATGGTTGAGCGCGACGAGTTCGCCGCCGTCACGGGGGTCGCGGCAGACCATGCTCACGGGCACGCCGGGGAAGGCGGGTGGGCCGAAGGCCCAGCGGCCGGGGCCGCTCCGCTGCACGGTGAAGAGGCCTTTCTTGGTTCCGATCAGGAGTCGATCGCTCATCGTCGTTTCTCGTGTGCAGGGGTGGGGGTCAGCCCCCGGAGAGAGCTTGGATGACGTGGATGCGGCTGTGCTCGGCGACCGGGGTCGCGAGCGTGCGGTCGGCGAGTGCCTTGCCGTCGACGAAGACGGCGACGTGGTGGCGCAGTGCGCCGTGCTCGTCCAGGACGTAGGCGCGGAGCCGTGGGGCGGCGGCGAACGCGGCATCGAGCGCGGCGCGGACGGTCGTCGCCGCCACGCGCTGTGCTTGGCAGGGCACGTGGGTCTGGAGGGCCTGGGCGAAGTGGACTTCGGGCACGCGAGTCGGACCGGCGGATGGGCGGGGCAGGATAGTGCCAGGGCCCGCCGTCGTCTTGACCGCGTGTGGTCGTCTCCCCAGAATCCTCGCCCCTTTTCGCCGAGCGCGGCGATTCCGTGATGACTCGTCCACTCGCCGTCCTCGTCCTCGCCGCCGGGCTCGGCAAACGCACCAAGCTGAGCCTGCCCAAGGTGATGCTGCCGCTCTGCGGCCGCACCCTGCTCGGCACGGTGCTCGACGAGGTCGCCGCGCTGGCTCCGGAGCGGACGGTCGTCGTGCTGCACCATGGCCGGGAGCTGGTCGAGAAGGGACTCGCCGGGCGCGATGGGCTGACGGTCGTCGATCAGGGTTCGCCCAAGGGCACCGGCCACGCGGTGCAAGTCGCGATGCAAGCACTCGACGGTTTCCGCGGCGACGTGTTGGTCGGCTACGGCGACATGCCGCTGCTGGAGCGCGCGACCTACTCGGCGCTGCGCGACGCGCGCGGCGACGCGGCGGCCGCGCTGCTCACCGCGATCCCCGACGATCCGACGGGCCTCGGGCGCATCCTGCGCGACGAGGACGGCACGCTGCTCGGCATCCGCGAAGAGCGCGACTGCTCGGACGCCGAGCGCGAGATCGAGGAGATCAACGTCGGCGTCTACTGCTACGACGCCGACGCGCTGCGCGCCGCCCTGCACGGCCTCTCGCCGCAGAACGCCCAGGGGGAGCTCTACCTGACCGACACGATCGGCAACCTGCTCGCCGCGGGCGAGCGCGTCACGACCGTCGAGCTCGACGATCCGGTCGAGTCGCTCGGCGTGAACTCGCTGCACCAGCTCGCGATGGCCCGCGCGGTGATGCAGGACCGCATCCTCGAACGGCACCTCGCCAACGGCGTGCTCATCGAGGACCCGGCGACGACCTGGATCGACCACGACGTCGTGATCGGCCGCGACACGCGCGTGTTGCCGTGCAGCGTGATCCGCAAGGGCGTCGTGATCGGCGAGGGTTGCGAGGTCGGACCGTTCGCGCACCTGCGCGAGCGCGCGGTGCTCGAGGACGGGGCGGAGATCACCTCGCCTACCTCGGCGACGCGGAGATCGGCGCGGGCGCGAACATCGGCGCCGGCACGATCACCGCGAACTACGACGGCAAGCAGAAGCACCGCACGGTGATCGAGGACGGCGCGTTCATCGGCAGCGGCTCGGTGCTCGTCGCACCGCTGCGCATCGGCAAGCGTGCCTACACCGGCGCCGGCGCGATCGTGACCAGGAACTCGCACGTCGGCGACGACGAGGTCTGGGTCGGGGTGCCAGCGCGACGGCTCGAGAAGCGAGGGAATCGCCCATGAAGCGCGGTGAACGTCTGCGGGTCTTCGCGGGTCGCTCGCATCCCCAACTCGCGCGCGACATCTGCGCGCACATGGGCATCCCGATCGGCGAGGCGTCGATCAAGGACTTCCCCGACGGGGAGATCGACCTGAAGGTCGAGTGCGACGTGCGCGGCGCCGACGTGTTCGTCGTGCAGCCGACCAGCCCGCCGGTGCACGACAGCCTGTTCGAGTTGCTGTCGTTCATCGACTGCCTGCGCCGGGCGTCCGCCGAGACGATCACCGCGGTGATCCCGTACTTCGGCTACGCGCGGAAGGACCGAAAGGACGAGGGGCGCGTGCCGATCAACGCGAAGCTCGTCGCCAACCTGATCGCCGTCGCCGGAGCGCACCGTGTGGTCGCGATCGACCTGCACGCGGCGCAGATCCAGGGCTTCTTCGACATCCCCGTCGACCACCTCTACGCGCGCCCGGTGCTCATGGAGAAGGTGCGCGAACTCGGCGCGGACCGGCCGATCGTCGTCTCGCCGGACGTCGGCGGGACCAAGCTCGCGCGTGCCTACGCGAAGGACCTCCGCGCCGACCTCGCGATCGTCGACAAGCGACGCATCAGCGGGAGCGAGACCGTCGTCGAGAACGTCGTCGGTGACGTCAACAACCGCGACGTCGTGTTGGTCGACGACATGATCTCGACCGGCGGTTCGATCTCGGACGCCGCGCGCATCGTGAAGGAACGCGGTGCGAAGCGCGTGTTCATCGTTGCCTCGCACGCCGTGCTCTGCGGCGACGCGGTGAAGAAGCTCGACGCGTGTCCTGCCGAGACCATCCTGTTCACCGACACGATTCCGCTGCGCGGCCAGCGCCCGGCGAAACTCGTCCAAGCCTCGGTCGCGCCGCTCCTGGCGCGTGCCATCGACCGAATCCATCGCAGCGAGAGCGTCAGTTCGCTGTTCGACAACTCACCGCGCGACATCGAAACGCGCTGACGCGATCCGCCACTCTCGAGAACCCTCATCCATCATGGAAGTCACCACCCTTCGCGCCGAACCGCGCACGCAAACCGGTTCGAAGCTGATGCGACGCGTCCGTGTCGCCGGCAAGGTTCCAGGCATCGTCTACGGCCGCGGCAAGGATCCCGCGAACATCCAGGTCGACGCTCACGTGTTCGGCCTCGAGATGCGGGAGCGCCACAAGGTGTTCCGCCTGGAAGCCGGCGGAACGACCGAGGACGTCTTCCTCCAGTCGGTCCAGTACGACCACCTCGGCGACACGCCGGTGCATCTCGACTTCCGGCGGATCGACCTCGCCGAGCCGCTCCGGTTGCGCGTGGAGCTGACGTTCATCGGCGTGCCCGCCGGCGTCGGCAAGGGCGGCGTGCTCGTCAAGGACGCGGCCAGCATCGCGATGAAGGTGTTGCCGACGGCGATCCCTCACCATCTCGAGGTGAAGGTCGCGGGGCTGAACCTCGGCGAGGAGATCTTCGCCAGAGACCTCGTGGTCCCGGCCGGGTGCCAGCTCGACTGTCCGCCCGAGACGCTGATCTGCCACATCCCTGCGAAGGAGTGAGGCGAGCGTCGGCGGGGAGTCATCTCGCGGCTTGGCTGCGAGGGGTCGTCTCGCTAGGCTTCCCGCCCCTTCCGAGCAGACTCCGGGTCCCGCTCGATGGAGTACCGCCGCGTCGTCCTGGGCATCGGCAACCCCGGTTCCGAGTACGAGGACACACGTCACAACGCGGGCTTCGTCGTGCTCGACCGGCTCGCTGCGCGGGCGGGCGTGATCTTTCGCCGCATCTAGCGGCGCGCTCCCGACGGGACGCGCAACTTCGGCGGCAAGGTCAAGGCGACGGTCGCTCTCGTCGAGGGCGGCCGCGGCCTCGGGCAGGATCCGGTCCTGCTCGCGAAACCGAACACCTACGTGAATCTGTCCGGCGACGTCGCCGGCCCGCTCGTGCGGGCCGCGGGGCTCGCGCCGGACTCGCTCTTTGTCGTCGTCGACGATCTGAACCTACCGCTGGGCCGGATCCGTATCCGGCCGTCGGGGAGCACCGGCGGGCACAACGGCCTGAAATCGATCGAACAGGCCCTGTGCTCCGACGCCTATCCCCGTCTCCGTCTCGGTATCGGGCGACTTGCGGAACGCGATCTCGGAGTCTCGACCCGGCCTGTCTCTTCGGGCAGTGCCGGCGAGGACGCCGCGGATTTCGTACTGGCTCGCTTTCTCCCTGAGGAACGGGAGGTTCTCCGATCGGTCGTCGAGCGTTGCGCCGACGTCGCCACCCAGTGGTGCGCCGGCACTTCGGTCGAAACCCTGATGGAGCTCCACAACGGCTTCTGCGCGAGCGACAGCTCGCCGGACCGCGGCGGCTCTCCAGGAGATCGTGAGTCTTGACGCAAACCGCTACCAACCGAACCTATGAATCGATGCTCCTCCTGGACAACCGGGAGGTGCGCAAGGGCTGGCAACCGCTCAAGGACCTGGTGACCGGCCTGTTCACGAAGCACGGCGCTCAGATCAAGATCTGCAAGCGCTGGGACGAGCGACGCCTCGCCTATCCGATCCGCCGGCAGCTCCGCGGCACCTACCTGTTGATCTACTTTTCGGCCGACACGCAGGCGATCGGCGGGATCCGCCGCGACCTCGAGTTCTTCGAGCCGGTGCTGCGCCATCTGACGCAGGCGATCGACGAGATCCCCGCGACGGCGTTCGAACCCGAGACCGCTTTCGACGAGAGCCAGGTGCGCGTCGAGGACGTCGCATCGCGGCGTGAAGCGGCGCAGGCCGAACGCGAAGCGGCGGCCGCGGCCGCGCGATCGCACGACCGCGCCGAGCGCGCCGAGCGCGGGTCGAGCCGAGGCGCCGTCGAGGCGGCCGAGGTCGAGGACACCCCGGCTGCGGAAGGCGGCGAGAGCGGCGCGAACGAAGCGAAGGCGACCGAGCCGAAGGCTTCCGAACCGAAGGCGAGCACCCAGAAGGCGAAGGAGTGATCCGCGATGAACGACAACGAAGACAGAAACACGAACGGCGGCTACGGCGGTGACAGTGGTTCGCGGCGCGGCGGCGGCAACGGCGCCGGCAAGCGCGGCAAGTTCTCGCGCTTCGGCAAGGCCAAGAAGGTCGCCGAGCCCGAGGAGCCCCTCGAGTTCAAGAACGTGGCCTACCTCCAGAAGTTCGTCGGGCCGACGGGCAAGATCTCGTCGCGGCGCCGCACCGGCTTCTCGGGACAGAACCAGCGCATGCTCGCCAACGCGATCAAGCTCGCGCGTCACATGGCCTTGATGCCCTTCGTGGGGAGGGGGTGATCGATGCAACTCCTGCTCAACAAGAACATCGAGAACCTCGGGCGCATCGGTGACGTCGTCACCGTCAAGCCCGGTTACGCGCGCAACTACCTGCTGCCGATGGGGCACGCGGTGCCCGTCACCAAGGCGAACCTCGCGCAGATCGAGAAGGTGCGCGAGCGCGCCCTCGCCGAGGAGCGCGAGCGCCTC
>JACRLW010000006.1:23850-31289 GCA_016235155.1 Planctomycetota bacterium
GGATCGAGCAGACGTCCGTGACGATCGAAGGTCGCGCGAACGAGGAGGGTCACCTCTTCGGCTCCGTGACCGCGACGCAGATCTCGGAAGCGCTGCGCGAGCGTGGCCTCATCGTCGAAGCGAAGACGGTCCGACTCGATCACCCGATCAAGGAGATCGGCGTCTACGACATCACGATCCACTTGCACCCCGAGGTCGACGCGACGATCAAGGTCTGGGTCGTCCAGTCGAAGCCGGCCTGAGGACGCGGTGACGACGGGTCGTCGTCGCGCCGCTCCGGCATTGCCCCATCGAAGCGGGCGTGATCCGACCGGGTCGGGTCGCGCCCGCAAGCGTGAACCGTGACGTGAACGAGGCGATCCGCGTCTGCCTGATCAGTCTGGGCTGTGCCCGCAACCTGGTCGACTCCGAGGTCCTGCTCGGGCACGTCGCCGAGGAGGGCCTCGCCATCGTCGCCGAACCGGGAGACGCCGATGTCGTCGTCGTGAACACCTGCGGCTTCATCGAGGCGGCGAAGCAGGAGTCGATCGACACGATCCTCGAAGCGTGTCGGCTCAAGGATGACGGCTCCGTGAAGGGGGTCGTCGCGGTCGGTTGCCTCGCGCAGCGCTACGCCGAGGACCTGCGCCGCTCGATCCCCGAACTCGACGCCGTGCTCGGCATCTCGGACTACTCCGGCGTGCCGGGCGTCGTCCGACGCATCGTGAACGGCAGCGCCGCGCGGATGGTCGCGACGGTCGACGGCGGCCGGCCGAAGTCCGCGCGCAGCGACGTGGGCCGCGTGCTGCTCACCCCCAAGAGCTTCGCCTACCTGCGCATCTCGGAGGGCTGCGACCACACCTGCTCGTTCTGCGCGATCCCCGGCATGCGCGGCAAGAACCGCAGCAAGCCGATGGACGTCCTGCTCGAAGAGGCGCAGGGCATCGCCGCGCAAGGCGTGAAGGAACTCGTGATCGTCGCGGAGGACACGACCGCGTACGGTCTCGACCTCGACCGGAAGCGCGGCATCCATGCGCTGCTCGGGAAGCTCGCGGACACGCCGGGCATCGAGTGGGTGCGCTTGATGTACGCCTACCCGCACACCGTGCTGCCCGAGCTCACGACCGTGATGCGCGAGCACGACAAGGTCGTGCCCTACCTCGACATCCCGGTGCAGCACGTCAGCGGCGCGATGTTGCGCGCGATGCGCCGCGGCGTCTCCGCTGCTCAGGTGCGCGGGATCCTCGATCGACTTCGCGAGGAAGTCCCGGGCATCGCCTTGCGCACGACGCTCATCGTCGGCTTCCCAGGAGAGACCGCCGGGGATCAGGACGAACTGCGGCGCTTCGTCGAGGAGTACCGCTTCGAGCGACTCGGCGTGTTCACCTACTCGCACGAGGAAGGCACCGCCGCGTTCGCGTCGAAGGACCTCGTCCCCGACGAACTCGCGCAGGAACGCCGCGCGGAGCTGATGGCGCTGCAGAAGACGATCCACGTCGCGCGCAACGAGTCGCTGGTCGGGGCGCGGCTGCGCGTCCTGGTCGACGGCCGCGATCCGGATGCGGCGGGGGACGTCGCGCTGGCGCGCACGACCGCGGACGCCCCCGAGGTCGACAGTCTCGTGCGCGTCGTGGGCGGCGGGCTCGACGCCGGCAGCTTCGTCGACGTCGAGATCACCGGCGTCGCCGAGTACGACCTCGTCGCGCGACCGGCGGCCGGGGGTGTTCAGTGAACCTGCCCAACGCGATCACGCTCGGTCGGCTGGCGCTGACCGTCGCGTGCGTCGCGTTGCTCGAGAGCAGCGGTGCCCCGCCCCGCGACGGCGCTGTCCCCCTGTGGATCGCGTTCTGGGTCTTCATCGTCGCCGCAGCGACCGACTTCCTCGACGGCTGGCTCGCGCGTCGCTCGGGTCAGGTCACGGCGTTCGGCAGGGTGGCGGATCCGTTCGTCGACAAGGTGCTGGTCTGCGGCGTCCTGATCGCACTGCTGCGCTTCCCGAGCGCCGTCGAACTCCTGGCGACGTGGATGGTCGCCTTGATCGTGGCCCGTGAGTTCCTGGTCACCGCGGTGCGCGGGCTCGCCGAGTCGCAGGGCGTCCCGTTCCCCGCCGATCGGCTCGGCAAGGTCAAGATGGTGGTGCAGGCCTGCACCGCCGCTGCCCTGATGACGGTCGCCGGCGGTTGCGGGTTCTGGCGGCCGGCCGCCGAGATCGGAATCTGGCTCACCCTTGCACTGACGTTGTGGTCGGGAGCGAACTACCTCTGGAAGGCGCGGCACCTGCTGCGCGCGTCATGAGCGGCGCGGTCGCGGATCGCATCCGCCGCCTGGTCCTGTGCGGCGGAGGGCTGGGGCTGGCGCCGTTCGCGCCCGGCACCTTCGGCACGCTCGGCGGCGTCGTGCCGGCGGTGGTCCTCGGAGCCTGCCTCGACGGGACTCCGCTCGCGATGGGGCTCGCTGCGTTCGCCGCGCTGATCTTCGCTCTCGGCTGTGCGCTCGGCGGAAGCAACAAGCACCTCTTCGGCCAGGATGATCCGGGCTGCGTGGTGATCGACGAGGTCGCCGGCTACCTCGTCGCCGTCGCGATCGATGCGAGCCTCCACGGCCGGCCGGGTCCGTGGACCCACGCGACCGCGTTTCTCGTGTTCCGCGCCTTCGACGTCCTGAAGTTGCCGCCGGCGCGGCGCGCGGAAGAACTGCCCGGTGGCCTCGGCGTGATGGCCGACGACGTCGTCGCCGGTGTGCAGACCGCGGCGGTGCTCTGGGTCTTGCACGCGGTGGGTCTGCCGTGATGGAGCGCTCGTTCTGGCGTTTCGGTGGACGCGTCTATGCTGCGCGGATGAACCAGCGTTCGGAGCCAAGACCATGAGCCGTCGCGGCGGACGGAGCACCGGGCGCATCGCACTCCGCATGTCCCTCGTGTGCGGACTGGTCGGCGCTCTCGGCGGCGTCCTGCTCGTCGTGCTGATGGGTCCCGACGACCGCAAGCAGTGGCTCTTCGGCGGACTGATGGCGCTCGTCGTCGGCGCGTTCGTCGCGTTCGTGGCCTGGGTCCAGGGCGGCGGGATCGGCTCGCGCCTCACCGATCTCGGGCTCGCGGTGAGCAAGCTCGGTCGCGGCGGGACGGAGGTGCGCGTGCGCGTGGCGGGCAGCGACGAAGTCACCGCGCTCGGCCGCGCGGTGCAGTACCTCGCGACCGACCTCTCGGCGATGTTCGGCGAGATGGAGAAGGCGCGCGGGGCATCGGCGTCGATGGATCCCGCGGTGCGCGAGCTGCGCGACAAGGCGCTGACCGCGCCGGTCGGGATCGACGGTTGGGAGGTCGACGCCGCGATCGGCAACGGCACGCGCGGCGGACTCGACTACGTCGGCGCGCAGAACGGCATCGCGTGGGTCATCAGCGCGGAGGGCGCGAGCGCGATCTCGGTCGTTGCGGCGCGCATGGCGCGCGACGAGATCGTCCGCGCGATCGAAGCCGGCGCGAACGCGCGCAAGGCGCTCGCTCACGCCAACAAGGTCCTGTTCCAGCGCCTGCCGCGCGGCGCGTGTGCGAAGGCGAGCCTGATCGAAGTGGCTGCCGACGGCGCGAAGCTCTACCAGGCGGGCTATCGCGCTCCCTTGTGGATCTGCCGCGCCGGCGACGTGCTCGAACTCGCGGCAGAAGGTCTGGCGCTCGGGCTCGACGACGGCCCGGTGTTCGAGAAGGGTCTGCGCAGCGAGAAGCTCGAGATCACCGCGGGCGTCCGTCTCGTGCAGACCAACGAGGCCGGCGTCCGCATGCAGGACCTGCTCGATCTCGTGCGCACACACTCACCCAAACACACCGCCGCGTTCATGAGCCTCGTGCTCGGCACGATCGAGGGCGGCGGCGGCGCCGACGGCCTCCGCGAGGACGTGTTGCTCCTGACCTGCAAACGGATGGGCTGAGGAACCACCGTGACCGTGCATCCGCCCCGATCCGGCGCCGACCCGGACTCCTTCCAATCACTCATCGAGCGCATCTACCTCGCACGCGACGCCGCGCGCGGCGTGCCCGGCACCCTGCTCTGGTTCGTCGAGGAGGTCGGCGAGCTGGTCCGCGCCATCCGCCGCGGAGAGCGCGAGAACCTGGAAGAGGAGTTCGCCGACGTCTACGCCTGGCTCGCGACGCTCGCGTCGCTGCACGGGCTCGATCTCGAGGGGCTCGGCCGCGCGAAGTACGGGGGCGGGTGTCCGAAGTGCAGTCGTCTGCCCTGCGTGTGCTGAACCGTCACGGACGGTCGCGCAGCAGCGCGCGGATCGCGATCACGGAACCGATGGGTTCGACCTCGAGGCCCTGCTGGCGGTGGACGATCACGCCGTCGGCGTCGACCAATGTGATCACGTTGCTGTGGGCGAAGTCGCCGCTCGGCGCTTGCTGATAGGCGACGCCGAGGACGGCGGCGAGCTCGCGGACGTCGGCGGCGTTGCCGCGCAGCAGGGTCCAGGTCGCGGTGTCGAGGCCCTGCTCCTTCGCGAAGGCGGCCAGGCGTTCGGGCGTGTCGCGTTCGGTGTCGAAGGTGACCAGCACGCCGCGCAGGCGCGCGCGCTCGTCGGGTCGGAGCGCGTCGAGGACGCGACGCGCGTCGGCGGCGAGGCGCGGGCACGCGTAGCGACAGTTGGTGAACACCATCGCGACGAGGGTGGGTCGGCCGCGCCATTCGCTCAGCACGCGCGCGCGGCCGGTGTGGTCGGTCCATCGCGAGGCGAGTTGCCAGAGCGAGGCGTCGGGGAGCGCTTCGAGAGCCGCCGGCTCCTCCGTGCTGCAACAATCCCCGGCGTTCTCCGCGCAGCGGAAGCCGAGGTTCTTGACGGTGTACGGCGCGCGGAGGCTGCTTCGCAGCGCGTAACGCATGAACGCGGCGTAGTCGGACGGGTTGGCGGCGTTCACCGCCCCGCTGCCGCAGAACAACGAGCGCTCGAGGCCGGGGTCGCCGCGTGACTCCCCGGTGACGAGTGCGCTGTTGAAGTCCTCGACCCATTCCCAGACGAGACCGTGGAGGTCCTCGATGCCGGACCGCGCGACGAGACCGCTGCCCACCTTGCTGGGAGCGGCCGTGGACGCGCGGCCATACCACTCGAGGATGCGGGGCGTGAGCGTCGCCTCGGCGTCGTCGAAGTCGGCTGCGGCGAGCTCCCACTCGGCGAGCGTCGGAAGACGTCGGCCGAGCCATTGCGCATACGCGCGCGCCGCGAACCACGAGACGTGCGTCACGGGCCGCTCGGTCTGGTCGTCGAGCAACTCGAGTTCGCCGGGCCAGTGTGCGAGGTAGCCGTCGTCGGCGAAGAGGCGCTTCACGAAGCTGCGCCGCCACGCGGGATTCGCCCGCACGAAGGCAAGGAACTGGGCGTTGGTCACCGGGCGTCGTTCGAGACGGAATGCCGCGACCTCGATCCTGTCGACGTCCTTGCCATAGAGCGGGCGATGGAAGCCCGCTCCCACGGCGACGAGCTCGGTCGCGACAAGACCCGGATCGATCGCCTCCGCCGTGGGCAACGCGCGCTCAGGCGCGGGAGCGCGGGGCGCGACGGCGTCCGACTCGCGCCGGCAGGACGTCGCGGCGAACGCGGCACACGCGACGACCACGAGCGTGAGGCGAGCGGGGTTCATGTCCGGATCACTTCTTCCGAATCGCGGCGACCTCGGCCGGAGTCACCACGCCGCCGTCGTTGCCCCACGAGTTGAGCACGTAGGTCAGCACGTTCGCCGTCTCGCCGTCGTTCATCGACACCGCCGGCATCACGCCGTTGAACTCCGCGCCGTTGACCGTGATCTTGCCTTGCAGACCCTCGAGGATCGCATGGATGCCGCGCGTCTTGTCGGCGAGCAGGTAGTCCGAGTTCGCGAGCGGCGGGAACGCGTGCGGGATGCCGAGGCCGTTCACCTGGTGGCACGCGGCGCAGATCTGGAGGAACGTGCGCTCGCCGTGCTTGATGCGCTCTTCCTTGCTCATGTCTGCGGCCATCGCGGGCGCGCCGTTCGTGCCGGCGATCGACTGGATCGCGCTGCCCTCGGGTTGATAGACGCGATCGTCCTGCTTCCCGCTGTAGACGATCTGGTCCGCGGTGCCCTCGACTTTGAGCATGCCGAGCGAGCCCTTGTTGAAGGTGCGGAAGATCGAGTGGTCGACCAGGATGAACGTGCCGGGGACGTCGCACTTGAAGTCGACCATCGCCGAGCCGCCGGCGGGGACGAGCGTCGTCTGCACGTTCTTGTTGCCGACCGAGCCGCCTTCGGCCCACACCACGTCGAAGATCTCGCCGATGACGTGGAACGAACTGATGAGGTTCGGACCGCCGTTGCCGACGTAGATCCGGACCGTCTCGCCGACGTTCGCCTTCAGGGCCTTGTCGCCGACCAGCGCGCCGACCGAGCCGTTGAACAGCACGTAGTCGGGGTCTTCGTGGAGGGCCTTGCTCATGTCGAAGGGTTGAAGGCCTGGTTCGCCGAATCCGCCCTTCGTGTAGAAGTCGCCCTGCATCACGTAGTACTCGCGATCGACCTTCGGCATGCCGTCGCGCGGCTCGACCAGGATCAGGCCGTACATCCCGTTCGCGATGTGCATGCCGACGGGCGCCGTGGCGCAGTGGTAGACGTAGAGGCCGGAGTTGATCGCCTTGAAGGAGAACTGCGAGGTGTGACCCGGCGCCGTGAACGACGACGCCGCACCGCCGCCCGGACCCGTCACCGCGTGCAGGTCGATGTTGTGCGGCATCTTGTTGTCCGGGTGATTGCTCAGGTGGAACTCCACGAGGTCGCCCTCGCGAACCCGGATGAAGCTTCCCGGCACCGAGCCGCCGAAGGTCCAGAAGGTGTACTCGGTGCCCTCGGTGATCGGTGTCGTCTGCTCGCGCACTTCGAGCTTCACGATCATCTTCGTCGCGTTCTTGCGGGTGATCGGCGGCGGGACGAGGGGCGGCGCCGTGAGCACGGCGATCTCCTCGCCGACGACCGGGTCGTTCAGGGCCGTGGCCGCGCTGGGCGCCGCGGACACGACACCTGGGGACGATGGATCACGATCCCCGCACGCGGCGAGGACGAACGGCACCATGACGCAGAAGGAGGAGGCGAGGACGGAGCGATTGGACATGGGTTGGGAGGTGGTAGTTTCCGACCGATGTGCGGTCAACGGAGCAATCAATCGTCTGAAATCGAATTCCAGCACCTGGTCGGCGGCAGCCTTCGGTGCAAGGGTCGACCAGAGCGGGACGGGAGGTGAGGCGACATGCGACAGGAAACTCCACTGAGACTCGCCGCCACCCGCTTGCGACCAGGACCTACGGTGGTCGCCCCCCGAACGGGTCCGTTCCGGGCGGGCTCTTCCTGCCGTCTCGACCATGCATCGTTCCAAGTCGCCGCGTCGCCTCCACCTCGCTTCACTCGCTGCCGGCCTTGCCCTCGGATCTCCTGCGCTGCTCGCGCAAGGCGGGCTTCCGCCGATCCC
>JACRLW010000006.1:31325-58405 GCA_016235155.1 Planctomycetota bacterium
ATCACCGAAGGAAAGCGGATCCTCGGCAAGCTGCTCTTCTGGGAGGAACAGCTCTCGGCCGACAACCTCGTGGCTTGCGGCACCTGCCACCGGCCGAGCAGCGGCGGGGGTGATCCGCGGCGAGCTCCGTCGCCCGGTCTCGACGGCGTGCTCGGCACTCCCGACGACAACTTCGCCTCACCGGGCGTCATCCAGGCCGACGCGACCAACCGCTACGAGCCCGATCCGGCCTTCGCGTTCAACCCGCAGGTCACCCGCCGCGCGACGCCGAGCTTCATCACCGGCGCCTGGTTCCCGCAGCTGTCCTGGGACGGGCGCTTCCCAGGCTCGTTCCGCGACCCGCTGACCAATCAGGTGCTCATTGCGAGCGGCGGCGCGCTCGAAGATCAGTCGTTGCGGCCGATCCTGGACGCCGTCGAGATGGGCCACGAGGGACGGACCTGGAACGAGGTGCTCGCGAAGCTCGGGGGCGTACGGCCGATGGCGCTCGCGACTGACCTCCCGGCGGACGTCGCGGCGGTGCTGGCGGGCGGCGCGCGCTATCCGCAGCTCTTCGCCGCGGCCTTCGGCGACCCGACGATCACGCCGGCGCGCATCGCGTTCGCCCTCGCGACCTACGAGCGCACGCTGGTTCCGGATCGCGCACCCTGGGACGAGTTCCAGCGCGGCAATCCCGCGGCGATGACGCCCAATCAGGTCGCGGGGATGAACGTCTTCAACGGCATCGGGCGCTGCAACCTCTGCCACGTGCCAGGCCTGTTCAGCGACACGCAGTTCCGCAACCTCGGGTTGCGTCCGCTCGCGCAGGACGGCGGACTGCAGGAGACGACGGGCAACCTCGCCGACCGCGGCAGGTTCAAGATGCCGAGCCTGCGCAACGTCGGGTTGCGCAGCAGCTTCCTCCACGCCGGCGGACTGACCGGCTTCAACCTCGTTCTCAATTTCTACGCGGCCGGCGGCGGCACCAACCTCGACAACAAGGACCCGCTCCTGCAGCCGCTCGTCCTCACGCAGCAACAGCGCGGCCAGTTGACGGACTTCGTGCTCAACGCGCTGACGGATCCGCGCGTGCAGAACGAGGTGTCGCCCTTCGATCGACCGACGCTCCTCAGCGAGCGTGTTCCTCCCGCGGGCTTCCTGTTCGGACCGGGAACACCGGGCTCGGGCAATCGACTTCCCGCGATGCTCGCGGAGGTCCCCGCGAACCTCGGCAACGTCGACTTCCGGATCGGCGTCGGCAATGCGCGCGGCGGCGCGCCGGTCACGCTGCTGCTCGGATTGCGAGCAGCGCCGCCGGGCACTCAGGTGAACGGAGTCAACATCAACGTCGACCTCGGTTCGACGCCCTTGCTCGTGAACCTCGTGCTCGGTGGTGCGCCCGGTGTCGCGGGCGCTGGCTACACGACACTGTCCGCACCGTTGCCGGACGACCCCGCGTTGTCGGGCATCGTGCTCTTCGCTCAGTGGATCGTCTGGGACGTCGGCGTGCCGGCCGGCGCGGCCTCCTCGCGCGGCGCGCAGATCCGGTTCTTCTGACTGTCCAGGCTCGCCGGTTCGGGTGTCGGTACCGAACCCGCTCACGAATCCCTGGACTGCGGTGGTCGTCCGCCCGATCCTTCTGCGGCCCTCCGCGTCCGCTGTGCGGCGCCGTCGATTCCGGAAATGATCCTCCCCCGTACCGCCATCTACGCGCTTCGCACGATGGCCGTGCTCGCCAACCTCGCACCCGGCGAGTCGATCCGCAGCCGCGAGCTCGCGTCGAGTGCCGGAGTTCCCGAGCACTACGTCTCGAAGGTGATGCGGCGACTCGTCGTGGCGGGGCTCGTCGACTCGCAGAAGGGACACGGTGGCGGATTCCGGCTCTCGCGTGCACCCGACAAGATCGAGTTCGAGTCGATCCTGCGCGCGATCGACGTCGAGCTCGAGACCGGCCGCTGCGTGTTCCACTACCGCGCGTGCGACGCGCACAGCCCGTGTCCGCTGCACGAATCCTGGGCGGTGCTCCAGGAGGCGCTGAAGCGCTGGGCGGCCGGAACGACGCTGGAGTCGACTCGCGCAACGCCCCTCCCGCCGGTGTGAGTCGGGGCTCAGCCCGGACGCCGCGCTATCCTGGCCGCGCCATGCGGATCACCCGCGTCTACACGCGAACCGGCGACAAGGGCACGACGCGACTCGTCGGCGGTCACGAGGTGCGCAAGGACGACCTGCGCATCGAAGCCTACGGAACGGTCGACGAACTCAACGCCGTCCTCGGTCTGGTCCGGGCATTCGGCAAGACGGCGGCACCCAGCGCCGTCGCGATCGATGCCGTGCGTGCACGCGAGTCGCTCGACGGCGTGCTGCGAGTCGTACAGAACGACCTCTTCGACGTCGGCGCCGATCTCGCGACCCGACCCGCCGATCGCTGGGCGGGCATGCACCAAGTCGGACCTTCGGACGTGACCAGACTCGAGGAGTGGTGCGATCGCTTCAACGCCGAGCTCGAGCCGCTGAAGGACTTCGTCCTGCCGGGTGGGGGCGCCGTCGGCGCGTTCCTGCATCAGGCGCGCACCGTCTGTCGTCGCGCCGAGCGACGCGTCGTCTCGCTGTGTGCGGCCGAACCCGAGACCGGCGAAGGTTGCGTCGTCTATCTCAACCGACTCTCCGACCTGCTCTTCGTGCTCGCGAGGTGGATCGCGAAGGCGAGCGGCGAGAGCGAAACCCTGTGGACCAGGCCGGGCGGTCCGTGACGCGGAGCGGTCGCGCCCGCGCTCGCCGAACTCAGGTCTCGTCGTCGTCCGCGGCGAGAACTTCGTCGAGCAACGCGAGCACGTCGCCGATCGCCTTGCGATACACGGCGTTCTTCTTCTCGACCGCGGAACGTATCGCTCCTCGCAGGAGTCCTTCGACGTCGAGCGGAACTTCGCCCTGCATCACGGCCGTCCGTCGCAGAGCAGTTTCCTCTTCCTCGCGCGAGTAGGGCATCGCGACGAAGTCCTCGGGCTCGTCGTCCTCGACGACCGGCGCGGCCTTGCGGCGTCGCGGTGCGGTGGGTCGGGGCTTCTCGATTCCCAGCAGCACCTTGGCCTGGTGCAGACTGCGGCCGCTGAGCGGGATCGCGCGGATGTGGGCTTCGGCCTGGATGTCCCGGAAGTCGACGTCCGGATTCAACTGCACCTTGTAGACGCAGTAGAGCGTCCCGACCTTGACGGTGGGGAAGCGCGTCATGAGCCCGGGCAGAGAGGCCTCCCAATCGTCGAGCTTCTGGCGCACCGAAGCGGATGCTGCCGATGGGGTCTGGGTGACGGCTTCGGCGGCGGGGGCCTTGTCTTCCTCGAACATCGCGGACAGTTCGGTCATCGGAGGTGGATTCACAATGTCACCACGGCGGACCGGCCGTCGTGGAGGGGGTGGTCATCGGCCGTCATGCCGTGTGCGCGTCAGTGCTTGGGGCGCTGGAACACGTGCACGGCCATCTCGTGGACGGACTCGGCTGCCTCCATCATGGCCTCGGGCAGCGTCGGATGCGCGTGGATCGTCGCGGCCAGGTCTCCGGCGGTCGCTCCCAGTTCGATGGCAAGGGCAGCTTCGGCGATCAACTCCGTGACCTCGGGCCCGATCATGTGGACACCGAGGACCTTGTCGGTGCGCGCGTCGGCGACGACCTTCACCCAACCATCGGGCTCGTTGATGGAGAGCGCCCGGCCCGAGGCGCCGAACGGGAAGCGGCCCTCTCTGGGTTCGAAGCCCTTGGCCTTCGCCTCGTCGGCGGAGAGCCCGACGCTCGCGATCTCCGGGTCGGTGAAGATCACCGCAGGAATGCACGCGGGATCGAAGACGGCACCCGGCTTCCCGGCGATGGCGGCGGCTGCGACCAGTCCTTCGTGGCTGCCTTTGTGGGCGAGCATCGGTTGCCCGGCGCAATCGCCGATCGCCCAGATCCCCGGCACGTTCGTCCGCCGGCTGGGGTCGACCGCGATGAAACCCCTGGCATCGAACTGCACGCCGACTTCCTCGAGACCGATCCCCTTGCCGCTGGGACGGCGGCCGACGGTCGAGAGCACCACGTCGCACTCGAAGGTCTCGGTCTTGTCCGCGACGTCGACGTCGACGCGCAGCCCGTCGGGCCCGACCCGATAGCCCTTGGCCTTCGCGCCGAGGTGCACCGGGATGCCCTTCTTCTTCAGGAAGCGCCCCATCTCCTTGCTGAGGTCGGACTCCATCCCGGGGAGGACGCGATCCATGAATTCGACGACGCGGATCGCCGTGCCGAGGTTGTGGTAGACGAGCCCGAGTTCGAGCCCGATGTAACCGCCCCCGATCACGAGCATGCGCTTCGGCAGCGATTTGGGCGCGAGGGCATCCGTCGAACTCCAGACCTGCTTGCCGTCGAACGCGAAGCCGGGAATCTCGATCGGGGTCGAGCCGACCGCGACGACGACGTTCTTCGCGACGAGCGTCTTGGCCGTCCCGTCCTTGCCGGTGACTTCGACCTTGTCGCGGCCGAGCACGCGTGCCGCGCCGTCGAAGACGTCGATCTTGTGGCTCTTCAACAGCCCAGCGACGCCGCTCGTCAGCTTGCCGACAATGCCTTCCTTCCAGGCGACGAGTTTCTTGACGTCGAGCTTCGGCTCCGCGACCTGGATTCCCATCAGCTCGGCTTCCTTGATCTTCTTGAAGGTCTTGCCCGCGCTGATCAAAGCCTTGCTTGGGATGCAGCCGACGTTCAGGCAGACCCCGCCGACGTACTGTCGCTCGACGCACGCGACCTTCAGGCCGAACTGTGCGCAGCGGATCGCGCAGACATAGCCGGCGGGGCCGGCACCGAGGACGAGGACGTCGTAGGTCATGGATCGGATGAAGCGGAGCGGGGACTGACGGCGTCACTCACCGATCGCGAAGCGGAGTTGCTCCTCGAGTTGGGGAGTTGGAGTCGCGAAGACGTCGTCGATCAGCGTCGATGGCGAGACCGGTCCCGCGGACTCGGCGACGCGGATCGCTTCGTTCACGTCCCGCGCGATGCGGTCCTGGAGTTCCTGTTCGTGGTCCTTGTTCCACGCGCCACCGGATTCGAGGTGACGGCGCATGCGCTCGATCGGGTCGCGTTTCTCCCACGCTGCGACCTCGGCTTCGTCGCGGTAGCGCGACGGATCGTCCGAGGAGGAGTGGCCGAGCCGGCGGTAGGTGACGAGTTCGAGGAAGGTCGGGCCGTCGCCGCGCCGGGCGCGCGCGACGGCATCACGCGTGGCGGCAAAGACGGCGAGCACGTCGTTGCCGTCGACGCGGACCGACGGCATTCCGTAGGCGTCGGCCTTCATCGCGAGCGTTTCCGACGCGCTCTGCTGGCTCAGCGGCACCGAAATGGCCCACTGGTTGTTCTGGCAGATCAGGACGACGGGGGCCGCGAAGACCGCGGCGAAGTTCATCCCGGCATGGAAGTCATTGGAACTCGTCGCGCCGTCGCCGAGGTAGCCGGCGATCACCACGTCGTCGCGCCTCAGCTTTGCCGCCATGGCCGCTCCCACGGCGTGGCTGATCTGGGTTCCGATCACCGACGACATCGCGTGGTAGCGGCCTTCGCGAAACGTGTAGTGGCACGGCATCTGGCGACCGCGGCAACGATCGAGGTCGTTGCCGATCAACTGCGCGATCGCGACGTGGAGCGGGAGGCCGCGCATCATCGCGGCAGCTCCTTCGCGCAGGGCCGGGAAGATCCAGTCGCGCTCGTCGAGCGCGGCCACCGAACCGACGGTCGCCGCTTCCTGCCCGAGGATGGGGCGCCGAACGACCGGTCGTGATCGCGACGGCCGGCGCAGGCGCGGCAGGCGTGGCAGGCGCGGCGCTCCGGATCGGCTGCGCGCGCGAGTGCGAGCGCGTGACCGCGGCACCCTTCGACGGTCGCTTCTTCGTCATCGGCACTCGTGGCGACGGGTCACAGCGAACCGATGAGGAGCCGCGTCGGGTTCTCGAGGCAGTCCTTCACGACGTTCATCCAGCGCGCGCCGGTTGCGCCGTCGACGAGCCGGTGATCGATCGAGACGCTGAGGTACATCACGTCGCCGACGACGATCGAACCGTCCGCCGCGACGACCGGCGTCTTCTTGATCGCGTGGACGCCCAGGATCGCCACTTCCGGGAAGTTGATGACCGGCGTGGCGAACAGCCCGCCGATGTTCCCGGCGTTGGTGATCGAGAACGTGCCGCCCTGCAACTGGTCGACGCCGACCTTGCCGTCGCGCGTGCGCGCCGCCAGGTCCTGCAGTTCCCACGCGAGATGCGCGATCGACTTGCGGTCGACGTCCTTGATCACGGGAACGATGAGTCCCTGCTCGGTGTCCGTCGCGATGCCGAAGTTGTAGTAGCGCTTGATGACGAACTCCTGCGTCGCTTCGTCGAGCGAGGCGTTCATCGCCGGGAAGCGCCGGTGCGCCTCGACGATCGCCTTCATGATGAACGGCAGGTAGGTCACGTTGACGCCTTGCTCCGCGAACAGCGCCTTCGCCTCCTTGCGCATCGCGACGAGCTTCGTGACGTTGACGTCGTCGACGTAGGTGAAGTGCGCGGCGGTGTGCTTGCTGCGCGTCATCGCCTCGGCGATCTTGCGGCGCATGCCGCGGAACGGGATGCGTTCCTCGGCGGCGCCGGCGGGTGCCGGCGCGACCGCGATCGGCGGCCGCGGTGGCGCGACCTGGGGCTTGGTCGCCGGTGCAACGGGTTTCGTCGCGGCCGCCGCCGATGGCGGCGATGCGGTGCGCTGGATCGCGGCGGGCACGACCGAGGTCGGCAGCGTGACTCCCGCGAGATGGCGCTCGAGGTCCTCGTTGGTGATGCGCCCGCTGGGTCCGGTCGGCGCGACCTGGTGGAGGTCCACCCCGAGTTCGCGGGCGCGGCGGCGCGTGGCCGGGGCGGCGAGCACCTTGCCCGGCTCCGCCTGGACGAACTCCGCGGTCTTGGCCTGGGCGCGCGGAGTCGGCGTGAGAACGGCGCCGACCGCGGGCGCGTGCGCCGGGGCAGGTGCAGGAGCCGCGGCGGTTCCGACGGCACCGACCTCGAAGACGGCGATCACCGTTTCGACCGGCACCACGTCGCCCTCCTTGAAGCGGAGTTCCTTCACGACCCCGTCGAACGGCGCCGTGATCATCACCGTGGCCTTGTCCGTCATCACTTCGACGAACTCGTCCTCTTCCTTCACGGACTGACCCGGTGTCACCTTCCAGGCGACGATCTCGCCCTCGGCAATGCCTTCACCGATGTCGGGGAGCCTGAATTCCTTGAGCGTCATGATGGGATCTTCCTCGCGGGAGCTTGCCGCTCACCAGTTGAAGGTCTTTTCGATGCCGAGGAGCACGCGACGCACGTCCGGCATGTAGAGGTGTTCGAGCGAGTAGGGAAACGGCGTGTCGAAACCGCCGACGCGGACGACCGGCCCTTCGAGGTGACCGATCGCCTTCTCGGCGACGATCGCGGCGATTTCGCTCCCGTAACTGCACGTACGGGGCGCTTCGAAGACGACGACGCAGCGGCCGGTCTTCTTCACCGACTCGAGGATCAAGGGCTCGTCGAGCGGGACCAGCGTGCGCGGGTCGATGATCTCGATGCTGCGCCCGCGCTTCTGCGCTTCGTCGGCGGCCTTCTCGCAGATCGCGACCATCGCGCCGTAGGCGACGACCGTGACGTCCGTACCCTCGCGGACCACGCGTCCCTTGCCGAGCGGCACGACGTGTTCACCCTCGGGCACGTCGCCCTTCGCGGTGCGGTAGATGCGCTTGGGCTCGAGGAAGATGACCGGGTCTTCGTCGCGGATCGCCGCGATCAGGAGCCCCTTCGTGTCCGCGGGCGTCGACGGGATCACGACCTTGAGCCCCGGCGTGTGGCAGAAGTACGCCTCGCTGGACTGGCTGTGGTAGTGGCCGCCGCGGATCCCTCCGCCATACGGCGAGCGGATCACGAGGGGGCACGTGTACTCGCCGCCGCTGCGGTAGCGCATCTTCGCGGCCTCCGACACGATCTGGTCGAAAGCCGGGTAGATGAAGTCGAGGAACTGGATCTCGGCGACCGGCCGGATGCCATAGAGCGCCATGCCGATCGCCGTGCCGACGATCCCGCATTCGCTCAGCGGAGTGTCGAAACAGCGCTCGGCGCCGAACTCGTCCTGCAGGCCCTGGGTGGCGAGGAACACGCCGCCCTTCCTGCCGACGTCTTCACCGAACACGACGACGCGATCGTCGTTGCGCATCTCCGTGCGCAGCGCGTCGGTCACCGCCTCGAGCAGCGTCATGGTGGTCATCGTCTGGTTCCGTCCTCTGCGTCCTGTCGTCGTGTGGCAGTGAAGGGGGTCGTGGTTCCGGCGAGCGTGTGCGTCACAGCGGGAAGTGGCCGAGTTCCTCCGACTCGGGCCCCTTCAACGCCAGCAGTTCGGCGCGTTGCTCGACGAGTTGCGGCGTGAGGTTCATGAAGACGCCCTCGAACAGCGAGTCGAGCGACGGGCGCGGCAGCGCTTCCGCGCGCTTCACGGCTTCGTGGATCTCGTGTCTGGCCCGCTCATGGATCTCGAGTTCCCAGTCCTCGGTCCACAGCTTCTTCTTGTGGAGGTAGCGCTGGAAGCGGGCGATCGGATCGCGCTCCTTCCACTCGTCGTGGATCTTGGCATCGCGGTAGCGGGCGGCGTCGTCGGAGGACGAGTGCGACGCCATCCGATAGGTGACCGTCTCGACCAGCGTCGGACCCTCGCCCTTGCGGGCCCGCTCGACGGCTTCCTTGCACACCCGATAGACCGCGAGCACGTCGTTGCCGTCGACGCGTACGCCGGGCATGCCGTAGGAACTCGCCGTGATCGCGATCGACGCACTTGCCGTCTGCTGGGCGAGCGGCACCGAGATCGCCCACTGGTTGTTCTCGCAGACGAACACCACCGGCGCCTTGAACACGCCGGCGAAGTTGAGACCGCAGTGGAAGTCGTTGCTGCTCGTGCCGCCGTCGCCGAAGAACGCCATGAAGACGGTGTCGTCGCCGCGGATCCTCGCGGCCATTCCCGCTCCCGCGGCATGGCTGATCTGAGTCCCGATCGGCGAACTGATCGAGACGAAGTTCGCCTGGCGGAAGCTGTAGTGCACCGGCATCTGCCGGCCCTTGCAGATGTCGCCGTCGTTGCCGAACCACTCGTTGACGATGTCGTCGAGCGGCACGCGACGAAGCAGCGGGATTCCCGGTTGCCGATAGGCGGGAAACAGCCAGTCCGAATCGCGAAGCGCGGCGGCCGCTCCGACATGACTCGCCTCCTGGCCGAGCGCCTGCAGGTAGAAACCGATGCGACCCTGGCGCTGGAGCGCGAGCGCCCGCTCGTCGAGCACGCGCGTCGTCACCATGACCTCGTAGAGGCGCTTCAACAGTTCGGGTGTGAGATTCGGGTCCTTGTCCCGGCCGGCCTTGCCGTCCGCCTCGAGGATCGAGAACGGTTCTTCCGCGGTTGCGCTCGTCCTGTTCATCGGGCCTCCGCGATCGCCTCGCGGCGTCGCTTCACCATTCCTGCGAGGTAGAACTCCGCCGCCTTGTACGAGGACCGCACCAGCGGCCCGGAGGCGACGTACAGGAAGCCCTTGCGCAGCGCCCGCTGCTCGAGGGCCTTGAATCGCGCCGGCGTCACGTGCTCGCGCACCGGCAGGTGCAGGAGCGTGGGGCGCAGGTACTGGCCGAAGGTCACGACGTCGACGTCGTGCTCGCGCAGGTCGTCCATCGTGGCGTCGATTTCGCGGTCCGATTCGCCGAGGCCGAGCATCACGGACGACTTGGTCACCACCCGCGTGCTGAGTTGCTTCGCAAGGCGAAGGACGCCCAGGCTCCGGACGTAGCTGCATCGCCGATCGCGCACGCGCGGCGTGAGGCGGAGGACGGTCTCGACGTTGTGCGCGAACACGTCCGGCTCGGCCGCCAGGATCGTCGCGAGGTCCTCGCGCTTCCCGGCGAAATCACCGACCAGCGCTTCGACGAGGAGAGCGCCGTCGCGCGCCTTCATCGCGCGGATGGTCGCGGCCACGTGCGCGGCGCCGCCGTCCGGAAGGTCGTCACGGTCCACCATGGTCAGGACGACGTAGCGGAGCCCCATCGCGATCGCGGCTTCGGCGACCTTCTCCGGCTCGTCTAGGTCGACCGGGTTGCCCTGCGCATGAGTCTTCACCGCGCAGAAGCGGCAACCGCGCGTGCACGTGTCGCCGAGCACCATGAAGGTCGCGGTACCGCTCGCCCAGCACTCGCCCTGGTTCGGGCAGCGCGCTTCTTCGCACACGGTGTGGAGGCCACGGCGGCGAAGCGTCGCTTCGAGGCGGTGCACGCGCTCACCCGCGGGAATCGGGACCTTCAGCCAGGACGGCTTCTGGCCTGGAGTCGCGCGCGCGAATCTGCCGGAACTTTTCTGCGCCATGGGGAAGGGAATCGCCCGGAAAGAGGGCTGATGGGGGCGGGGGATCCTAGGAGCGATCGGCGCGGGGAGGAAGAGTCATGGAGACGGATACCCATCGGTATCCGAAGTTGCGATACTGATCGGAATCCAATCCTCTCCGAAGACCCACCAGCGAGTTCCTACGCCATGCCCCGAGTTCCCGATGCCAGCCTTCGTGATCGCCTCGTCGCGGCTGCGATCCGCGTCTTCGCCGGGGCGGGCTACGCGGCTGCGACCCTCGACCGCATCGCGGCGGAGGCGGGTGTCACGAAAGGGGGGATCTACTTCCACTTCCAGGACAAGGAGGAGTTGTTCTTCGCCGCGCTCGACGCCGTGCGCGCTGCCCAGCGGGCCGCCGTGCAAGGTGCGATTCCCCCCGAGCGGACCGGCGCCGGCGAACTCGTCGCCGTCCTCGGCGCGTGGTTCGGTTTCCATCTCGCGGAGACCGGTGCCGCCCGGCTGCTCGGGTTGCTCGCTGGCGAGGTGGCCGGTCGCCCCACCGCGATGATCCGCGCCGATTCCCGCGAGGACCAACGTTGGCTGAGGTCCCGCATCCGGCAGGCGCTCGTGAAGGGGGTCGCGGACGGCACCTTGGACGTACGCGACCCGGTTGTCACGGCGTTCCTCCTGGCCGCGGGTGCTCAGGGGATCGTCGCGCAATGGCTCACGGCACCGGCGGACGTCGCCGAGTTCGGTTCTCCTGACTCCCTCGCCGAGTCGCTCGTCGAGCCGCTCCGGACGCACGCGCCGCCGGCTATCAACGAAGTCCCGGACGGGTTCCTTCCGACGGTCGGGGGCTGAGGGCGACCCAAACTCCGGCGATCACAGAGCGGTGGCAACGGGCGTTCGCCGCGGCAGCGAGCCGCCCTGACGACGTCGGAGTCGTGAATCCGGCGACGCGAAATGCCGATGACCCGCACCGTGACGGTGACTACTCTGCCTCCGGCGGCCACCACCGCCAGCCACCCTGCCGTGATCCCCGAGGTCCTTCCACGGACCGGCGAGACGGAGTTCCAGGCGAGCACCGCGGTCGCGGAGTTGCCCGGATCGGAGTCGCCGGTCTTCGCGCTGCGCCGCGCCAACCCGAGTTGGCCCACGCTGACGGTCGTCATCCCCGTCTACAACGAGGCGGCGACGCTGCGGACCCTCGTCGGACGCGTCATGGCGTCCAGTCTGGTCACGGAGGCCATCCTCGTCGACGACGGATCGTCCGACGGCAGCGGCTCGATCCTCGCCGAACTCGAGGACCCTCCCCGCGTGCGCGTGCTGCGCCATGCGACGAACAAGGGCAAGGGCGCGGCCCTGCGAACCGGGTTCGCGGCGGCCACTTCCGAAGTGGTCGTCGTGCAGGATGCGGACCTCGAATACGACCCGAGGGACTACGGACGACTGCTCGAGCCGTTCGTCGACGCGCGAGCCGACGTCGTCTTCGGATCGCGCTTCCTGGCCGCCGACGGCGTGCGAGTTCCCTTGCTCCACCACCGGCTCGGCAACCGTCTGTTGACCTGGTTGAGCAATCGCTTCACGGGTCTCGGGCTCACGGACATGGAGACCTGTTACAAGGCCTTCCGCCGGGACCTGCTCTGCGTGATCCCGCTCCGCGAGGACCGTTTCACCATCGAGCCCGAACTCACGGCCAAGTTCGCCCGCATTCCGGGCGCGCGGATCTTCGAGGTTCCGATCCGGTATGACGGCCGGCGCCACGCCGAGGGGAAGAAGATCTCCTGGCGCGACGGCTTTGCAGCGCTCCGGGCAATCCTCAGATACCGCTCCGCGGACTGATCGCGATCGTCGCGCCGACGCGATTCAGCGCGGCTTCCGGTGCGCAAAGCGATCTTCGACGCAGGCCATCAGGCTCGTGAGGCCCGGCTCGATGATGCGGTAGTAGATGCGGCGACCGCGGCGCTCGAAGTCGAGCAGTCCGCGGTCCTTCATCAACCGCAAATGCTCGGATGCGACGTGGCTCTTGATCGTGCAGGCCTCGGCGAGTTCGCCGACGGTGAACTCGCCCTGAAGGAGCATCTCGCAGATGCGCAACCGATGCGGATGAGCGAGGGTTTTCAGGCACTCCGCGGCAAGTTCGAGCGCGTCGAATTCCATCAACTTCGGGCGCTTGGTCGCGAGCGTCATTCGATACCTCTTGGTCCACGATCTCCGGGGCCACGATCTTGGGGTGGCCGCCACGTTACACGACGGCCGGCGACGACGAGACAGCCATCCTCGCCGCAGAGAATGGTCGTTCCATCGGCGGGCAACTGCCCATCGAGGCTGTTCCAGACCTTCTCACCNNNNCACCGTTCCGATCGACGAGCCCGACCAGACGCGCCGGGTTTCCCACCACGAGTCCGAATGCGGGGACATCGCGAGTCACCACGGATCCCATTCCGATCATGCAGAAGGTCCCGAGATCGATACCTGGTCCGATCGTTACGTTTGCGCCAATCGACGCGCCGCGGTGAACGACGGTGCGAAGCGTTTGCGGGCCCGGGCCAGAATCGAGCAATCGGCGCAGATCCGGGTCGGTTGCGCGGGGCGTGAGGTCGTTCGTGAACACGGCGTGAGCGGCGATCATGCAACCGTCCTCGATGCTGACACCGGTGCACAGGTAGGCGCAGGCGTTCACCTTCACAAGGTCGCCGAGGACGACGCCGGGGCCGAGGTAGGCCTTCTCCCCGATGATGCAATGGCGGCCGACCCGGACTCCCACCCGGAGGTGGGCCCCATCCCAGACCGCGGTGCCCTCACCGATCTCGACCCCCGGCTCGACGATCGCGGTCGGATGGATGCGGATCGGCGACGTCACCGGATCACCTCATCCGACGAGCGTTCCTCGCGGAGTCCGACCCAGCGCTGGGCGCGCATGGAGTGCTGGGCGGCGGCGACGAAACGCACCGAATCCAGCGCATCGGCGGCGTCGGGGCGGGCCGGCTCGACCCCGGCCACCGCGCGAGCGAAATGGGTGAGTTGCGCTTCGAACGCAGCGGTCTTGTCGTAGCCGCGCCCGCACTCGACCCAGTCCGAACTGCCGCGGCCGCGGATGCGCATCGAACGCCAACCCAGTTCGATCGAACCCTCGCTGCCGTGGACCCGAGCGTATGCCGGATCGCCCGTCGCGACCGACCAGGAGAGCGTTGCGGTGCCGACGCAGTCGCGCACGGTCAGGAACGTGATGCGCGCCGAGTCCTCGACGTCGAGCTCCTGTACTCGTGGTCCGGCGACCGCGAAGACCCGGGCGATCTCTCCGACGAGCACCCGAGCCAGATCGGCCGCGTGCGCACCGTTGTCGATCAACACCCCTCCGCCGGAAACGCGCCGGTCGGCGTTCCAGCGGCCGCGCATCGGGACGACGCTGCAGAACGTGTTCTCGTAGAGGACCGGCTCGCCGATCTCGCCGGTGGCGATGCGACGCCGGGCGTCGTCGACGTCGCCGACGAACCGGAACTTGCTCGCCATCATCAGGATGCGCCGCGAGGCCCGCGCGCGGCGTGGGTGACCGGCGGCGTCGCGACGATCGCCGCGTCCACGTCGTCGCGCTCGAGGAGTTCGTCGAGATCCGCGAGCACGGCGACGTCTTCGTCGGCCAGACGCGCCCGAGCAGCCGGATCGGACTCGACGAGCGCGGTGATCGCTACGTGGGGGATGTCTTGCGCAGCGCGTCGCCAATCCCCGGCGATGCGCCCACCGGCGCCGACGAGCGCGACCCGCAGCCGGTCAGCCACGCGGCGGCCCGTTCCCCGCCGACCTGCGGCCGGACAGCTCGTGCACGGAGTCGCGGACAGCGCGCGCGATCGCCGTCACATGCTCGGTCGTGTAATGCTCGTTCCACGGCAGTACGAGCAGCGAATCGAGCGCGGCGAAGACTCCAGGGTGCGTCGAGCGGTCGCCGAGCGGTCCCTCGGGCCGGTCGGCGTAGACCGTGCGCAGGGGCGCGAACGCGGAGCGATGGACGAAGACCTCGCACGCGAAGGCGGGCTTCTTGACGTAGTGCGGCGCATTGCCGATGCCGCGCGCCAACAGGCGCGCACCCAGGGCGGTGGCTCCTCCGGGGATGTGGTCCCGGTCGACCCGCAACGCGAAGCGCCAGTAGCTGTGCGAAGTGCCCGTCCGCGGGAGGGGAACGGTGATGCCGTCGACGCCGGCGAGAGCCGCGCAGAGTTCGCGTGCACGTGCGCGGCGCCGGTCGACCACCGAATCGAGCTTGGCGAGCTGCGCGACACCGACCGCAGCCTGCAGTTCGGTCAGGCGGTAGTTGAGTCCCAGGCGGTCGTGGTCGGGCTGGGAGTCGCCGAAGCCCCAGCCCTTGTTGACGAAGCGGCGCACCGCGTCCGCGCGTGCGGGATCCGCCGCGAGCACGATGCCGCCCTCGCCGGTCGTCATGTGCTTGCCCTGCTGGAAGCTGAAGCACGCCAGGTCGCCGAACGTGCCGCACAGCTTCCCGGCGTCCGTCGCGAGGAACGCCTGCGCACAGTCCTCGATCAGCGCGATGCCTCGCGCGCGACACAGGGCGGCGATCGGGTGCATCCCGCAGGGCTGGCCGAACAGGTGGGTGACGATCACGGCGCGCGTGTTCGGACCGATCGCACGCGCGATCGTCTCGGCGGTGACGTTCGCCGTCTCCGGTTCGACGTCGGCGAAGACCGGTCGCGCGCCCTCGTAGCAGATCGGTAGGACGGCGCCCATGTCGGTGATCGGCGTCGTGACGACCTCGTCTCCCGCTTGCAGACGCAGTGCGCCGAGCGCGGCATGCACGGCCGCGGTGCCCGAGGCGCACGCGATCGCATCGGCCATCCCATGACGCGCCGCGAACTCGCGCTCGAGGCGCGGCACGAACGTCCCCGCCGTGGCGATGAGGTGGCCGGAACGAACGGCTTCCGCGAGCAGTCGGAGTTCCGCTTCGCCGAGGTCGCGTCCGGTCGAGTCGCGGTCGGAAGGGAGGACGACGCGCGCCGCGTCGCTCTGGATCGCCGTCTGCGGTGGTCGTTGCAAGTCGGCCAGGATAGCCGGGTTGCCCGACGCCGCGAATCGGCGAGGTTCCTGTCCGCGTCAGGTCTGCACGATCAGGCCTGCACGAGCAGGCCCGGGATCGGCACGAACGGCGCCATCATGTTCCGGGTGTCGACCACGACGCGTCCGTGCTGCGCGATGAGCTTCCAGTCGATCGCGCGGTGGTGCGTGACGATCAGCACCGCGTCGGCGGCGCGGATCGACTCCGCCGTCAACGGCTTCGATTCGAGGTCCGCGAGGTCGTAGGAGCGCATGTGCGGGAAGACCGGGCAGTGCGGATCGTGGTAGCTGACGTTCGCACCGAGCGCCTGCAGCTCCGTGATGATCTCGGCAGCCGGCGTCTCGCGGATGTCGTCGACGTCCGGCTTGTAGGCGATGCCGATGACGAAGACGTTGCTGCCCTTCATCGCCTTGCCGACCTGGTTGAGCGCTTCGCCGGTGCGATGCACGACCCAGCGCGGCATCGAGCTGTTGATCTCGCCGGCGAGCTCGATGAACTTCGTGTGGTGGCCGAACTCCCGCGCCTTCCAGGTCAGGTAGAAGGGGTCGATCGGGATGCAGTGACCGCCGAGTCCCGGGCCCGGGTAGAAGGCCTGGAAACCGAACGGCTTGGTCGCCGCTGCGTCGATCACCTTCCAGATGTCGATCCCCATCGCGTGCAGCACGGGCTTCAGTTCGTTGACCAGCGCGATGTTGACGGAGCGGTAGATGTTCTCGAGCAGCTTCGCCGACTCGGCGATCTCCGCGGTCTCCACCGGTACGACCTGCGCCACCGCCGCCGCGTAGACGGTCGAGGCAAGCTTCGTGCTCGCGGCATCGAGTCCGCCGACGAGCTTTGGGGTCGTGCGGGTGTTGTGCGAAGTCCGACCTGGGTCCTCGCGCTCCGGGCTGAACGCGAGGAAGAAGTCCTCGCCGCAGCGCAGACCGCTCTTCTCGAGGATCGGCTTGCAGTCGCCGCGCGTCGTGCCGGGATAGGTCGTCGACTCGAGGACGACCAGCCGCCCCGGGCGCAGTCGCTTGGCGACCATCTCGGTCGACTTCTCGATGAACGACATGTCGGGCTCGAGGTGGCGCCCGAGCGGCGTCGGCACGCACAGGATGATGACGTCCGCGTCCGCGAGTTCGTCCGGGTTCGAAGTCGCGTGGAACCGCTTGCTCCGCGACAAGGTCGTCGCGATCTCGGTCCCGAGGTGGTGGAGGTAGGTCTCGCCGCGCCTCAGCATCTCGACCTTGCGTTGGTCGATGTCGTAGCCGACCGCCCGGAAGCCGCCTTCGTGCATCGCATGGAGGAGCGGCAGCCCCACGTAGCCGAGGCCGACGACGCCGACGGTCGCGGTCCGCTTCTCGAGCTTCGCGAGGAGCGCCTGCGCGTGGGGAGGTAGGGTCGAGGGGGTCATGGGAGAGGGTGCCGTGGCGCCGGAAGGTGACGTCGCGGTCGCGGACGCAATGCGGTGAGCCATCGACGCGTCTTTTCGGCGCGTCGGCCGTCCAGGGTTGAGACCGCCGGGTCCCGTCCGGGCCCGGGGGGCGAGAAGGGTAACTGGGTCGAGCAGCGAGTCCAGGGCGCCGCGGCATCGAGCCGTCACGCTTGCGCCTCGCCGCCGCCGCAGGGAGTGTCGCGGGTCGTCGGTCGTCCCGGTGCGCCATCCGTCATGCGTGACTCGCCGCGTTCCCTCGCTGTCGCCGTCTTCGTCGCGCTGTTCGCCGCGGTCGTCGTCTGGTTGATCGGCGGCGGCGAGCCGGGCGCCGGACCCCTCGACGACAGCACCGCGCTCGCGCCCACCGCGCCTGCCGAGCCGCCGGCGCCGCTGAGGAGCGGCGACGTGGCGAAGAACGTCGAGGCGGCCCCGATCACGCGCGGCGAGGTGAAGGAGGCGTGGAATCGGCGGCGCAAGATCACCGTCCGCGGTCACGTCACGTGGCCCGACGGCGTGGGCGCGCACGGGACCACGGTCTCCCACGTGCCCGACGCCGCCGGCGCCGACGCGACCGCGGCGTTCTCCGACGTCCGCACGGCCAACGACGGCAGCTTCGAGCTCACGGCGCCGTCCGGGGTGCTCGCGTTGCGCGCGATTGCGGGGGACTGCGTCAGTCCGACGAGCCTCGTCGATGCGCGCCGCGGCGACGTCGCGGGGGTCGGCATCGCGTTCCCTCGCCTGCCCCGGTTGCGCGGCGCTGTGCTCGACCACAAGGGCAACCCGGTCGTCGCCGACGTGCGTGTCGAACTCGACGTCGGCATGAGCGGCAAGGACGGCCGACTGGCGCGATCCAGGAAGAAGGAGTTCCTGCGCTCGACCCGCAACGGCGACTTCCGGCGCGACGTCCCCGCGCGCTATCCGCTGCGCGTGCGCGCGTTCGCCGCGGGCTACGTGCCGTCGGACGAACACGCGATCGCCTCGGACGAAGTCGCGGACGACCTGAAGATCCTGCTGGTGCCGCGCGTGGACGTCGCGTTGCGCGTCGTTCGTCCCGACGGTTCGCCGCGGGTCGATCACGAGATCGGCTCGCGCGACCCGCGACCCGAGCAGGGTGAACGCGAGGCGCTCGCGTGGTCGGGCCGCACCGACGAGCGGGGTCGGTTGGTGTTGCGCGACGTTCCCGCCCTCATGGCCCTCGAACTCGCGATCCGCGCTCCGAAGGCGAAGTCGTTCCACGTCCGGGCGATCGACGCTCGTGCACCGGACCAGGAGCTCGTCGTGAGCGACGAGGAACTCGCCGCCGCGCAGGTCGACGTCGTGATCGAAGGTGACTGGCCGCGCCGCGCCGGCGAGTTCGTCGTGCGGTGTTGGGCCCACGACTCCGACGGCGCGCTCGAGAAGATCGCCGACACCGACGTGAAGGACGGCGTCGCACAGGTCGGCGAACTGCGGCCCGGCCTGACCTACCGCTTCGCGCTGCTCGCCCGCTCGATCGCGACCGCGCACGACAAGGTCGGCACCGTGCGCGACGACGTCCTCGCCGTCGCCGATCACGCCGCGTGTCGCGGCGAACAGCGCGTGGTCCTGCCGATCGAACCACCCGGCAGCGTCGACGTGTGGGTCCGCGATGCCGTCGGCAACGCCCGACCCGATGCGCTCGTCACCTGCGCCGGTCCGTCGACGAGCGGCCGCGCACCGATCGCCAGGACGTCCGACGAGTCCGGCCGGGTGCGCTTCGACGAACTCCTCGCCGGCGAGTACGAGATCGCCGCCTTCGACGACGTGATCCGCTTCGCGATGCAGCGGACGATGGTCGCGAGCGCGCGCAGCGCGTCCTGCATCCTGCAGCGCGGGCGTTGAGCGCGCGCCCCTGCATCACGGCAGGAACTTCCTGGTCTCCTTCAGCTTCTTCGGCAGGTACTCGTCGATCACGAAGTTGAGTCCCCACTTCGCGAGCGCCTGCTGCTCGGCGCGCACGCCCATCCGCAGGAGTTGGTCGATCGCCTTCTGCCACTCCTTGTGCGCCTGGAAGAACGGGTCGTTCTTCAGCGCGTCTTTCGCGCGCTTGACGTCGACATCGAGCAGCTTGTGGGTCGCGTCCTCGAGTCCGAAGTCGACGATGTCCTGCGGCGTCACGCCGAGGTAGGTCGCCTGCGGCACGCAGAAGAACTGGTTGAGGTGCGCGGCGTTGCCCGAGCCGACCTTCAGCGTCCGGTAGATGTTGCTGATGCCGTAGGGGTCGCAGTCGACGAAGGCGTAGACGGGGATGTCCCGCGCGTCGGCGAGCTTGCGGATGAAACGGCGGGTCGCACGCGTCGGCACGCCGGACATCTCGACGAGGATGCAGTTGTGGCTGCGCCAGAACTTGTGGGCGTTGAGGCGCTGCCACATGCCGCCGGTCTCGATGGCGAGGATGAAGTCGGCCTTGGTCTCGAAGCGCAGGTGTTCGACCGACGAGGGGATCGCGTAGGCGCCCGACGCGAACGCCGTGCAGTCGATGCGGACGTCCTTCTCGGTCTCCGAGTCGCGATCGATGACGATCAACTCGCCGCCGACCGAGCCGCCGCGCTCCTCGGGGTAGAAGCGCAGGTTCTCGCGGCTCAGTCCGCGCAGCGAGAACAGGGCCTCGATGTCGTCCATGCAGGCGTCGGATTCGGGTTGCTCGGCGAACTTCGCGTCACCCCAGTTCTTGCTGACGTAGTACGCCTCTCGCTTGGTGGCGAAGTCGTCCTCGAGCACCATCTCCTTGCTCAGGGCCATCAGCTTGAGCGTCTGCGCGAAGGACTTGACCGTGTTGACGGTGAGCGTCCGCTCCTTGCGCCCGCGTCCGAGCTTGAAGTGCCCGACGCGCTTGTCGTAGGTCACGTTGGCGAGCGATCGCTGCGGGAAGCTGAGCTCGGGCTTGCCGCGCTTCTGGATGGTGTCGAAGACCTTCTCCGCGGTCTCGTCGATGCTCGTCACCGTGAGGTCGTCGAGCTTGCCGAGGCGACCGGCCTTGGCTCGTCCGGTGGGCTTGGAGCGATCGGGTTCGGGCTTGCGCTTCTGGGCCATCGGCTGCCGGCACGTGCGGCGAGGACTCGCCGCGAACGAGACGGGAGCATTCCGCGCGCGGCATCCGCGGCGGACCTCCCTGAGGGCGGCGGAGTATAGGGGCCCGCGCGACAACAACTTGCCACTTTGGGCCGGCCCGCGACGTCCCTGACCGCGTTGCGCTCCCTCGATCGAATGCCCGGATTGAACTGCGTCCACGCGCCTTGCCAGGAACGCCGCTGACTCGCCCCAAACTGTGAACTTGTCGTCGCGCGGGCCCCGGGTCGCGCACGCGCCGCCGGAGAACTTCGGACTCGCGAGCGCGTGACCTGCGCACGTACCGTAGGGTGCACACCGAGGCAGACCTTGAACGATCGGAATCGGCGAACGAGCGACGAGCGGAGCGACGGCACGACCAACCCCGGCGAGAAGCGCGGCGAACGACCGCGCACGGAACGCCCGCGGAACCCGTGGCTGCGACTCGTCCTGTTCGCCGTCGTGCTCTGGTTCCTCTGGATGATGCTCGGGCAGGGGACGCGCGGCACCGAGATCACCTACGCCGAGTTCCGCGCCTACCTCGCCGCGGGCGCGGTGAAGTCGGCTTCGATCTCCTCCGGGCGCATCTCCGGACTCATCGAGCGCGAAGTCGCCCCGCCCGACGACGCGCGGCCGGCGAAGTTCGAGTTCCAGGCGGTGCGGGTCGACGACAAGGCGCTCGTCGAGGAGCTCGCGAAGGCGAACGTCGACTTCCGCGGCGTGGTCGAGAACCCGCTGGGCGGCCTGTTGCTCCTGTGGATCCTGCCGCTCCTGATCCTCCCGCTCCTGCTGCTCTTCCTCGCGCGCAGCCGCTGCGGCGCAGGTGGCGGACCGATGGGTTCCCCGTTCGGGTTCGGACGGAGTCGGGCGCGACTCGTCGCCGACCGGAACACCGGCGTGACGTTCGCCGACGTCGCCGGCTGCGAAGAAGCGAAGGCCGACCTGCAGGAGGTCGTCGAGTTCCTGAAGAGCGCCGAACGCTTCGTGAAGCTCGGGGCCAAGATCCCGAAGGGCGTGCTGCTCCTCGGTCCGCCGGGCACCGGCAAGACCCTGCTCGCGCGCGCGGTCGCGGGCGAAGCGGCGGTGCCGTTCTTCTCGATCAGCGGCAGCGAGTTCGTCGAGATGTTCGTCGGCGTCGGCGCGGCGCGGGTGCGCGACCTGTTCGAGCAGGCGAAGAAGACCGCGCCGTGCATCGTGTTCATCGACGAGATCGACGCGATCGGCCGCTCGCGCGGCGTCCAGATCGGAGCGGTGAACGACGAGCGCGAACAGACGCTCAACCAGCTCCTGGTCGAACTCGACGGCTTCGAACCGAACAGCGGCGTGATCCTGCTCGCGGCGACCAACCGACCCGACGTCCTCGATCGCGCCCTGCTGCGCCCCGGCCGCTTCGACCGGCAGGTCGTCCTCGATGCGCCCGACCTCGAAGGCCGCAAGGCGATCCTCGCTGTGCACGCCAAGGGCAAGCCGCTCGCGCCGGACGTCGACCTGACCGCGATCGCGCGCAGCACGCCGGGATTCGCGGGCGCCGACCTCGCCAATGCCCTCAACGAAGCGGCGCTGCTCGCGTCGCGGCGCGCGGGGACCTCGATCAACCAGCACGACCTCGAGGAAGCGATCGAGAAGATCGTCGCCGGTCCCGAGCGGCAGACCCGTCGTCTCAAGGACGACGAGCGCCGTCGCGTCGCCGTGCACGAGTCGGGGCACGCGCTCGTCGCGTACCACAGCGAGCACGCGGACCCGGTGCACAAGATCAGCATCGTCCCACGCGGCCGCGCGGCGCTCGGCTACACGATGCAGCTCCCCGTCGAAGAGCAGTACCTGATGACGCGCGCCGAGCTCGACGACCGCATGGCCGTGTTGCTCGGTGGGCGCGCGGCGGAGCAGCTCGTGCTCGGCGATGCGAGCACCGGCGCCGCCGACGATCTCGAACGAGCGACGGGCATCGCGCGTCAGATGGTCTGCATCTTCGGGATGGGTGATGCCGCGGGTCTGATGCGCTGTGCTCGGGACGTGGACAGTCCCTTCCTCAAGGGACCAGGTGTTCGCCTGGAGCGAGACTGCAGCGAGGAGACGGCGCGCGCGATCGACGCCGAGGTCCGCGCGCTCCTCGACGCGGCGTTGGCGCGGGCGACACGGGTTCTCGGTTCGAATCGGGAAGCGCTCGAACGCGTCGCGGCCACCCTGCTCGAGCGCGAGCGGCTCGACCGCGAGGAATTCGAATCGCTGGTGAGGGTTGCCCCACCAGCTCCGTGAAAGCTCCTGACTCGATGATTGCCGCGATCGTCCGCGGCTTCGCCGAGACCGCGCCTCGGACCGGGATCGACCGGCCCGATCCGCGGGTGCTCGACGCGATGCGCGCCGTGCCGCGCGATCGCTTCGTTCCGCCGGACCAACGACCCTACGCGTGGGACGACCGCGCGCTCGACATCGGCTACGGGCAGACGATCTCCCAGCCCTTCGTCGTCGCGCTCACCTCGCAGCTCTGCGACGTCGAGATCGGCACGCGCGTGCTCGAGATCGGCACCGGCTCCGGCTACCAGGCGGCGGTGCTCGCGGCGCTGGGCGCGGAAGTCTGGTCGATCGAGCTCGACGAGGACCTCGCGCGCGACGCGAAGGCGCGCTTCGCCGAGTTGGGCATCCGGGTCGAGGTGCGCATCGGCGACGGTTCGTTGGGTTGGCCCGAAGCGGCGCCGTTCGCGCGCATCGTCGCGACCGCCTCCCCCGCTCTGCTGCCGCCGGCGTGGCTCGCGCAACTGCAGGCGCCCGGTCGCCTCGTCACTCCGCTCGGCCCGGTCGGCGGCGTGCAGGTGCTCAGCGTCTTCGACAAGGACGAGGACGGTCGCGTCGAGCGCACCGACGTCCTGCCGGTCCGCTTCGTGCCGCTGCGTCACTGAGGCGTCTTAGGGCCCGCGCAACAACAACTTGGCACTTTGGGCCGGCCCGCGACGTCCCCGGCTGCGTTGCGCTCCCTCGATCGAATGCCCAGATTCGACTGCGTCCGCGCGCCTTGCCAGGAACGCCGCTGACTCGCCCCAAAATGTGAACTTGTTGTTGCGCGAGCCCTCACAGCTTGCGGCTGCGTTCGAGCACGTCGGTCAGGTTCACCACGCACTCCTGCACCTGCTTGTCGTTCAGCGCGAGGATGTCGCGCAGCGCCTGTCCGATGTGCGGGATGTAGGTCGTGATGTAGTTGCGCTTCTGGAACTCGCTGGCGAGGCGCTTGCCCTTGCGGACATAGGTGCCGAGCTTGCGGCCGCATTCCTGCAGGCCGAGCTTCAGTTCTTTGACGATCTCGTCGTAGCCGGCGATCGCCTCCTTGCTCTCGGAGGTGAACGGAACCCAGACCGACGCGATGTGGACGAAGATCACCATCGGTCCGATGGGGATCGCGCCGCGCGGCTGCGTGAGCCCGTAGCTGCGCCAGTTGGTCGCGATCACGGCCTTGGTGATCGCGCACGCCGACTGTTGGAACAGCAGCGGCACGCGGTTGGCGAATCGGATCAGGCGCGCGGGCTCGTCGGCTTGCGCGAGAAGCTCCTCCTCGGCGAGCGCCTTGCGGCGCTTCTTCTTCTCCTCGTCGGCGTAGATCTTCCCCGCCTCGGTCACGTCGAGCGTGTCGCCGGGTCGGCCGTAGGCAAGACCGACTTCGATCTGGAAGGGATGCCCGCGGTAGACGACCGGCGAGCGCGTCGTCGCCACGTAGAAGTCGGCCTCGACCTCCTTCTTCAGTCCGTCGCGGATGCCCTGCTCGCCGATCGGCGCGATGCACGACGTCGGCGGCGCCATGATCTTCGTGAGGTCGATCGCCTTCTTGAGGGCCGCGGCCTGTTCGCGCGCGACCTTCTTCGGGTGCATCTTCTCGGAGACCTTCGCTTTCTCGCAGATCTCGTGCGCGACCTTCGGACCGACGCGCGAGAAGTCGCGCTGCAGGCAGAGGTGCACCCACTTCTCCTGCGACTCCTGCAGCATCTTCATCAGGATGCCGAGTTCGACGCCGTGCGGGTGCGGCTTGATCTCGTCGGTCTCCTTGGGCAGTTCCTTCGTCACCGCGTCGAAGACCACGGTCAGGCCCTCGGGGTCGTGGAAGGTGAGCTTCGCGTGGGGATTCGCCACGGCGACGAGCTTGAGGAACTCGCCGACGCTCTTCTGTCCGCGCCGGAACTCGCCCTCCATGTCGATCTCGACGCGCGTGCCCTGGTCCTTGCCCTCCCAGTCGATCTCCTTGTCGACGGCGACCGGCGCGTTCTTCGCCGTGTCGATGCGGATCGTGAACTCCCAGGCCTTCGCGCGTTTCCCCGGCTTGCTCTTCACGCGCACCGGGTGACCCGTGGTGAGCTGGCCGTACATGCCCGCCGCGGAGATCCCGATGCCCTGCTGGCCGCGACTCTGCCGCAGGCGGTGGAACTTGCTCCCGTAGAGCAGCTTGCCGAACACGTTCGGCACGTTGGCCTTCACGATGCCCGGACCGTTGTCCTCGACGGCGACCGTGAACGCATCCTCACGGCCGTCGAGCTTCTTGATGTCGATGATCAGCTCCGGGCGGATCCGGGCTTCCTCGCAGGCGTCGAGGCTGTTGTCGACGGCTTCTTTCACCGCGGTGAGCAGCGCCTTGCGGGGCGAGTCGAAGCCGAGAAGGTGGCGGTTCTTCGTGAAGAACTCGGAGACCGAGATCTCCCGCTGCGCCTTCGCCATGCGCACTGCGGCGCTGCCGCTGCGCTCCTTGCCGTCGGACGGAGTTCCCTCGTCGGCGTCGTCTTCCTCGGGCCCCGCCGGCGCGTGCTTTGGTTCGACGGCCGCACCCTTGCCGTCGTCGCCGCTCGCCTCGATGCGCGGCGCCTGCTCGAAGAGATCACCTTGCTCCGGCTTGCCGCCGTCGCCGCCCGTCCCAGTGGTTTCGCTCATGCCCGATCGCTCAGGTTCGCCCCGCCGCCCGCGGGGGTCGCGCGGACCTTAGCGCGCCGGGCGCGCACGAGCCACGTCGTCGTCGCATGCCGTTGCCGCGACGAAGCGCGGCCGGATGTCGCCCTCGCACAGTCCGAGCGCGCCTGCTTCGGACCAGAAGAACTCGAGGCCGTGCCGTTCGGCATCGCCGAGTTCGTAGTGCACACGGGCCTCGTCGGCGCGCCGCGGAATCGCGCGCGCGTGCGCCGCCGCCCGCGCGAGTCGCCTCGCGACACGCTCGAGGGCCGCGCCCGGCGCGATCAGCCACAGCGCGAACACGAACGGCAGGCCGGTCGCCAGGAGCCAGCGGTCCCCGAGGTCGATCGCCTCGCGTGCGCCGGCGTCGGCGCGCAGCCCGTCGTCGCCGATCAAAAGGACCATGTCGTGCGGCAGTTCATCGGGCGCGCGCGTCGACGGCACCCGTTCGAAGCGGCAGTCGGGAGAGGCGTCGCCGGATCGGGCGAGCAGGATGCGCAGCAGCGCCGCGGAGCTCTCGCTCTCGTTGGTCAGCCCGACGCTCCGCACGCGCGCCACCGCGCGGCGGCGGAACGCGCGCACGCTGCGCACCGGTCCGACGCAGGCGATTCCCACGTCCAAGAGCGCCGCGTAGCCCCCTCGCCGCGCACCTTCGATCGACGACACGAGGGCCGCGTCGAGCTCGCCGTTTCGCAGGCGCGTCACGAGTTCCGACGGGGTGGTGCGCACGAGGGCGACGTCAGGATCGCCGTCGAAGTCCGCGAGCAGAGGCGCGCCGAGGCCGTAGGGGACGCCGCCGATGCGGAGGGGAGCGAGGGGCGCGGACACGGGCGGCGCACGATATACCCTGCCCGCGATGACCGCGACGCAGGACGACCGCGCGCTTGCTCCGACGCCCGCGGCGCGTGTGCCGCCGATCGGGAAGCTCCTGGTCGGCGTCGGTCTCGCGTGGGGTGTCTATCAGCTCGTGCTGTTCGGCGTGAGGCTCTGGGTCGATCACCGCATCGAGCGGAGCGAGGGTACGCAGGTCGTCGACTTCGCGGTCGCCGACCTCGACGGCCGCATGTGGCGCACCGCCGATCTCCGCGGGCGCGCGATCGTCCTGCACTTCTTCCGCAGCCACTGCGAGGTCTGTCTCGCGGAACGTCCTGCGATCGAAGCGCTCGAATCGCGGGTCGACCCGCAGCAGGTGCAACTGCTCGGCGTCCTCCTCGATCGTGTCGAGGGCTACCCGCAGGCGACGACCGAACGCACGCTCGCCGCGCTCGCCTACCGCCACCCGATCCTCGTCGCCGACGCCGCGTTCGTCGACGCGTTCCACGGCGCCGGCTGGGCCCATGTGACGCCGGTCACCTATGTCATCGACGCGACCGGTCGCATCGCACGCTCTCTCCGCGGACGGCAGTCGATCGATGCGCTCACCGCGGCGTTGCCGGCGGGCTCGTCGAAGCCCCGCTGACCGGGCTGGCGGGTTCCGTCCGCGCCAGCGATGCTCTTCCTTTCGTGACGAACCTGCACCCGCATCATCGTCCCGTGCGCGTGATCGCCCTCGTGTGCGTCCTCGTCGGGGTCTTCACCGCCTGCGGCGCGGGGATCATCACGGCAGGCGTCGCGGGGTCGCGGCGGAACAGCGGGGGCACGGCTCAGGTCACGTTGACGGTGTCGCCGGCCTCCGGGCCGATCGTCCTGCTCTCGGGCGACGTCGTGCTCCGTACGGCGGTGCTGCGCGGCAAGCGTGTGCCGGTCGACGCCGCCGCCGAGTTGCGGCTCGAGTGGTCCGACGGCGCGACGACGACCTCGGACGTCCAACTCCTCGGCAGGGTCGAAACGTCGGCGACGGAGACGGTGATCCCCTTCGCGCTCGGGACGGCGAACCTCGCGGCGCGCGTCGGCGATCCGCGTGCGCGCGACCTCGACGCGGAACTCGTGCTCGTCGCGCGGCGGAGCGGCGTGGCCGACGAAGTGCTCGCGCGGGCGGCGTTCCGGTTGCTCAAGCAACCGCTGCTCACGCTCGTCCCGAACCAGTCCGGTCTCGGCATCTCGCTGGTCCCCGTGTCGGGTGGCGAACTCGAGCTCGTCGTCGAGGACCTGCCGACGACCGACGTCCGCGACCTCTCGGTCCTGATCGTCACCGCGGATCCGAACCCGCCTCCGGGCAGCAACCCTGCCAACCCGCCGGTGATCCGCAACCCGGGGATCAACTTGCGCACCGAGGCGATCGCCGGCCAACCGACGCGGACGCGGATCTTCTGCACCGC